>NZ_JBDPME010000004.1:0-491039 GCF_039871825.1 Nonomuraea sp. B12E4 | reverse complement strand
CCGTGCCATTAGCGTGCCATTAAGGGCGGTCAACAGGGGTCAGTCACGGTCACTGGCGGACTGCCGGTCGCCCAGGTCGAGGCCGTGGTACTCGAAGATCAGACCGATTTGCAAGCAGGAAGTCAGGCGTCCGAATCTCTCTTAGGCTCCGCCCACCAAAAGGCCCAGGTCGGCCCTGTCTTTCCAGTACCATCGGCTCTCATGATGACCGGCCGTCGGACCTTCCTGGTGCTAGGAACTGTCTTCCTCCTGCTGGCGGCTTTCAGATCATGCGGCGCGATAGAGGGCGGGTCCCCAACACAGCCGATCCGTGAGGTAATGCAGATCTTCGCAATTGCCGGCGTGGGGTTCATGATTGCCGCCGTCGCGATGGCCATTGTTGAGCAACGCGCCCGACGACAGCCCCCATCGGGGACTCAACTCCGGGATGATCACGAAGACCCCGTTTAGTGGTCAGCGGCCGAGGCGAAGTGTCCGATACGTCTGGCGACACACATCCGCCACGTCGCCATAAGCAGCAGAACACTAGGGAGGCACTCCGACTCCGATGCGGGCAAAGGTGCCCACTTGAACATGGCGTCAGTGGTTGAGGCGGCGCCTGTTCATCCCGCTCGCCATCGGCTGGGGGACGAGGTGAGCAGACCAGGGCCGGTCAATGGCAGACGGATGATCAGGAGGCGATTTCTCGCTGTCCGGACCAAGATCGTCATGGGTTGCAGTTTGGGTTGCAGTTCCACGCCGTACCAGCTCGTTCTAGGGTGATCGTCAAACCACATCGGTCCATGTTGAACGTCATGGAACGACAGGCCTCCTAGCTGCTAATGCGGTTTGGGTTTACCGCCCATCCGGGGTTCAAATCCCCGATCCTCCGCACGTGAGAGGGCCCTTCCCTGGGTTTGAGGGAAGGGCCTTTTTGATCTCCAAGGGCGTCATAGTTGCAGCGCTAGTTGCAACGCCTACGGATTTCCCCAGAGAGCGGAGGCGAGCCGTGCCCCCGCGTCGCCCATCAGGGGTGTGGATACGTGGGTGTATCGCTCGGTGGTCGTCACTCGGGTGTGGCCGAGGACCTGCTGTACGACGCGTATGCTCACACCCTGCCGATGAGGAGCGTAGCGGCCGTGTGCCGGGCGTCGTGTACGCGGACTTCCCTGACGACGGCCTGCTTGAGGATGGCCTTCCAGATCTTCCAGTCCTCGGTGCGCTCGATGGGAGTGCCCCCCGTTCCAGACCCTTGCCAGAACCCGGGACCGGTCTCGCGCCCAGCTCAGAGCCGCGACGTCGGATAATCGTTGCACTCCCCAAGCCGACAACGCAGGTCTGATTCCCGCCGCCCGCTCCAATGGCGCGCTGACATTTCGGCCTTTCAGCTCAGGATGATGGGGTTGGTGAGCGCCGCCATGTGCCCGTTGGGATGACGCACCTCGATGCGGACGAACGCCGATTCCTCCGCGCTGGTACGCCACTCCAAGACACCTGATCCATTGCCAGGCAACGATGCGCGGTGCACCGTCCCTCGATCGGTGTGAAAGCTGACGGTGCCGGACAGCACGCCACGGACATCCACCCGCACCCTAGCCGGTCCACCGCGGGTATCCAGCCACCCCCCGATGTCGGCACTGCCTTCACCAGCAGAGACGTGGAGGGACAACTCGACCGAGGCCGATTCGGCGATCCAGCTCCGGCCGGCACGGATGCCGGCGAGGACTGCGTCAGTACTCAGTTCCTCGGCCAGCACGACAGTGTGCGGTCTCCCGATCTGGCCCTCCAGATGGGTATCGCTGTTGCCCATCGCCGGCCGCCACCGTCCACTGCGGATGTCCGCGGCCAGGCCACGACCCCATTCGGCCAGTGCCGCCTCATTGTTCGCCTGCCAAGGCTCATCGGAGATCCACAGCCCGTTCCACACCTCCACCACATCAAATCCCTCGAACGGGTACATGAAGACACCAGAGGGGTACGGCGCGTGCGGGTGGGCCGCCACGCATAGCCCAGCGGCCTCATGTACCCGATCCAGGTGCTTGCCGATCACGTGGTCGGTGACGCCGTACCGCCAGTCGACCACCTGCCCCGGATCGATGCCGAGCGCCAGCCAGTGCCCGGTCCGGCTGGTGGCTTCCTGGCCAATGATCACCAGCAGATCGTCGCCGACGAGCGAACCCCAGGCGCCATGCGCATCTGCGGTGTTGTGCTCAGTGGTCGCGATGAAGTCCAGCCCCGCCGTACGGGCACCGGCCGCAAGCTGCTCCGGTGTCAGCTCTCCACCATTCGAGAGAACCGAATGCACATGGCAGTCACCTCGATACCAGCCACGCCCCTGACCAGCTACCCGCCGCGGCGGGAACTGCGACTCCGTCATCCCATTGTCCGTGACCATCCCGGCAGGGTACCCACCCCAGAGGAGGGAGCCACCAGATCCAAGTGGAGTTCAACGGCCGCCCAGAGCGAACATGGTCACATCCCTTCGAAGCCGCCAGGGTTGCAGTTCGGGTCGCAATACAAGGCCGTACAGAGCCGTTCAGGACGGGCCATCCATACGCATTGACCCGCATTGAACGATCTTGCTGTTCAATGCTGGCAAGTCGGCTAGACAAATGTTGGCTATCAGCCTAGACGGGAGGTGCCGTGGTCCCTAAGTTGAAGGTCATGAAGCTGATGAACCACGATTTGATCTTCGACCAGCCCGACCTCATCTCTCCAAGCGACGGCGACGTCGTCGAAGCCGTCACATGCTTCGCCACCGCCACACGCGTCGGAAAGCAGTGGACCGCCACCGCCGAACTCCCCGGCGGGCGCATCGTCCAGGCCCAGGGCGCGAGCTGGGCAGATGTCAAAGGCAACGTCGCCCAGCTCGTCTTCGACGCTCTCCAGGACGAGCCCGAAGTGATCGGCGTCCACGTCGGCCCCGCCGACTCTGAGGCCAAGGCCGCTCTCGCGGCTGTCTTCGAGGCACGCCAGAAGCGCGTCCTCGCCGAGCAGGCCGAGCGCGACGTCGTCCGCAATGCCGCTCGTCTCCTCACCGCCCAAGGGTGGACCACCCGCGACGTGGGCAGCGCGATGCGCCTGTCCCACCAGCGCATCTCCCAGATCCTCAAGGAACCGAGCGTGTAGCCGGAGCCGCCGTTCCGCCTGTACGCCTGGCTGGGTCGCCACGTCTGGTGGCGGTTCTAGTCGCAATGCCGCGCCGTACAAAGGCGTCCTACCTTGACCGGCGAGGGCGTGCGGTCCAGGTTGAACTGATCAGAATGGCCAGGATCCGAACTGCTCATGCGGTTGGGGTTTACCGTCCATCCGGGGTTCAAATCCCCGATCCTCCGCACGTGAAAGGTCCCTTCCCCGGTTTTGGGGAGAGGGCCTTGTTGATTTCTGCGGGCCTCAGGGTTGCAGTTGTCCGTCAGGGCGGGTCCCGGGGTGCTGGTCCATGCGGTTGCCGGCGTCCTCCATCTGGAGGGTGGTTCTGCAATCTGTGGTCGTCACTCGGGTGCGGCCGGGGACTTCCTGTACGACGAAGGTGCGGATGCTGGCTCGACGGCTGCAAGGGTCTCCTGGGCGAGGCGGAGGGTGATCTCGTTCGCCTGCTTGGCTGCCCGGAGAGCGGTGGCGTTCTGGGCGATCATCGTTCGCTGGAATGCGCTTTCGACGGACAGCCAGATGCCCACCAGGTTGGTCCTCTTCTTGCAGGCGAGGTCGGTACGGGCGGTCGCCAGCTCCTTCTCGGATGTTCCGTCGCGGAAGGCCGGGTCGGCTATGGGGTCGAAGGGCGTGGCGTAGGAGTGGCCGGCGGCGCGCATGCAGGCCGACCAGCCCTCGACGGCGGCTCGTACCCGGGAGTCGATGCGGGAGCGCTGGAAGCTGAGCATGGACAGGTGCTCCGGAAGCGAGGGGTCGGCTCCCGCAGGGGCCATGGCGAGGGCCTTGCGGGCCTCCTCCTGGCAGCCGCCCGGCGGGACGTCGTGGCCGGCGCCGCTGCCGGTGATGACGGCGATGGTGGCGGGGTCCAGAGGCGCGGACTCGGGCGGGTGCCGGGCGGGGTCGCGGGGGCCGAGGCCATAGCCGTAGGAGGCGGCGTCTGCTGCGTCGGTGAGGCCGTAGCGGCGTTCCGTCCACGTTCGCGGGCCGACCAGGGGGCGGGGGGAGGACGTGATGGGAAGGATGCGGCCGTGGCGCTGCGCGCAGCGGATGAGGAGGACGCGGTAGGCGTTCGTCACCGCGAGGCCCTGGATGGGGGAATGCTGATAGTCGTCCAGCGGGAGGCGAAGAGCGGTGCGGTCAGGGGTGGCGGTGCTTCTCGGGAGGGCCTGGGCGCACGATGCGGTGAGGGCCGTGGCGGCTGTCAGCAGGGCGGCGAGGTGGCGGCGCATGGTGGTCTCCCAGAGGGGGCGGCCGCGGGCCCGAGCCCGCGGCCGCCGGGAAAGGGCGTCAGTTCCAGTAGTGGGATTCGGAGTTGTTCGCGAACGTGGGAGCGGTGTTTCCGTAACCGCCCGGTACGAGCCGTCCGCACTGGCCTGACTGGAATGTGTTGGTGCAGATGTACGCGCTCAGGAACAGATGCGCGTTGATGGCGGATTCGTCATTGTTGGCGATGAATGCGTTGTACGTGTGGGTGGCCCACGAAGGGTGCCCGGTAGTGTCCATGTAGGTGAAGTCCGCCATGCGGCCGGTCAGGTTCGGACTCTCGAATACGCACAGGTCGTACCAGTTGCAGACGCCGTCCTCCATGATTGTGGAGATGGGCGGCTTCTGTAGCGCGGTGGAGAGCTTTGACTTGTCGAAGTAGGACGGCTCCGGCTCCGCTTTCGCCGGGGTGGACAGCAGGGTGACGGCGAAGAATGCCAGGAGCACACCGATGATGGCGCGGCGCATTGTCGTCCTTTCCTTAGCAGGCGAGGGTGACCTGGGGAGTGGTGCCGTTCATGACCAGTGGAGAGCCGACGTAGCCGGCCTTGGTGAACACGGCGGTTCCGCCGGCGAAGTAGGTGTTCGTGGTGCCCTGGCACGGCGCACTGGAGTAGTGGATTCCGTAATTGGCCGGGTTGTAGCGCTGAGGGCCGGGATTGATGGAGTATCCGTCCCGGTAGAGAATGATGTACAGGTCGATCGAGTCGACGACGGCGCTGCACTGCACCTCGATCTCGGTACGTACGGCGTTGTACAGGCTGTTGACGTACGGGATGCTGAGGTAACCGCCGCAGGTAATGACGTCCGCCGGCGCGTTGACGCCTTTCGGGGTGTCCGCCTTCCTGGTGAGGGTCATGGTGAACGACTGGGTGGTGGCGCCGCCTTTGAGAGGGACGGACGGCCTTTCAGGAGCGGCGGAGGCCGGGCTGCCCATCAGGACGACGGATAACACGAGCGCGATGGATAAGAACAGCGTGCGAAGAGATACAGTCATTTCTGCGCCTCCCGGGGGAATGGGGATCACGTTGCATTCCGTATGGTGATCGACTGCGCCCGGAGGCGTCTTCGTGATATTGCGTAAAACCCTCTGTTGATTTCTGCCCGGCGTTGTAACAAGGGGTGAAGTCCCGTGTCGGCGGCTGGTTCCCGGTCGCTGCGTGGATGTAAATGGCAGGTGGCGGGGGCCGTCAGCGCATGTGGGTATTCGAATTCAGGCGGGGTTGGGGTGTCCGCGGCCGCGCCGGGGGGAGGCGCAGTGGGTCCGTAGCCGCTGGTTCCGGGATTGCGGAAGCCGTAGGCGCTGCGGACCTCACCCGGCGTGGGCCGCGCGTCGTCACGATGGTGGTACGGCAGCTCGCCGCCGGCGGGCGGCGGGCGGTGCCCACATGGCGCCGGCGGCCGGAGACGTGCCACCCGGAGATTCAGGGGCGATGACGTGCACGTTGTGGCCAGCTTCGGCCAGGACGCTGGCGGTGGTGGGCCTGAGATGCCACCGATGGCGGCGCCTGGGCTATTTGCCGATGTCCAGCAAGACGGTCACGACGACACCGGCCGCAAAAAAGAACGCTCCGCTGATGATGTTCAGCCACATGCCCTGCAGAAAGGATTTCTTGCCGCTCTCCTTCAGCCGGGCCTCCAGCCTCGCATCCAGGAGCTTCTCCACTGCCTGCCGCTGCTCTTCGTGCATCGCGGCCAGGTTCTCGGCGTCTTTCGCCTTTGCCGCCATCTCCTTCGCTGTAGCGGTCCGTGCCGCGATCTCGGCCGTCAACTCGTCCAACAATGTTGTCGATCGCTTGAGGATCTCCGCCAGTTCATCCGCGCGGCTCTCGATCGTCGACGCGCCGGTCGGAAGGACTTCGTCTGCTTTCTTGCGCCGATCGAGCCGATCGCGGAGGGCCGACGCCAGGGCACTTAGCACTCCGGCTACTGCTGAGCCGCCAATGACAGTGGTCAGTAGCTCCAAGCCTTCGAACGCCACGGCGCAGAGACTAAGGCGCTGAGGTCAGCCTGTCGCTGGGAGTGACCAGATCGGGACATACGACTGCGGTATGGGATTCCCTGGGCGCAGGCAGGTGCCCCTATCGAAACCGTTTAGCTCCGACTCGTTCCGGCCGAGCGGCGGACGCGGACGGTGGCGTTGCGGTCCCAGATCAAGGGCCGGAGCCGGGCGGGGTCGGTGGGGGTGCCCTCGATGGAGAGCAGCTTCTCGCGACGGCCACGCGCTGGTGATAGTCCAGGAACGTCTGCACCTCGCCGTCGCTGCGGCAGGGCTCCCAGCGGGGGCCGTCCAGCTCGGTGTAGGACATGCCTTCGTACGTGAAATCACCCATCGTGGCGGCCGTCGGCCCTGAGGTGGTGCCGGTGGAGCTTGAGGCGGTCTCCGGCCTGGCGCGTGCTGGACGGTCTGGGTTGCTTATGCGCCGGCACGGTGGATCAAGATCTTTTCCCTTCCGCTGGTCGACCTCCGAAAAGTGTGTCGTGCGCGGCACGGCGGTTCGACGGGATTTCCGAGCGAGATCGACAAGGGAGCTCCCCCTCCGGAGGGGGAGCCCTCCCTGGGCGGGCTACTGGTCCTGCAGGACGGACAGGGTGTTGCCCGCCGGGTCCTTGAACCAGGCGATCAGCGGGCCGCCACCGCGGAAGATGCCCCGCTCGTCCGCCCCGAGGCCGTCGTAGCGCTCGAACTGCACCCCGCGCGCCACCAGTTCGTCCACCGCCTTCTCGATGTCGTCCACGGGGAAGTTGAGCGTCGTGTACGTGGCCGGCGTGTGATCGTCCTTCGGGTAGACCAGGATGTCGGTCCCGCCCGCCACGTGCAGCGTCAGCAGCCCGTGTTCCTCGGAGACCCGCAGGCCCAGTGTCTCGCCGTAGAACCGTTTCGCGGCCGCGATGTCGTCCACCGAGAAGCCGCTGAACGCCTTCGTCTGACCGAACATGGTTGTCTCCCCCCGCTCACATAGCCGCGCGATGGGCTTCGCTGAGCTGGATGATCTGTACGAAGTTGCCGTCCGGGTCGATCGCGGTCGCGAACAGGCTACCGTCGCGGTCCTCCAGCTCGGCCAGCCACGAGACGCCCGCGCTCTCCATGCGGGCCACGACGGCCCGGGCGTCGGCCACGTCGAAGTTCAGGATCACCCTGCCGGGCTCGGGGTTCTTGTCGGCCACGTCCGTCCGCGTGTCGATGAACAGGTGGAAGTCGCCGAACTTGAGCACCCGGTACCCGTTGACCTCGGTGTTCTCCGCGGGGTCGAGGGCGGTGGCGTACCAGGTGCGCAGTCGCTCGGGGTCGGTGCTGGACAGCAGCAGGCTGCCCAGGACGGGTCGCTGCATCGCGAGCTCCTCTGTCGTTCGGAAGTGCCTTCGAGAGGCCGTTCAGAACGACAGACTCCCCGGGCGACGAAAACTCATCGCCCGGGGAGGGGTCGCCGGCCGGCCGGCGGGCTGTCGCTCCGCCTGCGCGATGGTGGGATCCCCGCGCAGCGCGCCCGGCCGGTGGGCGCGCTGCGCGGGTTTCGGTCAGCCGGTTCGGAGTGTGAGGCCGTAGGCGCCCAGCGCCTCATTGACCGGCTGGTGGTACGTCGTACCACCGACGGAGCAGTTGCCGGAGCCGCCGGACGTCATGCCCTGGGCCTGCGAGCCGGAGATGAACGAGCCGCCCGAGTCACCGGGCTCCGCGCACGCGCTGGTGCGGGTCAGGCCGCTGACCGTGCCCTGCGAGTACCTGACGCTGGCGTTGTGCTGCTGGATGGTGCCGCAGCGCCAGCCGGTGGTCGAGCCGGAGCGGCAGATGGACGAGCCGACGGCGGCCTGGGTGGAGCCGCGCACGGTCACGTTCGCGCCACCGGAGCCGCGTACGTACGGCGTGACGGTGTTGCCGGGAGCGGCGACCCACGCGTAGTCGTTGCCCGGGAAGGACGAGCCCTGGAAGGTGCCCGTCGGCTGGGTGGTCGTGGAGCCGGCCCGGCCGCAGTGGCCCGCGGTGACGAAGCCGGGGGTGCTGCCCCTGGTCACGGAGAAGCCGACGCTGCACCGGCTGCTGCCGATGTAGTACGCGGCACCGCCGATGATGTTGATGAACGTCGTCGGCTGCTCGGCGGTCACCGCCACCGTCACCGCGCTCTTGTCCACACCCGCGGCCGCGACGAGGGCCTCGGCGGCCTCGATCGTGGGCGCCTGGACGGAGACGGTGTTGGCCGCGACGTCGACGTACCACAGGGACGCCTTGGCGCCCTTGGAGACCGCGTCGAGCTGCTGCATGGTCGTGTTGAGCTGGGCCATCGAACGCGCGACGACCACGGGCTGTGCGCCCTGCGCCTGGATGTCGGCCACGGCGGCCGCGTCCGTGGTGGCGACCATGAGCTTGGAGGCGTCGGCGTTCAGCCAGGCGCCGCCGAACGAGGAGCCTAACTTGCTGGTGAGGCTGGCCTCGACGGACATGGCGCGTTCCTCGTTGGCGAGCCGGGTGACGACCTGCGCCTCGGAGAGGCCGAGATCGCGCTCGAGCGCGTCGATCATGGCCGGTGGAGCTGCGGGGGTGGCTGCTTGAGGTGCCGGGTCAGCCAGTGCTGGGCTGAGGGGGGTGGCCAGGGAGACGGCGAGGATGACGCCGCCTACCAGCGCACAGCTTTTACTCAACATGCGCACTCCTCGGGTGGGGGGTGCTGTCAAGTTAACGGCTGCTACGAATCTTGCTTAGATACCAAAGAGACCCTATTTCGGTGATATGGCCATATTCCGGGCTAAGGTCCGAATGGGAAATTTCTGCCTTAAAGGCGAAGTCGCGGCCGGGTGAGTACAGTCGCGTAACTGGAGGTGTTCGCCGTGGGTAATGGTGTTCGTCATGTGATCGGCGCCGGTTTCGGCGTGCTGGCCACGTTGTTGATCACGGCCGGATTTCTGTACAACTCCATCGCCGCGGTCGCCGGTACGGCGCTGCTCATCGGCGTGCTGGCGGGGTCCCGGATGTCGCCGTTCGCCTCGCTGCTGCCGGGCCTGGCCTTCACCGCGCTGGGGGTCGCGGAGCTGGCGCGCCCGGCGCTGGGCGGCGGCGAGTGGCTGTGGTACGACCTGGTGCCGAGCGAATATCTGGCCGGCTATTCGGCCCTGCTCCACACCTGGTCGCTGGTCATCGGCTGCCTGCTGCTGGCCGCCTCGGTCTTCCCCTCGCGCTGGCGGGGCGCCAGGCCGGGGCCTCCCCCTCCGTTCGAGGAGGAGGCCCCTGCGCCGCCGCCGCTGCCCAAGCGGATCCCGTCCCGCTACTGACCCGGCCGCGGTGGCGTCGAGGTGTCAGCCGGGCTCCGCCGGGCCGCGAACAGGGCGATGAGCGCGTACGGCAGGATCAGCAGCGCGAACGTCGTGCCGTGCGACACGTACGGAGACATCGCCCCGTAGCTCGTGTACACGGCGACCGTGAGCAGGCCGTCGCCCAGCCCGGCGACGGACGTGACGGTGGCCCTGGACTCGCCGGTGATGCGCTCCTGGAGCCGGGCGTCGGCCACCACACCGGCGAGCTGGAACGCGCCGAAGGCCACGGCGATCAGCGCGAACCCGGCCACGTGCCCGCTGATCGCCCCCGCGGCCATGGCCAGCGCCGCCAGCGCGATCGTCAGGGCGAACCGGCGGAAGCCGAAGCGCGCCGCGACCCCGGACAGCAGGCCGCCCGCCGTGGCGCCGAGCCACACCAGCAGGACCAGCAGCGGTATGGCCGCTTTGGCCGCGCCCGCCTCCGCCGCGAGGAAAGGGACATATTCCTCCAGCGCCCCCCAGATCGCCGTCACGAAGGCGAGCAGCAGGACCGCGTGCAGCACGCCGCGGTCCGTGCGGGCCTGCTCGACCCCGGCCCGCAGGATCGCCCAGTAACGGCCACCGTCCGCGCCGCCGCCGCGCGTCCTGTGTTCGGGCAGAGCCAGCGCCATGACCGCGCACAACACGCAGGCCAGAACGCTGGCCGCACCGACGGCGAGGTAGCTCCCGGCCGCGAACACCGGCACCGCGAGGCCCATCGCCGACGCGGCGCCGACGAGGCCGATCGAGGTGGCCCGGCCCATGACGGTGACGTAGCGGTCCTGCCGGCCGAGCCGCTCCAGCTCTTCGTAGGACAGGGCTTCGTACGCGCCCGAGACCAGCGCTCCCTGGGCTCCCCAGAGCACGAAGCCCAGCGCGAACACCCAGTAGGACGGGTAGAGGATCCACAGCGCGTAGCCGAGGCCGGCCAGCAGCGGGCCCAGGCAGAGGAGCAGGCGCCGGGACACCGCGTCGGCCCAGGCGCCCGACGGGATCTCCAGCACCATGCCCGTCACCGACCAGATGACGAACAGGGAGGAGGTCTCGGCGACCGATAACCCCGCGTCGTCGAACAGCAGGGCATAAACCGGATAGATAAGGATGAATTCGCTTAGGAGCGCGTAAGCGTACAGCTTCGCGACAAGCATGTGAGGCCTTCCGAGAGGACGAACGGGGACTCCGAGTGCTTGCCGCTCTCGGAGGCCCGCGCGCCTCGCGCCGGCCCCTGGTCAGTCATCAATGTCGCCAGGTCATGTCCAGCAGTCTAACCCGCCCGCGGGGCATCGAGGCGCTCGCGGAACGGACGGCGTTCCAGGGCCTCCACGGTGGCCCTGAGCACCTCGGCCAGCGGCACGGGCAACTCCGCGTCCAGCTCGCGCACCGCCCGCTCGGTCGCCGCCCACTCGGCCTCGATCGCGGGCAGCATGGCGTGGGCCCTGGCGGTGAGGTGGACGATGCGCTGCCGGGCGTCCGCGCCCTTCTCCAGGGTGACCAGGTCGCAGCGCCGCATCTGCAGCACCGTCTGGCTGGCCGCCGAGTGTGTCACGCCGATCGCCGTGGCCAGGTCGCGGATGGCCATCGGGCCCCGCGACACGAGCGTGCGGACGACGGGGGAGAAGCGGGGGCGGTATTCGGGCAGCCCGAGGTCGGTGTAGAGGTCGGTGATGGCGCCGTCCATCAGCTCGTGGACGTGACGCAGCAACGTGCCCAGGCCGGTCATGGGATCACGCCCCGGAACCTAGGCGGACCTCGTCTCGGGCAGCGGGATCCACTTGTGCGCCCACGTCACCAGCTCGTCCAGCACCGGGCGCAGCTCCTGGCCCATCTCGGTCAGGTGGTATTCCACCCGCACCGGCGAGGTGGCCAGCACGCGCCGCTCGATGAGGCCGGCGGCCTCCAGCTCGCGCAGGCGCCGGGCCAGCATCGTGTCGTTGATGCCGGGGATGGCCGCCTTGAGGTCGGCGTAGCGGTGGGCGCCCTTGAAGATCATGTGGATCAGTGCCCCTGACCATCGGGCGCCGATGAGCTCGAGGGCGGTGTGGAAGCGCACGCAGACGGAGGTGAGGCTCACGGCCCGATCCTAGCATTTGCTAAAGAATGTCAAGTAGCTCAATAATGTTGAGCTACTACTACATCGCGAGTTTCCTGGAGAAGTCATGGACAAGCCCGTCTTGCAGATCATCGTCGCCAGCACCCGTCCAGGTCGCGCGGGGCGCGGCGTCGCCGATTGGTTCCACGACAGGGCGGTGGAGTCAGGGGCCTTCGAGGTCGAGTTGGTCGACCTGGCCGAGGTCGGGCTGCCGTTCATGGACGAGCCGCACCACCCCAGGCTCAAGCAGTACGTCAATGCGCACACCAAGGAATGGAGCGCCACCATCGAGCGCGGCGACGCCTTCGTGTTCGTGACCCCCGAGTACAACCACAGCTTCAACGCCGTGCTGAAGAACGCCCTGGACTACCTGCACCACGAGTGGCACCACAAGCCGGTCGGGTTCGTCAGCTACGGCGGCGTCTCCGGCGGCACCCGGGCCGTGAACGGCCTGCGCCAGGTCACCGCCTCCCTGAAGATGGTCCCGGTGCTGGAGGGGGTCATCATCCCGTTCCTGCCGCAGTTCAGGGACGAGGAGGGTAACCTGCGCCCCAACGACCTCATGAACTCCGGCGCCGACGCCATGCTCGCCGAGCTGGCCAAGCTCACCGGGGCGTTGCGCCCGATGCGGCTCGGCTGAGTCACGCCGCGGGACGTGGCGCTGGCAGTAAGTGTGGCGGTCGAGGACGCCGACGGCGTCGCGCTGCGCACCAGGCCGGCACCACAACTGCCGCTCGACGCCTTCCCGTCCTTCGGGGACCGGAAGGGGCTGATCGAGATCACCCGGGGCGGGCGGAGCCGTCGTCGTGTCAGGCGGGGCGGGCGGGGCCGTCGTCATCGTCGTCATCGTCCAGCGCGTGCAGGGCACGTTCGAACGCGTCGCTCACCGGTCGCAGCGCCTGCGAGAACGCGTTGACGAGCGGACTGAAGATCTCGGTCACCTCGGACACGAGGTCGGGACTCTTGTTCTCGGGAGGCGCCCAGCGCATGGCGTCGGCGCTTAGAGTCTCCCACTCGTCGACGACACCGTCGATGGCGTCGAGCACGTGATCTGGATCGCTTGGCATGACCGCTCTCCATGAAGGGTTTCCGTGGAGGGTGTTCCGTTGACGTCTCCGTGGCGGGAGGAGCCGGACACTCCCACGGTACTTCAGGACGGGATCGACACGCCGACGCGCTTCAGGCGGGGATCGACACGCCGACGCCGCCGCGGGTCTGGGCGCCGTACCGCTCCTTGTCGGCGGACAGGTCGAGCGGGCGGATGCTGGACCGCGCGGCCAGGGTCTCGTCGGTCAGCAGCGAGGCCGGAACCAGCCACGACACCTCGAACTCCAGCCCGTCCGGATCCCGCGCGTAAAGCGCCTTGGTGGTGCCGTGGTCGGAGGAGCCAACCAGGGCGTCCAGTTCGGCCAGCTTGGCCGCGACGCGCTCCAGCTCCTCCAGGGTGTCGACCTCCCACGCCAGGTGGTAGAGGCCGACGGAGGTGCGCCCGGCGGGGGAGGCGGTCGCGTCCGCGCCGATCTGGAACAGGCCGAGGTCGTGGTCGTTCGTCGAGCCGGGAGCCTGCAGGAAGGCGGCGCCCCGCATGCCCATCACGACCTCGAAGCCGAGGGCCTCACGGTAGAAGGCGACGCTGCGTTCCACGTCGCGGACGTAAAGGACCGCGTGGTTGAGCCGTTGGACGGGCATGGGGTACCCCCTTTGACGAAGTCCGGTTCGAGTATATGAGCCTTCAACTAAATCGAGAGGGGGCCGGTCGGTTGGATGGGGACGGCGGCCACGAGGGATTCGTGTCACCGTCACGAACACGCGGGCCGGGGGTGGCGCGAACTGTCATGCGGAGGCCGTAGCGTTCTGCGGGTACCCGGACGAGGAGAGGCCGATGCACGACACCGAAGAGGCACTGTTCAGGACGGTTCACGGGATCGCCGGCCGGTTCGCGGGACAACCCGTGCCCGTGGTCATGGACGCGCTGCTGCGCCACCTGCCCAAGGCTCCCGGACTCGAGGTGGCGGAGATCCGCAAGATCGCGGAGGAGATCAGCGTCGGGCGTGATCCCTCGGGCTTGTGAACAACTGATCGCCGGGGGAGCATCGAACCATGTACGAGCCAACCCCTGACGATCGATTCACCTTCGGTCTGTGGACGGTCGGCTGGCAGGCGCGCGACCCCTTCGGCGACGCCTCCCGGGCGCCGCTGGATCCGGTGGAGAGCGTGCACCGGCTGGCCGAGCTGGGGGCTTACGGTGTGACTTTTCACGACGACGACCTGCTGGCGGTCGAGCCCGACCGCGACCGGGCGATCGCGGCGTTCAGGAAAGCGCTTGCGGAGACCGGGCTGAAAGTGCCCATGGCCACCACCAACCTCTTCACCCATCCCGTCTTCCGCGACGGGGCCTTCACCAGCAACGACCGTGACGTGCGGCGGCACGCGCTGCGCAAGGTCACGCGTAACCTCGACCTGGCCGCCTCGCTGGGGGCCTCCACCTACGTCTGCTGGGGCGGCCGGGAAGGGGCGGAGTCCGACGCGGCCAAGGACGTGCGCTCGGCGCTCGCCCGCTACAAGGAAGCCATCGACCTGCTCTGCGACTACGTACGCGAGCGCGGCTACGACATCCGCTTCGCCATCGAGCCCAAGCCCAACGAGCCCCGCGGCGACATCCTGCTGCCCACGATCGGGCACGCGCTGGCGTTCATCGGCGAGCTGGAGCACCCCGAGATGGTGGGCCTCAACCCCGAGGTCGGCCACGAGCAGATGGCCGGCCTCAACTTCGTGCACGGCATCGCCCAGGCCCTCTGGCACGGCAAGCTGTTCCACATCGATCTGAACGGGCAGCACGGGCCCCGCTTCGACCAGGACCTGGTGTTCGGCCACGGCGACGTGATGAGCGCCTTCTTCCTGGTGGACCTGCTGGAGCACGGCGGCTACGACGGGCCGCGGCACTTCGACTACAAGCCTTCGCGTACGGAGGACCGCGACGACGTGTGGGTATCGGCCGCGGCCAACATGCGGACATACCTGATACTTCGCGACAAAGCCCGAAATTTTAGAGCTGATCCGGAAGTGCGGGAGGCATCGCGGGCCGCCCGCGTGGACGAACTCGGGCTCCCCACCCTCAACCGCGGCGAGACCCTGGCCGACCTGGCGAGTGACGAATTCGACGTCGAGGCGGCCGCCGCGCGCGGTTACCATTTCACCCATCTCAACCAGCTTGCGCTGGAACACGTGTTAGGAGTTCGTGGGTGACGCTGGTCGCTGGGGTCGATTCGTCGACCCAGAGTTGCAAGGTCGTCATTCGGGACGCGGAGACGGGCGCGCTGGTGCGCCAGGGTCGTGCCGCCCACCCCGACGGCACCGAGGTCCACCCGTCGCACTGGTGGACCGCGCTTCTGCGGGCGCTGGAGGAGGCCGGCGGGCTGGACGACGTGGCGGCCATCAGCGTGGCCGGCCAGCAGCACGGCATGGTCTGCCTGGACGAGTCCGGCGCCGTCGTGCGCGAGGCCCTGCTCTGGAACGACACGCGCTCCGCCCCCGCCGCCCTCGACCTGGTGACCGAGCTGGGCGGGGCGCAGGCGTGGGCCGACGCGGTGGGCCTGGTGCCCGTGGCGTCGTTCACCGTGACCAAGCTGCGCTGGCTGGCTGAGCACGAGCCGGACAACGCCCGGCGCACGGCGGCCGTGTGCCTGCCTCACGACTGGCTCACCTGGCGCCTGGCGGGCGCGCTGCGCGCCGGGGGCCTCGACGCGGCGGGCGGCTTCGACCTCCCGTCGGGCGGCTTCGACATCTCGTCCTGGGCGGACGCGCCGCCGCCGCCCCTCGACCACCTCACCACCGACCGCGGCGACGCCTCCGGCACCGGCTACTGGTCCCCGGCGACCGGCGCCTACCGTACCGACCTGCTCAAGGCCGCCTTCGGGTCGGTCCCGCTGCTGCCCCGGGTGCTGGGCCCGGCGGACGAGGTGGGCGCCGCCACCGGGGGCGCCGGACGGGTGCTGATCGCGCCTGGCACGGGCGACAACATGGCCGCCGCGCTCGGGGTGGGCGCCCGGCCGGGCGACGTCGTGGTGTCGCTGGGCACGTCCGGCACCGTGTTCGCGGTCACCGAGTCGCCCAGCGCCGACCCCACGGGCACGGTCGCCGGGTTCGCCGACGCGACCGGGCGCTTCCTGCCGCTGGTGGCCACGCTCAACGCCGCCCGCGTCATGGATGCCGCCGCCCGCATCGCCGGGGTGTCGCTGGACGAGCTGAGCGACCTCGCGCTGCAGGCCCCGCCGGGGGCGGGCGGGCTGACGCTGGTGCCCTACCTGGAGGGCGAGCGCACCCCCAACCGCCCGACCGCGACCGGCTCGATCCACGGGCTCAGCCTGGCCACCGCGACCCCGGCCCACCTGGCCAGGGCGGCCATCGAGGGCATGCTGTGCGGCCTGGCCGACGCCCTGGACGCGATGAGCATGCGGCCGGAGCGGGTGCTGCTGATCGGCGGCGCGGCCCGCTCGGAGGCGGTCCGCCGTATCGCCCCCACGATCTTCGGGGTCCCGATCACGGTCCCGCCACCGGCCGAATACGTCGCCAACGGCGCCGCCCACCAGGCCGCCACCCTCCTCACCACCCCATCCTGGGAAGCCGAGAACACCCAGACGTATGCGGCCGCCCCCGTCCCAGACATCCGCACCCGCTACGCGCGCGCCACCGCGCACATCCTCGACGCCTAAGAAACCCATCTTTTACGGCAGAGCACGGTGGGCTCCACCC
This sequence comes from Nonomuraea sp. B12E4, assembly GCF_039871825.1. Classification (NCBI taxonomy): domain Bacteria; kingdom Bacillati; phylum Actinomycetota; class Actinomycetes; order Streptosporangiales; family Streptosporangiaceae; genus Nonomuraea; species Nonomuraea sp. B12E4. The sequence continues at coordinate 474,520 of NZ_JBDPME010000004.1, read as the reverse complement.
ACCGCCCACCGTGCTCTGCCGTAAAGAAAGACAGACAGAAATCAGGGTTGGGTCAGGGGTGGTGCCGGATGTCGGGCACCCCGGTGGGGGCGGAAGAGTGGGGGGCATGCTGCCCCGCATGGCCTCGTCAGTCGCGTTCGGGTCGATCGTGTGCTCGCTGATCGTCACCGTGATCAGCCAGATCGGCCTGGGTTCCCGCGTGGATCTCGTCAACGTCACCGTGAGTGAATTCGCCATGTCCGAGGGTGGTGGGGTCGTCGCGGCCGCGATGGCGGTGCTCGGGGTTGGATCACTGGTCCTGGTGGTGGGGTTGCGGGCGGCGGGTGCTCCCGTCAGGGGGTTGCCCGAGAGGCTGCTGGTGGTCTGGTCGGGGGCGCTGGTGGTGGCGGCGCTCGTTCCGGCCACGCCCCTCGGCGCGGACCCCGACCTGGCGGCTCAGATCCACCGGTACGCGTCCATGGCGGCCTTCGTGAGCCTGCCGGCCGCCGGCGCGCTCCTGGTCCCCAGGCTGACCTCTGACGCCCGCTGGAAGCCCGTGGCGCGGGTCGTGGAGTGGGTGGCGCTGGCGGGCGGGTTCGGGCTGCTGGCGATCACATACGTGGCGCTGCCGGGCGACCGGGTGATGATCGGTCTGGTCGAGCGGCTCCTGCTGGGCGCCGAGGTGGCCCTGCTGGTCGTTCTGGGGGGCTGGCTGGTCCGGCTGGCCTGGCTACCGACCGCAGCGAAGGGCGTCAATTTCCCGACATATCACAGATTTATCGCTAGTCGATCTTAAAACCATCCGTTTCGGTGCTATTCTCTCCCGCGATCTTCTATCCGGGAGCAGGTGTCATGGCATCGGGCAGATCCATCAGATTCAAGATCTCGACGCTGCTCGTCATCCCGCTGATCTCCCTGGTCGCGCTCTGGGGTTTCGCCGCCAGCACCACGTCGGGAGAGGCTCTCAACCTGCTCAAGGTCGGGACCATCTGGGAGAACATCATCGCTCCCGCCGACAACCTGGTCTCCAACCTCCAGGTCGAGCGCCTGGCCTCGGCCGAGCGGCTCGCGGGCACCGCGCGCGACGCGGACACGCTCACCAAGGCGCGGGCCGGTGTGGACGCCGGCATCACGAGGCTGCGCCGGCAGGCTCTGGCGGATGACACCCAGTCGGTGCTCACGCCGGACATGAAGACGCAGCTCCAGACCCTGTTCGGGGCGATCGACCGGCTGCCGGACATCCGGCGCAGGGTGGACGCGCGCCAGCTCGTGCCCAACGGCCTCGTCACCGAGTACGCGAAGGTCTCCGACGAGGTGCACCTGCTCTACTCCCGGCTGACGATCAGCACCGACCTGGAGCTGGCACTCCAGGCGCAGGGCCTGATCTCCGCCGACGAGGTACGCGAGCTGCTCAACCGCGAGCACGCCCTGCTCGTCGCCTCGAACGGCAAGGCCGCCATGCGCGACGTGCACCTGCTGGCGGGCATCGACGGCACCCGGACGTACCTCTTCCCCAAAGCGCTGGCCAGCCTCGACACCGAGCTGCGGGCCCCCTTCGAGAAGCTCTACTACTCCAGCCGGTACGTCACGATGGAGAACCTCCTGGAGGGCTACGTCTCCGGCCAGCCGGTGGACGTCGAGCTCTGGCGGGGCATCGCCGACCCGATCGGGCGGGAGTTCACCCAGGCCGTCAGGAACACCGGCGAGAGCCTGCGGGCCCGGATGGAGCCCGCCGGCATGGGCGTCCTGGTCCGGGCCGGCGTCGCGGGCGCGCTCGGGCTGATCGCGGTCGTCTTCTCCGTCTTCATCTCCGTCCGGGTCGGTCGCCGGATCACCCGTGAGCTGGCGGCGCTGCGCCGTACCACGCTGGATCTGGCCGAGATCAGGCTGCCCGACGTCGTGACGAAGCTGCGCAAGGGCGAGCCGGTGGACATCGGGGCCGAGGTGCCTTCCATCCGCGTCGCCGAGCACGCCACCAGCGAGGTCAGCGACCTGGCCTCGGCGTTCGACAGCGTTCAGAGCACGGCCGTGGACGCCGCCGTCGAGCAGGCCAGGCTGCGTGAGGGCGTGTCCGAGGCGCTGCGCAACCTGGCCCGGCGCAGCCAGTCGCTGCTGCAGCGCCAGCTCAAGATGCTGGACGAGATGCAGAGCCAGACCGAGGATCCGGAGGCCCTGGAGCGGCTGTTCAAGCTCGACCACCTGACCACCCGCATGCGCCGCCACGCCGAGGGCCTGGTGCTGCTCTCCGGCGGCAGCGCGGGCCGCAGGTGGCGCGGCGTCATCCCGATGGAGGACGTGCTCAGCGGCGCGGCGGCGCAGGTCGAGGAGTACACCCGGGTACGCGTCTACCCGATGCCCGAGGTCGGCGTGTCGGGCGCCGCCGTGGCCGACCTCATGCACCTGTTCGCCGAGCTGATCGAGAACGCGGCCTCCTTCTCCTCGCCCGGCAACGAGGTCTCCGTGCGCGGCGAGATGGTCGGCAGGGGCTTCGCCGTCGAGATCGAGGACCGCGGCCTGGGCATGGACGAGCCCACCCGGCGGGCCATCAACGACCGCCTGGCCAGCCCGCCGGACTTCGACCCCGCGCAGACCGAGCGGCTGGGGTTCGCGGTGGTCGGCATGCTCGCCTCCCGGCACGGCATCCAGGTGACGGTCAAACCCTCTCCGTACGGGGGCACGACCGCCATCGTGCTCGTGCCCGCCACGCTGGTCGAGGCGCTGGCGACCCCGGTGCAGCCGCTGGAGTTCGAGTCGGTCTCCGTGTCCGTCATCAGGTCGGAGCCCACGGGGCCGGGCGAGCTGCCACGCCGGATCCGTACCAGTAAGCGTGGCACCACCGTCGCGCTGCCGCAGCAGGACCCGACGGGGCTGCCCCAGCGCGACCGGCAGGCGGACCTGCCGCAGCGTGACCGGCAGACGGGGCTGCCGCAGCGTGACCGCCGGAAGGGGCTGCCGCGGCGGGATCGGGAGACGGGCCTGCCGCAGCGGCTCAAGGAGGCGCCGTCCGCCGCGCCGCCGGCCGAGGAGCGCTCACCCGAGGAGGCCAGGGCGCTGCTCTCCTCGCTCCAGGCCGGCTGGCAGCGCGGGCGGCAGGACAGTGACCAGGATGGGGGAACTGAATCGTGAGCGGCGAGCACGAGTGGATAGACGAGGAGGCGGGCCCCGTCGTGCGGCCGTACGCGGTCACCCGCGGGCGCACCAGGCCCACGTCCTCGTCCTCCCTCGACCTGCTGGCGATCGTCGCCTCGACGCGATCGCCGGCCCCCGCCAACGCCGACCTGGGCGTGCAGCACCGGCGGCTGCTGGGCTGCGTGGCGGCGCAGAACAGGCCCGTCGCCGAGGTCGCCTCGGAGCTGGGCCTGCCGGTCGGCGTGGTCAGGGTGCTGTTAGGGGACCTGCTCGAACACGGGCTGGTCACGGTGCGCCAGCCGCGCGACAAGGCCACCGCGGCGACGGAGAGCCTGCTCCAAGAAGTGATCAACGGCCTCAGAGCGCTCTGAGCAGCCCCGGGGTGACCGGGGCCGATTTTCCGCCGGGGCAGGGCTAGTTCGCCGAGGCCAGCGTCCTCAAGGAGTGCTCGACCAGCGCGATCATGACCTCCTTGGCCGAGGCGCGGCGGCGCACGTCGCACAGCAGCACCGGCACGTCATCGTCCAGGTCGAGCGCGATGCGCACGTCGTCCACGCTGTGCCGGTCCGCGCCGTCGAAGCAGTTGACCGCCACCACGAACGGCGTGCCGCGCTGCTCGAAGTAGTCCACGGACGGGAAGCAGTCGGTCAGCCGCCGGGTGTCGGCGATCACGACCGCGCCCAGCGCGCCGTAGGACAGCTCGTCCCACATGAACCAGAACCGCTCCTGCCCGGGTGTGCCGAACAGGTAGACGACCAGCCCATCGCGGATGGTGATGCGGCCGAAGTCCATCGCCACGGTCGTGGTGTTCTTGCCCTCCACCCCGTCGAGGTCGTCGATGCCGATCCCGCGGTCGGAGAGCACCTCCTCCGTGCGTAGCGGCTTGATCTCGCTGACCGCCCCGACCAGTGTGGTCTTGCCGACGCCGAACCCCCCTGCGACAAGAATCTTCAGCGCGACGGGGTCCTCAGAGAGCACGGAGTCCATTGATCACTTCCTTGAGAATGCGCTCATTCGACCGCGCCCCTCCTGCCGAGGACGACGTCACCGAGATGAGGCCTTGGTCACGCAGGTCGCCGAGCAGCACCCGGACGACACCGACGGGCAGGTCGAGCTCGACGGCCAGGTCGGCCACCGAGATCGGACCACGAGCCGCCCGCAGGATGAGTTGCTGTTCTGGGCCGAGCTCGCCGGGCGGCGGATCGCCGACGGCACGCACGGTCGCCACGAGGTCGAACGCGTCTCCGGAGGAGTGCGTACGGCCGCGTATGAGAGCATAAGGCCGGACGATCGGTCCCGCCTCCTCATCGAACCACTGCGGGCTATCGCTCATGACGCTCCAGCGCGCGGGTTGGTGGTGATGTGCTGGCCCACCCGCTTGACCAGCATCGCCATCTCGTAGGCGATGTGGCCGACGTCCACGTTCGCATCGGCGATCACGGCCAGGCAGGTGCCCTGTCCCGCCGCGGTGACGAACAGGAACGCCGACTCCATCTCCACGATCGTCTGGCGCACGTCGCCGCCGCCGAAATGGCGCCCGGTGCCGCGGGCCAGGCTCTGGAAACCGGCCGCCACCGCCGACAAGTGCTCGGCGTCCTCACGGGACAATCCCTTGGAATAACCGATGGCGAGGCCGTCGGTCGACAAGATGACCGCCTGGCGCACCGCGGCGACCCTGGTGGCAAGGTCGTCCAGCAACCAGTTCAGCTCACCGGTGTTGGTGGTCGGCACACTCATGCATCCCCCTTAGTCATGGCCCCTCCTCAGAGGCTTCTTCTCTGGCGCGTTGGGTTCCCCGCTGGAAGGCGGAGAACAGGTCGCGTACCTCCTCGGGAGAGCGTTCGGCCGGCTCCTCCTGCTCCGGCGCCGCGGTCCCCGGCCGTTCCGGCTCGGACGACGCATCCTGGAGCTCGGGCGCCAGATTGGCCTGGCGCACTCGCCTGGGGAGCCCGGCGTGGGTGCCCGAGGTGACCACCGCGAGCGCCTTCTTCCTCGTGCGGCTGGGCAGCGCGGCCCGATCGTCGCCGGCGCCCGCGAGCCGGCCGTGCGGGGCCGGTGTCGCCGGGTCGGCCAGCAGCGTACGCGGCACGAGCACGATGGCCGTCGTGCCGCCGAAGGGGGAGCGCCGCAGCAGCACCTTGATCCCGTATCGCTCGGCCAGCCGGGCCACCACGAACAGGCCCAGCCGGTCGCTGTCGGCCAGGTCGAACTCGGGCGGGTCGGCCAGCAGCGCGTTGAACGCGGCGTACTCGGCCTCCGTCAGCCCGAGCCCTCTGTCCTCCACCTCGATGGCGTAGCCGTTGCTCACCACGTCGCCGCGCACCTGGACCATGGTGGCCGGCGGCGAGTAGATGGTGGCGTTCTCGATCAGTTCGGCCACGAGGTGGGTGAGGTCGGCCGCGGCGGTCCCGTCGACCGCGCCGTCCGGCATCGTCTCCACGGTGACCCTGGTGTAGTCCTCGACCTCGGCCACCGCGGCCCGCACGATGTCGATCACCGGCACCGGCCTGCGCCAGGCCCGTCCGGGCGCGGCGCCGGAGAGGATCATCAGGCTCTCGGCGTGCCGCCGCATGCGGGTGGTCAGGTGGTCCAGGCGGAAGAGCTCCTCCAGCCGGTCGGGGTCGTGCGTACGGCGCTGCATGCCGTCCAGCAGCGCGAGCTGGCGGTGCAGCAGACCCTGCTTGCGCCGGGCGAGGTTGAGGAAGACCTGCCCGACCCCGCGCCGCAGCGCGGCCTGCCCGACGGCGGCCGTCACGGCGGTGCGCTGCACGGAATGGAAGGCCCGGGCCACGTCGATGATCTCGGCGGAACCGCTCACGTTGATCTCCCTGACCTCCTTCCGCACGTCCACATCCACGTCCTCGCCCCTGCGCAGCCGCGTCACGATGTCGGGCAGCCGCTGCTGCGACAGCTCGACCGCGGCGGAGCGCAGCCCGGCGAGCTCGCCGCCCAGGCGACGACCGAAGCGTACTGAGATGATGATCGACGCGAGCACCGTGATCAAACCGAGGACGCCCGCGACGGAGATCCGCACGATGCTTCCCGTGGCGGCCTCGGACGCGCGCGCGGCCAGGGTGTCGGACGAGGTGACGCCGAGCTCGTCGAGGCGGGCGGTGAGCCGGTCGATCGTCTCGTGCCAGCCGGCGGCGTCCGGCGGCGGCGTCCCGGTCCTGACGATCCGCGCCTCCATGATGGCGAAGGTCAGGAACGGCTCGGTGGCGAAGACCTGCTCGTACGGCCGGCGCAGCGCTACGTCGAGCCCGGCGAGCCCGCGCGCGTGCAGGAACTTCCTGGAGGCCGCGTACTCGGTGAAGGCCGCCTTCTCCGGCTCGGTGAGGCGTTTGTCGGACAGCGCGCCGATGATGAGGGCGTGCTCCCTGGCGATGTACTCCCTGGCCATGCCCGCGGCCTGCAGCGAGGACGCCTGCTGGTAGATGTCCAGGTCGGAGACGGTGACCAGGTGGTCGTAGAGCAGGAAGATCGAGTCGAGGACGCGGTTGTACTCGTTGAGCCCGTCCAGGCGGGAGCCGAGACCGCCGTCGATGTCGGCCCTGATCGGGCCGAGCCGGTCGAGCTCGTCGTTCAGGACGCCGAGCGGGACGCGCAGGTCGTCGCTGACGGCGTCGCCGGCCTTGGTGACGGCCTGCCGGAAGTCGTTCACCGACTTGTCGGTGCGGGCGCGCTGCCCGTGGAGCACCTCGGGGAGCTCACGCGTTGTGAGCGCCTCCGAGGAGCGCACGCGTTCGGCCTGCAACTGAAGTCCCAGGTCGAGGGAGGTGACGCCGAGAGTCTGGTACAGCGTGTTCGCGCGGAGCAGTGACTGCGCGTCGCCCATCGTGAGATTGAGGACGAAACCCCAGAGCGCACTCAGAGACAGAAGGGGTAGCAGCAGCAATAAGAAGATCTTGAACCGAATTGACCGGTTTCGCGAGCCCATGTCCCAACCTCGAGTCGGGGGCATTTCCACACCTTGTGTAAATACACCTCCGGAAGATCGCATAGGAGACTAGCACCGTTTATGGCTCCGGTGCAGTGGGAGGAACACGTTCATTACCGTGATTATTGATGCCTGATCTCCCGGTCCCGGCGGCCCCGGCCGAGCACTGTCGTCAGCCACAGCACCCCTACCAGCGATATCACGATGAGTCCGGCCCAGTGCAACAGCGTGTACACGTGCACCTGCCAGTCGGTGACGTTGGGGACCCGGCCGATCCGCAGGAGCTGGAACTGCCACCGCTGGCCGAACAGCACCAGGGTCACCGCGATGGCGATGGCGGTCATCGAGTCCCACAGGGCGTGCAGCAGCGAGACGCCGAGGAAGCTCAGCACCACGGGGAACGTGATCCGCCCGCCCGCGGCGAACAGCACGCCGCCGAGGATCGCCGTCCACAGGCCGTGCCCCACGGGCGCCAGGACGCCCCGCAGCACCTCGGTTTCGACGAGCTCGGGCAGCGACAGGCCTTCGGTGGTGAACAGGGAGTTGAAGGCGTATCCCGCGCTCTCGAAGGAGGAGAAGCCGAAGCCGACGGTCCCGCCGAGCACCACGCCGTCCCGGGCCGTACGCAGCGTCATGCGCCTGGTCACGAACATGAGCGCGGCCAGCTTGACGCCCTCCTCGATCAGGCCGACCAGGACGTACATCACGATCGAGGGCCGGATCAGCCAGCTCTCCAGCAGCGAGGCGCCCAGCACGCCCAGCACGCCGCCCACCACGAACGCCATGAACAGCAGCTCGACCGTGACCCGCGCCGAGCGGCCCCGCCCGTAGGCCCAGACCACGAACGTCACGGGCACCAGGAAGCTGCCGAGCAGCACCACGGTGGGCACCAGGTTGGAGTTTCCGGTCAGGCCGGTGACGATCACGGTGGCGAGCCACAGCGTGAATCCGATCAGGAAGACCCGCGCCCACTGCCTCATGGCATGATCATCGGCAGGCCGCCGTCGAAGCCGGGCCGGGGCGCGCGGCGCTTCGAGAAACTTTTTGCGCGCCCTATTACCGCGAATGCCCGTTTGGAGTAGCGTCCGGCGTATCACGACGGGGGAGTCCGGTGGTCGGCAAGCAGGGCAGGGTCACAGGGAGGATCGGCCCGGGGCTCGTCGGCGAGGTGATGATCCCCATCAGAGGCGGTGTCGAGGCCTTCTACGCCCACCCCAGCGTGCCGGACGAGGAGTTCCCCATCGGCACCCTGGGGATCGTTGTGGAGTATTTCCCGCCACGCACCGTTTACGTGGCCAGAGCACTCGCTTAGGAGGGGCCGGATGTCCGCCGAGCTGGAGGCCCAGCTTGCCGAGCAGCGGCTCCAGTCGCAGGTGCGCAAGCCGGCCGACGCCAAGGCGTACGAGACCGTCACGCTCTCCCAGGCCGAGCGCGACGCGCGCATCGCCCACGCGGAGGCCGAGGCCAGGGAGACCGAGCTGCGCGCCATCGCGCAGGCCAACCAGGTCAAGGTGGCCGCCGCCGCGGACGCCGAGTCCGTACGGCTGCGCGGCGAGGCCGCGGGAACGGCCACGAAGATCGCCGGTGAGGCCGAGGCCCAGGCCGCCCAGGCCCGCGGGCGGGCCGCGGCGGCGGCGGCCAAGGCGCTGGGCCTGGCCCAGGCCGAGGCGGCGCAGGCCAAGGGCCTGGCGGAGGCGCAGGCCATCAGCGCCCGGGCCCAGGCGCTGAAGGAGAACCAGGAGGCGGTCATCGCCCAGCAGCTCGCCGAGCGCTGGCCGGAGGTCGTGAAGGCGGGCGCCGAGGCGTTCGCGAACGTCGACCACATGGTGGTGCTGAACGGCGCGCAGGGCGTCGAGGAATTGCTGGCCAAGGCGCTCACGCTGGGCGGCACCGGATTGGGCCTGGCCAGGGCACTGCTCAATGGCGCCAATCCGAACAACGGCGAAGCCGAAATTACTCGTAAACCCGCTGAATCCCGCGAATAGCGACGTTACTCGGCTCCTTACTCTCCACTTCCTCTAGCGTTTTCAACAATGCCGCCCGAGGAATTGGAGAATCCATGCGTAAGGCCATTTCTGGCATATGTCTGGGCATGATGGCGATGGCCGGATGCTCGGCGGAGGAGAAGCCCGCCGCGGACCCCGCGGCCTCGGTCCCGCCCTCGCCGTCGGCGGCCGAGTCGGCCAAGCTCCGCTCCGCGCTGCTGCCGGTGCCCAAGGGCATGCGCGTCGCGTACGGGCCGGAGCTGGGCGCGTTCGGCTCGCTCAAGTCCACCCAGGAGGGCCTGGCGGCGGTCCGCCAGGCCAAGCTGCGCCGGCCCGAGTGCGCGGGCTCGGCGCAGCTCGACGCCGACCGGCCGGACGTCGCCAAGGCGCCCGCCGCGGTGATCGCGTTCGCCGCGGACCGCGGCTCGATCACCCAGGCGGTGGTGTCCATGCCGGCGCCCGTCTTCCCCGACCCGCTGCCGCGGGAGTGCGCCAACTACACCGCCGACGTCGCCGGCACCCCGGTCGCCTACCGGACGAAGATGCTCTCCATGCCGCCCAAGGGCGACCAGTCGCGGGCCTACCTCACCACCGCGAAGGGCGGCGAGGAGAACGCCGAGATCGGCTCGGTCATGATCAGGCGGGGGACCATGATCATGAGCATGCTCGTGGTCGGCAAGCAGGTGCAGCCGCAGGGCCTGTACGAGCTGGCCCACCTGGCCGACCAGAACCTCGCACAGGCCGCCAAACAGGTCAGATGAGTACGTGGTCGTCGGGGCGGCCGACGAAGGAGAACTGGGCGTTACGGGTCAGCTTGATGTGGTTGGCCTGCCACGTGTGCATCGAGGCGTCGGCACTGCGCCAGTAGACGAAGTTGAACCGGTCCGCCGAGTAGATCTTGACGGAGTCCTCCTTCAGCCGCCGTACGAGGTGGGTGTCCTCGCCCCGGGTGAGGTCGGGGAAGCCGTACGAGCGGAACATGTCCGCCTTGCCGAGGAACGTGCCTCCCTGGACCAGCCACGAGTAGCGGTGCTCCAGGCCGGGCAGGCGCAGCATGGTGGTGTTGCCGCCCTCGAAGTAGGCGTAGTGCGCGCCCTTGCCGACCAGTTCCGCGTCGGAGTAGTCGAACGCGCGCACCAGGTCCGACAGGTAGTGATCGCCGTACAGGTTGTCGTCGTCCATCTTGGCGATCAGGTCGCCCTCGGCGGCGGCGATGCCCAGGTTCATGCAGGCGCCGAGGGACAGCGAGGCGTCGGCGGCCAGCACCACGACGTCCGTGACGCCCGCCATGCGGGCCTTGTCGGCGACCACCACGGGGTCGATGTCCAGCCCGTGCAGCACCATGACGAGCTGCAGCGGGCGGTGGATCTGGCGGGCCACCGAGGAGATCGCGTGCTCGATCTGGGCGGCCCGGTTGGTGGGCAGCACCACCGAGATCGAGCGGGACCTGGACTCGACCGGCCGGCCGAGGTCCTGCAGGATCTGGTCCACCCGGTGCGAGAACAGGTGCTTGTCGAACACCTCGCGCATCGCCAGGTGCCCCATCCTGGCCCGCAGCTCGGGGCTGTTGATCAGGTGCAGAACCTGGTTGTAGGACTCGATCGGCTCGCGGGCGATGGGCACCAGCTCCCCGAACGTCTCCTCGATCGCCCGCGACCACCCCGACACGACGGGCGTGGCGCAGGCGGACAGCTCGAAGACGCGCCGGGCGCACATGGTCGGCGAGTCCAGCACCGAGTTGACGTTGAGGAAGACCTTGTACATCCGGTACGCGGCCAGCATCTGGTCGTAGGGCAGCTCGCCCACGATGTGCGGCCGGTACTTCTCCGGCCAGGCGTACTTCTCGTCCACCTCGCCGTTGCGCGCGAAGATGTGCAGGCCGAGCTCCCTGATCGGGTCGAGCACGGTCTCCATCTGCTCGCGGCGCTCGGGATGCTTGTCGCGGAAGTACATGCCGGCGAAGACCACGTCGTGCAGGCGGCCCTGCTTCTGCTGGATGGGATTGTGCACCCGGGGCTGGGCGGCGAACTGCAGCACGTCCACCCGATCGTGTCCCAAAATTTCACGATATTTCGGCAGCATGTCACCGTCGCAGGTGAACACGTAATCGAACAGCTTGGCCGTGTCGATGAAGAAGTCGAAATTCGGCGGGTCCTCCTTGTTCCAGAAGACCGTCGGGATGCCCTCCCCGCGGCACCAGGCGAGCAGGTCGCGCAGCGGCTCCTTGGGAGCGTTGGTGCCGGTCATCTGGTAGCGCCAGCGGCCCTGGTTCCCGTGCCACGCCGACTCGCAGAACAGCAGGTCGGGCCGCTTCTCCTGGAAGATCTCGGGCCAGTCCTTGAGCCCGAACTCGATCTGGTCCCACTCGTAGCGGAAGGCCATCCTGGAGAAGTCGTCCAGGATCACCGCGACCTTCAGGTCCGGCCGGTTCACCGGCCCGCCGGGCCACTTCGCCGGCGGCACCTCGACCAGCGGCGGCCGGTGGTTGGCGATCTCGATCGCCTCGGTGACCGGCATGGGCGGCTTCGGGGCCTTCTGCTTCGACCGGACCGCCTCGACGATCTTCCCCGGACTCTTGGAGCCCAGCGCCTCGCCCAGCTTGAACGTCCGCTTGGCCTGCGTGGCCTCCAGCTTCCAGGTCGCGTACGCGGCCTTGGCCTCGGCGATCTCCAGCCGCCGTCGCAGCTCCCTGACCTCCGCCTCGAATCGCTCGATCACTTTGCGATCCTCCGGCAGCCAGTTGATGGGGCCGAGTCGCTGGTAGGTGGGCTCTTCGGGGGTTTCGGCCATGGTGAATACGCCTTACTGCTTGGGAGGGGCCGATAGGAAACCCGCTCGTCGGACTGCCACCCCGCAGTCGTGCCGCCGTGCGGCAGCCCACATAGCCGGTTTCTAATCGGAAGTCATAGTACGGCGCACATGGCCGCTATTCGGGGCGTTTGCCCTGAGAGGCAGGTGCCAGGTTGTCCCCCTTGAGCCAGGCGGAGATCACCTTCGCGATCCGCGGCCCGGCCGCGCCGTCCCACAGCACCGGCAGCTCGCCGGCCGGCGTGGACGCGCCGTCGGCCAGCGCCTTCTCCGCGGCGGCGGCCAGCAGGGCGGGCGTGACCAGCCGGTTCGTGCCGTGCGTGATCGTGATCGGCCGCTCGGTGTTGGGCCGGACGGTCAGGCAGGGGACGCCCAGCACGGTGGTCTCCTCCTGCACACCACCGGAGTCGGTGACGACCAGGGCGGCACCGCGTACGAGTGAGAGGAAGTCCACATAGCCCAGCGGGTCGACGACCCTGACCGACTCCCCGTCCACCAGACCCGCCTCGGCCAGCCGTACCTTGCCGCGGGGGTGGATCGGCACCACGAGCGGGATCTGGCGCGAGACCTCCAGCACCGCGTCGACCAGCTCCTTGGCGGCCTGCGGGGTGTCCACGTTCGCGGGGCGGTGCAGGGTGGCCACGGCATAACGAGCCGGTATGCCCAGCCGCTCGACCACCGGGGCCGGGTCCAGCGACGGCAGGGCCGCGTGCAGGCTGTCGATCATGGGGTTGCCGGCCAGGTGCACCTTGGCCGCGGGCACGCCCTCGTTCGCCAGGTAGGACAGGGCCTCCGGCGAGGTGGCGAACAGCAGATCGGCCAGCGCGTCCGTGACGACCCGGTTGACCTCCTCCGGCATGCCGCGGTCGAACGAGCGCAGGCCCGCCTCCACGTGCGCGGTCCTCACGCCCAGCTTGGCGCAGACCAGGATGGCGGCCAGCGTCGAGTTGACGTCGCCGTAGACCACGACCAGGTCGGGCTCGTGCTCGATGACCACGTCCTCCAGGCCGACCAGCAGGGCCGCGGTCTGCTTGGCGTGGGTGCCGGAGCCGACCCCCAGATTCGCCACCGGATCGGGCAGTCCGAGATCGGCGAAGAAGACGTCCGACATGAGGGCGTCGTAGTGCTGACCAGTGTGGATGATGCCCTGCCGCACGCCGAGTTCGTCGAGTGCCCGCACCACCGGGGCCGCTTTCACGAAATTGGGACGAGCACCCAAGACGTGCAGGACCAGGGGGTTTTCCCTCATTGACCTCGCCTTTCATAGCGGAAGGGAAAAAACGCTGCCTATGGTACGGTCACCGCGTGGCATCCGACGCCAGTCGTCAAGACTCCTCCCGTTCAACCGACAGGGTTTCCGCGAAGTCCGCCCGTGCCGGCGTCGGGGGACTTCTGAAGGGCTTCGTCCAGCACCCGATCATCGTCACCCGGGTCGTCGTGACGAAGGTCAAGTCCGACCCCGTCCGCGTGGCGCAGGCCGCGGCCGACGCGCTCCCGCCCCGGCTGCGCCCGATCGTGGGCAGCGTCGCCTGGCCGGCCGCCCGCAGGGCCCGGCGCGTGGTGCGCAAGCTCGGCATGCGCGTGATCAAGGCGCCGTGGAACGAGGCCAAGGGTCACTGGGACGCGGGCCGGGTCAGCCAGGCCGCCGAGGTGCTCGACGCCCACACCAAATACCCCTTCGTCAAGCGCAGGGCCGCCTACTACCGGGGTGAGCTGGCCGCGATCAGCCCCGACCCGATCCCGCCCGCGCCCAAGGTGGCCGTCACCGATCGCGTCGAGGGCCGGGTGATGCACCTGGTCACGAACGCGCTGCCGTACACGCAGGCCGGCTACACCGTCCGCACCCACCGCATCGTCACCTCCCAGAAGGCCGCGGGGCTTGACCCGCACGTGGTCACGAGCTGGGGCTGGCCGATGATGCAGGGACACGCGGACGCACCGCCGTTCGAGGAGATCGACGGCATCCCCTACTACCGGCTGCTGCCCGACGGCCACGGCGAGGTGCCGTTCGAGATGCGCGGCCGCATGGTCAAGGGCGCCGAGGCGGTCACCAAGCTCGTCGCCGAGCTGAGGCCGCAGGTCCTGCACGCCGCCACCGACCACCGCAACGGCTCCGTGGCGCACGCCGTGCGCGACCGGACGGGCACGCCGTTCGTCTATGAGGTACGCGGTTTCCTGGAGGAGACCTGGGCCTCCCGCGACCCGATCCGGGTCGGCAGTCAGCGGCACGTGCTGCAGCGCGAGCGCGAGGCGTTCCTGATGCGTGCGGCCGACGCCGTGGTCACGCTGGCCGAGACCATGGCCACGGAGATCGTCGAGCGTGGGGTGCCGCGCGAGAAGATCCATCTGGCGCCGAACGCGGTGGACGACTCGCTGCTGACCGCCCACTACGACGGGGCGTCGTTCCGCACCGCGTACGGCATCCAGCCCCACGAGGTCGTGGTCGGGTCCGTGTCGAGCATCGTGGCCTATGAGGGGTTCGCCACATTGTTGCGGGCCGCCGCGCTGCTGCGCGACGATGGCGCCCCCGTGCGGGTGCTCATCGTGGGCGACGGCACCGAGCGCGAGAACCTGCTCGCGCTGGTCGCCGAGCTGGGCCTGAAGGACGCCGTCCTGCCGGGCCGGGTCGGTCCCGATGAGGCGCTGCAGGCGCAGGACGCCATCGACGTGTTCGTCTGCCCGCGCGAGGACCTGCGGGTCACTCGGCTCGTCACGCCGCTGAAACCCGTCGAGGCGATGGCGCTGGGCAAACCCGTGGTGCTGAGCGACCTGCCCGCGCTGTCGGAGCTGCTCGGCTCCGACGGGGCCGGGCTGCTCGTGCCGGCGGGCGATCCGGCCGCGTTGGCCAAGGCCATCGGGGGGCTCAGGGAGGATCCGGACCGGCGCGCGGAGATGGGCGAGGCGGGTCGTGCCGAAGTCGCCGCGAAGCGGACTTGGAGCCGCGTTGCCGAGACTTATCAAGCTCTATACCGGACTCTGGCGTAATGATGACCTTCATGTTGGCTGTCTCTTGTGACGGGTTCGGTCGCATTAGGCGTGAGCTAGGTGGACTTGAGATAACCTTTGCGACCATGAAGTGTTGTTTCCGGCTCCCTAAGGCACAGCTGTGACAGAAATCGACTTGGCTGTCATCGGCCTGGGCTACGTCGGCATGCCACTCGCCAAGGAGGCGGTGGGTGCCGGCCTCCGGGTCGTCGGCCTCGACGTGGATCCCGGCAAGGTCGATGCGCTCAACGCCGGTCGGTCCTACATCGATGACCTGACCGACGCCGACCTCGAACACATGCTGACCAACGGGTTCAGTGCCACGCTCGACGCGTCCGTGCTGGCCAGGAGCAACACGATCGTCATATGTGTGCCCACCCCGCTGGACGAGGATCACCGCCCGGACCTGTCCGCGGTGGAGGGCGCGACCAAGGCCGTCGCCCGCAACCTCAGCAAGGGCACGCTCGTCGTGCTCGAATCCACCACCTGGCCCGGCACCACCGACGAGGTGGCCAGGCCGCTGCTGGAGACCTCGGGGCTGGTCGCGGGCGAGGACTTCCACCTGGCCTTCTCACCCGAGCGCATCGACCCGGGTAACCCCAAGTTCGGCCTGCGCAACACACCCAAGGTCGTGGGCGGCTACACGCCGACCTGCCGGGACCGGGCGACGGCGTTCTACGGGCAGTTCATCGAGCAGGTGGTGCCGGTCAGCGGCACCCGCGAGGCCGAGATGGCCAAGCTGCTGGAGAACACCTACCGGCACGTCAACATCGCCCTCGTCAACGAGATGGCGATCTTCTGCGACGAGCTCGGGATCGACCTGTGGGAGTCGATCGAGGCCGCCTCCACCAAGCCGTTCGGGTTCCAGAAGTTCCTGCCGGGGCCCGGTGTGGGCGGGCACTGCATTCCGGTCGACCCGTCGTACCTGTCGTACACGGTCCGCAAGCTCGGCTACCCCTTCAGGTTCGTCGAGCTGGCGCAGGAGATCAACGAGCGGATGCCCTCCTACGTGGTGGCCCGCGTGCAGCGCCTGCTGAACAGACACAAGAAGCCCGTGAACGGCGCCAGAGTCGTTATGCTCGGCGTCACCTACAAACCGGATATCGCCGACGAGCGCGAGACCCCGGCCCTTCCAGTCGCGCGGGCGCTGCTGGAGCTGGGGGCCGACCTCACCTTCGTCGACCCGTACGTCAAGGAGTGGGCAGTAGACGGCACACCCGTGCCGCGTGAGGAGGACCTGGCCGAGGCCGTGATCAACGCGGACGTGACGGTGCTGCTGCAACAGCACGCCGCGTTCGACCTTGACATGGTCGAGGCGAAGGCCAGGCTCGTGCTCGACACCCGCGGCGTGCTCGCCGAGGGTGAACGCGTCGAGCGGCTGTAGCGACGGAGGGCTGCGCGCAGTGCACGTGCTCGTCATGACGGTGGTGCATAACCCCGAGGATGCCCGGATCCTGCACAGGCAGATTCGTGCCCTTGTGGATGCCGGTCATGAGGTCACGTACGCCGCGTCGTTCACAGGGCACGGCGTCGTCCCCAGACCGTGGGTCAACGGAGTCGATCTTCCCAGGGCTTCCCAGCGTAAGCGGATGGCCGCGGTGTGGGCCGCACGCCGGGTGTTCAGGCGCATGCGGGACAAGGTGGACCTCGTCCTCATCCACGACCCCGAATTGCTGTTCGCGGTGTGGGGGGTGCGCAATCGGCCGCCCGTGGTGTGGGACGTGCACGAGGACACCCCGGCCACGCTCTCGCTCAAGCCGTGGCTGCCCTCGCTGCTGCGCCCGCCCGTACGCTTCCTCGCCCGCCTGCTCGAAGGCACCGCCGAGCGCCACCTGCACTTGTTACTGGCCGAGACGGCGTACGCGGGCCGGTTCAAGCACGCCCACCTGATCGTGCCGAACGAGACCTGGGTGCCCGACTCCGTGACGCCGCCCGGCGACGACCGGGTGGTCTACCTCGGCTGGTTGTCGCGGGCCCGGGGGGTGACCGAGGCCGTCGAGGTGGCCAAGCTGCTGCAGCCGTACCGGGTGGCCGTGGAGCTGATCGGCTACGCGGACCCGCAGAGCCGTCCCGTGCTCAACCAGGCGGTCACCGAGGGCCTGCTGGAGTGGCGCGACTTCATGCCCAACGACGAGGCGCTCAAGCGGCTCGACGGGGCGCTGGCCGGGCTGTCGCTGCTGCACGACGAGCCGAACTACCGGCACTCGATGCCCACGAAGATCGTGGAGTACATGGCCCACGGCATCCCCGTCATCACCACCCCGTCGCCGCGCGCGGTGGAGCTGGTCGAGCGTTACGACAGCGGTGTCGTGGTGCCCTGGGAGGATCCCAAGGCGGTGGCGCAGGCCGTGCTGACGCTGCGGGACGACGTACGCGAGCGGCGGGCGCAGGGCGCGCGCGGCTACGCGGCGGCCAGGGCGAACCACCACTGGCCCAACTCGGCCAAGCGTTTCGTCGCCCAACTGGAGTCGTGGGCCGGGGTCAAGCCGTAAACATTCGAGGGCGGGTAGGTTCCTGAACGTGCGCTGGCTTTTCCTGGTCGTGGGCGCAGCCATCGTGGCCGTGGTGGCAACCGTGATCATCATCCTGCCCACGTCCTCGCAGGAGCCGAACACGAACGCCGGCCGGTCGGCGGCGCCCCGGCATCCCACGGACGAGCCGACGCCCAAGGTCAAGGAGTTCACCGACGGCTGTGGAACGTTCGACACCGGCGAGCCGGCCCCGTACGCCGTCACCGGCTACTGGATCACCCCCAAGTCGAACCCCTGCACGTGGCGCTCGCAACTGCAGCAGATCCACAAGGTCGGCGGGGACACGATCATCAGGATCGGGTACGGCCTGCAGTTCCGCAGCACGTCCGACAGCGGCGAGGTGCTGACCAAGGAAGGCCACGTCGACTCGCTCTACGAGCCGTGTCACGAGGACGGCCTGACCTGTCACGACGCCGCCGAGCAGGCCCTGCAGGAGGCCAATCCGGGCAACCGGATCGGCCGCACCTACGTCTACCGCACCGACGAGTCCTTCGGTCCCAACCTGTTCCGCTGTCCCGAGATGGAGCACGGCATCACGGTGGGCAAGCGAACCTACTACCGCCTCATCACCCAGGTGGACGGCTCGGACGACCCCACCTGCGACTTCACGAGCAAGGCCGAGTCCTACGACATGATCCTGGTGGCCGGCTCGAACACCGACAGTCTGACCGAGCTGCTCAACCTGGGCGACCAGTTCGGCATGCGGATCTTCCCGGCGCTGCCGCTGGCCCCCCGCGACCCGGACGTCCCGACCAGGGCCAACAAGAAGCACATCGGCACCCTCACCACGCTGACGCGGCGAATTCTGCAGGACTACGGCGTGCGCTTCGCCGACCGGGACTCGCTGGGCGGGGTCTACCAGCCGTTCGAGGTCCAGATGGCCGCCAGCCTGAGCTCCAACCCGACCTTGGAGGTGTACGCCGACCAGCACACGATCGTGGAACAGGAGCTGCCCGGCAAACCCATCCTGATCAGCCCCTACCTGGACGCGCGTAAGAGGGTCGCCTTCGGCCAGACGCCCGCCCAGGTGGCCGAAGCCTTCACGGCCCTGGCCAAGACCGGGGTCGGCATCATCGCGCCGCAGGACAGCCGGGGGACCGGCAAGGTGGGCCTGTTCTGGCCGGACGAGAGCGACACCGAGGTGGACGAGCGGCTTCGGCCGGTGGTGGGGGAGGCGACGTACAAGACGGCCTACCACGGCTCGACCCGCGACTACTACCGCTCGATGGCGGAGGCCCGGGACCAGATGCTCCGGGCCGGCCACAAGGTGCAGCTCTGGGCGAACGTGGAGGCCTTCGAGCCGTCGGGCGACGTGCCGTGCGCGCCGACGGGGACGCGCGGCAAGACCGACAAGCAACGCCTGGACCAGGCCGTCACGATGGCCGGGCGTTACGTGCAGAAGATCGTCTCCTACATGTGGAGCGATTTCATGACTTGTGGCAATCCCTCGCTCGAAAAGGAGATAACCGGGGACTGGCGGCGTCCGATCGCGGTGGACGCCATCAGGCGGCCGCGGGACGTCCAGGACGGGGTGGAGGTGCGCGGCTACAACTTCCGGGGCTCCACGGTCGGCATCCAGTGGTCCGGGGGCACCAAGGACCTGGTGGTGTCCGCGGTGGGGTGGCTGGATGAGGATCCGCTGGAGGAGATGCCGGAGGGCATG
Source organism: Nonomuraea sp. B12E4 (assembly GCF_039871825.1). Taxonomy (NCBI): domain Bacteria; kingdom Bacillati; phylum Actinomycetota; class Actinomycetes; order Streptosporangiales; family Streptosporangiaceae; genus Nonomuraea; species Nonomuraea sp. B12E4. The sequence goes on along the minus strand of NZ_JBDPME010000004.1, from coordinate 455,503 downwards.
GCCACGGCCTGGGTGCCGTTCGACTGGAGCCAGGTGCCGACCGGGGAGTGGGTCAGGATCACCGTCAAGGTGCCCTCGGGCCTTTCGACGACGGAAGCGTTACACGTGCGCATCCTGACGTAGCGCGCACTGTTCGCTCCCCGCACACGACTGCGTGTAACGTGCGGTCCATGGTCCCGAGCATCCCGGTCAGCGTCGACCTGGTCGTGCTCACCGTGCGCAACCAGGCGCTCAGCGCCCTGGTGTGGCGCCGAGACAATCCCCCTTTCCTGCGCCGCTGGTCGCTGTCCGGTGGCTTCATCCAGCTCGACGAGGACCTCCCGGCGGCCGCCCACCGCATCCTCTCGGAGCGGGCCGGCCTCCCCGGCGCGCCGGTGCACCTGGAGCAACTCCAGACCTACGGCTACCCCGACCGTGACCCGAGGCAGCGCGTGCTGAGCGTCGCCTACCTGGGCCTGGCCCCCGACCTGCCCGCCTCGGAGAAGGCCCACATGAGCTGGCAGCCCGTGGACTCGCTGCAGGTCATGGCCTTCGACCACCGCCGCATCATGCTGGACGGGGTGGAGCGGGCGCGCGCCAAGCTGGAATACACGTCGCTGGGGGCGGCCTTCTGCCCGCCGGAGTTCACGGTGGCGGACCTGCGCCGCGTCTACGAGATCGTCTGGGGCCGCCCGCTGGACCCCCGGAACTTCCACCGGAAGGTGACGAAGGCGGAAGGCTTCCTGCTGGAGACGGGCGCCACGACCACCAGGGACGGCGGGCGCCCGGCCAAGCTCTTCCGCCGCGGCCCCGCCGAGCTTCTCCATCCCCCGATGCTCCGCAGCCTCAAGGAACAGCCGGCCTTCGACCGGCCCGCCGGCCTTCCCGTGAGATGATCCCCAACCTCAGTCGTTTCTGGAGGTTGTGCACGTGATGGGAATCCTCTCCCTGTTGATCATCCTCGGTGTGCTGGCCGTCATCGCCGTAGTGGTGGGCGTGCTGATCTGGGCCCTCCACCGCTGACCGACCGGTGGAGGACCTTCCCAGCGGGCGTCCCGGGTGGCACCCTTGATCATGTGACCCCAGGGGCCCGGACAAGGGGTTCGTGACCGGCGGGGGCGGGGAGTGGGTGGGACCCGCACCCCCTGGTTGATGCCTCACACCGTCGCGCCTTCTATCGTTGGGCCATGCCTCGTTTCCGCCGCATCCTGGACACAATGGCCGCCTACAAGCCGGGCAAGGCCGTCGCGACCTCCGACGGGCGGTCGTACAAGCTCTCCTCGAACGAGTCCCCGTACGACCCGCTGCCGTCCGTGATCGGCGCGATCGCCGAGGGGGCGCGGCAGGTCAACCGGTATCCCGACCCGGGCGCGATCAAGCTGACCGAGGCGATCGCGGAGCGGTTCGGGGTGCCGGTCGAGCACATCGCGCTCGGCGCCGGGTCCGTCACGGTGGCGCAGCAGCTCTTCGAGACGGTGGCGGAGCCCGGGGTCGAGGTCGTGTACGCGTGGCGGTCGTTCGAGGCATACCCGCTGCTGGCCGACCTGGCCGGGGTGACCTCGGTCCGGGTGCCGCTGGCGGGCGAGGACCACGACCTGGACGCGATGGCGGAGGCGATCACCGACCGGACGCGCATGGTGTTCGTGTGCAACCCCAACAACCCGACCGGCACCGCGATCCGGCGCGCCGCTCTGGAGACGTTCCTGGACCGGGTGCCCGAGCACGTGCTGGTGGTGCTGGACGAGGCCTACCGCGAATACGTCCGCGACGAGGACGTCCCCGACGGCCTCACCCTCTACCGCGACCGGCCGAACGTCTGCGTGCTGCGCACGTTCTCCAAGGCGTACGGGCTGGCGGGGCTGCGGGTGGGCTTCATGGTCGCGCAGGAGCCGGTGGCGTCGGCCGTCCGCAAGACGATCATTCCGTTCGCCGTCAACCACATCGCGCAGGTCGCCGCCATCGCGTCGCTGAAGGCCGAGGACGAGCTGCTGGAGCGGGTCGAGCGGGTGGTGAAGGAGCGCACCCGGGTGCACGAGTCGCTGCTCGCCCAGGGCTGGACGGTCCCGCACTCCGAGGCGAACTTCGTCTGGCTCAGGCTCGGCGAGCGCACCCTCGACTTCGCCGCGGCGTGTGCCGCCGAGGGGGTGGCGGTGCGGCCGTTCGCGGGGGAGGGCGCGCGCGTGTCCATCGGCGACCCGGAGGCGAACGACGCGCTCCTCGCCGTCACCAAGAAGTTCCCGCACCGCTAGCCGCTCCATCCGGCGGGGCACCGGCGAGTGCCGGGTGCCCCGCCGCCTCAGACGGCGACTTCCTCCGGGACCGGGAGCTTGGATTTGGCGCGTCGCTCGGTGGACACCACCAGGGCGACGCCCGCGAGGATCACCAGCCCGCCCAGGATCATCTGCGTCGTCACCTGCTCGTTCAGCACCAGCATGCCCAGCAGGACGGCGACGGCCGGGTTGACGTACGCGTACGTGGACACCAGCGAGATCGGCGCGTTGCCCAGCAGCCACGTGTAGGCGGTGAAGCCCACCAGCGATCCCACGAGCACCAGGTACACCAGCGCCATCCACGAGCGTCCGGAGATCGCCGCCAGGTCGAGCCGCTCGCCGATCGACGGGCCGACCACGAGCAATCCCAGACCGCCGACCAGCATCTGGACCGTGCTGGCCGCCCACACGTTGTCGGGCATGGGGATGCGCGCCGCCAGGAACGACCCGATCGACCACGACAGCGAGGCCAGCATGATCACCACGACCCCTGTCGTGCTGGCCGACTCACCGCCCCCGTTCAGCGACAGGGCCGCCACCCCGACGAGCCCGACCAGCACCCCGGCCACCGTCAGCACCGCCGGCCGGTCCCTGACCACGATCCTGAACACCACGAGCCACAGCGGCACCGCCGCCACGAGCAGCGCCGCCAGGCCGGTGGAGATGTGCTGCTCGGCCACGGCGACCATGCCGTTCCCGCCGGTGAGCAGCAGCAACCCGACCAGCCCCGCGCCGCCGAACTGGCGCCACGACATCCTGAAGGGCGCCCATCCCTTCCTGATCATCAGGAAACCGCCCAGCAGCAACGCGGCCGTCACGAACCGCAACGCGCCGCTGAGCAGCGGCGGCATGGTCTCGATGCTGATCCTGATGCCGAGGTATGTCGAGCCCCACACCACGTAGACGATGGCCAACGCGCTCCACACGAGGAGTGGAGCACGACTGTCAGGGGCGTTTGCACTCATGGCTCATGACTGTAGCGGTCAGATGTGACAAAGCGCCCGCGAGTATCAGACTTCGGACAGTGGCGGGATATTAACGATAGACGGCTTTCCCGCCACTATCCCCACCTCACCCCACCCTGCCAAGCTCCCCCCATACCCAAGCGGCCACCAAGCCGCCCCCCTGCCAGACCATGCCGAGGAGAGCCCATGCCCACCGCCAGCACCCCGCCCCCAAGCCCGCCCGCCAGACCTACTCCCACTGCCACTCTCGCGGCCTCTCCCACCCTCTCTCCCGCCAATGCCGAGGCGATTGCCCATTTCTCCGCCCGCCTCGGCTTCGAGACCGATGTTTCGGACGTGGCCGCCGACCTGGCCGCCGCGGTCCCCGGCCTCGTCGTGGTCGACTCGCGCAGCCGGGAGAGCTGGGACCAGGGCCACATCGAGGGCGCCGTCCACCTCCCCACGGCCGAGATCGGCGTCAGGGCGTCCGAACTGGTTCCGAGGGACGCCATGGTCGTGACGTACTGCTGGGGCCCCGGCTGTAACGGAGCCACCCGGGCGGCGCTGGAGTTCGCGAGACTCGGCTACCGGGTCAAGGAGATGCTCGGCGGCTTCGAGTACTGGGCCAGAGAGGGCTTTCCGGTAGAAACCCGCTCGGGGATCATCCGCCATCCGGTGGACGCGCTGACAGCCCCCACGTCGGGCGTCTCGTGCGCCTGCTGACCCTGAGCCCATCCCGCACCGAAAAGCGCCCCCAGGGCCCCTACAGCCCCGCGCAGCCCTGTCCTGAAACCCAGCCACTCCAGGACGTAAGCCATCAACTCCCCCACCAAGGAGAAATCGGCCCGCATGGATGCGGTGACAGCGAGCGACGTGCCTGCCCAGGGGTAGCCGATCAAGCCCGCCCCCGCCCCGATCACCGTCGAAACATCAAGCCCGTAACGAGGAAGTGGATCAGCCCAAAACCCACCCATTACAGACGATGAACCATCGTTCATCCGCATTGCACCGCCCACAACCGAGCAGCTATCAACGGATGCGCACACGGCGTCGGCCGGAACCAAGCCAAGCCAGCCAGAAACGAACACCTGAGACCAGTCGCCTGGAGACATTCAGGGGTGAGGCGGCTCAACGCGGTCAGGCGGAACGCCCACCCAGAAAATTTGGCGCCCCCGTCCGAATCTCGTCGATCGGGGGCGTCGAAGAACATACCCCCATCTACACGGGTCAACCAATAGCTTCATAAGAGTCAATGTGCTGGTTAGCAAAGTTGACATCCGAAGTCAACATAACGGCCCTCCAGCAGTCACCAAAACCCCGATCCACCCCACAAACCCCGATCGCCCCACCCAGGTGGCTAACAGCGACGCCGGCGACGCGACCCACAAGTCACCCGGTAACCGGCCCACAGAGCGCCGTAACGGCGCCCGACCACGTGCGGGTCAGCGGCCGTCCCCTGGAGGCCCTGAACCCCGTGCGGCGGGTGGCGCCAAGTTGGCTTGCCGTAACGGATAAAAGAGGGCCCGCCGTCCTTGGAAGGGGAAGGGGACGACGGACCCGTACATGGGGGCGGACCCAAGCCCAAACAGCCCACGCGAGCAGACCCACGCGAAACAGCCCCACCCGAGCAGACCTACGCGAAACAGCCCCACACCGAAACGGCCACGCGAAGCCTGCCCACTCCGGACATGATCCACGTTAGGTGCGACCCGCGCCAAGCGCCAACTCACACCCAGCACGACCGAAGCCAGCACATCGTGCCCGGTCCCCGACCAGGCCCCACACCCGGTCAGGAGCCGTACCGGGGCGGACGCGCAAGCACGCCCGCCCCAAGCGAAACGCCCGATCAGCACGCCCGCCCCAAGCGAAACGTCCCATCGGCGCTCCCGATCAGATGACGACGCTATCGGGGGCCGAGTTTTTCCACGATCAGCCGATACAACTGCCGCGGCCGGCCAGGCTGCGGTGTGCGGTTCGGCGGCAGCGGCCACGCGAGTCCCTCGTCAACCAACGTGCGCAGCAACCGTCGAGCCGTACGAGGCGTAACCCCGAGCATTTTCCCAGCGCCCTCCGCGTCCACCACGGTGTCGCCGCCCTCCAGCTTGGCGGCGAGCCGGGCCAGCACCTCCACTCCCTTGGGTTTGAGCGCGGTGGCCCCGGTCGGTGGCATCCGGGGTGCGGGGATGAGTGCCCGCCCCTCCCGGTCCACCGCGAACCCCTGCGCCTGTTTTCCGGCCTGGGTCCGGGCCAGGGCAGCCCGCGCGTGCGACTCCGCGTCGTGCGTCGTCCGCCCCATCCCCACACCGACCTCGACCGCCAGCCCCAACTCGTCCCTGATCCGGGCGGCGAACGGCAACACCCTGAACCCGTCGGTGGCCGCCGCGATCGAGCCCCTGGTGGCGGTCACCAGGTAGCTGTGATCGTCGATCGGCCAGACGGTGGCGTTGATCCGGTTGGCCTCCTGGACCAGCAGCCGGTGCAGCGACAGCCGCAACTCGTCGCGCCAGTAGCGGGGTGCCGCGCGCCGCACGGGCTCGCGTAGCGTCGGCACCTCCACCAGCACCACGGTGAGTTGCGACTCCTCCAGCCGATGATGCGCCCCGAGCAGCGCCGCGGTGTGCAGCGCCGTCCGGACCGCGGCGGAGGTCGGCCGGATCCTGATGGCCGGTACGCCCGCCGCGTGCAGGCGTTCGGCCACCGCGGGCAGGCACGTCAGCGCCCCGGTGGTCGCGCCCTGCCGGGCGAGGCGTTCATGGTAGGCCGCGATCGTGCCGGTGGCGCCCGGCTCGTCACGGCTGTGCACGTCCGTGGCGGGGATGCCGAGATCGGTGTACGCCTCCTCGACATCGGCCCTGCTGACCACGTCGATGCTGACCCGTTGCGGGTCCATGCGGGTGTCCAGCGCGGCCTTGGCCAGCGCCGCCACCAGTGCTGCTCCGCCGAGTTGCACGTACGTCGCGGGCATCGTCAGCACGCCCGAACGCCTGGCCAGGTCGTAAGGGACCGGGCTGGCGAACAGGCACGCGTCGACGCCGGGACCGAGCCGCGTCACCTTGTCCGGTGCCTCCTGCTCGTCGCGGTAGGCGGCCGCCACCAGGCGACACGGCAGCGGAGCCGCGGCATGACCCATCAGCATGACTCGCTCGACCAGGTCGTGTGGTCCGACCACGCCGATGGTGAGGTCCGGTGTCATAGCGCCCGGGCGTGACACTCGGGGAGTTTCTTCGGCCCTCTCGACCAATGTTCGTCCCATCCTGCCGTCCGTTGCAGTGTTCTCTTTTGGAACGATCGCTCGCGGGGGCCGTAATGTCACGCCCGACTTTTCCGGAAAGCCGTTCTGGTTGACCGCCCGACAAGATGTCCTAGCAGCTCAAAGCGGTTTTTCGCACGCTTTTTAGCGTTCGGAAATCTCTTGTGTAATGTCCGCCCCGAGCGCACGCATTCGCGCGGCGAGATGTGCGTGTCCGCGATCGATCAGGTATCCGGACTCGATCACGGTCTCTCCCCCGGCCGCGAGTCCGGCCAGAACCAGCGCTATCCCCGAGCGCAGGTCGTGTGCCGTCACCTGCGTTCCGGTCAGCGGTGTGCGGCCGCGTACGATGGCCCGGCTGCCGTCGACTTCGACGTTGGCGCCCATCTTGTTCAGCTCTCCGGCCAGGGCGAAGCGGCCGTCGAAGATGCGCTCGTGAATGTAGCTGGTGCCGTCGGCGAGCGTCGCGACGGTCATCATCGGCGACTGCAGGTCGGTGGCGAAGCCGGGGTAGGTGTCGGTGATGATGTTGATCGGCCGCAGCGGCCCCTCGCACCGCACGTGCTGGACCGCGCCCTGCCGGGAGAACTCGACGCCCATCTGTTCCAGCTTGTAGCGGACGACGCCGAGGTCGAGCCCGGTGCCGACGAGGCTGAGCTCGCCCCCGGTCATCGCCGCCGCCATCGCGAACACGCCCGCGTCGAGCCGGTCGGGCATCACGGTGTGCTCGACGGCGTGCAGTTCGTCCACGCCCTCGACGGTGATGAACCCCGTGCCGCCGCCGCTGATCCGCGCGCCCATCTTGGTGAGGAAGTCGATGACGTCGAGCACCTCGGGCTCGAGCGCCGCGTTCTCGATCACCGTCGTGCCCCTGGCCAGGGAGGCGGCCATGATGAGGTTTTCGGTGCCGGTGTGGGAGGGGGTGTCGAGGTAGAGGGTGGCGCCGGTCAGCCCGGACGCCTTGACGTGGATGACGGTCTCGCCCTCCTCCACGACGGCGCCCAGCCGCTTGTAGCCCAGGTAGTGGAAGTCGAGGTTGCGGCTGCCGAGGTTGCAGCCGCCGACCCCTTCCACGATGGCCTCGTCCAGCCGGTGCAGCAGCGCGGGGGTGAACAGCACCGAGCCCCTGAAGCGCCGGGCGATCTCGGCGGGCAGCACCGGGCTCGTCAGCCTGGAGGCGTCGATGACCAGCGTGCGCTCCGACTCGTGGAACTCGACGTGGGCGCCGATCGTCTCGGCCAGTTCGACCGCGCGCCGGACGTCCTCGATGATCGGCACATTGCGCAGGACTGTGCGGCCCTTCGCGGCCAGCAGAGCCGCACCGATCATGGGAAGCACGGCGTTCTTCGCGCCCTGGATGAACGCGGTTCCACGCAGTGCGTTGCCACCGCGTACGCGGTAACGGACCATTCGTGCGGCTCCTTGAATTCACGGTACGGCTCGATCGGGCCAACAGTAGTCGGTAACACCCGATGACCCTGCCGAATCATCCGCTAAAGGGAGTCCCCGTGACACGCTCATACGCTTCTAGGTATCGCTGCCGGGTGCGCTCGACGATGTGGTCAGGAAGGCGAGGTGGGGGGTTTCCGGTGGATTTGTCCCATCCCGATTCGGGCGATAGCAGCCAATCACGCACAAATTGCTTGTCAAAAGAAGTCTGGGCATGGCCGGGGGTCCACTCGTCAGCGGGCCAGAAACGCGACGAGTCGGGCGTCAGAACCTCGTCGCCCAGTGTCAGCACGCCCTCGGAATCCCAGCCCAGCTCGATCTTGGTGTCGGCCAGGATGATGCCCCGCTCGCGCGTGATCTCGGCGCCGCGCGCGTAGACGGCCAGCGTGATCCGCCGCAGCTCCGCGGCCGTCTCCGCGCCGACCTCCGCGACGACCCGCTCGTAGGGGATCGGCTCGTCGTGCTGCCCCATGGGCGCCTTGGTGGACGGCGTGAAGATCGGCTCGGGGAGTCGCGAGCCGTCCTGGAGCCCCTCGGGCAGGCGCACCCCGGAAACCATGCCGTCGCTCCGGTATTCGTTCAGCCCACCGCCGGCCAGGTAACCCCGCGCCACGCATTCGACCTGGACCATCTTCAGCGGCCGGCACACCACACTGCGCGCGTCGTTGCCCCGCGCCACGAAATGGTGCGGAACGATGTCCTTGAGCTGCTCGAACCACCACAACGACATCTGCGTGAGAATGGCGCCCTTGTCGGGGATGTCGGGCTCCATCACGTAGTCGAAGGCCGACAGCCGGTCGGAGGCCACCATCAGCAGCAGCCCGTCCGGCCGCTCATAGAGGTCGCGTACTTTGCCGGAGTGCAGAAGCTTCATGAGGCGATGTCCGTCCGGTAGTGGGAGCCGCGCAGCTTGATCCTGTCCACCAGGTCGTAGGCGTGCCGGCGCGCGCTCTCCTGGTCGGGCCCGCTGCCCACCACGGCCAGCACCCGCCCGCCGTCGGAGACGATCTGGTCGCCGACCCGCCTGGTCCCGGAGTGGAGCACGTAGGCGTGCTCGGTCGGCGCCAGCCCCGTGAGGACGTCGCCCTTGACGGGCGCCGCGGGGTAGTTTTCCGCGGCGATCACCACGGCCACGGCCGCGCCGTCCTTGAACACCGGGTCCAGCCCCAGCTCCCCGGTCGCGCACGCCATCAGCAGCCCGCCGAGCGGCGTCTCCAGCCGGTCGAGCAGCACCTGCGTCTCGGGGTCGCCGAAGCGCGCGTTGAACTCCACGACCCTGGGCCCCGCCGCCGTCAGCGCCAGCCCGACGTAGAGCACCCCCTGGTACGGCAGCCCGCGCCGCGCCAGCTCCCCGATCGCCGGATGCACGATCTCCCGCATGACCTGGTCGGTGAGCTTGTCGGGGGCCCACGGCAGCGGCGTGTAGGCCCCCATGCCCCCGGTGTTGGGCCCCTCGTCCCCGTCATAGGCCCGCTTGAAGTCCTGCGCCGGCTGCAGTGGCACGGCGGTGCTCCCGTCGCAGAGCGCGAACAGCGACACCTCGGGCCCGTCGAGGAACTCCTCGATCACCACCCGCTCGCAGGAGAGCGCGTGGGCGAGCGCCTCGTCCCGGTCATGGGTGACGACCACGCCCTTGCCCGCGGCCAGCCCGTCGTCCTTGACCACGTAGGGGGCACCGAACTCGTCGAGCGCCGCCGCGGCCTCCTGCTCGGTGACACACGTCCGGGACCGCGCGGTCGGCACGCCGGCCGCCGCCATGATCTCCTTGGCGAACGCCTTGGACCCCTCGATCATGGCCGCCTCGCGGGACGGCCCGAAGCACGCGATGCCCGCCTCACGCACCGCGTCGGACACCCCCGCGACGAGCGGCGCCTCCGGCCCCACCACGACGAGATCGACCCGCAGGCGCCCGGCCAGCTCGGCCACCGCGGCGGGGTCGAGGGGGTCGACGGGATGCGTGGTCGCCACCGCCTCGATGCCCGCGTTGCCTGGGGCGCAGTGGAGCTCGCTGACCTGGGGGTCGAGCTTGAGTGAACGGCACAGGGCGTGCTCACGCCCTCCGGAACCAATGACTAGAACGCGCACGCGTCCATTGTCGCAGGCCCGCCGCCTGCCACCCCCTCAGGCCCGGTGCACACCAAATGCCGGAATAGGGAGCAAGCTTTGTGGAGTTCTACCTGAGCCGGGGACTCCTCGGCGAGTATTGTCAGAGAAGTTCACCCGCCTGTGGTAAGTTAGGGCGGCTTTGCGGCGTTCCGTGTGATTGGAGGTGGTCCGGGATGAATCCTGGTGATCCCAGCAGTACGTGCCTCGACACGTACATCCTGCATACCCCCGACCACTCCAATCCGGCAGCCTGATCGTGCCTCCACGTACCTGTGTCGATTGAGGTGACTTTTTCATCGCGCGTGGAGCGTGCCAGGTCGGGCGGAAAGGGACTGCCATGCGCTCGTCCACGCTTTTCCGTCGTAACAACCGTCACCCCGTTCAGCCGCGTCTCGCACGCCAGCTCCCCAAGCCGGTCGTGCATGAGGTGCGTGTTCCCCCGGTGGACTCCGTCGTAGAGTTCGGCGCCTACGTCCAGGGCGCGAAGGTGGCCTCCGCGGGCATCGTCGAGGCCCTCGACCTCGTACGCGAGCACAACAAGACCGCCGACGGCGCCAACGCGTTCGTCTGGGTGGGACTGCACGAGCCCGAGGCCCCCGAGGTGGAGTGGCTCTCCCAGGTCTTCGGCCTGCACCCGCTGGCCGTCGAGGACGCCGTCAAGGCACACCAGCGCCCCAAGGTGGAGCGGTACGGCGAGTCGCTGTTCATGGTGCTCAAGACCATCGCCTACCTCGACCACGACGAGCTGACCGCCACCAGCGAGATCATCGCCACCGGCGAGATCATGGTGTTCCTGGGCCAGGATTTCGTGGTCACCGTGCGGCACGGCCGCCACTGCCCGCTCACGCTGGTCCGCGAGCGCCTGGAGGACAAGCCCGCGCTGATGAACCGCGGCCCGGCCGGCGTCCTGCACGCCATCTCCGACCATGTGGTCGACCAGTACCTGCAGGTGGCCGACCTCATGCAGTTGGAGCTGGAGGAGGTCGAGGCGACGGTGTTCGCCGACGTCAGCTCCCGCGACATCAACCGGATCTACCAGCTCAAGCGCGAGATGCTGGAGATGAAGCGCGCCGTCACCCCGCTGCTGGCGCCCCTGGCCGCGCTGCCGCAGCGCCGCGTCATCCCGTCGGAGATGCGCGAATACTTCCGCGACGTCGGCGACCACCTGTCCCGGGTGTGTGAGCAGGTGGAGTCCTCCAACGAGCTGTGCAGCTCGATCCTGCAGGCCGCGCTCGCCCGCTCGAACGCGCTGGCCAACGAGGACATGCGCAAGATCTCCTCCTGGGTGGCCATCCTCGCGGTGCCCACGATGATCGCCGGCATCTACGGCATGAACTTCGACTTCATGCCGGAGACCAAGCAGGTATGGGGCTATCCGGCGGTGCTGGCCCTCATGGTCACCGCCTGCGTGCTGCTGCACCGCGGCTTCCGCCGGAACGGCTGGCTCTAGCCGCTAAACCCCCACGGGCCTGAGCGGGCCGACGGGCGCGGGCAGCTCCAGCCCACGCTCGCGCCAGAGCTCCCGCATCCGGTCGGGATAGTCGGTGACGACCCCGGCCACCCCCAGATCCAGCATCCGGCTCGCCAGCGCGGTGTCGTTGACCGTCCATACGGCCACGTCCAGCCCGGCGGCGGCGGCCTGCGCCATGAGCGCCTCGTCCACCATGATGTGCTCGGGCGAGAGCGTGGTGGCCCCCGCGTCCCTGGCGGCGGCGGGGACGTCGGTGCCCACGCCCTCGTTCCAGTGCAGGGTGTCGAGCTCGATCAGCGCGAACCGCCGGATGCCCGGGGCCATCCGGGCGGCGTGGGCGATGATCCGCCAGTCGAAGCTCAGGATGGCGGCGTTGTCGAGCCGGCCGTGCCGTTCGAGCTCCTCCAGGACCATCTCGGTGAACGCCTCGGGGTCAGCCGTCAGCGCCGGCCGGGTGGGGTCGGACTTGAGCTCGACATGCAGCCGCACGCCCTCCGCCTCATAGGCGTTCACCAGCCCGAGCACCGCGCCCAGCGTCGGCATCCTGGTGTCGGGCATGGCGGCCTGCGTCAGCGCGAACGGGTCGTCGAGATGCCGCGGCAGCCGTACGCCGACGTCGAGCATGCGCAACTGCGCGAGCGTGAGCGAGTTGATCGCCTTGCCGACATAGGGGAAGAGCGGATCGCCGGCATGCAGCGGCCGTCTGTCGGCACTGGTCACCGCCGAGACCGTGAGATCGTGCGTGAGCACGAGGCGTCGATCGGCGGTGAGTGCCACGTCGAACTCGAGCGCATGCACGCCGAGCTGCATCGTGTGGCTCATCCCCGGAAGGGTGTTCTCCGGCCAGAGGCCTCGCGCCCCCCGGTGACCATGAATCTCAACACGCACAACCCGGACCCTACCTGGCGGGGGCCACGACTAGGCAGTGCCACGCCGTGTCCTTTTTATCCTGCTACGCCCGTTCGCTTGTTGGACTCCCGCTTGTCATCTCAAACCGGGCTTTATTGACAAATAATGCAACTATCTTGCAATAAACTTCACAACATGACGGATGGGGGCAAAAATATCCGTCCCGCAACAGTTCGGGCATGGGTCGAAGGGTGGGTCGTCTCCCGGCACGCACCCGACCCCGTACCCGAACCCTGGGGCTTGAGAGTGGACGTGGGCCTGCCGGACCACGTGGCCCGGCACATCGTCCCGCACCCCACCCCGGCGGTCCTGACCCACCTGACCAGGGCAGTCACCGTTCCGGGCACCTGGCTCAAACTCTGCGCCCCGGCGGAGGCCGTGGCCCCGGGCCTGTCCTCGAAGTGGTCCATCCAGGACCCGGAATACATGATGACCACGACCCTGACCCGCGCCACCCCGCGCGTCCCGGCTGGCTACACCCTGGCCATCACCACGCGTGCGAACGTCACGGCGGTCCGCCTCCTGACGGCGGCAGGTGAGGTGGCGGCCCGCGGCCAGTTCGCCCCCTCGGGCACGACGGCCGTGGTCGACCACGTCGAAACGGCCCCCGACCACCGCCGCCGCGGCCTCGGCACGGTCATCATGCAGACCCTGGCGACCACGGCCGCCTCGATGGGCGCCAGTGAAGGCATCCTGGTGGCCACGGCCGCCGGCCGCGCCCTCTACGAAACCCTCGGCTGGACCCTCTACACCCCCATGACCGCCGCCGTTCTGACGCTCTGACCTCTCACACCAGGGGCCGCACCACCACGGTCTGGTCGCGGCCGGGGCCGACGCCGATGGCCGAGATCGGTGCGCCGCTCATCTCCTCCAGGGTCCTGATGTACGAGCGGGCGTTCGGGGGCAGGTCATCGAGGACCTTGGCGCCCGAGATGTCCTCCTGCCACCCGGGGAACTCCTCGTAGATCGGCTTCGCGTGGTGGAAGTCCGTCTGGGTCATCGGGATCTCGTCGTGCCGCACTCCGTCCACGTCGTACGCCACGCAGACCGGGATCTTCTCCAAGCCGGAAAGGATGTCCAGCTTGGTGAGGAAGTAGTCGGTGATCCCGTTGATCCGGGTCGCGTACCGCGCGATCACCGCGTCGAACCAGCCGGTACGCCGGTTGCGGCCCGTGGTGACGCCGAACTCGCCGCCCGTCTGCCGCAGCCACTCGCCCACCTCGTCCGTGAGCTCCGTCGGGAACGGCCCCGAGCCCACCCGGGTGGTGTACGCCTTCAGGATGCCGATCACCTTGGTCAGGCGGTTCGGCGGGATGCCGGCGCCGGCGCACGCGCCCCCGGCGGTCGGCGACGACGACGTGACGAACGGGTACGTGCCGTGGTCGATGTCCAGCAGCGTGCCCTGCCCGCCCTCCAGCAGCACGAACTTGTCCTCGTCCAGCGCCTTGGCCAGCACCAGGGAGGTGTCGGCGATGTGCGGCTTGAGCCGCTCGGCGTAGGCGAGGTATTCCTCCAGCACGGCGGCGGGGTCGATGCCGCGCCGGTTGTAGACCTTGGTCAGCACCTGGTTCTTCTCGGTCAGCGCGACCTCGATCTTCTTGGCCAGGATGCCGGGATCCAGCAGGTCCTGCACGCGCACGCCCATCCGGGCGATCTTGTCGCCGTACGCGGGCCCGATGCCGCGCCCGGTGGTGCCGATCCTGGACTTGCCCAGGTAGCGCTCGGTCACCTTGTCCAGCGCCTTGTGGTGCGGCATGATCAGGTGCGCGTTCGAGGAGATCAGCAGCCGCTCGGCGGAGATGCCCCGCGCGGCCAGTCCGTCGATCTCGCTCAGCAACACACCCGGGTCGATGACCACACCGTTGCCGATCACCGGGACCACGTCCGGCGACAGGATCCCCGTGGGTAGCAGGTGCAGCGCGTATTTCTGGTCCCCGATGACCACGGTGTGACCCGCGTTGTTGCCACCCTGGTAGCGGACCACGTAGTCGACGTCGCCACCGAGCAGGTCGGTGGCCTTGCCCTTGCCCTCATCGCCCCATTGGGCCCCAACGAGAACAGCAGCCGGCATGGTTCTGTCTCTCCCGTGCACAAAACGAAAACCCCTGGCGCAAGCGCGACAGGGGCTCTTGCGTTGAGAGACTACCCGAACGTACCCAAACGCCCCAAGGGCTAGCTCTTGGTCAGCGCGTCGTAACCCGTCTGAGTGCTGTCCTTGAGGAACTGCAGGCAGCGCTCGGCCTCGTCCTTCTCGCCGATCGCCTGGGCGGCCCGGGACAGCGCGTAGAGGCAGCGCAGGAAGCCGCGGTTCGGCTCATGCTCCCATGGAATGGGCCCGTGCCCCTTCCAGCCGTTGCGGCGAAGCGCGTCGAGCCCGCGGTGGTAGCCCGTACGGGCGAAGGCGTAGGAGGTGACCGCGTGCCCCTGCGCGAAGTATTCCTCCGCGAGTGAGGCCCACGCCTCCGGATGGGCGGGGAAGCGGGCGGCCACGTCGGAGGCCTTGGCACCGGATTCGAGGGCCTCCCTGGCCTCGGGCAGGTCCGGCAGGTGAGTCGGGGGCGGCCCGGCGAGAAGGTTATCCATAGGACAAGTCATACCCGCCGAGCCGCTCGTGTGCTATGAGATCTTCGTCCCAGCACTCTTGAGGCTCTGGCACGCTTCCGCCACACGCGCCGCCATCCCGGCCTCCGCGGCCTTGCCGTACGACCGTGGGTCGTAGGTCTTCTTGCTGCCCACGTCGCCGTCCACCTTCAGCACGCCGTCGTAGTTGCGGAACATGTGGTCCGCGATCGGCCTGGTGAAGGCGTACTGGGTGTCGGTGTCGACGTTCATCTTCACCACGCCGTACGAGATCGCCTCGTGGATCTCCTCCAGCGCCGAGCCGGAGCCGCCGTGGAAGACCAGGTCGAACGGCTTGTCCTTGCCGTGCTTGGCCCCGACCGCGTCCTGGATCTCCTTCAGCACGCTCGGCCGCAGCTTGACGTGCCCCGGCTTGTAGACGCCGTGCACGTTGCCGAACGTGGCGGCCAGCAGGTAGCGGCCCCGCTCGCCGATGCCCAGCGCCTCGGCGGTGGCCAGCGCGTCCTCGGGCGTCGTGTAGAGCTTCTCGTTGATCTCGCCGACGACGCCGTCCTCCTCGCCGCCGACGACGCCGATCTCCATCTCCATGATGATCCGCGCCCTGGAGCACTTGTCGAGGAGCTCCTTGGCGATCTCCAGGTTCTCGTCGAGCGGCACGGCCGAGCCGTCCCACATGTGCGACTGGAACAGCGGGTCGAGGCCCTTGGAGACCCGCTCCAGGGAGATGTCGACGAGCGGCCGCATGTAGCCGTCGAGCTTGTCCTTCGGGCAGTGGTCGGTGTGCAGGGCCACTGTCACCGGGTATTTCGCGGCGACCACCCGCGCGTACTCGGCCAGGGCCGTGGCCCCCGTGACCATGTCCTTGACCGTGGCGCCCGCCAGGAACTCGGCGCCGCCCGTCGAGACCTGCACGATGCCGTCGCTCTCGGCCTCGGCGAAGCCGCGCAGGGCCGCGTTCAACGTCTGCGATGAGGTCACGTTGATCGCCGGATAGGCGAAGCCGCCGGCCTTGGCCCGGTCGAGCATCTCAGCGTAGACCTCTGGAGTCGCAATAGGCATGTTCATCTCCCTGAGAAGTTTCGGCTTCGCGCCGAGCCCAGTATCCCGGGCTCCCTACCCGATGCGGTAGAGACAACGCGCGCCTGATGGTCATGTCGAGAGTCCCCGCTACGGGTAGGCTCTCGGCGTGGACTGGCTCTGGAATCTTCTGGACCCGACGTGGTGGTTGACCCTGCTGGGGGCATTCGCCACGATCGGCGTTCTCGCTATCATCTTCGCGGAAACGGGTTTGCTGCTCGGGTTCTTCCTGCCCGGCGACTCGTTGCTGGTGGCCGCGGGGATTTTCAGCTCGGCGTCGGTGGCCCAGGGAATAGGCATCGCGCCGCTCTCACTGCCGGTCCTGCTGATCGGCACGCCGTTGTGCGCGATTGCCGGTGCCCAGCTCGGGCATTTCCTGGGAGCGCGATTCGGTCGCAAACTCTTCGACAAACCGGATTCACGGTTGTTCAAGCGGGAGCACGTGCTCCGGGCGGAGGAGTTCTTCGAGAAGTTCGGCCCGGCGCGTGCGGTCATTCTGGCCAGGTTTGTGCCGATTGTCCGTACGTTCATGAATCCCGTCGCGGGTGTGCTGGAGATGCCCGCCAAACGTTTCTTCCTGTGGAATGCCATCGGGGGCCTCGTCTGGGTCGAGAGTCTCCTCCTGCTCGGCCACTTCCTCGGCGGCGAGGTCGATCCCAAGCAGATCGACAAGTACATCCTGCCCGGGGTGTTCCTCATCGTCGTCATCTCGCTGATCCCGATCATCGTCGAGGTCGTCAAGGGCAAGGGAAAGGGCAAGAACCTTCCCCCGCCCAACGGTAAGCACCACCGCACCTCATCCCATACAGACACCCAGCAGTGGCGTTGACCGGAACGGCGACATCGGTTCTAGCGAGAGACTGCCGAGTTTACCCGGCAGGGGAATCGCTTCCCTGATATGGTTCTCTTGTTCGAAACGGGCAGGGCTTGTCCGTCGCCTACCTCAACGGGGAAGCGAGAAGCTGCTCCCTTCAGGGAGCGGAGGAGTCACACCAACGAGTACGCTGCCGACTGTGGGACGCCACAGGTCAGATCCGATGGGTCTCGCCCGCTTGGCCCTCGCCGTCCTGGCGGCCGGGGCGGCTGTAACACTCCTGTTCGTCGGCGGTCGCGCGCTGCTCGGCTCGTTCGGCGCCGCGCAGGAGTCCGAGCGCGCCAGAGCCGCCAGTCCCACCCCTCCCAGCGCCGCCTCGGCGGAGGCCACCGCCCAGGTGCCGACCGTACGCATCGAGTGCGTGGCCGACACCTGCCCCATCGTCACGGTGCGCGTGCCGGGCGGTGACGTGCTGCAGCACCGCGAGATGAGCGGGGGCGAGGAGGTCAGCTACTTCGACCCCGAACTCGACGTGGTGATCAGCGACGCGGGCGCGGTCCGCGTCACCGTGAACGGCAAGCTCCGCGAGTCGGCCGGACGGGGCACCAAGGACTCCTTCACGGTGCAGGCCGACAACGCGGGCTGACACCACCCCCGGCCGCCCGATCGTCCCGAACTCGCTCGGCGGCGGTTAGAGGCCGAGGTCGTCGAGGGTGAAGGCGGAGCGGTATTCGAGGCCCTCGCCGGTGATCCGCTGCCTGGCGCCCCGGTCGACGATCGTGGCCACGGCCACGACCTCGGCCCCCGCCTCCCGCAACGCCTCGACCGCCGTCAGCGGCGAGCCGCCCGTCGTGGACGTGTCCTCCACCGCGAGCACCCGCCGCCCCTTGACCTCGGGCCCCTCGATCCGGCGCTGCATGCCGTGCGCCTTCTGCGTCTTCCGCACCACGAACGCGTCCAGCGTGCGTCCCCGCGCCGCCGCCGCGTGCAGCATCGCGCCCGCCACGGGGTCGGCCCCCAGCGTGAGCCCGCCGACCGCGTCGTAGTCGAGGTCCTCGGTCATGTCGAGCATCACCCTGCCGACCAGGGGCGCGGCCACGCCGTCGAGCGTGATCCGGCGCAGGTCGAGATAGAAGTCCGCCTCCAGACCGGAGGAGAGCGTGACCCTGCCGTGCACGACGGCCTTGTTCTTGATCTCGGCCAGGAGGTTGTCGCGATCCGTCATGCGTCCAAGCTTAGGGTCCTGATCAGAGCGAGGGCCTGCGCGTATGCCCTGGGCGGCGGGCGCACCCGGACGCGGGGGCGGCCGCCGGGTCCTCCCGCGTGTCCCCCCAGTCGCGCGATCGATGAAACCGGCCCTGAGGTAAAGACGCACACGCGGTTTAGTCATGACGGTGAATGCGGAATGATTGCGCGGGCAACCCCGGGTAATCGTGAGGTCACTATGGGTGTCGAATCGCCGCAAAGCGATGCCGAGCTGCTGCAGGCGGTCAGGGAGGGCAACGCCACCGGCTACGGCCGGCTCTACGACCGCCATGTCGCCGCGGCTCGCGCGCTCGCCCGGCAACTCGTCCGCGGCGCCGAGGTCGAGGACGTGGTCGCCGAGTCGTTCACGAAGATCCTCGACCTCGTCGGCAGGGGCGGCGGTCCCGACTCGGGCTTCCGTACCTACCTGCTGACCGTGGTGCGGCGCACGGTCCACGACCGCTCCCGGATCGAGAGCCGCCAGATGACCACGGGCGAGATCGAGCTCTTCGACCCGGGGGTGCCCTTCGTCGACCCCGCGCTCGTCGGGCTGGAGAAGTCGCTGGTCGCCAGGGCGTTCCTGGCGCTGCCCGAGCGGTGGCGGGCGGTGCTCTGGCACACCGAGGTGGAGCGGAGCAAACCCGCCGACGTGGCGCCGCTGCTCGGGCTGTCGGCCAACGGAGTGGCCGCGCTGGCATACCGGGCGCGCGAGGGGCTGCGGCAGGCTTATCTGCAGATGCATCTCAACGGGGTGCCGCGGCACGCGTGCCGGCCGGTGCTCGGCAAGATGGGCGCCTACGTGCGGGGCGGGCTGGCCAGGCGCGACGCCAAGGTGGTCGACGAGCATGTGAGCGGCTGCGAGGAGTGCCATGGGGTGCTGCTGGAGCTGACCGACGTCAACCGCGGGCTGCGCGTCATGGTAGGGCCACTGATCGCCGGGCCGCTCTTCGGCGGCTACGCGGCGGCGCTGGCCAAGCCCGTCCTGGCCGGCACAGGCGCGGACGGGCTGCTGCGGGTCCTCGGCTGGGTGCGGCGCGTGCCGAAGCAGCAGCAGGCCGCGGTGGCGGGCGGGGCGGCCGTCACGGCGGCGGTGGCGGTCGCGCTCGCCCTGATGTCCGGCACGGAGCCGGTCAGGGTCGGCAGGCCCCCGGCCGTGCCGGTCGCCCCGCTCCCCGCCTCGCCGCTGCAGCCGGTGCCCACGCCGAGTGAGCAGCCCACGCCGGTGCCCGCGCCCACGGAGACGAGACAGCCGGGACGAGCCCGGCTGCTCGCCACGATCGACCCCCTCGGCTCCCTGGTACGCGCCCAGCCCGGCATCGTCGGCCTCCGCCTGCGCAACCACGGCCGGGCACCGAGCGAGGAGCTGGTGGCGTACGTGGACCTGCCGGCGGGCGTGACCCTCATCCCGCCCGCGCGGCGGCATCACAGCAGTGGCACGCTCGACCCCGTCGGCACCGTGGACGGCTGGGCGTGCCGCCCGTCGGGCAGCGGCGCCCGGTGCGTCAGGGAGCCGCTGGCGGCGGGCCGGAGCACGGCGGTGTTCCTGCGGGTGCGGGTGGCGGAGGAGGCGCCGGAGGGCGCGGGACCGGCCGTGCGCGTCCAGGCGGGCCCGGTGAGGGCCCAGGCGCGGGCCGAGGAGGGCGTGCGGACGACGGGGGCGCCGGCCAGGTTCGCCACTGACGGGAAGGTGGCCGTCAGGGCGATCGGCAACTCGCTGGTGAGCTGCTCCGAGGGTGACCCGGCCTGCTGGGAGGCCCGGCGGCGCCAGGGCGACCGGCGCGACAACGACCTGTGGCCCATGACCGCGCTCGACCGGGACGCCGACCCCGGCACCACCGCCTCCAGCGCGGCCAGGCTGACGTTGCCGAAGGGCAGCCAGGTCGTGTGGGCCGGGCTCTACTGGTCCGCCGGTGGCGAGGCCGGGCCCATCAGGATCCGGCCGCCCGGCCGGCGCGCCTACCTGACCGTGCGGCCCACCGAGGTGACCACGCGCGAGCTGCCTCTCGGGCCGGTCTACCAGGCCTACGCCGACGTCAGCGGGCTGGTCGCCAACGCCCGCAGGGACGGCTTCTGGTGGGCGGCCGACGCGCCGCTGCGCGAGGGGGTCTCGCGACATGCCGGGTGGAGCCTGGTGCTGATCGTCACCGATCCGTCGGAGCCGTACAGCCAGGCCGTGGTGCTCGACACCGCCACGGTGGTCGGCGGCGCCTCCCGGCGGGTACGGATGCCGCTCGGCGGGCTGAGACCCGCCGCCGCTCCCGCCCGGCTGGAGCTGGTGACGTGGGAGGGGGACGCCGACCTCAGGGGCGACCGGGTCTCGCTCGGCTCGGGCCTGCTCACCCCCGCGGGGGGCGACCGCGACGCAGGCAACGTCTTCGACGGCTCCTCGACCGGGGCGGCGGAGATGACGTTCGGCTCGGACGTGGACACGGTCAGCGCCGAGCTCGGCGCTGACCCCGGGCTGACGATCGCCACGGACAAGGACGTCGTCCTGTTCGGGGTCGCGGCGCTGAGCGTACGCGCAAGATCGTGACCAGAAACAGGACAAACTGGTACGGTCTGCCTGTACGGTCTGACGTTGCGGTGACCAGCGGCCGAATCGTCGGGATTCACCTCGCACGATCACCTGCTTTCATTACTCTGAGAGAGGGCCGCCGAGTCCGGTCTCCTGACGGTGCAACGCCGAGCAAGGTCGGACCACCAGGAAAGGGGCGGTGTCAGTGGATCGCTGTGCGCTGTTCGTCGACGCTGGCTATCTCCTCTCTGATGGAGCGATGGCCGCGCACGGCACGCGTCATCGCGAAGCGGTTTCCTGGGACTATCCGGGACTGCTCCAGCTCTTGACGGGGCTGTCGCGCGAGCGCACCGGCCTGCCGCTGCTGCGGTGCTACTGGTACGAAGCCACCGTCGAGGCGCGTCGCACGCCGGAGCACGACGCGCTGGCCGACATACCCGGACTCAAGCTCAGGCTGTCGCGCATCCGGCCGGGCCGGCGCGAGGGCGTCGACGCCCAGGTGCACCGCGACCTGATGACCCTCGCCCGCAACAACGCCATCTGCGACGCCGTGGTGGTCAGCGGCGACGAGGACCTGGCACAGGTCGTGTGCGACGCGCAGGACCTCGGGATCCGGGTGAGCGTCATCCACATCGCGACCGACGGCGGCTGGGCGGTCTCGCGCTCGCTCCGGCAGGAGTGCGACGATCTGGTGGAGCTGGGCGCGGTCCACCTGCGTCCCTACGTCAACCTGGTGACCGGCGTCACCGAGGCGTCCAACGGGCACCACCAGCCGCTCAGCAACGGCCAGACCGCCCACTCGCTGCCGCCCGCGCAGCCGTCGCAGCCCGCCCCGCCCGCCTCGTCGCCGCCCTCGCTCCCGCAGGCGCCGTCGTCCACCGGCAGCCACGCCGCACGGCCCGCGACGCCCGCGCCCGTCGAGCCCACGGCCAACGGGCCGGCGCCGTCGGCGGGGCGCGGCCAGCCGGCCACGCCGCCCGCGCTGCCGGCCTACA
Source organism: Nonomuraea sp. B12E4 (assembly GCF_039871825.1). Lineage (NCBI taxonomy): Bacteria > Bacillati > Actinomycetota > Actinomycetes > Streptosporangiales > Streptosporangiaceae > Nonomuraea > Nonomuraea sp. B12E4. The sequence goes on along the minus strand of NZ_JBDPME010000004.1, from coordinate 433,899 downwards.
GCAACTACCAGCCCGAGCCGCCCGCGCCGCCACCCGCGGTTCCGGCCACCGGTTCCGTCCAGGCCCAGTCGGCCTCGCCCTCGACCGGGCAGTTCGCCTCGCCGACGAGCGCGGCGTTCCAGCCTTCGCAGCTCGGGCCGTACACCGGGCCGCAGCCCGCGCCGGTCAACCCGCCGCCCGCCGCGACGGCGGGCGCCACCACGCTGGCCGACGCCGTCAAGGCAGCCCACCGGGAGGGCCACGACTTCGGCGAGTCGGTCGCCCGCGACGCGCCCGCGCTGTGGCTGGAGGCGGTGCTGGCCCGCAAGCCGCGCATGCCCTCCGACCTGGAGGCGCGCCTGCTGCAGGGGTCGTCGCTGCCGATCGACTTCCTGCTGCACGACGAGGTCCGCCACGCGCTGCGCCGCGGCTTCTGGGACGCCCTGGAACGCGCCCGCCACTAGACCGGGAGGGGTGCCCGCCGCTGGCCGGGCGAGTGCCCGCCGCTAGACCGGGCGAGTGCTCACCGCCAGGCCGGGGTCCGCCGGCGAAAGGGCACCGGTCCCGATCGTGCTGGGGAGCACGCCGGGCACCGGCGCCGATCGTGCTAGGAGAGCGCGTCGAGGCCCGCGCGGAGGTGGGTCAGCCGGTCCGTGAGGTCGGCCAGCGGCACGGCCAGCGCCGGATCCGGCGCCTTGCGGGCCAGCTCCCTGACCCGGGCCAGCTCGTCCTCGACCGCGGTCAGCCGGCGCGACAGCTCCGGCAGCACCAGCGCATGATCGCCCGCCCCCGGAGCCAACTCGCCGCTGAGGCGATCCCGCAGCATCGACGCCTGCTCGGCCAGGCGTTTGTTCATGTTGTACAGCTCTGTGAACACCGACACCTTCGCCCGCAGCACCCACGGGTCGAACGGCTTGGTCAGGTAGTCGACCGCGCCCGCCGCGTAACCGCGGAAGGCGTAGTCGGGAGCGCTGTCGACCACGGTCAGGAAGATGATGGGGATGTTCCTGGTCCGTTCGCGGCGCTTGATGTGCGCGGCCGTCTCGAACCCGTCCATGCCCGGCATCCGCACGTCGAGCAGGATGAGCGCGAACTCGGTGTTGAGCAGCGCCTTCAGCGCCTCCTCACCGGACCTGGCCCGCACGGGCACCAGGTCCAGGGAGCTGAGGATGGCCTCGAGCGCGATCAGATTCTCCTCACGGTCATCGACCAGGAGGATCTTGGCACGGTCCGGCATCGATCACGACCCTTCGACGGATGAGTCGGACGCGGAACCCCGCCCTCGGCTGAGCCAGCCGCGCAGGCGCTCAAGCAGACGGTCCACGTCGACGGGCTTGGGCACGTAGTCGGAGGCACCCGAGGCGATGCTCTTCTCGCGATCACCCCGCATGACCTTGGCGGTCAGCGCGATGATCGGGAGATCCGCGAACTGGGGCATGCGGCGGATCGCCGAGGTCGTGGCCCAGCCGTCCATCTCCGGCATCATGATGTCCATCAGCACGAGCGCGACGTCCTCGTTCCGTTCGAGCTGCTCGATCCCCTCCCGACCGTTTTCAGCGTAGACGACGGTGGAGCCGTGCCGTTCCAGGACGCTGGTCAGCGCGAACACGTTGCGGATGTCGTCGTCCACGATGAGGATCTTGGCACCGTTGAGCGGGTCGTCGCCCTGCCACTGGGCGGGCGTCTCGACCGGCGTCTCGACCAGCTCGGGCATCGGCAGGTCGAGCGGCAGCGGCGGCTCGGGGACCGCGGCCGTGCTCTCCTCGATCGGCGGCGCCATGAGCTGCCGGCGGGCGACGCCTCCGTCGGTCGCGGCCAGCGGCCCGGTGTAGGAGGCGGGCAGGTAGAGCGTGAACGTGCTGCCCTTGCCCAGCTCGCTGTCCACGTGGATCTCGCCGCCCAGCAGCCGGGCGATGTCCCGGCAGATCGCCAGGCCCAGCCCGGTGCCGCCGTATTTGCGGCTGGTCGTGCCGTCGGCCTGCCGGAACGCCTCGAAGATGACGTCCCGCTTGTCGGGCGCGATGCCGATGCCGGTGTCGATCACCTGGAAGGCCAGCAGGTCGGTGGCGTTGTGCAGGGTGTCGTCGTCATATTCGATGCCCGCGGGCGCCGTCGAGACCCGCAGCTTCACCTCGCCCCGCGGCGTGAACTTCACCGCGTTGGACAGCAGGTTGCGCAGCACCTGCTGCAGGCGCTGCTCGTCGGCGCGCAGCTCGTGCGGCACGTCGGTCTCGACGTCCACGGTGAACGACAGCCCCTTGTCCTGCGCCAGCGGCGCGAACGCGGCCTCCAGCAGGTCCACCATCTTCGGCAGCGACACCTGGATCGGGTGGATGTCCATCCGGCCCGCCTCGACCTTCGACAGGTCGAGCATGTCGTTGATCAGCTGGAGCAGCGCGGAGCCGGCGCTGTGGATCGTCCGGGCGAACTCGACCTGCTGCGAGGTCAGGTTGCCCTCGGCGTTCTCGGTGAGCAGCTTGGCCAGCACCAGCAGGCTGTTGAGTGGCGTGCGCAGCTCGTGCGACATGTTCGCGAGGAACTCGGACTTGTAGCGCGAGGACACCGCGAGCTGCTCAGCGCGCTCCTCCAGGGTGCGGCGGGCCTGCTCGATCTGGAAGTTCTGGATCTCGATCGCGCGGTTCTGCTTGGCCAGCAGCGCCGCCTTGTCCTCCAGCTCGGCGTTGGACCTGCGCAGCTCCTCCTGCTGGCGCTGCAGCTCGTCGGAGCGCTCCTGCAGCTCGCGGGTCAGCCGCTGCGACTCGGTCAGCAGATCCTCGGTGCGGGAGTTGGCGATGATCGTGTTCATCGTGACGCCGATGGTCTCGACGAGCTGCGTCAGGAAGTCGAGGTGCACCTCCCCGAACGGCGTGAACGAGGCCAGCTCCAGCACGCCCAGCACCCGGTTCTCGAACAGGATGGGCAGCACCACGATCTGCGCCGGCGTGGACTGGCTGAGCCCGCTGTCGATGGTGATGAACTTCGGCGGCACGTCGTCGAGGATGATGTGCCGGCCCTCGGCCGCCGCCTGGCCGACGATGCCCTCGCCGATCCCGAACCGCTGGCGCGGTCCCCGTTCGGGGCGCACGCCGTAGCCGCCGATGAGGATCAGCTCGTGGTCGCCCCCGGGCTCGATGCCGTAGAAGGCGCCGTAGCGGGCCGACACCAGCGGTGTCAGCTCGCTCATCGTGAGCTTGGCCACCTCCAGCAGGTCGCGGTGGCCCTGCATGAGCCGGGAGATGCGGGCCAGGTTGGACTTGAGCCAGTCCTGCTCCTGGTTGGCCTGGGTGGTCTCGCGGAGGTTGGCCACCATCAGGTTGACGTTGTCCTTCAGCTCCGCCAGCTCGCCCTGCGCCTCGACCGCGATCGACCGGGTCAGGTCGCCGCGCGCCACGGCGCTGGTCACGGTGGCGATGGCGCGGACCTGCGTGGTGAGGTTGCCGGCCAGCTCGTTGACGCTCTCGGTGAGCCGCTTCCACGTGCCCTCGACGCCCTCGACCCGCGCCTGGCCGCCGAGCTGCCCTTCCGAGCCCACCTCGCGGGCGACTCGGGTGACCTCGGAGGCGAACGACGAGAGCTGGTCCACCATGCGGTTGATGGTGGTCTTGAGCGCCAGGATCTCGCCCTGGGCGTCCACGTCGATCTTGCGGGTGAGGTCGCCGTTGGCCACGGCCGTGGTCACCTCGGCGATGTTGCGCACCTGATAGGTCAGGTTGTTCGCCATGAAGTTGACGTTGTCGGTGAGGTCCTTCCACACACCCGACACGCCCTGCACCCGCGCCTGGCCGCCGAGCTGCCCCTGCGTGCCCACCTCGCGGGCCACCCGGGTGACCTCGTCGGCGAAGGACGAGAGCTGGTCGACCATCGTGTTGAGGGTGTCCTTGAGCTGCAGGATCTCGCCCTGCGCGTCAACCGTGATCTTCTTCGACAGGTTGCCCTGGGCCACCGCCGACGACACCGCCGCGATCTGGCGTACCTGGGAGGTCAGGTTGTTGGCCATCGAGTTGACGTTTTCCGTGAGGTCCTTCCAGACCCCGGACACACCCCGCACCTGGGCCTGGCCGCCGAGCTGGCCCTCGGTGCCGACCTCACGGGCGACTCGCGTCACCTCGGAGGCGAACGACGAGAGCTGCTCGACCATCGTGTTCATGGTGGACTTGAGCTCCAGGATCTCGCCCTGGGCGTCCACGTCGATCTTGCGGGTGAGGTCGCCGTTGGCCACGGCCGTGGTCACCTGGGCGATGTTGCGCACCTGGTAGGTCAGGTTGTTGGCCATCGAGTTGACGTTGTCGGTGAGGTCCTTCCAGACGCCCGACACGCCCTTCACCTCGGCGCGACCGCCCAGCTTGCCCTCGGTGCCGACCTCGCGGGCGACCCGGGTGACCTCGTCGGCGAAGGACGAGAGCTGGTCGACCATCGTGTTGAGGGTGTCCTTGAGCTGCAGGATCTCGCCCTGGGCATCGACGTTGATCTTCTTCGACAGGTTGCCCTGGGCCACCGCGGTCGCCACGGTCGCGATGCTGCGCACCTGGGAGGTGAGGTTGTTGGCCATGAAGTTGACGTTGTCCGTCAGGTCCTTCCAGACCCCGGACACACCCGTCACCTGCGCCTGGCCGCCGAGCTGGCCTTCCGTGCCCACCTCGCGGGCGACCCGGGTCACCTCTTCGGCGAAGCCGGACAACTGGTCGACCATCGTGTTGACGGTGTTCTTCAGCTCGAACATCTCGCCCACGGCGTCGACCGTCACCTTACGGCTCAGGTCGCCCTTGGCCACCGCGGTGGTCACGACCGCGATGTCGCGCACCTGAGCGGCCACGCGCGAGGACATCGTGTTGACCGCCTCGGTGAGGTCGCGCCAGCTCCCCGACATGCCGCGCAGGTTGGCGCTGCCGCCCAGCCTGCCCTCCGTGCCCGCTTCACGCGCCACCCTGGTCACCTCGGAGTTGAACAGGGCGAGCTGGTCCACCATGCCGTTGATGGCCTTGCCCAGCCGGCGCACCTCGCCGCGGGCCGACCGGTCGAGGTCGATGCGCCGTGACAGGTCGCCCTTGGCGACCGCGTCGATCACGTCGGCCGCGCCGCTCACGGGGCTCACCAGGGCGTCGATCAGCATGTTGACCGACTCGACGCTCTCGGCCCAGGCACCGACACCTGGTCCGGGGGTCAGCCGTTCGCTGAACCGGCCCTCCTTGACGACTTCCTTGCGTACGCGTACGAGCTCGTTCGCGAGGTGTTCGCGGCGGTCGGCCACTTCGTTGAGCAGCAGCCGGACCTCGCTGAGGATGCCGGGGGGAGCATGAGGAACCCGGCGCCGGAAGTCACCGTCACGCCAGGAGAAGAGGGTCTCGAGGATGGGCACGAGATCCGATTCGGTGTAGGTCCTCTCCTCCGGGGTCGGTGCGGCCTTGGCCGTGGTCATGGGGCCTCCTTCACTCGCTGCGGGCTCCGGCGAGTGATTCAAGTCTGTCACGATGAGTAGCTCGTAGTCCTGTCCTTGGATTTACCCCAAGTCAGCGGGAAGTGTGGTAGGCACGTGGGGATGACTGCTTCTCCCCATGCGGTGCTCGCTGCGACGTTCGCGCCAGGCGAGACCGCGGTGACTGCTGCGATGAGGTTCACGCGCGAGGTGATGACCGCGTGGGCCACCGGTGGCATGCTCCACACCGCCGAGCAGGTCGTGGGAGAACTGGCGGAGCAGGTCGCTGACGAGCCGTTTGAGGTTATCTGGAAGCATTTCGGGGATGCGGTACAGGTCGAGTTGCGGCAGCGCAGTCTCTCGCAGAGCGATCCAAAAGCCCCTTCCGTCGTTGTCGAGGAGTGGGGAGTCACCTTTGCGGGCGAGTCCCGTGTCCACTGGGCTAGGCTCACGCTACCTGGCTCCGCGGACCGAGTGGCGGCCGAATGGCTGGAGGAGAGCGCCAGGGGGCCACATTGGCTGGGGTTCCTGGCTGACGCGAGCGACCTGCTCGCGGGCACCCTCGACCCCGACATGGTGCCCGCCATCATCGCCCAGGTCGTGGTGCCGCGGCTGGCGGGCTGGTGCGCCGTCTACACCTCCGACGACCCCGTGGGGCCGCCGCGGCTGGTCTATCTCTGGCACGCCGACGAGGCCAGGATCGACGGCCTGCGCGAGCAGCTCGCCGAGATGGACGTCACCGCCGCCGACACCCGGGTCACCTCGGCGCTCCACCTGCCCGACGCGCAGGTGCTCGCGGTCCCGCTGACCGCCCGCGGCCGCAGCCTCGGCCTGATGTGCCTGGGCAGGTCCGACCGTTTCCCCGACGACGTCATCCAGTTCGCCGAGGACATCGGCAGGCGCGCCGCCCTGGCCATGGACAACGCCCGCCTCTACGCCCAGCAGGCCGCCGCCAACCGCGCGCTCCAGCGCAGCCTGCTGCCGCCCAACGAGCCCGAGGTGCCGGGGCTCGACTACGGCGTCATCTATGAGCCCGCCGGCGAGGCCAACGAGGTCGGCGGCGACTTCTACGACCTGTTCAAGGCGGGTGACGACTGCTGGCGGTTCGCGATCGGCGACGTCTGCGGGACCGGCCCGGAGGCCGCCGCCGTGACCGGGCTGGCCCGCCACACGCTCCGGTTGCTCGCCCGGGAGGGCTACGGCGTCGCTGCCGTGCTGGGGCGGCTCAACCAGGCGATCCTGGAGGAGGGGGAACGGGCGAGGTTCCTCACGCTGCTGCACGGCGACATCACCCCCGTGGAGAGCGGGCTGGAGGTGCGCCTGGTGTCGGCCGGCCATCCCGAGGCGCTGCGGCTCAAGCCGAGCGGCCAGGTGGAGGCGGTGACCACGCCGCAGTCGTTGCTCGGGGTGTTCCACGAGGTCATGTTCGAGGCCGACACCGTCCATCTGGCGCACGGCGATGTGCTACTGGCCGTCACGGACGGGGTGACCGAGCGGCGCTCCGGCGGGCGGCTGCTCGACGACGACGGCGGCCTGGCCAAGCTGCTGGCCGAGTGCGCCGGGCTGTCGGCCAGGGCGGTGGCCGAGCGCATCCGCAGGGGCGCGGCCGAGTTCGCCTCGGAGCCCAGCGCGGACGACCTGGCGATCCTGGTCCTGCGCGCCCGCTGATCCGCCTTCCATACGCCCGCACCGCTGGTCCGCCCCGCATGCGTCCGCTCGCGCGCGTTCGGTGGTCGCTGCCGTGGGGTCGTCGAGTTCGTCGGTCACGCCGCCGGGGGGCACGGGGTTGGTCAGTGGGGGTTGACGTGTTTTCGCGCGAAGTCGAGCTGGAGGGCCGTCTGCGTGATCCGTTCGGACACCACCAGGGAGCCGTGGATCGCGTCGTAGGTGTAGACCTCGTGTTCCCGTCCGTGTTCGGCGAGCTTGGCCACGTATTTCTCGATCTGGCGCAGCGGGCAACGCGTGTCGTTCTCGCCGGCGAGGATCAGCAGCGGGCTCTTCACCTGGTCCGCGTAGGTGATCGGGGAGCTGGCCGCATAGCGCTCCGGCTGCTCGTCGGGGGAGCCGCCGAGCAGGACGCGGTGGAAGGCGCGCAGGCTCTCCGCCTCGTCCTCGTACGAGGTCTGGTGGCAGGCGATGGGCACCGCCGCGATGCCGGCCGCCCACAGGCCGGGCTGGGTGCCGAGGCCGAGGAGGGTGAGGTAGCCGCCCCAGGCCGAGCCCGCCAGCACCATCCTGGCCGGGTCGGAGATGCCGCGGGCGACCACGCACTGGTGCACGGCGGCCACGTCGGCGAGCTCGATGTGCCCCACGTCGCCGTGCAGCGCGTCGCGCCAGGCCGGGCCGTAGCCGGTCGAGCCGCGGTAGTTGACCCGCACCACCGCGAACCCCGCGTCCACCCAGGCCGCGACCTCGGGCGAGAACGCGTCGCGGTCGTGCGCCGTGGGGCCGCCGTGCAGCAGGAAGACGGTGGGGTAGGGGGCGGCGCCCGTTTCCGGCTTGGAGACCAACGCGTGGATGAGGCCGCCCTCGCCCTCGACGTCGATGTCCTCGACGGGGACGCTCGGCGGGGCGGGCGGGCCGCTGGGGTTGATCACGACCTGGCCGTTGCTCGACCGGATGACCGGTGGCCTGGACGCGCTCGACCAGGAGTATTCGACGTGGCCGCCGGGCCGGGGCAGCGCCTGCTCGATCACGCCGTGCGGGGTCTCGATGAGGGTCAGGCCGCCGCCCGCGAGGTCGTAGCGGTGCAGGTAGCTGCGGCCCCGGCTGTCGCGCATGATCAGCAGGCCGCGGCCGTCGTCGTACCACTCGGCGTCCAGGTCGCCGGAGTCGCGCAGCCAGATCTCGCGCTGCTCGCCGGTCGCCGGGTCCCAGACCAGGGGCTCGTGGCGGTGGCGGCGCTCGTGCAGGGCGAGCAGCCGGCGGTCGCCTGCCACCGGGGCGAAGCTGAGGCCGACCACGCCCTTGGTGGGGCCGTCGTAGAGCTCGCCGACCTGGTCGCCGGACTGGCGTACGACGCGGAGCGCCGGGTGGCGGAAGTCGCCGTACTCGCCGTGGTTGATCGCGATGAGCGAGCCGTCGAGGGACATGTCGGCCACCCAGGCCGCCTCGGCGTGCTCGTACAGCAGCCTGGCGGGCTCGCCCGCGCTCACGAGGTGGATGCGGAACGTGCCCTCACTGGCCATGCTGATCGCCGCCATGCCGGTCGTGGACATCGCGATGCCACCGGGCTGGCCCGGCGGCAGATCGGGCGCGACCAGCTCGTCGGGGCCGCCGGTGAACGGCTGGCGCCACCACACGCCGAACTCGTCGCCGTCGGTGTCGGCGAACCAGTAGATCCACTGGCCGGTGGGGTCGATGGCGGCGTGCGCCGTGCCCTTGGGCCGGTCGGTGACCTGGCGGGTGGCGCCGGTCACGCGGTCCCAGGCATAGACCTCCCACGTGCCGGTCGCGTTGGAGCGGTAGATGGAGCGGTTCGGGGCCTGGCGCGCCCAGGACGGCAGCGTCATGCCTGAGGCCCGGAACCTGGCCTGCCAGCGTTCCTCCGCCTTCATCCGGTGCCCCCTCCCTTTGATGTCCCGCGCCTCGGGGCGAGGGATGCCGTCCAGTATTGCGCCTGCGGCGGGGAAATACTTAGGGAATGTGGGGGAATTTCGGACTAAATGCCCCATCAGTAACACCAGTCGCACATGCCCGTCAAGAAACTGACCTTGATCGGGATACGGGTTGGAACGTAGACAGGTGAAAGGCCGCGCGCGTTACTGCTTTTTCGCTGCCTTTTCCGCCGTTCCTGTACAGGTATCCCGCGATTCGATCATTAAGCTCGGCCTCGTCCGTATGCCACGCGCTCGGGCCCATGCCGATCACCTGGGCGATATCGTCACGCCCCAGCTCCATCCCGAACTCGATCGAGCGCCGTCCCGTCTCGACGAAACCCTCCATGCTGCGCGCCACCCTCAGATCCTTCTCCTCGTCCACGGAGAGCAGGCCCAGCTCCTCGACCAGCGGGCTCAGGTGCGTCCTGTCAGGCGTGACCACCACCACGACCCCGTCCGGCCGCAGGATCCTGCGGAACTCGGGCCCGTTGCGGGGCGCGAACACGTCGATCACCACATCCGCCACCCCATCCCGGATGGGTAGCGGCCGCCAGACGTCCGCCACGAACGCCCCCACCCTCGGATGCGCCCGCGCCGCCCGGCGTACAGCGTGCTTGGACACATCGAACGCCATCCCGATGCCGCCGTTCACCGCGTCGAGCGCGGCCACCAGATAGTGTCCGGTGCCCGCGCCGGCGTCGACGATCACCGGCGCGGTCCAGCCCTCCGCGCGACGACCCTCGACGAACTCCGGCTCCCGGCCGGGACCTCGCGGTCCCGCGCCGTCACCGGCCTGCACTCCCGCCCCACGGTACGCCCTCAGCTTCCCGCCGTCATTCGTTTCGGTAGAAGGCTCATGTTCTGTTGGAACGTTCTCGGCGGCCGTGTGCTCCCGCACCGCCTCCGCCACGGCCCTGGCCAGCGGGGCGTAGTGCCCGGCCGTCAGGAACCGGGCCCGCGCGTCCACCATGGCCGCGCTGTCGGCGGTCCCCGGCGGCCTGGACCCGACGAGCAGGCTGACGTATCCCTGCCTGGCCACGTCGAAGGCGTGCCCGCGGGCGCAGCGGAGCGCGGTCTCGCCCAGCCGCAGGTCGGTGCGGCAGACGGGGCAGATCAGGTATTCGACGATGTCGGCCAGCATGCGCCCATTCTCGTGGACCGCCGCCACGGGAGATCAGGCGGTGGTGCCCGGAAGGCGGGCCGGCGTCCCCGGGAGCTCAGACGGCGTCTCCGGGGGGCTCAGGCGGCGGCCTCAAGGAGGAAGGCGGCGTTGGACGGGGTTTCGCGCAGCTTGCCGATCAGGAGCTCGAGCCCCTGCTGCCGCTCCAGCCCGCCGAGCATCCGCCGCAGCCGCCAGACCACCTGCCGCTCCTGGGCGGACAGCAGGATCTCCTCGCGCCGGGTGCCGGAGGCGTCCAGGTCCACGGCCGGGAACAGCCGCCGCTCCGCCAGCTCCCTGGCCAGGTGCAGCTCCATGTTCCCGGTGCCCTTGAACTCCTCGTACAGGTTGTTGTCCATCCGCGACCCCGTGTCCACCAGGGCGCTGGCGAGGATGGTGAGGGAGCCGCCGCCCTCGACGTTGCGGGCGGCGCCGAAGAAGCGCTTGACCGGATACAGGGCCCGGGCGTCGATCCCGCCGGTGAGCACGCGCCCCGAGCCGGGCGGCGTCACGTTGTTGTAGGCCCTTCCCAGCCGTGTCAGCGAGTCCAGCAGCAGCACCACGTCCCGGCCGGCCTCCACGAGCCGCTTGGCCCGCTCGATGGCCAGTTCGGCGATGGCGGTGTGGTCGCGGTCGGGATGGTCGAAGGTCGAGCTGAAGATCTCGCCCTCGATACTGGCGCGCATCTCGGTGACCTCCTCGGGCCGCTCGCCCACGAGCAGGACCATGAGGTGCACCTCGGGGTGGTTGCGGGTGATCCCGGCGGCCAGCGCCTGCAGGACCATGGTCTTGCCGGCCTTGGGCGGTGCCACGATGAGCCCGCGCTGCCCCTTGCCGATGGGGGCGACCAGGTCGATGACTCGGGTGCTGAGCGACTCCGTCTCGATGTTGAGCCGCTGGTCCGGATGGACGGGTGTCAGGTCGGCGAAGCGGGGGCGGCCACGCCACCGCGCGGCGCCGTTGACGGATTCGACGCCGACGAACTTGCCGCCGGCGTAGGAGGCCACGACGTGGTCGCCGGGGCGCAGGTCGTACTGCCGGACGCGGTCCGGCGGCAGGCGTAGGTCGTCGGGCCCCGGGAGGTGCCCGGCCCGGATGAACGCGGATTTCTCGCGTACGTCCAGGAGACCGCTCACCTGCCGGATGGCCACGTCCGCACGCTGCTCAGGAATGGTGTGCACAGACATGATGAACCTCTTGGGGGTGTGCGCCGAAGGCGACGGCGCGTGAAGTGATGAAAACCGGCCGGCCTCGGAACGACACCCGAGAGCGGGCTGGGAAATGAAGATCGGCGGAGCTGAAAAAGCTCAACGCTCACTGGCAAGGTACCACACGATCCGACTCAGTCAACGCCTAGCCCGCTTGGACTATTCCCGGGCGGTTCTCCGGCTTTCGCCCGCGAACGCGGGACAGGCACGTGACAATGTTCTTCACGGCACCGTACTGCGTGGAAAATTACCGTGGCCGGTGTTCCGAAGGGCACAGAACCCCCATCGGCGCAGCGTCATCGTGTCAAGTGGCATGCAGGATCCCTGCAACTCGGTGAGGGTTCCATAGACCAACGAAACTCCTTGGGGGAGCACCATGAAGACCGTCAACCGCTGCCCGCGGTGCCACCACGAGCTCGACGAAGGCCCGATCATGTACAGGTGCGCGCACTGTTGCCGCGCCGTCTACGCCGCCGACCTCGAGAACGAGTACGTTCCGCGCGAGCCCGTCGCCGCGTAGCCTGGCCGGGTGCCACACCGATCGATCAACGTGTCCGGCGTCGAGGTGACCCCGCTCTGCGACGCCGTGGGTCCCATGGGGGCGGCGATCAGCCGCCCGCTCGCCGAGCTGTTCGCCGGTTCAGACCTCCCGGACGAGCCGTGGGTCCTGCACTTCCACTGCTACCTGCTGCGTGACGCGGAAGGCCGGCTGACCCTCGTCGACACCGGCATCGGTGGCGAGCAGTCACCGGCGTCCAGTTGGGCGCCGGTCCCCGGCGCGCTGACCGGCGAACTCGCCGCCGCGGGCGTCACACCCGCCGAGATCGGCACGGTCATCCTCACTCACCTGCACAGCGACCACGCCTCGGGCGCGGTCGCCGGTGGCGAGCCGGCGTTCGCGAACGCCCGTTACGTGCTCCAGCAGGCCGAGCTCGACGCGGCTCGCGGCCAGGTGCTGGACCAGGTCGTCACGGTCATCAAGGACCGGTTGCACGTCGTCGAGGGCGACGCCGAGATCGTGCCGGGCATACGCGTGCACCTGGCGCCGGGGCACACCCCGGGCCACCAGATCGCCCGGGTCGGTGACGTCGCCATGACCGGCGACCTCGTGCACCACCCCGTCCAGCTGGCTGACCCGGAGATCCGCTACCTCTACGACGACGACGGCGAGACCGCCGCCCGAGTCCGGGCGGAGGTGCTCGGCACGCTCAGGGACGAGCGGGCGATTCTCGCGACGTCGCACTTCAGCGAGCCTTTCCTGCGTTTGTGAGCCGCTCGGGCAACATGAGCCTCATGAGGATTCGTGTTGTCGCAGGCGCCGCGCTCGGCGCCGTGCTGGTGGCCGCGCCGGGCGCGACGGCCACCGTACCGGCTCAGCTCTCGGGCGCCGCCGTCTACGCGAGCGCGGCCAACCAGCTCAGCCGGTACACCGCAGGCGAGTGGGCCACGCTGGCCAGGACCGGCAACCTGCCGCAGTTCGCCGCCTCGCCCGACGGCAGGAAGGCGGCCTGGGTCACGTCGGACGGCTGGCTGCAGGTCAGGCAGGAGGGCAAGACCCTCACGCTCGTCAGCGGGATCCAGGGGGGCACGCCGTGCCTCACCCCGGTCTGGTCGCCCAACTCGGAGCGGGTCGCGTACGGGGGCGGCGGCAACACGGTCATGTCCGTCCGGGCCGACGGCACCGGCGCCCCGCACAAGCTGGGCACCACGGAGGGCATCTGCCACCTCGCCTGGGCGGCTAACGGCCGCTACCTGGCCGGCTACACCGGCGAGGCCGACGGCCTCTACCGGCTCGACACGACGACGGGCAAGGCCGTCAGGGTCAAGGGCGTCGATCTCGTCACGCACGTGCAGAGCGTGTCCCCGGACGGGCGCAAGGCGGTCGTGGAGTTCCCGCGAAACCCCGACGCGCTCGGCGACGGCGGCTGGCCCGCCTGGTTCAAGCCGGTCGTCGTGGACATGGTGACCGGCAAGCGGTACACCCCGCAGGTCAAGGGCCGCCTGCTGGGGGCCTCCTACCTGGCCGACGGGCGCCTGGTGGTGCGGGTGGCCGGTCAGGAGAACAACACGCTGGTCGTGCTCGACGAGGCGGGCCAGGAGGTCCAGCGCATCGCCGAGCCGTCCAAGGCCAGAAAGCAGGCGCTGCTCCAGGTCCTGTCGTAAGAGTCCTGTCGTAAGAGTCCGGTCGGCGGGCAGGCCGTGAGAGGGCAGGAGGACTACCGGCCGCTCAGCGCGGGCTGGTCGGCGAGCAGGGACGTGGGCAGCGCGACCATCGCCGTCAGGCCGCCGTACGGGGAGGGCGCCAGAGTGACCTTGATGCCGTGCCTGGCCGCCAGCCTGCTCACCACGAACAGGCCGAGCCGGTCACTCTGCGCCAGGTCGAACTCCGGCGTCAGCGTCAGCCGGTCGTTGAGCGCGTCGAGCTCGGCGCGCGGCAGGCCGAGCCCGCGGTCCTCGATCTCGATCATGAGACCGTGCGGCGTGGTCGAGCTGCGCAGGTCCACTCTGGTCTGCGGCGGGGAGAACAGGGTGGCGTTCTCGACCAGTTCGGCCAGCAGGTGGGCCACGTCGGTGACCGCCGCGCCGAGGAGCGCGAGCGGTGGCGGCTGTAGCACCTCGACCCGCTCGTACTCCTCCACCTCGGCGACGGCCGCGCGCATCACGTCGAGGATCGGCACCGGGTTCCGCCACGAGCGCCCGGGAACCTGGTCCGACAGGATGATGAGGCTCTCGGCGTGCCTGCGCATGCGGGTGGTGAGGTGGTCGAGCTTGAACAGGTCCGCCAGCGTCTCGGGCTCCTCGGTGGCCCGCTCCATGTTGTCGAGCTGGAGGAGCTGGCGGTGCAGCAGCGACTGGTTGCGCCGGGCCAGGTTGACGAAGACCTGGCTGACGCCGTGCCGCAGCCTGGCCTGGCCCAGTGCGGCCTCGATGGCCGTGGACTGCACGTCGTTGAAGGCCCGCACGATGTCCTGGACCTCGGCGGTACGGGCCTTGACCCGCACCGGAGCCGTCTCGGAGGCCGTGGGCGGGTCCACGTTCGTGCGCAGCCGCTCGACCAGCCCGGCCAGCCGCACCTCGGCCAGCTCGGTGGCGGCGTCGCGGAGCCCGGCCAGCTCGCGTACCAGGCGCTTGCGGAAGCGGAGCGAGAGCATGATCGAGGAGACGACGACGAGGAGGCCCAGGCCGCCCGCCACGCCGATCTTGATGAGCAGGCCGACGGCCGCCGGGGTGACCCGCCGCACGATGTTGTCCGTGGCCACCGCCTGCTCGCGCTCGACCGCCGCCCACAGGTTCTGGCCGTCCACCGGCCAGGTGGCGGCCGCGGCGGGCAGGCCGTTCGTGGCCGCCTGGCCCCTGATGGCCTCCTCGGCCTTCAGGAACTCCTGGTAGACGGGGGAGCCGGCCAGCCGGTCGAACGGCCCGCGCAGCTCCTGGTCCAGGTACGACACCGCCTGCGAGAAGAGCAGCCGCCGGGTGGCGACCATGCCCGTGAACGTCTCCCGCTCCCTGGGCTCCACCCTGCCCGCGGCCCGCACCACGGCGATCATCGCCCGCTCCCTGGACAGCATGTCCATGGCCTCGCCCAGCATGGTCACCGCCCTGGCCTGCTGGTAGAGGGCCATGTCGGGCACCAGCACCATGGCGTCGTACATGCGGAAGGAGGCGTCCACGACCTGGCTGTAGCTGTCGATGACGTCGAGCGGCGAGACGGACATGCCGTCCACGTCGCGGCGGACCTCAGCGAGCTGGTCGATCCGGTGGTTCACCGTGATGAGCTGCTCGGTCATCTCGGGTGAGAGGTTGCGCATGCTCCCGGACAGCCGGCGGAACGTGCCGGCCGCCCGGTCGGTCTCGCCCCGCTGCCTGGTCAGCTTGTCCGCCCCCTGGCCGCCGCTGACCAGGAACTCGACGGAGGCCAGCCGCTCGTACTGCAACTCGGTGGTCACCACGCCCGACGGAGTGGCCAGGTTGTTCGCCAGGTCGTTGATGGCGAGCAGGCGCAGGCCGTCGCCGCCGGTCAGGCCCGCCGCGAACGCCCACAGCCCGACCAGGGACAGTAGTGGGACCAGCAGGAGGATGAGTAGCTTCAGTGCGATAGGACGGCCACGCGTGGGGGGCATGCGACCTCCGAGTGCATGATGAGATCGCCTCGCAGAGTACACCCCCCTTTGGAAGGATTTCTGTGCGTCTTCCGCGTTCTTTCGCCGGCTGGACCATCGCGATCTTCGGAATCCTCGCCTTCGCACTCGGCCTGCTCGGGCTGATCTCTCCCGGAACGCTACTGGTCATGCTCGGTTTCGAGGTGCTCGACGTACGGCCCAGCGGCGACTACACGCTGGTCTATATGGCCGCCTCGTCAATGGCGGCGGTGAACATGGGCGTTTATTACATGTTCGCCGCGTCGGCGAACTACACGCCGTTCTTCCGCTGGACGGTACCGTTCAGGCTCGTCACGTTCACGGTGTTCACCACGCTGGTGGTGACCGGGGCGGCGCCGGCCGAGTTCTTCGGCGTCGGGCTCTGGGAGGGGCTGGGCGCCGTGATCACCGGGTTCGCGCTCTGGCGGGAGGGCAACCTGCTGCCCTCCCGCCGAAGTGCCGCCGCGTGAGTCACTTCTTCTCGGTGCCACGCGCCACGAGCCGGTCACCGGCGACGGTGTCGTGCTCGCGGTCGTGCTCGTGTTCCAGTTGCCGTTCGAGGTCGCGCTTCTCTTCCTCCAGCTGGGCCACCCGGCTGGAGGCCTCGGCCCTGGCACTGCGCAGTCTGCGGTGGCGTCTGGCCGTCCGGCGGGAGCCCGAGGCCAGCAGCCAGATACCGAGCAGCAGGCAGACCGCCGCCGCTGCTCCGGTGAGGAACATCTCCACGTGGTTGAGCTCGAAGGTGTACCCGAACAGGAGATACCTGGAGCTCTCCTCAGTGAGGACCAAGGCGACCGCGCCGCCGGCGAGCAGGACCAGGATCAGTCCCAGTAAAGTCATCCAACTCACCCCTTGTCGTCAGGCGAATACCAACTGCCCGGAGATCGACGGGGTATGCGCCATGATGGCGTTCATGAGACCCGAGCGGGGGGAGGTCCTGCACTTCTCCGAGGACCCGACCATCGAATGTTTCGTTCCGCACGTCGCGGTGACGGCCGCGCAGCGCGAGCCGTACGTCTGGGCGGTCGGCCCCGAGCGCTGCCCCGACTACTGGTTCCCGCGTGACTGCCCGCGGGCGATGGCCTGGGCCGGGCCGGACACCACCGATGAGGACGCGGCCCGGATCATCGGCTCCGGCTGCGGCGAGCGGGTGCACGCCATCGAGTACGGCTGGCTCAAGGCGCTCATGGACGTGCGGCTCTACGCCTACCGCCTGCCCGCCGACGAGTTCGAGCCGATCGGCGACCCGCCCCACGCCGTGGTCTCACGGGTGCCCGTGACGCCGCTGGGCCCGCCCGAGCCCGTCCCCGATCTGTTCGGCCTGCACGAGGAGGCGGGCATCCAGCTCAGGGTGCTGAACAGCCTGTGGCCGTTCTGGAACGAGGTGACGGCCAGCACCCTGGAGTTCAGTGGGATCCGGCTGCGGAACGCTCGTCGATGAGGGCGAGCAGCCGGTCCATCGGCATCGCGCCGGGCTGAAGTCTCTCCCGGGCGAACCGGTCGGCCTCACGCCGCAGCACCTCGTTGACCGGGGTGGGCACGCCGTGCAGGCGGCCGAGCAGGACGATCTCGCCGTTGAGATAGTCGGCCTCGATCGAGCCGCTGCCCCTGGCCAGGCTCTGCCACGACGACCCGCCGCCGCGCTTGGAGCCCTCGATGGGCCGGACGTTCACCTGGTCGCCGCGCGACTCCGCCTCCTCCTCGGGCGTGGCGTGCTCGATGCCGGCCACGCGCAGGACGGTCACGGCCTCTTCCCTGGCGCGCCGGAGCACGTCCTCCCGGCCGGGTACGTGGCCGAGCAGGGCCTCCACGGCGTTGCCCAGGTTGCCGAGCAGCTTGCCGTATTTCCAGCGCATGACGTCGGGTGTGGCCCGGGCCACCAGGCCGTGCTTGCCGAGGTCGTCGACGATTCGGGTGGTCAGCTCGTCCACACCCTGTGGATAGCGGCCGACGTGCAGCATGCCGGAGTTGGGGTGTCCGTACGCCTCCACGAGGCCGGGCTCCATGTGCTGGGCGGGCAACCACACGCACATGCCGTAGACGCGCTCGAACCGCCGCAGGACCATGCGCTCGTTGTCGACGCCGTTCTGCGCGCAGACCACCGGCAGGTCGGACGTCCAGGGGGCCAGCGCGGCGATCGTGTCCTGCGACTTGGTGGCCAGGATGAGCACGTCGTCGTCGCGCGTCGGGACGGGGCCGTCGGCGGCGGGGATCCGCAGGGTTTCGTCGGAGTCGGGGGTGACCAGGCGCAGGCCGTCCCGCCTTAGGACCTCGTAGTGGGCGCCCCTCGCGATGAGGAGGACATCGTGCCCGCCCTGGTGAAGGCGGGCTCCGATGGTCCCCCCGACTGCCCCTGCTCCGATCACTATGTAGCGCATTGTCCAAGGATGTCACTCTGCGAGTGCTACCTGGGCCCCTGTGGTCACGGCGGTGCCGCGGGCCCTCTCCCGCAGGATCGTCCTGAGCACGCGCCAGCCGTCGCGCAGGGCGTGCAGGTTGCTCTCGCCGTGGATCCGGCAGCGCTCGTGGCTGGGGACCTCGCGGATGACGAGGCCGGCCTGGGCGGCGCGGACGTTCATCAGGGTCTCGATCTCGAAGCCGTCGCAGTCGAGGTCGAGGGCATCGAGGTGGCGGGCCCAGAAGGCGTTGTAGCCGTAGCAGAGGTCGGTGTAGCGGGTGCCGTAGAGGAGGTTCGTCATCGCGGTGAGGAACCTGTTGCCGAGCGAGCGGATCGGGCTGAGGTCGTCCGAGCCGCCGCCGGGGGCGTAGCGGGAGCCCTTGGCGAAGTCGGCGCCGTTGATGAGGGTGGTGACGAAGGAGCGGATCTCCCGGCCGTCGGTGGAGCCATCGGCGTCGATCATGACGAGGATGTCGCCGCGGGCGGCCTGGAAGCCCTCGATGAGCGCGTTGCCTTTACCGCGCCGCGTCTGCACGACGACCTTGAGGTCGGGGCGGAGCCTGCGCGCGACGGCGACGGTGTCGTCGGTCGAGTTGCCGTCGACCAGGATCACCTCGTCGATCCACTTGGGCAGCGTCGCGAAGACGTGGGGGAGGTTCTCGGCCTCGTTCATCGCAGGAACGATGACACTGACGCTGGCGGCGAAAGGCTGGTTGTTCATGGATTCAAGTTGCGCCGCCACACATGCAATTCACTTGAAGGCACCTTGCATTGATCGGCCTTTTATCGAACCGCCGCTTCGGCGGCCCTGGAAGTGATCTCATTCACCGTTTCTCGCAAAGTCCGCCGCGAGGTGTCGGGTCACGGTCCGAGTCTCGGCGCCTCCTTCCGAAGGGTGGCATCTAGCTGGGCAATCGTCCATTTCCGAATATTCGACCTTGTTTCTGGCCCGCTCGCGACGGGCTACAGTCGCCGGGCCCGGGGCCAGTCCGGCCACATGCGGTGGTCGGCTTACAATTAATTTCGTAAACCGTTCCAAATCTGGACCGAAAATGATGTCCTGAACTATTGGAGCGAATCCGGCATCGTAATATAGATCGGCTGTGTTCGCCGCAATTAGGTAACGCAGCCGGAGCCGGCGCACGGCCTCGTCGGACGGGTCCGGCGTCATCTCGGCGCGGCCGCTGACCACCATGCGCCGGAAGGCGTCGCCCCGCACGTGCGCCGCTCGCGGCAGCCGCTCGGCCGGTGCCTGGGCCACGGAGGACTTGCCCGCGGCCGAGACGCCGGTGATCGGGACGACACCGTGCGGCTCGCCGGCCGGGCCGGTGCCGGTCACGCGCCGACCAGCTTCCTGACCCGGTCGGCGCCGACCGCCATCAGCAGCGTGGGCAGCCGGGGACCGGTGTCGCGGCCCACCAGCAGCCGGTAGAGCAGGGCGAAGAAGGCCCGCTGGGCCACCTTCAGCTCGGGCGTCGGCTGGGCGTCGGGGGCCAGCCCCGCCTGGGCCTTCGGCACGCCGTAGACCAGCGCGGTGAGGTTGTCGAGCGACCAGTCGTCGAGCCCGTCGGCCAGCAGCCGCAGCGCGTCGCGCTCACCGGGGCCCAGCGAGTCGAGCAGCTCCGTGTCCGGCCGCTCGCGCACCCGCGTGCGCTGGCCGGCCGGCACGTGCTCGTCCACCCAGCGCTGCGCCCGGTCCAGCCGGGGCCGGGCCGCGTCGAGGTCGGTGAGCCCGTCGAGGTCGTGCAGGATGCGCAGGGTCTGCTCGGCGTGCCCGGTCGTGATGTCCACGACGGAGGCCAGCGTGCGGTAGGGGATCGGGTGCGGCGTGACCGGCAGCGGCCCCGCCGCCGTGCCCACCGCCCGGTTGTACGCGGCCAGCTCGGCGGGCTGGGCCTGCCCCTCGGTGACCTTGCGGCCCAGCGCGTCCCACTCGTCGTAGAGCCGCTGGATCTCCTGGTCGAAGGAGATCTTGAAGGACTGGGCGGGCTTGCGGCGGGCGAACAGCCAGCGCAGCACCGGCGCCTCCATGATCTCCAGCGCGTCGGCCGGGGTCGGCACGTCGCCCTTGGAGCTGCTCATCTTGGCCATGCCGGTGATGCCGACGAAGGCGTACATGGGGCCGATCGGCTGTCTGCCGCCGAACACCTCGCTCACGATCCGGCCGCCCGCGAGCCACGCCGAGCCCGGTGAGTGGTGATCGACCCCGGCCGGCTCGAAGATCACGCCCTCGTGGGCCCAGCGCATCGGCCAGTCCACCTTCCACACCAGCTTGCCGTGGTCGTGCCCGGCCAGCCGGACGGTCTCGCCGAAGCCGCACTCGCAGACGTAGGCCAACTCGGTGGACTCGTCGTCATAGGCGGTGACCCTGGTCAGGTCGCGCTCGCACAGATCGCAGTAAGGCTTGTACGGGAAGAAGCCGGCCACCTGCTGCGACCGGTGCGGCGACAGCACGGCGTCGATGTCGGCCCGCCGGCGCACGGCCAGCAGGATCTGCTCCCGGTAGACGCCCATGGTGTATTGCGCGGTCTGGCTGATGCCGTGGTATTCGACCCCCAGCTCCTTCAGGGCGGCGATCATCGGAGCCTTGAAGTGCTCGGCCCAGTTGGAGTGCTTGCTCCCCGCCGGCGCGGGCACCGAGGTCAGCGGTTTGCCGATGTGCTCGGCCCAGGACGGGTCGACGCCCGCCGGCACCCGACGGAAACGGTCGTAGTCGTCCCAGGACAGCAGGTGCACGCAGTCGATGCCGCGCCGCCGGATCTCGTCGGCGACCAGGTGGGGGGTCATGACTTCGCGCAGGTTGCCCAGGTGGATCGGGCCCGACGGGCTCAGTCCTGAGGCGCAGACGATCGGCTTGCCCGGGGCGCGCCGCCGCGCCTCGGAGATCACCTCGTCCGCGAACCTGGAGACCCAGTCGGTCTCGCCACTTTCAGCCATCGCGCCATTCTCGCGGGTCCGCCGGGTTCTGGCGACCGCGTTACCCGGCGGACCAGCGAGGCCGGGGGCTGGGCGGCGGTGCCGCCGCCACAGCCGGTGAGCACGGCCGGCGCGGCCCTGGTCAGGAGAGATCTTCTGAGCCTGGCCACCGACCATACTTCGTTGTGCGTAGTATGGTCACAGCGGCAGGGTGGCCGCGTACGGGTCCCAGCCGGCCGGAAGCGGGTCCGGCGAGGTCATGGTGGAGGTGATGCGGCGGAACTCCGAGCTCTCGCCCGACTCGGAGATGGCGACCATGAGCTCCAGCACGTGATACGCCAGCGTGCCCGAGGCCCGGTGCGGCGTGCCCGCGCGGATCGACCTGGCCAGGTCCAGCACCCCGATGCCGCGCCCCGCCGTCGTGCCGGACAGCGGCAGCTCGCGCCAGTCCGTGTCACGCAGGCCGCGGGCCAGCAGCGGGCCCTCGAACGTGTTGGGGTCGGGCAGCGACAGCGCGCCCTCGGTGCCGATGATCTCGATCATCCGGCGGTTGACCGGCGAGTCGAAGCTGAACGTGGCCGCCGCCGTGGCCGTGCCGGGGAAGTCCAGCAGGGCGTTGACGTGGGTGGGCACGTCCACCGGGAAGACCTTGCCCTGCTTGTCCCCCGAGCCGACCACCCGCTGGGCGTGGGCCGTGCGCGTGTCGGCCGCCACTCGCGTGACGGGGCCGAACAGGGACGCCAGGGCGGTCAGGTAGTAGGGGCCGAGGTCGAACAGGGGGCCCGCGCCGGGCTGGTAGAAGAACTCGGGGTTGGGATGCCAGGACTCGGGGCCGAGGTTCTGGGTGGCCGCCGTGACGGCCACCGGCTCGCCGATGAGACCGGAACGCAGGGCGTGCAACGCCGACTGGAGCCCGGCACCCAGGAAGGTGTCGGGGGCGCCGCCGACGCGCAGGCCCAGGCCCGCGGCCTCGTCCATGACCTTGGTCGCCTCGTCCATGTCGAGGGCCAGCGGCTTCTCGCCGTACACGTGCTTGCCCGCGCGCAGGGACTCCAGCGCGACGGCCGCGTGCGCGGAGGGGACGGTGAGGTTGACGACGATCTCGACCTCCGGCACCGCGAGCACCGTCTCCAGCGTGCCGGACACGGGCACGTCGTACTCCCGGGCGACGGCGGTGGCCCGCTCGGTGTCGAGGTCGGCGACGCCGAGCACCCGTACGTCGGGGAAGGCAGTGAGGTTACGGAGGTACTGGCCGCTGATCACTCCGGCGCCGACCAGGGCGACGCCGACGGGGCCGTTGCTCAAGAGCGCTCCAAGGAGGTGAGGTAGGCGTGACTGTCGGCCAGGGCGTCGAAGATGTCGGTCGCGCATTCGTCGAGTTCGACGACGCGCCAGGCGTCCGGGGCTGCGGCGAGGACCTCGGGGACGGGCATGGCGCCCCGGCCCACGGCGGTGTGCGGCTCGCCCTTGACCACCGGACCGTCCTTCACGTGCAGCGCGCGCACCCGGTCACCGAGGCGGCCGAGCAGGGCGGGCACGTCCGCGCCGCCCACCGCCGCCCAGTAGGTGTCGAGCTCCAGGAACACCCCGGGGGCGAGCAGGTCGGCCAGCACCTCGATCGCGTGCCGGCCGTCGATCCGCGGCTCGATCTCCCACCAGTGGTTATGGTAGCCGAGCTGCATGCCGAGCCCGCTCGCCTGCTCGGCCAGGCCGTTGAGCAGGTCGGCGGTGCGGGCCAGGCCGTCGCGGGTGGTGAACTCCTCGTGCGCGATTCCGCCGGGGACGATCACCAGTTCGCTCCCGATCGTGGCGATCGCGTCGAAGACCGCCGCGGGCTCCATGCTGAGCAGCGCGTACGCGTGCGTCCCCGACAGGCTCAACCCCAGTTCGTCGGCGACCCGCCGGAAACCCTTGGGGTCGGAGACGGGGTCGTAGGGCTCCACGCACCGGTAGCCGATCTCCGCGAGCCGGCTCAGCGTGCCGTCGCGGTCGGAGGCCATGGCCTTTCTGACGGTGTAGAGCTGGACGCTGATCGGTTTTGTCATCCGCGTACCCCCATGAGGTGCTCCAGGGCGAGCTGGTTGAGCTGGGTGAAGTGGAAGCCGCGGGCGGCCGCCGCCTCGACGTCGAAGTCGTCCTTGGCCAGGTCGGCCCAGGTCTCGCCGGGAGCGAGGGTGGGCTGGGCGAGCTCGTCCACCCGGGAGGCGCGCAGGGCCTCCTGGACCTCGGGGTCCTGCCGGAACTTGCGGGACTTCTCGCGGAGGATCAGGTAGGTCCGCATGTTGGCGGCGGCCGAGGCCCACACGTCCTTCGGGTCCTCGGTGCGCAGCGGCTTGTAGTCGAAGTGTCTGGGGCCGTCGTAGCCGCCGTTCTCCAGCAGGTCCACCAGGAAGAAGGCGCTCTTGAGGTCGCCGTGGCCGAAGACCAGGTCCTGGTCGTACTTCGGGCCGTGCTGACCGTTGAGGTCGATGTGGAACAGCTTGCCGTGCCAGAGGGCCTGGGCGATGCCGTGCACGAAGTTGAGGCCGGCCATCTGCTCGTGGCCGACCTCGGGGTTGAGGCCCACCATCTCGGGGTGCTCCAGCTCGCCGATCAGCGCCAGGGCGTGGCCGATGGTGGGCAGCAGGATGTCGCCGCGGGGCTCGTTGGGCTTGGGCTCGATGGCGAAGCGGATGTCGTAGCCGCGCTCGCGTACGTAGTCGCAGAGCAGGTCCAGGCCCTCCTTGTAGCGTTCGAGCGCGGCCTTGACGTCCTTGGCCGCGTCCGACTCCGCGCCCTCGCGGCCGCCCCAGCAGACGTAGGTCCTGGCGCCGAGCGAGGCGGCCAGGTCGAGGTTGCGGATCACCTTACGCAGGGCGTACCGGCGGACGTCGCGGTCGTTGCTGGTGAAGGCGCCGTCCTTGAACACCGGGTGGGTGAACAGGTTGGTGGTGGCCATCGGCACCTTCATGCCGGTCTCGTCCAGGGCCTTGCGGAAGGCGGCGACGGCCTTGTCCCGGTCGGGCTCGACGGCCAGCAGGTCGTCGTCGTGGAACGTGACGCCGTGCGCGCCCAGCTCGGCCAGCCGGTGGACGCTCTCCACCGGGTCGAGCGGCGGCCGGGAGGCGTCGCCGAAGGGGTCGCGGGCCTGCCAGCCGACCGTCCACAGACCGAAGGTGAAACGGTCAGCAGGGGTGGGCGTATATGCGGACATCTGCGTCGAGCCCTCTCTTTAGTCCATAATCTGTACATAATCCTGAGGAGGTGGGCATGGCGGCGTCAAGGGGGGTCAGGCATGATTCCATGCGCGCCCGAAATCTGGCCGTAGTGCTTGGGACCATCCACCGATCAGGACCTCACACCAGGGCCGCGCTCGCCGAGCTGACCGGGCTCACCAAGACCACCGTGTCCAGCCTCGTCGGCGACCTGCTGGAGGCGGGCGTGGTGGCCGAGAGCGACGCCGTGCGGGCCGGGGAGCGCGGGCGGCCGGGCAAGGCGGTGAGCCTGAGCGGGCGGCGGGTGGCCACGCTGGGGCTGGAGATCAACATCGACTACCTGGCCGCGTGCGTCGTCGATCTCAGCCGTACGGTGCGGATGCGCCGCACCAGGCCGGCCGACAACCGCAACTCCGACCCGGCCGCCACCCTGGAGGAACTGCGCGGCCTGGTGAAAGAGATCACGGCGGAGGCGGAGCGTACGGGGCTGCGGATCACCGGTGCGGCCCTGGCCGTGCCCGGGACCGTCGAGGGCGACCTGTTGCGCAGCGCCCCGCACCTCGGCTGGCGGGACGTGCGCGTCGAGGGCCCGACCGACCTGCCGTTCGCCATCGACAACGAGGCCAACCTGGCCGCGCTCGGCGAGTTGTGGTTCGGCTCGCGGGCGGCCGTCGACTTCCTGTACGTGTCCGGCGAGATCGGCATCGGCGCCGGCCTGGTGGTGGGCGGGACGGTGTTCCGGGGCACGCTCGGGCTGGCGGGCGAGCTCGGCCACGTCGTCGTACGGCCCGACGGACCCGGGTGCAGGTGCGGCGGGCGGGGCTGCCTGGAGGTGTACGCGGGCCAGGACGCCCTGCTCGGGACCCTGCCCACGGTGGCCTCGCTCGTCAGCCTGCTGGAGTCAGGGGACCGGCGGGCGCTCGCGGCGTGCCGGCGGGCCGGGCACGCGCTCGGCGTGGCGCTCACCTCGGCCGTGCACCTGCTGGACCCGGGCAGGATCGTGCTCGGCGGGATCTACGCGCCGCTCTACCGGTGGCTCGAAGAGCCGGTCGCCGCCGGGCTGGGGGACAGGCTGGGGCAGATGCGCGGCACGCCGCCCACCCTCTTGGTCTCCGAGATCGGCCCGGACGCGGCCGTGCTGGGCGCGGCGGGCCTGGTCATCCAGCGCCTCATCGCCGAGCCGGCCGGGGTCCTCGGCCTCTAACGTGCCGTTCACTCTATGTGATTGAGCGATTACGATCAGGGTAAAGGGGCGTTTGAAACCCCATCCACCACCTCGCACTTCAGACGTGCGTGAAGGAGGACTCCCGTGCCCAACTCCCCCATCGAGCGCTGCCTCACCATGTCGATCCACCGGCAACTGCTCGCCCGCCCCGAATACGTGCTCGCGCTGTCCGCCCTCGAAAACGCCACATTCGCCAGAAAAACCGCCCGAGCCGCCAGGCGGGACGAGGTGGTCACCATCCCGATCGTGGTGCACGTCGTGCACAACACCCCCGAGCAGGACATCGGCCAGGACCAGATCGACAGCCAGATCACGGTCGTCAACCAGGACTTCCGCAAGGCCAACCCCGACGTGGTCAAGGTCCCGCAGGTGTGGCGGGACCGCGTCGCGGACGCGCGGCTGGAGTTCAAACTGGCCGACGCCGACCCCCGGGGAAACCCCACCTCCGGCGTCGTCCGGCGGCGGACCGGCGTCACGGAGTTCGGCACCGACCACGAGGTCAAATATGCCGACCAGGGCGGCTCGGACGCCTGGCCCGCCGACCGCTACCTGAACGTGTGGGTCTGCCAGATGCGCCAGGCCCTCGGATACGCCACCTTCCCTGGCAGCCCGGCCGAGATCGACGGTGTCGTGATCAAGTACGACGCCTTCGGCACGACGGGCACGGTGGAGGCTCCATACGACGGGGGCCGGACCCTCACCCACGAGATCGGCCACTGGCTCAACCTGCGCCACATCTGGGGTGACGACGGCGACGGGTGCTCCGGCACCGACTTCGTCGACGACACCCCCAACCAGGCCGGCCACAACCGCGGCACCCCCTCCTACCCCCGGTTGAGCTGCGGCAACGGCCCGGACGGCGACATGTTCATGAACTACATGGACTACTGCGACGACGCCTCTCTGATCATGTTCACGCTCGGCCAGGTGGAGCGCATGGACGCCGCCCTGGCCGGGCCACGCTCGACCTTCCTGCCCCAGCAGCTCAGGGAGCGGCTGCGAGCCTGACCGGCGGACGCGACGACGTGGGGGCGGACAGCGAGGGCAGGCGGCGGGGGAGGGCACGGCGCGCGCGGCTACTTCCGCCGGAAGAGTTCTCCAAGGCCGTCAGGCCCGGCGGCGAGACGTTCCACCGGGACGTACGGCTCGTCCAGCCCGAAGCCGGGCGGGCCGAAGCACGCGAGCGCCTCCGGGCTGCGCATGATCTCGGGCGTGGAGATCGCGTAGACGGTCAGCCGCTGGCCGTAGGTGAGCGCCTCCGTGGTGACCGGGGCGCCCGTCTCGCTGTTCAGCGTGCAGATCAGGTCGGGAACGATGGCCACCGGCTCGCCGTTGCGGCGGGCGACGAGGTGCTCGTTCTGGAACACGATCTCCATCGTGTCCTCGACGTCGTCCATCGCGGTCAGGCGTACCCCGCCCCGGGCGAAGCCGTCGACGGTCCGCCGGTCGATGTCGGCGACCTTGCCGCGGAACAGCACGACCCCATGGCTGTAGATGGTGCCGGTGAGCATCTCCGTCAGAGCCTCGAAGGGGTCGCGATGCTCCTCGCGCGCCACGCGGAGGGTGGCGCCGATCCGGGTCGCGAGCGTCAGCGTGTTCGGCACCGCGGTACGGCGGACGGTCGCGGCGTCCATCGGATAGTCGCAGATGTAGGCCGAGCCGCCCATCTGGACGGTCATCGCCCGCGCCAGCCACTCCATCCGCCGGTTGTCCACCGCGTCGATGATGCCCGTGTCGCCGTGATCGGAGGCGATGGACATGGGCGACCCCGGCACGCCCAGCACCGCGAACGTCTCCATCTGCAGCTCGGGGAACGCGCGGCCCATCCCGTCCGCGTCCACCACGGGCAGGCCGGTCTCCGCGCCGAGCAGCAGCGGGATCATGGAGTTGAACCCGCCGCACTCGATGGGCATCGTGGCCGCGGCCCGGCGGCCCAGATGCGCCTCCAGCGCGCGCATGGCGCTCACGATGCCCCGCGGGCCCGGCAGCTTCTCCCAGAAGACGGTCGGGGCGCCCATCAACGCGCACGGCAGCACCAGCGCGTCGTCGGGCAGCTCGTCCACCTGCACGATGCGGATCGAGCGGCCCGCGCGGAGTTGCTGCTCGACCAGCAGCCGGCCCACGTACGGGTCACCGCCGCCGCCGGTGCCCAGCACCGCCGCGCCCTCGGCGAGGTCACGCAACGCCGCCATGGTCAGTTCGTCGCCCACCGGCTGTCCTCCCTGGTCCGGCCCGGTACGAGAGCGAGCTCGCCGACCGCCTTCACCCGGACGCGGACGGCGTTCCCCGGCAGGTAGGCGACATGGACCTCGTCGACTTCCTTGACCTCCACGGTGCCCGGCGCGGCGCCGGCGGCGACGGCCCGGTCGATCGCCTCGGCGCGGGCCTCCTCCAGCACGTCGGCCCGCGTGCGGGAGGAGGTGATCGTGTACAGCCCGTCCACGTCGCCGCCGATCTGGCCGATGGCGGCACCGATGGCGTTGGCCACGGCGTGGTGTTCCGGACGGTGCACGGACGGCACGCCGGGCAGCTCGGCGGGGATGAGCACGCTGCCCCCGCCGACCAGGACCACCGGCAGCGGGGTGGCCGACACCCGCATCCGGTCGACCAGGTCGGCGACCCGCCGCGTCATCCACTCGATGCCGCGTTCGACGAGGTCACGGTCCAGGCGGCCCACCTGGGCCGGGTCACCGATGCCGGCCAGGCCCGCGGCCACGGCCAGATCGGTCGCGGTCAGCACCTGGCCGCCGAAGACCAGCGCCTCGCGCGTGAGCTGATAACCGACCGAGTCAGGGCCGACCTCGAGCTCGGGGGTGCGGGTGACGCGGCTGCCGCCGCCGAGCCCCACCGACAGCACGTCGGGCATGCGGAAGTTCACCCGCACCCCGCCGATGTCCACCTCGCCGGTCGCCTGGCGGGGGTAGCCGCCGGCCAGCACGCCGACGTCCGTGGTCGTGCCGCCGATGTCCACGACGGCGCAGTCGGGCAGGTCGGCCAGGAACGCGGCCCCTCGCATGCTGTTGGTCGGCCCGGAGGCGAACGTGCGCACCGGATAGCGGCGGGTGAACTCGGCGTCCATCAGCGTGCCGTCGTTCTGCGAGAGGTACAGCGGAGCCGTCACCCCGACCGCGCGCAACGCGGCCGTGAAGGACTCGACGATGTCGCCGGCGAGGTCGCGCAGGCAGGCGTTGACGATGGTGGCGTTCTCGCGCTCCAGCAGACCGACCCGGCCGATCTGGTGCGACAGGCTGATGTGCAGGTCAGGCAGCTCGTCCAGCAGGACCTCGGCCGCGGCCTCCTCCATCTCGGCGTTGACGGGGGAGAACACCGAGGAGATGGCCACGCTGCCGATGCCGCGCCGGCCGATCTCCGCGGCGACGCGCCTGAGCTCGCCGGGATCCAGCGGCGCGATGGGCCGCCCGTCGAACTCGTGGCCGCCGTGGCACAGGTGGATGCTCGGCCGCAGGGCCGTCACCAGCCGGGCGGGCCAGTCCACCATCGGCGGCAGCGCGGCCGTGGCCGGCAGCGCCAGCCGGATGACCGCCGTGGGCGCCAGGTGGCGGCCGGTGACCAGCGCGTTCGTGAAGTGGGTGGTCCCGATCATGACGCCGTCCACGGCCGGGTGATCCAGGCCGGGCGCGGCCAGCAGCCGCCGCAGGGCGGTGACGATGCCGCCGGTGACGTCGAGGGTGGTGGCGGTCTTGACGGAGGCGAGGACGGTGGTCCCGGCCATCAGGACAGCGTCGGTGTGGGTGCCGCCGACGTCGATCCCCACGCGCAAGGGAGGGCTCCGTTCTGTGCGGAAGGTGAGTGGGCAGGCCGCCGCGGCGGCGGACGTCAGGCGGGAGGGGAGGTACGTTTGCCGGTCCAGCCGAGCTTCCCGGCCACCACGTACAGGACGAAGGCGGCCACCAGCGCGTTCAACGCGGGGATGCCCCAGGTGAGATAGTTGCCGATCGCGGCGGATGCCAGCCAGATCACCAGCGCGGCCGGCACCCAGCCGGGGGCGGTGGCGGGCAGCGTCCCGGACGCGCGCGACTCCGCCAGCAGCGGGCTCCACGTGCGCACGACGTAGTATTCGGCGACCATGATCCCGGCGATCGGCGGGATGGCGACGCCGAGCAGCACCAGGAAGTCCACGAGATGGTCGGCGATCCCGAGGGCGGCGAGCGCGGTGCCCACGACGCCCAGCACGACGGTGACGGCGGCACGGCCGGTCCTGGCGCCGAAGGCGGTGTGCAGGGCGTTGGTGACGCCCAGCGAGGCCGCGTAGAGATTCCAGTCGTTGGTCTTGAACGTGGCCGAGACGAGCACGAGCACGCCGACGGCGCCGGAGGTGGTGGTGACGATCGAGACCACGTCGCCCGTGCGCAACGCGTGCGCGAGCAGCACGCCGACCAGGGCGAGCACGTACTCGCCGAGGCTGATCCCAAGTACGGTCTGCTTGACCACGTCGGCGGCGTTGCGGTTGAAGCGGCACATGTCGGGGGAGATGACCGCGCCGACGATGAACCCGCCCGCCACCAGCGTCGCGCCCTGGGCCAGGCTCATCGGCGGGCCGGCCGGGGCGGAGGCGACCAGCTCCCCGAGCGGGCGCTGGGTGAGCTCGACCGCGATGGCCCAGCCGGCCAGAACGAGGAACGCCGGGACGGTGATCCACGCGGTCCACGCCATGCCGGCGAAGCCGTGCACCACGATCGCGGTGATCGCCAGGCCACCGACGACGGCCCAGATCCACACGGGCGAGCCGCCCAGCAGAGCGGAGACGCCCTGGGCGAGCACGGCGGACTGGACGCCGAACCAGCCCAGCAGCGACACCGCGATGACGAGGCCGACCAGGCCGGAGCCGTGGCGGCCGAAACCCGCCCAGCGCGCCAGCAACGACGTGGACAGGCCTTCGCGCATGCCCGCGATGCCGAGCGCGATGGCGACCAGCTCCAGGATGGCCGCACCGAGCGTGATGGCGAGGACGGCCTGCCAGAAGGTCATGCCCATGCCGAGGGTGGCGCCGAGCAGGAACTGCGACAGGGCGGAGAGGAGACCGAAACGTTGTACGGCGATGGTGGTCCAGCCGTAGCGGGCGGAGGTCGGAACGCGGTCCAGGGCGTAGTCGTCGCGGGCTAATCCTTCGTCGGCCGCGCTGGGCGGCGACGCCGTCGGGGCCATGGGCATCCCTTCTTCTGGTGCTGTGGGAGACGTTAAGTGCCGACAAGAACCCTGAAAAGAGGCAATTTCCGCGAACGTCCTGTGGAGAAGGACGAGGCCCGAGCCTGGAGAGGGACGAGGCCCGAGCCTGGAGAGGGACGAGCTCGTCATCGCGGAATCAGATCTTCCGCGTTGATCCGTAGCCTTTCGCTCAAGTTTCCTCACCGGGGGGGAGACCTCACGAAGCCGGACACGATCCGGGCGGCGCCGGCGCCGCCGGGGATCCGCTCCGTCCGATGAGCGCGATCGGCGCCAGCGAGACGGCCGCCAGGGCGACGGCGGCGCCGAAGTCGTACAGGAAGGGCTGCTGCACGCCGGTTCTGGTGAGCACCTGGAGGAGCACGGCGAGCACCGCGACGCCGAAGGGCGCGGAGGTGCTCATCGACGAGCCGCTGCCGTCCTCGTGGCGGGAGCCGTACATCAGGGGAGCTGGTCGAGAGCGGGGAGTTCCCGCGGGTCGCGCCGATGATCCAGGAGGGGGTGCGCGGCGCGGACGACAACTTCGAGCGTGGCCTCAACTGGGTGCTCGACGGCATCGAACGCGCGCTGCCGCAGCGGTAACCAACGGTTTGTGGTGCTGCGGCGCCGCTTGCCGAGGGGCCGCGGGATCGGCCGCGGCTACATGATCGTCGCCGGGACCTCCGCGGGGGCGAAGGAGGCGCGGGTGAGCATGGCCTGGGCGAGGCTCGCCTTGACCAGGGCGGCGCCGCGGACGACCGGCACCAGGGTCAGCGCGAACAGCACGCCGATCGCGGTGTTGAGGCCCACGAGCATCAGGTCGCCGTCCCCGAGGCCGAGCAGCGCCGGCAGGCCGCCGTAGAACTCCGGGATGCGGGTGAGGATCCAGCCGTAGAGGGGGAAGGTCAGGCCGGCGATCGTGCCGACCCACCACACGGCGGCCACGGTGGCGGCGGCCAGGGAGATCGGGAAGGCGACGATGCCGTACAGCATGTCCAGCCACGCCTGGCCGCTGGCCAGCGGGTTCATCATGCGGCGGAACCAGCTCGCCCCCGCGGGGACGGGAGTGTAGTGGGGGCGGGCGACGGAGCGGCCGAGCACGCCGGGGAGGGCGACGCGCTCGAAGTCGCTCAGGTTCCTGGTCACGGTGGCGGTGCCGGACAGGATGGGCAGGCCGACGAACGCGACCGCGCTGCCCAGCCCGGCCGAGATGCCGGCGGCGGAGACGGACAGGTGGGCGATGGCATTGGGGAGGCCGAGCAGCGTGTAGCGGGTGTCGGTGGCGAGGCGGCGCCGGAGGTTCGTCATGGCAAAGAACGCTACGGACCGCCCCCGCCTCGGACGACCCTGCTCACGGTCCAATGGGGGGTAGGGACAGCCCTACCCTGAATCCGCGTGCCCCTGATCGCCGCGGACGGTCCTGCCCTGGATCCGCGCGCCCCCGATCGCCGCGGAAGATGTCCGGCCGCCTGGTGGAGGTCAGCAGAGCTTGTAGTCGGCCCGGGACGAGTTGTAGGAGCAGGAGTCGATCAGCTTGCCGGAGGCGTTCCGCAGGTAGGCGGTGTCCGCGCTCTGGTTCCAGATGTAGGCGAACGTGGTCCCCCCGCTCCTGTTCCAGTAGCGGGTGGTGGTGGTGTCCTTGCCCCGGCCGGTCCGCAGCGTGACCGTCTTCCCGGCCTTGAGGGTGAACGCGCCGAACGTGTAGACGTGGTCAGGCGCGGACGTCTTGTCGCGCATGGTCCAGCCCCTGAGGCTGACGGCCTTCTTGGTGGTGTTCTTGAGCTGCGCGTACTCGCCGTTCAGGCTGCTGTTCGCGCCGGAGTCCGGCGAGCCCGGCGAGTCATAGTAGATCTTGGTGATCTGTACGGCCGGGGCGGCCGCCTGGGCGGGCTGGGAGATGACGACGGCGACCATACCGGCGGCCAGCACGGCGGCCGTTAACCGAGATCGGATACGCACAGAGACGCTCCTGGGGATCGGCAATATGACCTGAGTCGACCATCTTGCTGGTGTTCGGTACCGATGGATGGACCGTTCCCATATCGGTTTGGTATCCGGCCCGCGCCACGGCCGGTTCGTGAGGCGGGCCTTTGACCGGCCCTGGCATTCGTCCGTTTCGATCAACCCATAAATGACCTCACCCTTACGTATCGCTGAGCGTGGTCACATCCATAGCGGTTAGGGGAATTTTGAAGATTCCGACCCAGAGAGGAGGATGTCATGACGGAGCCCAGAGGTCCTGACCCGTACATGGGGCCCGTCGGTTCTCCCGCCCCTGCGACGGACGCGGAGGATCACGCCGCATGGCAGGGCAGGACACGCGTGTTCCTGCAGCCGATCGCGGCGCCGTCCATTCTCGGGCTGTTCGGGTTCGCCGCCGCGACTCTGATGGTCGGCGCCTGGCTGGCCGGCTGGTACGGCGGCGGCAGCACGCCGCTGGTCCTCTTCCCGTTCGCGGTCATGGCCGGTGGCTTCGCCCAGTTCGCGGCCGCCATGTGGTCCTACCGAGCGCGTGACGGTCTCGCGACCGGGATGCACGGGATCTGGGGTGCGTTCTGGCTCGCGTTCGGCCTGCTGTTCCTGCTGACCGCGGTGAACGCCTTCCCCGCCGCACTCACGCCGACGATCGGCGCGGCGAACCCGGGGTTCGCGTTCTGGTTCGTGGTCCTGTTCCTGATCACGGCGCTGGGAACGATCGCCGCGCTCGGCGAGAACCTGGCGCTGGCCGCCCAACTGGGCGTGCTGGCCCTGGGCGCCGCCTTCACCGCGGCCGGGTTCTTCTCCGGGACGGTGTGGCCCGTGCGCGTCAGCGGGTGGCTGTTCGTGGTGTCGGCCCTGATGGCCATGTACATCGCCGCGGCGATGATGTTCGAGGGCACCTTCGGCCGGACGATCCTCCCGATGGGCAGGTCACGTCACGGGCGGAACATCGCCGGCCGGCCGAGCCGGGCGCTGGAGTACACCTACGGCCAGCCTGGGGTGAAGATCGGACAGTGACGAATCCGGGGAGGGCCCCCTCGCGGGGGTCCTCTTCCATGTCCGGCGACCCGTTCGCCCCCGGTATCGGCCACATCCACCTCGGCGTAGCCTGGTCCGGCCATGGGAACCCGTACATGGAAGGAACCGGATGTCTTTCGCGGCGGATCGCTTTCGTCAGATCCGGGCGCGCGTGGTGCGCGCCTACCATCTCGCCTGCGCACGCGACGACACCTCCACGCACGGAATCGCCGTGCCCAGCGGGGTCTGGATGTGCCAGCAGTGCCATCGGGTGCTGCTGGAGATGGCCGCGCTACGTGAGCATCTCCGGCTTGAGCACGCCACCTGACCCGGACGCGCCGGATGACCGTCCCAGTACGCGGCGTCATAGAGGGACACGGGCCTTGGCGCGGCATAACGGCTCGCATGTTCAAGCTTGGGTAAAGACTTGTGGCGTCGGGGCCCATGAAGAAAGATCTCGTCCGCGGTGCCTTCATCGGGTTGCTGGTGGACCTCGCTGGTCCAGGCCGACTCGAGCACGCAGGCCCTTGCCGCGGGCAGCGGGCCAGGCATGGTCACCGCGGAGTGCCTGGTGGATCATGACTCGAAGTAAGACCTAAACCGCGTAGTCGGGGGTCATGACGGCCGCCAGAGTGAGGTGGGAGGCGGCCTCGTCCTGCCTGCCCTGGCGCTGGAGCGTGCGGCCGAGGAGATGGCGGGCGTAGGAGTCGTCCGGGGACTCGGCCACCAGGGACTCCAGCGCCGTACGGGCCCGGTTGAGCTGCGCGGAGGTGAAATACGCCCGCGCCGCCAGCATCCGGACACCCCGGTCGCCGCCGTGCTCCGCCATCAAGGGCCGCAGCAGTGTCAGGGCCCCGAGGGGGTCGCGCTGGTCGAGCAGGGACTCGGCCCAGCGCAGCCGCCGCACCTCGTCGGGCAGCCGGCGGGGCGGGCGCCGGCTCGCGTCCTCCAGGAACTCTCTGATCGTCTCCGGTGACTGCGCGCCCTCCAGCGCGAGGTCACCCACGACGATCGTCGGCGAGGTGCGCACGCCCTTGGCCTTCCCGATGAGCAGCGACTCCCGGGTCAGCTCCGCACCGGAATCGGCGTCGCCGAACTCCCCGGCCAGGCCCATCTCCGTGGCGAGGTCTGTCAGGAAGGCGGGATCGCTGATGTCCCGTACCTCGACGAAGTGGGCCCGCAGCACCCGCTCCACCACCCGCTGCTGCGACTCGGCGCCGCCCTTCGCGTACGCCAGCGCGATCAGCCGGTGCGCCTCCAGCGTGGAGACCCGCCAGCCGGAGCCCCACTGCGCCCCCAGCCCTTCGGCGGCGGCCACCTCGGCCACCCGCGCCCGGTTGTCCACCGGGGACAGGCCGGGCGAGCAGGCACGCAGCGCCTCGTCGGCCATCGGGTCGCGCAGCATCTCGGCCATCGGCACCGCCTGCGCGGGCGCGGACGGATCGATCTGGTACGGCCGCCAGACCACCTCCACCGGCTCTCCCTCCCAGGAGGCCAGCGCCTTCTCCAGTCGCCGCTTGCCGATGTGGGCCCAACCGCAGACGACATCCGCCCAGATCTCCATTCGCATGCCACCAACATATGCGACACCTGTCGATTAATCAACATATGTCGCATAGTCGATGGTTGTCGTATAGTGGGCCTCGTGAACTCGGATGATCCGCGCGCGCAACGAACCCGGGCCCGCCTGAAGGCAGCAGTGCTCGACCTGGCAGCGCAGCAGGAGCTCACCACCATCACCGTGTCCGCGCTGGCCAAGCGCGCCGAGGTGAACCGGGCGACCGTCTACCTGCACTATCCGGACGTGGACTCGCTGGTCACCGACGCCATGGAGGACGCCGTCGCCGCGGTCGCCAGGGCCGCCGCCCTGTGCCCCCTCGACGCTCCCCGGGACCGCGCCCCCGACCCGCTGGAGGACCTGTTCGAGCATGTGGCCGCCAACGTCACCATGTACGCGCGCATGCTCGGCCCGCACGGCAGCGCCCGCTTCGCCACCCGCATGCGCGACCGCCTCACCGCCGAACTGACCCACCGCTTCGCCACCGGCCAGCGACCCCGGGGCTGGGACGACGTACCGGTGGAGATACACGCCGCCTACCTGGCCGGCGCCCTGGTCGGCGTCGTCGCCCACTGGGTGTCGGCGCGGGAGGGGCCTGGGCACGCCCGTACGCGGCAGGAGGCGGCGCTGGCATTCTGGCGCCTCTTCCGCACCGGCTGCCAGGGCCTCCCGGAGGACTGAGCCGAGCCGCCCAGGTGCGGCCGGGCAGAGGAAGCCGCGCCAGCCTGAGCGGTCAGGGGGAGGCGCGCCAGGCTGAGGGTGTGCGGCCGCGGGCGCGCTTGAACGCCACGCTGAACGCGAACGCGTCCTGGTAGCCGACCTGATGGGCCACGGTGGCGACGGTCTGCCGGGTGTCGCGAAGCAGGTCGGCGGCGAGGGTCATGCGCCAGTCGGTGAGATAGCCGAGCGGCGGCCGGCCGACCAGGGCGGTGAAGCGCTGGGCGAAGGCCGCGCGGGACATGCCGACCTTGGCGGCCAGCGAGGCGACCGTCCACCGGTGGGCCGGATCCTCGTGCAGGAGGCGCAGCGCGTCCCCGATCGCCGGGTCGCTCAGTGCCCGATACCAGGCGGGCGGCGTCGCCTCCCGCCTGGTGCACCAGGCCCGCAACGCGATCACGAGGACCAGATCCAGGAGCCGGGCGAGGATCGCGTCCTGGCCAGGCTCGTCGCGGGCGGCCTCGGCCCAGAGCAGGTCGAGGGCCGCCCGAGTGGGTGGTCCCGCGGGCACGACGGCCAGCGGGGGAAGCAGGTCCAGCAGGCGGGAGGCCACGTCGCCGCGCAGGTCGTACATGCCGCGGAGCATGACGGTGGCCCCGGACAGGTCGTCGCCGTATGTGCGGGGGACCCGCATCGGGTGGGGAGCCGCCGGGGCACCGGTGGGGAGGTATTTGTGCCCGTCGCGAATCACGAACCGGGGTGCGGTCGCCGGGTCGTCCGCGATCGTGTGCCCGCCGGGGGCGGTGATGAGGGCGACGTCACCCGCGGCAAGGCGCGTGGGAGGGGAATCGGCGAGCCGTATCCAGGCATGGCCCTCCAGCGTGGCCGCGACCGTGAGCGGTGACGGGTCGGCGTGCGTCACCGCCCATGGCGGCCGCTGGATCAGCCGGAGGGCCAGGGCGTTCTGCGCACGGGCTCGGTGCAGCAGGTCTGTCAGCACGTCCACACGTTCACCGTAGACGATCGCAAAGGCATCGCAGATGGATGCCCATGGATCATCTCGGTGCCGGTGGGATTGGCTGGACGGCATGACGAAATCCATCGCAGTGTTCGGCACCGGCCCAGGTGTCGGCCAGGCCATCGCCCGCCGGTACGGGAAGGAAGGGTACGACGTCGTTCTGGTCGCCCGCCGCCGGGAACCCCTGGACCTGCTCGCCCGGGATCTGTCCACCGAGGGCGTCACCGCCCATGTGATCACCGCCGACCTCCGCCAGACCGCCGCCGTCCCGGCGCTCGCCGAGCGGATCCGCGAGCGGGTCGGAGACCCCACGGCCGTGTACTACGGCCCGGCAGCCGGCGACCTGCTGTTCGTTCCCGCCGTCGACCTCACACCGGACGTGCTTGAACACCACCTGCCGGTCACGCTGCTCACGCCCCTGGCCCTGATCCGGGAGTTCCTGCCCGCCATGGTCGAGCGGGGCGACGGCGCCATCCTCAGCGCCCAGGGGGCCGCCGTCGTCCAGGGCAGGCCGTACATGAGCGGCTGGCCCACGCTCGTGGCCGCACAGCGCAACTACCTTCAGTCGCTCGCGGCCGAGGTCACCGGCAAGGGCGTCTACGTCGGCATGCTCTTCATCGGCGCCCGCATCCTGGGCACCCCCTTCGAGGCGGACTACCAGCGACGCCTGGCCCAGGGCGAACCCGTGCCCGACCTGCCCGCCGCCGACCCCGCCGAACTCGCCGACCTCCTCTGGCACATGCACGCCGACCGGAGCCGGCACGAAACCGTCGTCCCCGCCGGCCTCCTGGACGGATGACACCGGACCGATACGCCGCCTGCGCCCTGAGCTCCTGAGCGCTGGAGCCCGGCACGCCCCACGCGGCCGCCAATCCACTCAGACGGGACAAGGACGTCCGCCCTCCACTACTCCGTGGTACCGTATAGTGGTACTCGGTGCTACGGAGTACTGGGAGATCGAAGAGGACCCACGATGGACGACCTGACGGAGATGCTGAAGGGCACGCTTGAGGGCTGCGTGCTGGAAATCATCGGCAGCGAGGAGACCTACGGGTACGCCATCACGCGTCGGCTGAACGAACTCGGCTTCACTGACGTCGTCGAGGGGACCGTTTACACCATCCTGCTGCGACTGGAGAAGAACGGGCTCGTCCAGGTCACGAAACGACCGTCCGGGCTGGGCCCGCCGCGCAAGTTCTATGCGCTCAATGACGCGGGACGCGAAGAACTCGCGACGTTCTGGGCGAAATGGGAGTACGTCTCATCACGGATCGACAAGCTCAAGGAGGGCGGGGAATGAACTTCTGGGAGACCATCACAGGCAGCGATCTCACCAGGGACTGGAAGGCGTTCGAAGCCCGGGCCGAGGCATTGCCGGCCGACTACCGGGCGGCGTGGGAAGAGATCAAGGGCCATCTTTTTCCCTACGGGGACTTCACAGGCCGCAACCTGATGCCGATTCTCGACAATGCTCTGGGGCTGCTCGAAGAGACGGCGTCCGATGGGCAGAGCATTCACGAGGTGCTGGGTGACGACATCGGGGGTTTCTGCGCGGCGCTGGCCGGCGGAGAAGGGGCTCGGAGCTATCGAGACCGGTGGCGCGAGCAGTTGAACAGGAACGTCGCAAGGAAACTGGGCCGGCTGGGAGGCTGATGTGGGCATCCAGGACATCATCGAGGGCAAGAAGCAGTGGCGGGCGCACATGGCGCGGGTCAAGGCCCTCCCGCCGG
The DNA here is from genome assembly GCF_039871825.1 of Nonomuraea sp. B12E4. Lineage (NCBI taxonomy): Bacteria > Bacillati > Actinomycetota > Actinomycetes > Streptosporangiales > Streptosporangiaceae > Nonomuraea > Nonomuraea sp. B12E4. Next base: position 395,546 of record NZ_JBDPME010000004.1, on the reverse strand, counting down.
ACTATCAGATCGTCTACAAGGAGATGCAGAGGTACATCTTCAAGGTCGGACCGATCGACTTGTTGGACGGGTCCCTGCTCTCCGGGATCGTCGATTTCTTCGAGGAGGGCGTCGCGGCCGGCAAGGGAGTCCTGGAACTCATCGGCAACGATGTCGCCGCCTTCTGCGACGAGCTGATCAAGGACTCGCGTACCTTCGCGGACGTCTATCAGGAGTCCGTCAGCGGGACACCCGGCACGGCCGAGAAGTAACACCCATCGACCGGTGCCGGCGGCACGCCCCCGCGCCCGTGGATCCGCCTTCGCGGCCGGGGAGTCGTACGGCTTCTCCTGCCCGTTCTCGGCGAGCGCCGGGCCGCCTCCGAGGAGGGGCACTCTCCGCGGACCAGCATCCGCTCAGGCCCCTGTGTCCGGCCCGCTTCAGGTGGTCAGGACAGCTTGCCCAGGCCCTTGACGGCGATCGTGGCCGCGTCGGCGATGACCTTGTTGTCGTATGTCGCGTCGGCCGTCTTGCGGTTCGTGTAGACGGCGATGACCAGCGGCTTGGCGTGCGGCGTCGGCCAGGCGACCGCGATGTCGTCGGCCGTGCCGTAATTGAAGCCGCTGCCGGTCCTGTCGCCGACGGTCCAGGTCTTCGGCAGGCCGGCGCGGATTCGGTCGTCGCCGGTGGTGTTGCGGCGCAGCCAGTCGTTGAGCCGGGCCCGGTCCTTGGCGTGCAGGGCCGTGCCGACGGCCAGCTTGGTCAGGTCGCGGCCCACATCGGCGGGGGTGGTGATGTCCCGCTTCTCGTCGGGGTTCCAGTAGTTGAGGTCGGTCTCAGTGCGGTCCAGGCGGGTGACCCGGTCGCCGAGCGACCGGGCGAACCTGGTCACCCCGGCAGGCCCGCCGATCTGCTTGAGCAGCATGTTGCCGGCGGTGTTGTCGCTGTACCTGAGCGCCGCGTCGCACAGCTCGGCGACCGTCAAACCGTCCTTGAGGTGCTTGCCGGTGATCGGCGAGCCGTCCACGACCTCGCTCGCTTTCCAGTGGACCACCCGGGTGAGCAGCTTCGGGTCGGACTGGCGGGCCTTGCGCAGCACCGCCGAGGCGGCCAGGGCCTTGAACGTGGACAGCAGGGGGAACCGCTCATTTGATCGGTACGCGAACGTCCGGCCGGTGCCCGTGTCGTAGGCGTACACGCCGATCCGGCCCTGGTAACCGGCCTCCAGGCGGCGCAGCTCGCGCTGGGCAGCGGTCGCGGAGTGCGCCGGCGCTCCAGCAACGGACGTGGTGGCCGACACGCTGACCGACGCCGACGCGTTGCCGGTGCCGGCCACCAGGACGGCCAGGGACAGCCCGGTGACCCGCAACGCCGTGCCGGGACGGGAATGACAAAAGTGCCGCATCAATATCCTCGCTCTTGACCGGTGTCGGAGAGGCGAGCAAAGCAGGGCCGTCCTTCGAGTGTCAAATATAGATATCGCTCATTTATGCATTTAAATTCGGATATCGGAGCAGGTAGAACTCCCCGGAAGATGACTGGCGGGCGAAAGCGCCGCCAGGTCGGCAGCATGGAGGTACGGTCCGCGCGACCGGCCTGGCGGTATTACTCGGCGAGCGCGGCGACCCGTCCGCCGTGCCCGCCTGCGGCGAAACCTAGGCGACGACCGCCAGCAACGTGGTCGCCGCCGCGGCGAGCGCAGGGTCGCCGTCCACGTTCGCGCGATCGCGGGCTTCCTCGACGGTGATGCCCCTGGTGGCGAGCCGCCAGAAGGCGTCCTGGTCCATCGTGACCAGCGCGGCGGGGTCCGCGTCGGCCGGCGACATCGCCCAGCGGCCCGCACGCCTGGCCGCGGACCACCGCGCACCCGCAGGGCCGGTCACCTCCAGCGTGACCGCCGTGCCCTCCGGGCGCTCCTGCTCTCTGAGCGCGTACGGCAGCGCCCGGGCGAAGACGTCCAGGACGGGCCCCATCAGCTCGGGCCCGTCGGCTCCCGGGACGGAGACGGCGTCGCGCACCTGCTGCTGGTGCACCCAGAACTCGGTGTACTCGCGAGCGATGTCCAGCCACGCCGGGCTGCCGACGTCGGTCGCGGCCCAGGACACGTTGAGGTCGGCGGGCGCCTCCAGATCGCGGGCGGCCCACACGGCGTCGAGCTGACGGCCCAGGTGGTCCAGCAGGTCGATCATGACCTGCGGGCTGAGCTGGCGTGTCGCCCGGACGAACTCCTCGTTGACGCGCGCCAGATAGACGGGCAGCGTCTCGTCGTCGGCGAACACGGCGCCGCCGTACCCGTCGCGGCTGCCCGAAAGCCGCCGCAGGTGGTCGTTGAGCACGTGGCCCACGATGTCGTGGACGTCCCAGCCGGGGCAGACCGTCGGTTTCGACCAGTCGGCTGGTCCCAGCGCGCCGAGCAGGTCGAGCATGGCTTCCCGTTCGCGCGGGAACAGGGGACGGATGTCGAGGACCGGGCCGAAGATCGTCATACTCCGACGGTATCGGCCCCGGCGAAATCGGCGGCACGGTCGGCGGCCAAATCGCCTGCTCGACGTGATCAGGTTTCCCCGGATACGGGCATCTTCAGGCTGCCGCTGGCGGCGTTGAACTGGCCTGATATCAGCATTCAGATAGATGTGAAACTCATATCAATCTTGGACATATTGCTGATGGTTGTGTTGTCCTGAGCGCCATGTCCAGCTCGCGTCCTCCTACGCCCGTGTCCGGCATCGCCCGCTTGGCCGGGGCGGTCGGCATCGGCGACCCGCGCGGCTCGCAGCGCTACCGGCTCACTGGCGTCGCCATCGGCGGGCACTGCGACGGCTCGGTTCAGGGCGCCTCGCCGCCCGGTCCCATCTGGACCGGCAGGACCCGGACGACGCGGTCACGGAACCTGCCCTGGACGAGGCGGGCCAGGACCTGAACGTGAACCCGCCCGGCCAGTGCCGCCACATCCGGGAGCGCGCCCTTCTCTTCCCCGAACCCTCTTCCGAACCGGAGGACTAATGCGACCGCCTCGGCGCTCACGTACCCGTGCCCGCGAAGGCACCCGTACCCGTGAAGGCGCTCACGCCCGTGAAGGCGCTCACGCCCGTGAAGGCGCTCACGCCCGTGAAGGCGCTCACGCCCGTGAGAGCGCCGGGCGCCGCTTCGTGCCCAACTGGAAGATCGTGATCTTCGGCGCCACCGTTCTGGTGGCGGGCGTCTTCGGCATGATCACTGTCGGGTACGCCGTCACGCCGCTGCCCGCGCAGGCCCAGAGCCAGGACGGCGTCGACGACCGGGCCAGCGTCATCACCTACGCCAACGGCAAGACGCTGGCAGTCCTGGGCGTCAGGCGCAAGCCGGTGACGTACGCGCAGATCCCGCGTCCGGTGCAGGACGCGGTGATCGCGGCCGAGAACAGCTCCTTCCGCGAAGACTCGGGCATCTCCTTCTCCGGCCTGGCCCGCTCGTTGTGGAGCACCCTCTCCGGCCAGCAGGTGCAGGGCGGCTCGACCATCACCCAGCAGATGGCGCGGAACTACTATGACGGCCTGTCGCAGGAGCGTTCGGTCGAGCGGAAGCTGAAGGAGATCTTCGTCGCCATCAAGGTGAACAAGAGCCTGAGCAAGGACGTCATCCTCGAGCAGTACCTCAACACGATCTACTTCGGCCGGGGCGCGTACGGTATCGGCGCCGCGGCCGAGGTCTTCTTCAACGTGCGGGACGTCTCGAAGCTCACCCCCGAGCAGGGCGCTTACCTGGCCGGTCGCATCCAGAACCCGAGCGCCTTCGACGAGGCGGAGGCGGCCGGCCGGATGACCGCCACGGAGGAGCGCTACGCCTACGTTATCGGGCAGATGGCCAAGCTGGACCCGGCCGCGTACGGCAGCCTGCCCAGCAAGTCGCCCACCTCGCCCAAGCGCATCAAGAAGTGGCGCAAGGACTATTACAAGGGCATCAACGGTTACATGATCACCGCGGTGCTCAACGAGCTCAAGGCCAAGACCGGCCTGGACCTCGAGGACGTCGAGAAGGGCGGCTACCGCATCAGGTCCACCTTCGACAAGCGGCTGATGGAGGCCGCCAAGGCCGCGGTCAACCAGCACACGCGGACGGTCCCGGACGAGATCACCGCTACTCTCGCCTCCGTGGATCCGCGAAACGGCCGGGTCAGCGCGTTCTACGGAGGCGACGACTACACCACGGACCAGTGGAACGACGCGTTCATGTCGCAGAAGCAGGCGGCCTCCGCGTTCAAGCCGTACGTGCTGGCCGCCTGGCTGACACAGGGCTACAGCCTGCGGAGTTTCCTGCCCGCGAGCAGTCCGCTGAAGCTCGAAGGCACGACACCCATCGCGAACGACCATCCGTCGAAGGCCACGTCCGTTGACGTCATCAGCGCCACCGCCCACTCGGTCAACACCGCCTTCGCCAAGATGGGAGAGAAGGTCGGGCTCGATCACGTCATTGACATCGCCGCACGGGCCGGGCTCAACAGAGGCAACCTCGAGTCCGCCCGGGACCGCCACCGCTACCTGATAACCATCGGCAGCGGTCAGGTGACCACCGTCGAACAGGCAGGCGGCTACTCGATCTTCGCCAACGCGGGCAAGCACTATGACAACCACGTCATCATCGACGTGACCTCGAAGGACCGGCGGAGGTTCTATGCCGAGAAGACCACATTCGTCCATGCGGTCACGCCCGAGGTGGCCGCCGACGCGACCTACGCGCTACAAGCCGTTGTCACGCAGGGGACCGGCCGCAACGCCGCGCTGCCCGGCCGGCCGGTGGCCGGCAAGACCGGCACCAACAACGAGAACAAGGAAGCCTGGTTCGTCGGCTTCACCCCGCAGGTGTCGACTGCCGTGGGGATGTTCCGCCAGGAGTGCCGGACCAAGAGCGGCAAGGTGGTGCGGCCACGGTACGAGAACTGCCCCTGGTACCGGGGCAAGGACCCGGCCAAGGAGAAGACGTACACGCCGGACAAGCCGTACACGCTGCCCTATGAGGTGCCGCTGGGCGCTGCCTTCGAGGGGGCCACCTACCCGGCCGCCATCTGGCGTACCTTCATGACCGAGGCGACGAAGAACCAGCCGGTGGAGCAGTTCCCGCCCCGCGCGGACATCGGCAACACACAGGACTTGGCTCCCAAACCCACCCCGTCGGCCACGCCAACCCCATCTGCGACGCCGGTCCCAACCGGCACGCCGACCTCCGAGCCGTCCACGGATGCGCCGGACGTGGACGACCCCGCCATCGACGATACCGAGTGCGATCCGCTCGACCCGGGCTGCCAGGACGACACGGAGTCCAACGACACGGGGCTTGACGACACGAGGTCTGACAACACAGGGCCCGACGATACGCGGCCCGACGATACGCGGCCCGACGAGGCGGGCCTCCCGGGCGACGAGGGCACCGACGGTGGACAACCTCACTGACCGGCAGACCGCCGAGGTGGCCGCCACCGAGTCTCGCGGGCGCAGCCGTGGCCGCGTCAACGAGGTCCGCCTCTCGGCTGAGCTGGGCGTCAGCCGCACCCCGCTGCGGGAGGCGCTGGTGGAACTGGCCAACCGGGGGCTGCTCGTCGCCGAGCCGCGGCGCGGATTTCGTGTTCCGCCCCTCGACCTCGACGAGGCCCGCAAGCTCTATCCGTTGGCGGGGGAACTGGAGGCGCTCGCCCTACGGTGGTCCATTTCGGCGGTCCGGACCGAGCCCGGCGCAGCGTCGAGGAGCACCGCCGCATCCTGGCCGCCATCCAGGAGTCCGACCTCGCTGAGGCGTCGCGCCTACTCGTACAGAACTGGGGCAACGGCGCAGCCTACCTCGGAAGGGCGGAAGCCTGACCGAGGGGCCTCCGCCCAGTCGAGCCGGCGGCGAGGGCGAGCGCGATGCGTGGAGTCGGTCCGCTGCCGACCTCCGGCTTGGACAAGCCCCTTCTCAACCAGCGTGGACAGCGGCAAATCCAGCGCCTGCCAACACGATTGGCCCATCGCCTGCGCGGCAGTAACCCGCGCATCCCCCGTGCCGAAGCCTCACCATCGGAGGCTCACCTGGGCATGTCTAGTGCGCCAGTGTCGGAGGCAGTGTTGCTTGCGGTTTGTCGCCGCGGTTCCGCACCGCGGTCACGGCGACCAGCACCAACGCGGCGACGGCGAAGACGATGTTGCCGGCGAGCTTCACCGCCGGGGTGGCCGGCATGAACGTCGGGGTCTGGAATCCGTGCCAGGCATAGGTGAACAGCGCGCCCGCCGCCAGCGCCAACTGATGCAGCTGGGTCCACCCAGGCCGGCGAGACCAGCGGCTGATGAGCAGCGTTCCTCCGACGTGAACGGCGAGCACGGCTGTGGTGAACCCCCAGGCAGGCAACACGTTTCTGCCGACGAACCACGCGATGATGAAGGCGGAGGTGATGACCAGAGACGCCAGACCGAGCAGCCACGCCGTCGGAGTGCGCCCACTGGACTGCCGGGCCGGCCGTCGCCGGCGACCGAGGAACACCGCGAGCGCGACCAGCAAGACGACGACCACCCCGGAGCCGATCAGTTGTGGCGTGGACGCGGCGAAGTCGCTCTGCGCGCGGCCCTGGCGGGCGTTCAGCAGCACACCCAGGGCGTAGATCCCGCCCGTCACGACCAGGCCAGGACGGCCGAGCCACGGTGAAGTACGGCGCTGCTTGGCGGCCGCCTCGGTGAGCGCGATCGGCACGCTGATGCTCCACACCATGTGCAGGGTGAGCACGAACAACGTGTACGGCACTCCAATGCCGAGTGCGGGGATATAGCCGGGGTCAAGCAGGTGCAGGTGCGCTCCGCCGAAATCGGGGTTGAACAGCGACTGCAGGCAGATGCCCTCTTCGAGTACGCCGAACGCCAGGGCCAGGGTGACGATGCCGGGCCACCCCCAGCCCGCCCGCCGGCACACTTCCCGGATCAGCAGCGCGCCGGCGCCATACAGCGGGGCAAGCCCGACCAACGCGTACAGCGCTGTGATCGGAACATCACCGAGCAGGAACTCGGCAACGAGCGGCGCGAGGAAGAACAACCCGACCGCGGGAACGAATCGACCCATTGGTCTCCTTTGAAGCGGCACCGAATGGCCGGCACCAGATGCGAAACGGGGGTGAGCAGTGTCAGCGACTGACAGGACACGGGCAGAGCCGCGGTTCGAGGACACCCGCAGCGGCCAGGCAAGATCAGCGCTATACGGGCGGCTTCTCGATGCGGACGAACGGGCCGTCGATGCACACACCTACGGTGCTCAGGCATCAGACACCGAGCACCACGGCGACCTGCCAAGGCGACCTTCTCCATGAGGCAGATGCCCGGATGCCGGGAACCATCAGGGGGGCGGCGGGCAGTTCTGAATCTGCTGGGTAGACGGCTGACACGATTGCGAATGAAGGACGAGGCGAGATAGCCGAAGCGGTTTCACGCGTCTGACCGTAGGGAGAAGAGGTGCTGTACCGGATCAGCCCATGGGTTGAGTGTGCGGATCTCCACCCTGGGGTGGAGCCGGAGATGGAGCCCTGTATCGGGTTGTTGAGGGAAGGGCACGCCGGCGCTGCCCCGGATCGAGCGCAGCCATGACCTTATCGAGCTGGTCGGTGCGTGCTCGGTGTTCGTGGCCGGGGGAGGCCGGTGCTGCCGACGCTGCGCAGGCACGCCTTCACCGCCGCGGATGGACGCCGAAGATAACGAGCCCTGATGGGGCGCCGAAACTGAATCACGGAACATCAGCTTTTGTCCACCTGCCGGATGCACGTACTCCAGTAGGCCGTCCTCGGAGACGACGCGGGCGCGCCGGCTTGTCCAGCCGGGCGGCTGAGATGGCGTGAGCCCGCCGCAGCGCCCATCCGATTCGTGACTGCATGCAACCCGTATGAGACACGCAATCCGGGCGGCCAGCCGGGTAGCCAGCACTCGGCCGCCACCACGGAACCTGGCGCGACGTGCTGCTGATCGAGCGCCGCAGCACCGTGACCGGTCTCTGACGGCTCTGGTCGCGCCGGGTGTTCGTCTCTCGTTCATCGCCGCGCTATCGATAACTGTCAATATCGACTAGTATCTAAATCGACAATCATCAATATGGCTGTCGATACGACAGTAGCCGCCGGAGCCCTCATGGACCGCATCTATCGCCACGCCGACCTGACCGTCGATCAGCGGCACGCGTTGCTGACCGCCGCCCGCACGCTGGCCGCGGAGTTCGCCGGCACGTTCGGCACAGAAACCATCGAGCGTTTCCTGCACTCCAGCTATGAGGAGTTCGCCGGCCGCGCCACGGTGATCAACTACTTGCCGCTGCTGGCCGAACGGTTCGCCCGCCAGCAGTTGCGCGCCCTGGCCCGCATCGAGGGCAAAGACCCCACCGGAACCCCGATCGTGTTGTTCTTGTGCGTGCACAACGCGGGCCGCTCGCAGATGGCGCTCGGCTTTTTCACCCGCCTGGCCGGCGAACGCGCTCTCGGCTGGTCGGGCGGCTCGGAGCCGGGCGAGCAGATCAACGCGGCCGCGATCGAAGTGATGCGCGAGCGTGGCATCGACATCGCCGGGGAGTTCCCCAAGCCGTGGACCGCTGAGATCGTCCAGGCTGCTGACGTGGTGGTCACCATGGGCTGCGGGGATGCCTGCCCGATCTACCCGGGCAAGCGGTACCTGGACTGGGACCTGGACGATCCGGACGGCAAGACGGTGGAGCAGATCCGCCCGATCCGCGACGAGATCGAGCGCCGGGTGCGGGCGCTGCTGGCCGAACTCGGCGTTGCCGTCGACTGAGACGCAGGTCACGTACCGAGAATTTATAGAGGGATGTCAATATAGATAGTGGTCGAGTTCGATAGTTGTCTATATGAGGAGGGGCTTTGGAGCTGCTGGAGATCTTGGAGTGCAGTCCGCCGCTGGCGAGGGAACCCCTGGACGCAGAGCGGGCCGCCGCGCTGTCGCAGGTGTTCAAGGCGCTGGGCGATCCGGTCCGGTTGCGGATCGTCTCGATCGTGGCCAGCCATGCCGGCGGGGAGGTGTGCGTGTGCGACATCACGGGTGCCTTCGAGCTGTCCCAGCCGACCATCAGCCACCACCTGAAGGTGCTCAAGGAAGTCGGCCTGCTCACCTCCGAACGGCGGGCGTCCTGGGTGTACTACCGGCTGGTACCCGAGGCGCTCGGCGAACTGTCGGCCCTGTTGAACGTCCCCGCGACCGCCTAGGAAGATCGATGTCGTCCACCTCTCGGCCCGGTCAGGCCGATGCTGTGCCGGCGACCGGCAACGCCCCTGGCGTGATCGCCGCGCTGTCCACTCTTGATCGCTTCCTGCCGGTGTGGATTATCGCGGCGATGGCGGCCGGCCTGCTGCTCGGCCGGCTCGTGCCCGGCCTGAACACCGCCTTGGAGGCGGTAAAGATCGGTGAGATCTCACTGCCGATCGCGCTCGGCCTGTTGCTGATGATGTATCCGGTGCTGGCCAAGGTCCGCTACGACCGCCTCGGCACCGTCACCGGCGACCGCCGCCTGCTCATCTCCTCGCTGCTGCTGAACTGGATCCTCGGCCCGGCCATCATGTTCGCCCTGGCCTGGATTTTGCTTCCGGACCTGCCCGAATACCGCACCGGGCTGATCATCGTCGGGCTGGCCCGCTGCATCGCCATGGTGCTCATCTGGAACGACCTGGCCTGCGGCGACCGAGAGGCCGCCGCCGTTCTCGTCGCGCTCAACTCGATCTTCCAGGTCATCGCGTTCGGCGCGCTCGGCTGGTTCTACCTGCAGGTCCTGCCCGGCTGGCTCGGCCTGACCCAGGCCGCGCTGCAGGTGTCGGCCTGGGACATCGCCCAGTACGTGCTCATCTTCCTCGGCATCCCGCTGCTGGCCGGCTACCTGTCCCGCAGGCTCGGCGAGCAGGCGAAGGGCCGCGCCTGGTACGAGGACCGGTTCCTGCCGAAGGTCGGCCCGCTGGCGCTGTACGGGCTGCTGTTCACCATCGTGATCCTTTTCGCCCTGCAAGGCGGCACGATCACCTCCCAGCCCGGCGACGTGGCCCGCATCGCGCTGCCACTACTGGCCTACTTCGCCCTGATGTGGGGCGGCTCGTTCCTGGCCGGACGCGCCATCGGCCTGTCGTATGAACGCACCACCACACTGGCCTTCACCGCCGCGGGCAACAACTTCGAGCTGGCCATCGCCGTGGCGGTCGGCGTCTTCGGCGTCACCTCCGGCCAGGCGCTGGCCGGGGTGGTCGGCCCGCTCATCGAAGTTCCCGTCCTGGTCGCGCTGGTCTATCTCAGCCTGGCCGGTCGCCGTCTGTTCAGAACCAAGGAGTACTCGCGTGTCTGAGAGCAAGCCCAGTGTCCTGTTCGTCTGCGTGCACAACGCCGGCCGCTCTCAGATGGCCGCCGGTTGGCTGGCCCACCTGGCGGGGGATCGCGTCGAGGTACGTTCCGCGGGCTCGGCGCCTGCCGACCAGGTCAACCCGATCGCGGTCGAGGCGATGCGCGAGGTCGGCATCGACATCACCGCAGAGCAGCCCAAGGTTCTCACCGTTGATGCGGTCGAGGCTTCTGACGTGGTGGTCACCATGGGCTGCGGGGACGCTTGCCCGATCTTCCCGGGCAAGCGGTACGAGGACTGGAAGCTTGACGACCCGGCCGGCCAGGGCATCGAGGCCGTGCGCGTGATCCGCGACGAGATCCGCGTCCGGATAGACAAGCTGCTCAGCGAGATCCTGCCCGTGGACTGAGCATGGGAGCGGGCAGTCAGGTGAGTTGTGTCAAGCCTGGCGCATCGCAGCCTGTGCGCCGCTGCGCCGAAGGGATGCGCCATGACAGCGCCGGATCCGCCCTCTCCCGGGCTAGAAGCCGCCAGATGGACAGAGGAGATGGCTCAGGAGGTCATCGGGTTGTTCACCGGCCTGTTGATCGGACGTCTTGTGCGGCTGGCGACGACATCGGCCAGGTGCGGGGGGTGTGGTCATACGGTGAGGAGTTCGATGTCCACCGGGCTGCCGGAGGGGGTGGGGGCGGCCAGCGGGGTGAACAGCGCGCCCAGCTTGGCCACCACCTCGGGAATGATCCGGTAATAGACCCAGGTGCCGCGCCGCTCGCCGTCGATCAATCCGGCGGTGCGCAGCACCTTCAGGTGGTGGGAGATCGTCGGCGCGGTCAGGTCGAAGGTGCCGGTCAGGTCGCACACGCACGCCTCGCCGCCCGGGTGGGATGCGATCATCGACAGCAGGCGCAACCGCACCGGGTCGGCGACGGCCTTGAGCAGGCTCGCCAGCTCGGCGGCGTCGCTCTCCGACAGCGGCTCGCGGGCGATCGGCGCGCAGCACTGCGGAGCGGTGGTCATGACGGCACCTCCTGATTCGACGCTTGTCTAAATGATAGGCGATGGTAGGCGGCCAACGCCAACGCCGCGATCAGGCACGCCGCCGTGACAGCCGCCATGACCCAGCCGTACCCGGCGGCCTGGGCCAGCGCGACCGCGCCGAGCGGAGCCACGGCCTTGTCGGCGACGGAGAACAGTGCGATCCGGCCGGACAGGCTGGCGTACACGGTAGTGCCGTAGCGTTCGGCCAGCAGATGGGGCAGGGTGATGGTGGCCACGCCGAAGCCGATCCCGAACAGCAGCACGCACGAGATCGCGCCGGGCACGGTGCCGCCGATCAGCGGGAGCAGCAGCGAGCCCGCACCCTGCAGGGCGAAGATCGCTGCTGCGACGGGAGCGGCTGCCCAGCGGCGGCGTAGACCTGTGGTGACCAGGCGGCCGGTCACCGAGAGTATGCCGAGCAGTCCCGCGATGGCGGCGGCGAAGACCGGCGTGTGCCCCAGGTGGATCAGGTAGGTGATGAGCAGCACGGAGATCGTGGCCACTGCGCCGCCCTGTGCGGTGAAGGCGGCGGCAAGTAGCCAGAACGGCCGCGCCCGCACGGCCCGCTTGACCAGGTCGGCCCGCTGGGCGGGCGGGGCCGTCGCCGTGCTCATCATGGGGCGGCGGATCACCAGCGCGTGCAGCGGGATCGCCAGCACCCCGTAGCCGATGCCCAGCACGACCAGGGCCTGGCGCCAGCCGTACCGCTCGACCAGCAGGCCGGTCAGCGGCAGGAAGATGGTGGAGGCGAACCCGGCCACGATGGTGAGCGCCAGCAGCGCGTTGGCCCGCCGCTGCTCGTGTCCGCCGAACCAGCTGATGATGACGGCGAAGGCGGGCTCGTACAACGCCATCGCCGAGGCGACGCCGACCGCGACGAACACCCCGTACAGCTGGGAGAGACTTTCGACGCGCGACCATGCCAGGACGGCGAGCATGCCGAGCCCCGAGCCCGCCGCCATCAGCGCGCGGCCGCCGTGGGCGTCCAGCCAGCGGCCTGCCAGGGGCGCGCAGAGAGCGGTGGTCAGCACGGCGAGGGTGAGCGCGGCGGCGACCTGGGTACTGCTGGCGTTCAGAGTGCCGGTCATCGGGGTGAGGAAGACGGAGAAGGCGTAATAAAGCACGCCGTAACCGATGGTCTGGGTGATGGCCAAGGCCGCGACGATCCGCCAGCCGTGCGCCAGAGCGCCGCCCCGGGTGTCCGGGGCGGCGCTGTCGGTGGTGGTGGAGCTCATGCGGGTGGGCAGCCGATCAGCGCGCGGCCGTCTTGCTGGGCTGCGGTGGAGTGTCCCCCGGACATCTCAAGCGTTCCTTTCTCGGGTGGGTACGGCTCAACCGCAGCAGCCGCCGCCCTCGGAGACACCGACGGTGGCCAGCGGTAGCGGGGTGGCCAGCAGGCCGCCGCTGATCCCGGTGGCCAGGCCGACCCGCTGCTCCTGGGCCTCGGCCAAACTGGACGAGCACACGCCGGTCTCCGGCAGGTCCAACTGCACGTCGCGGGCGGCCTCCCAGTCCCCGGCCAGGGCGGCGACGACCGAGCGGACCTGCTCGTAGCCGGTGGCCATGAGGAAGGTGGGGGCCCGGCCGTAGCTCTTGACGCCGACCGCGTAGTAGCCGGCCTCGGGGTGGGCGAGCTCGTCAACGCCGTGCGGCGGGACGGTGCCGCAGGAGTGCTGGTTGGGGTCGATCAGCGGGGCGAGCTGTCGGGTGGAGCCGAGGATCGGGTCAAGGTCCAAGCGCAGCTCGGAGGCGATGGAGTGGTTCGGGCGGTAACCGGTGGCGCTGACGATCTTGTCCACGGTGACCGACTGCTCGGCGCCGGACGGGTCGCGGCTGACGACCTCGAGACCTGCCTCGGTCTCGCGTACGCGGTGGGTGAAGAAGCCGGTCAGCAAGGTGATGCGGCCGGAGGCGACGTGGGCGCGCAGACGGGTGCCGAGCGCACCTCGGGCGGGCAGCGCGTCGGCCTCTCCACCGCCGTAGGTGCGGCTGGGATTGCCGCTGCGGATCGCCCAGGTGATCGGTGTGTCCTCCAGCTCGGCCAGGGCGAGCAGGGTGGTGGCGGCCGAGTGGCCTGCCCCGACCACCAGGGTGTGCTTGCCCTGATACCGGTCGCGGTCGGCGCCGAGCACGTCGGGCAGGGCGTGGTCGACGAACACCTCGCTCTCACCGTGGGCGGGGAGGCCACTGGCGCCCAGCACGTTGGGACTGGTGTAGGTGCCGGAGGCGTCGATCACCGCGCGGGCCCGCAGTTCCTCGCCGCCCTTCAGGCGGATGAGGAAGGGGGCGCCGTCACGGCCGAGCGTGCGGACGCGGTCGTAGCCGAGCCGGCTGATCGCGCTCACGTGCGCGCTCGGCCGCACGCGCTCACCGAACAGCTTGGCCAGCGGCGCCAGATAGTCGTCGATGAGCTCGGCGCCGGTGGGCAGCCAGTCGCCGTCGGGGCCGCTCCAGCCGTCGGCTTCCAGGAGGCGGCGGGCGGCGGCATCGATGTTGTACTTCCACGGGCTGAACACGCGCACGTGCCCCCACTGGGCCACTGATGTGGCGACCCGGTCACCGGCTTCCAGGATGAGGAAGTCGATGCCCCGCTCGGTCAGGTGGGCGGCGGCGGCCAGGCCGACCGGCCCCGCGCCTATCACGACGACGGGCAGCCTCTGATCGGAACTGTGCCGGGGGGTGGTGAACTGCTCGATCTCGATCGCGGTGGTGCCGCAGCAACTGTCACTCATGACTGCTCTCCAGGTACGCGAAGGGTGTGGTTGGCCGAAGGACCAAGGAGAAGGTGCGGGCGCGCGACGGTGCTGGCGGCGCGGCCGGTGAGCCGGGCACACATCACGCACATCCTTAAATTGAAGTTCATCTAATCAGTGGCCATCATGCGCGACTGATTAGAGAGTTGTCAAATTAGTGCGGCGTCGAAGCAGCTCCGGTCAGAGGCCGGCCAGCGCAGGCGCGTCCCGCACGTGCGCGGCCAGCGGGCCGACGACGTACGCGGCGTCCCTGCTGACGCCGCGCAACGTGTTGGAGGCGAACGATCGCTGGAACTCCAGCCCGAGATAGACCAGCCCGGGCAGCACGCTGGAGATGCCGCCTTGATGCAGCGGCAGCCCGTCGGGGGTGAGGGCGCCGAGCGGGCGCAGGTATTCCAGATTCGGCAGGTAGCCGGTGGCCAGCAGGACGACGTCGACGCGCTCACGCTCCCCATCGGGCCAGATGACGGTCTCGCCGTCGAAGCCGGTGAACATCTCCCTGCGGCGCAGCCGGCCGGACTCGGTCGCGGCGCGGTAGTCGCCGGTGTCCATCACCAGGGTCTGGTGGACACTGTGGATCAGCCATTCGGCCGGCAGGTTGTCAAAGCCGCTGCTGGTCAGCCAGTGGTGCACGTCGTGGCCGTCACGTCGCTGAGGCAGGAACGCCAACGGTCTGCGCGAGGCGATGTCCACTTGCGCGACCTCGGTCAGTTCGTAGGCCACCTGGACGGCCGAGTTGCCACCGCCCGCCACCACGACGCGCAGCCCGGCCAGTTCCTTGGAGTCGCGATAGTCGGCCACGTGTACGACCTTGCCGGTGAAGCTCTCTTGGCCCGGCAGTTCAGGTCGGACGGGGCGCGAGAACGAGCCGCTGGCGGCTACCACTGCCGCGGCCGTCACCTCCTGCCCGTCGGCGGTGCGCGCCACGAACGCCCGGCCGTCTCGCTCCACAGCCTGCACCTGGGTGCCGGTGCGGATCTCCACGTCCAGGCCGGCGGCGTAACGCTGCAGGTAGTCGGCGACCTCGTCGCGGTGCGGGTAGTGGTCGGGGTCGCCGGGGAAGTCCAGGCCGGGCATGGCGCTGAAGCGAGCCGGGGAGAACAGGGCGAGGCTGTCGTAGTAGCCGGGCCAGGAGCCGGTCGGTTGCCGGCCGGCTTCCAGCACGAGGGGTGTCAGGCCCGCGTTGCGAACCGCGCGGGCGGCGGCCAGGCCGGACTGGCCGGCGCCCACGATGACGACGGGATCAGGGGATCTGGTCATGGGCCGGACCATATATCTCTATTTTCAGATATGTCAAAGCAAGGATGTGATGATGGAATCAGGCAGGAGGAGGTGGAGGGTGATGACCCAGCAGGTAGCGCCCAGCACAGCGGTCGAGACCGAGCGGTGCTGTCCGGCCGGTCCGGAGCCGGAGATCGTCGAGCTCAGCCCGGCCGTTCACGCCTTCCTCAAGGCTCTGGGCAGCCCAGCGCGTCAGCGCATCATGCTGCTGTTCACCCGCGGTGCCGAGCTGTCGGTCAATCAGGTCGCCGAGCTGGCCGAGATCAGCCAGCCGCGAGCCTCAGAGCAGCTCGCCGAGCTCAAACGCGGCGGCATTCTGACCTCGCGCAAACAGGGCAAGGTCATGCTGTATCGGGCCGACAAGCAGCGCGTCGTCCAAACGCTCGCCGACCTGCAGGAGTACCTGCGCTACTGCTGCTGACCACCGGGCGAGCCCGCCCCGCTGAGCCTCGGCTGCACCCAAGCGGAGAGATCATCGCGGCCGCTGAGCCGCACCCCAGGCAGTGTCTCGGGACATAGGCAACTGCCGCGATCAACAGCGTGGGCGGTGTGTCCAGGGCCAGAGCCCGCTGCAGGAAACCCCTGTGGGTGACGCTGTGCGGCCGGGCACTCGACAGCCGCCTGCCGCGCCCGATACTCGGCGACCGCATGGCTGACGAGATCATCCACAAAATCGGCTACGAGCACCGCAAACTCCGCTGGAGAGCGGCCTCGGCCATCGACGTCGCCCAGCGCGCCAAGAAACTGGACGAGATCGCGCAGCGGTTCATCGCCCGCCACCCCCAATCTCCTCCGGTGACATACCACCCTTGGACAAAATATGTAGATCGGTCTACTCTGCCCTCATGGCGGTCAAGGGAGAGCAGACGCGGGCAAGATTGATCAACGCCGCGCGCACGCTGATCGAGGAGCGAGGCTACTTCGGCGCTGGGCTCAACGAGATGATCGATGTCGGCAAGGCCCCCCGGGGCTCGCTTTACCACCATTTCCCCCGCGGCAAGGACGAACTGATCGCGGCGGCCCTCGCCGCCTCCGGTCGGGAGGTCGCCACACTCATCCGCACTCTCTCCGAGGAGGCCCCCGATGCCAGAGCGCTGATCGAGGCCGTGCTGGACGCGCTGGCAGACCGGATGGAGCAGGCCGGCTACGCCAAGGGCTGCCCGATCGCCACGGTCGCCCTGGAGGTCGCGGCCACCAATGACCCACTGCAACGAATCTGCGCCGACGTCTACGCCGACTGGCAGCGGGCGCTGGCCGACCGCCTCGTCGCCGATGGCCACGCCCCCGACCAGGCCGAGGGTCTGGCCGGCTCCCTGTTGGCTCTGATCGAGGGGGCGCTGGTGCTGGCCCGCGCCCAGCGGAGCCGGACCCCCATCGACCGGGTGCGAGTGTCCGCGGGATTGCTCCTCAAAGCCTGAGAGGCGCCCCGCGCCGTCCGGCCCGGGACGGTGAAGCCTCACATATGCGTGTGCGGAGAATATGTAGATCGGTCTATTAATGATGGGATGCTCATGACCAAAGACCCTGACACCCTGGTCACGGGTGCGGCCGGCCTGCAGGGGCGGTGGCTGGTGGCGGAGTTGCTCGCACAGGGACGCCCGGTCGCCGCGGCCGTCCGTGGCGGGCCTGCTCGCGGGGACACGCTGCGCATGTGGCTCCGCGAACACGACGTCGGCGACCAGGCACTCACCGTCGTCTCAGCCGACATCACCCAACCGGGACTCGGGCTCTCCCCGGAGGACCAGGCCCAGCTGAGCTCCGTACGAGACGTCTTCAACACCGCCGGCCTGTACCGCTTCGGCCTGGGACGCGACGAAGCCCGGCGGACCAATGTCGACGGCGCCCTGAACGTCGCGCGCTGGGCCGGTACACGACAGCACCTGCGGCGCCTGGTTCAGATCTCCGGATATCGCGTCGGGGGAGTGGAGGCCTCCAGTTCGCTCTCTGAGGGCCACCTGAGCAGGCTCTATCGACGCTACGGCGCCTATGAGGCCTCCAAACGCGAGGGTGACGCGGCCATCCGGGCTTTCGCCGCGGCGCAGGGGATCCCGCTGACCGTGGTCAATCCGGCCATCGTGATCGGGCACTCGCTCACCGGCGAGGCCGAGCAGTACATCGGCCTGGCCGAGATGGTGGAGAACCTGTGGGCGGGACGGCTCCCGGCGCTGGCCGGGACGCGGCACACGTTCGTCCCCGTGGTCACCGTCGATCACCTGGCCCGTTTCCTGGCGGCCGTGCCCGAGCACGACCACGGCTCCTACAGCGCTCACTGCCTCCTCGACGACGCGACTCCCGAGCTGCCCGAGCTGATCGCGTTCCTCGCGCGGCACCTCGGCCTGCGCGCGCCGCGCATGGTCCTGCCGACCGGCCTCGTACGACGGCTGCCCCGCGTGCTCACCAGAACCGAGCCCGAAACCCTGAGCTTCCTGTCCGAGGACCGCTACGACACCTCCTCGGCCAATGCGCTGACCGAGGTCGCCGGGTTGAGTCACCCGCCGGTGAAGGACGCCCTGCGCCGCTGGGCGGACCGGCTGGTCGCGGAGCGGTTCGGCCACGCCCGGCCGCCGCTGAACGGTGGGTTCCACGGCGTCGCCGGAACCCGGACCTACGTGGCGGGTGATCGCCTCTTCCCGGGTTACGTCCTGCTCCATGGCCTGCCCCTTACCGCCGAAACATGGCAGGGCGTCCTGCCCGAGCTGGACGACACCGCGCTGGTGGCCGACCTGCCAGGACTCGGGCGATCGGCCCGGTCCGCCGCCGACCCCGCCGACTGGCTCGCCGACCTGCTTGCCCGGCTCCGGACCCGGCCGGTCCTTATCGGGCACTCGGCAAGCACCGCACCTGCCCTGCGCTACGCGCACGCCCACCCGGAACGGATCGCCGGCCTGGTCCTAATCTCGCCTTACTTCCTTCAGCGGCGGCCACGGTGGCACCTGCGCACTCCCGCACTGACCGGACCACTGCTGCGGACCGCTTCGCCCCAGCGGCTTGGCAGGACGCTGCTCGGCTCTCACCCGGCCGACGCCCCCGCGCAGCGCGCTCTCGACGACGCGGTCGCGCAGTTGCGGCGGCCGGGCGTCGCGCGGCGCACCGCGCTGTGGCTCGACCGAGCACAACAGCGCAGCGAACGCGCCGAGCTACGGACACTGGCCGCCACTTGCCCAGTGCCGGTTCACCTCGTCACCGGCGAATTCGATCCGCTGATCGACGCCACCCTCGACGCCCGGGTGACCGTCATCCCCGGAACCGGCCACCATCCACAGCTCACCCATCCGGCCCACGTGGCCGCCGTCGCAAAAACAAACGTCCCGACCGGGTGATCCCCGAAAACCGGGGAGAACATCGCGATCGAGATCGTGGATGCTGCGCTGAGATCTCGGCGACTCTCTGCGCTGGACATCGTGAAATACGCCGATAACGCTGACTTCTGCCCTGACGCCGGCGCGGACATGAGTCGTGAGATCGACAGAGGGGATCTCTGTGCCGGCGCACGGGCCAGGGCCGGCAGCACGCGGTCGGCGATCTCGGCCACGGACTTGCCGGTCAGGTCCTTGCCCTCAGGGTAGTCGGCGAGCAGGTGCCCGATCAGGCCGGTGGCCGAGCCCAGCGCGAGGCTGCCGGAGGTGGCGATCTGGTGAGGCTTGCCGGCGGCACCGGCCGCGGCCATCAACGCCACGGCGCCGTACGCGGCACTCCGCAGGGCGCTCTTGTCGCCGGGGCGCGGTGTCCGACGTGAACCGGAACCGCAGTGCAGGGCCGTTCACCGAGAATCAGGGGCCGGTCCGGGCATCGCGAAGATCTCTTCTGCCCTTGTGTCCAAGCCCGCAACGCACGCACCACCGGGATGATTCATCGCCGTTTCAGCACATTTTCAGCGGCTACCGTGATCATGTCTCGGGCCAGATCGGGGAGGGCACGGCCTCACCCCGAATTCGACTGAATGACGAAGAAAGAACCGCATGCGTATTCGTAGCAAGCTGGCCGCCGTGGTGGGCGTGATGGTGGGCTCGACCTGGCTCGTCGCCTCCGCGGTCCCGGCGAGTGCGGCCGGTCCCTGTGGGAGCGGCTACACCCGGATCGGCGTTTACAACATCCCGGCGACCGGGACGAAGAAGGGCACTCTGGAGGTCTACTACAACTCCGGCTCCGGAAAGAACTGCGCCCTCGCCTACGGCTCAGGCGCCAATTACGGCACCACGACCTATAAGGCCGTGGGCATCGCGCTGCCCACGAGCGATGGCTGGGCCGACTACGAGGCGGACGACTTCAAGTACTACGCGGGGCCTGTCTACGTCACCGCCAAGGGCAAGTGCATCGACCTGGTGGGCGCAGTCGGCACCGCCGTGAGGTACGCGACGAACGTCCACTGCGGCTGACCGCCGGGGCAAGAAGAGAGGACAGCAGATGGGTTTTCGTAAGGGGCTCGCGGCCGTGGCGGGCGTCATTGTGGCCTCCGCCTGGCTGGTGGGGTCCGCTGCTCCAGCGAGCGCGGCGGGTAAGTGCGGCAACGGCTACAAGCTCGTGGGTACGTACGACATCAAGCTCCAAGGAGCGGAGTACGGAACGCTTGAGATCAGCTGGAACTCCAGCAAGGGGCGAAACTGCGCGGTGGCCTATGGCCGCGGCAGCACTTACGGCGCCAAGGCCTACAAGTCGGTGCGGATCAAGACCACTGGCGCCTCCTCATGGGCCGACTCCGACCACGGCGAGTTCAAGTACTACGCCGGCCCCGTCTACGTCTCAGCCCGGAACAAGTGCATCACCGTGCTGGCGACCGTCAAGGGCAGCGGCGGATACGGCGACGTGAGACTGAACGGAGCCCACTGCGACTGACCACCGCCGCGGCAACCGATCGGCGAACATGCATCCAGGGAGACCCGGACACGCAGCCCAGCGTGTTGATCGGGGCGCCGACGGCGCCCGTGACCGCCAACGTTTTCAGGGGGAGATGAGACCGGGATGATGAGGAATCCGCGCGGGCTGGTGGCAGCCGCAGTGACGGCTGCTGCGCTCGCGACCCTCTCGAGCGGTCCCGCCCAGGCGGTGACCGCCAGCGAGACTTCGGCACAGTCCGTCCGACGGGCCAGCATCGCATGCTTCGAGCCGAAGAAGGCCAAGACCAACTATTCGTGGGGCGACGGTAAGCTGACCGTCACGGTCTACTTCAACAACCATTGCTCACATCGGGTAGGCGCGAAGCTGCACATCAGGAACCCCGCCACCGGCAACTACACGGAGTGCCTGGTCACCAACGGCGGGACCAAGGGCAGGAAGAAGTTTCACATCGGGGCTACCAGCTCACTCACCAAGATCACCAACGGCTGCTGAACCGCCATCTCCCAAGGCGCCGCATGACCTGCCACCGACCGCCACTGAGTGACGAGCGGCCGTGACGGAGTCGAGCATCTTGACGCAGCCGTTGCTGATGTCGGTTGGGGCAAGGTGATCACATGGGCTGAGTGGAGGCATCGGGCATCCAGATGCTCGATGCCTCCGCGCGGGCGAAGGGGATGGAGCGCGTTGTTGAGCGAGGCCGATTCGGGCGGCACGGAGTTTCGGATCGCCGCCGAACGAAGTGCCGCCGCGCGAACCGCGGTGCGCATGCTCAAGGTCGCGGCTCCAAAGGCCAACGCCTCCACGCCTGGGCCTGGATCGCCACCGCCGGCCCCGCTCACTTCCTGCTGATCCGCAAGCACCGCACGACCGGCGAGCTGGCCCTCCACCACTGCTTCGGGCCCGCCGGTCAGCGGGCCACCCTGCCCGCCTGCGCCTGGCGCCTGTCCGTGGCCGTGCAAACGCACTCGGCCGCTGACAGAGCCAATCGAGCGGACGCGTCTCAGTTCGGCTTTCCGCCCGGTCTCATGAGGCTAGAAGCACATGAGGCTGGAGGCCCTACTCAGCACGTACCAATCACTCTGCCCGTGTCCGACCCTGATGGTGGAGCAGTCCGCGCTCCCTGGTTTCGTGCTCCACTTGCATTCCACCCAGGTGCCGGTGCCCGCGCTGCTCGTGTAGTTGTTCCGGCAACGCCAGGTGTTGCCGCCCGATCCGTGCTGTCCGAGCTTGAAATAACCGTTTGCCTTCGTGCTCTGCACGTAGGTGGCGTTCCGGTCGGCTCGGTAGCACATCTCGGCGTCGGGTATGTCGGTGGTCTGGCCCCAACAACGCATGTTGCCGCTGTTGCCGCTGGAGAACACGTAGCTGTGACTGACGTGTGTGCCGGTCTTCGCGTAGAGAGCCGCGGCGGTCGCCGCGGATTCGAGTCCGACCGAGAAGCCGGCGGTGATCACTATCGCTGCGGAACCTGTCAGGACGCCATTTCTCGTGAATCGCATGTCGTTCCGTCTTTCTCGATGGCGCGCGAAAGAAATCTGTGCACGTCAGCATAGAAACGACCGTTGAAACGACGATGAAATGCCACTGAAAGCTGTTTGCGCCGAGCGCGCAATCTTGTCGATGAGCGCGGCCGGACGGCGTGGCTGCGGCAGGCACGGGGGAATGCCCGGAGGCGAGCCGGCGGATCCCGGAGACCTGGATCCGTTTGCCGGACCCGGTGAACACCCGGCCGGAGACCCGGGAGAACGTTGTCGCGGGCGGCGCGGTCGGTCAGCCGGCCGCATAAACCCCGACCGCGACACCTGTAACCAGCGACACATGTCGATAATCTTGTAGTCAGCCTTCTCCGCGTCGATCAGCTCGTACTTGGCTGTTATCGATTCTCGGCCGCGATCATGAGGCCCGGACGCACTGGGAGAAAGAGGGGCTGGACGCCTACACGCACTTCGCCAAGGTGATGGGCGAATGGAAGGAACTCCTCCACGAGATGGAGACACTCCTGCGGGTGGATCACGAGCCGGCTTCCAGCCTGTCGGCAAGGATCAGAGAGCTGAACGGAGAGGCAGCAGTGATCACTGCTGCCTCTCCGTTGGTCGGCTCAGTATTCATACAGGCTCGCTGCAATGACGTGTGGTCTTTCTACGAGAGCGACTACAAGGGGATGCTCTTAGGAGAGCCCGCGCTTTCCGCCGAGGATTGGGCGAAGGACTTGTACGGGCAGGCGTACCACACCTTGCTGGACAACATCAGAGACGATCTAGGCACTCCGCCGAGGGCCTTGGAGCATGTACAGAGGGACCATGCCATGGATGCGACCGAGCCATCAACGGCCAGGCGGAAGGCGTAGTCACGCAGTTAGTCACTCAGAGGACAAGAGAGGCCGCTTCCGATCTTCGGAAGCGGCCTTCTACCTGCGGCAATACTGTCGGGGTGGCGGGATTTGAACCCACGACCTCTTCGTCCCGAACGAAGCGCGCTGCCAAGCTGCGCTACACCCCGGTGCACGCCGGTCCTGCGCGTGCTTGAAAAAGTCTAGCGGACTCCCAAGGTGCTTGTGACCGCCTTTATCGTTGCGGGACCAGAGTGAGAAGTGTGGCCTCTGGGAAGCAGGCGAAGCGGGCCGGGGCGTACGGGGAGGTGCCGAGGCCGGCGGAGACGTGGAGCCAGGCGGAGTCGTGGCGGCTCAGGCCCTTCACGCGGGCGCGGTCGATGCCGCAGTTGGTGACCAGGGCGCCGTAGAACGGGATGCAGAGCTGGCCGCCGTGCGTGTGGCCGGCGAGCAGGAGTTGGTAGCCGTCGGCGGCGAAGCGGGTCATGTTGCGGGGCTCGGGTGAGTGCATGACCCCCAGGCGGAGGTCGGCGTCGGCCGGGGCGGGGCCGGCCACGAGGTCGTAGCGGTCGCGGGAGATGTGGGAGTCGTGGATGCCCGCCACCGCCACGTCCAGGTCGGCCACCTTGATGCGGGCCGTGGTGTTGTTCATGTCGAGCCAGCCCTCGGCCGCCATGCCCGCGCCCAGCTCCTCCCACGGCAGGTTGGGGATGTGCTGGCGGCGCTCGTTTCTGGACGTACGCCACAGGTAGCGGGCCGGGTTTTTGGGCTGCGGGGCGTAGAGGTCGTTGGAGCCGTAGACGAACAGGCCCGGGCGGGACAGCAGGGGCTCCAGGGCGTGCAGGAGGGAGGGGACGGCCTCCGGGTGCGCGATGGAGTCGCCGGTGTTGACCACCAGGTCGGGCTTGAGGGCTCCCAGGGAGCGGACCCAGTTGATCAGCATCGTGCGGCGCGGGGTCAGGTGCAGGTCCGACAGGTGCAGGACGCGTACGGGACGTTGGCCGCGCGCCAGCACCGGCACGTCGAAGCGGCGCAGCCGGAACCAGTTGCGCTCCACCACGGAGGCGTAACCCACCCCCGCCAGGCCGAGACCGAGCATGGACAGTGGCACTGCGACGGCTTTCCTCACCTCTTCATGATGCCCGAGATCCGGCGCGTGACGACCGGGCGGTCCGCGCAGACGGCAAGATGGAGCGCATGAGCGCATTGAAGGACAAGCTGAAGGCCGATCTGACGGCCTCGCTGAAGAGCCGGGACGAGGTACGTCTCCGGACGGTTCGCATGGCACTGGCCGCGGTGAACGTCGCGGAGGTGGCCGGGAAGGCGGCCAGGGAGCTGACCGACGACGAGATCATCAAGGTTCTCACTTCGGAGGTCAAGAAGCGCCGGGATGCGGCGGAGGCGTTCGCCAACGCGGGGCGGGCCGAGCAGGCGCAGGCCGAGCTGGACGAGCAGGCGGTGCTGGAGGAATACCTGCCTGCGCAGCTCTCCGATGAGGAGCTGGCGCTGATCGTCGAGGCTGCCGTGGCCGAGACCGGTGCCTCTGGGCCGCAGGCCATGGGGCAGGTCATGAAGGTGGTCAACCCGAGGGTGGCCGGGAGGGCCGAGGGGGGCCGGGTGGCCGCCGCCGTCCGCGCCAAGCTGGCGGCGGGCTGAGGAGACGAGCGGGTGGCCGGGCTCGGCAGATGGGGGTACGGGCCGGCCCTGCGGGAGGTACGTCCAGGGGGTGGCGGGCTGGTCAGGTGAGCGGGTGGCGGGCTGCGCGATCACCCTGGTGGAAGGGTGAGCGACGCCCTGGTGGCAGGCTGGGCTGAGCAAGCAGCGTTTACGGCGGCCCAGCGGCCTTGGGGGCCTGATCCGCTGCTTCAGCCGGCCCAGCTCCCCCAGCGGGCTGCTCGGGAGGTGCCCCTCCTGGCCGATGCAGGCACCCCTCCCGCCCCTCCCGCCCCTGCCAAGCCGGTCTCTCCTCGCCGCCTTCTGCCGAGCTCGGTAGAAGGCCTCCTGGCCCCTCTACGGGCTCGGCAGCCCCCGTCCCTCGCCCCAGGCTTCTCCGAGCCGGTGGAGGAGGCCTCAGCCCCTCCACAGGGGCCCTCAGCGCCCGCAGGGGGCCTGTCGTCCGCCCTCTCAGGGGCCCGTTCGTCAGCGGGCGGGCTCAGCGGCCGGGAGTGATGGGGCCAGGAGGGCCGGCGATGCCGTTGCCGCCGCGCCCGTTGCCGTTGCCGAAGCCGCCCGGCCCACGTTCGTCACCACCGGGACCGCGTCCATCCCCGCCGGGACCGCGTCCGTCGCCCCCGTCGTCCGGGTTGAAGATGTCGAACGGGTCGTCGGGCCCGCCCTCCTCCTCCTTCTCCTTGGGAGGCTTGGGCGCGCAGTTGTCGGTGCACCCGCCGAATCGCGAGTGGTCAACGGGCGTGAAGTTCGCGGGCTCGATCCCCTTCAGGGCGCTCATCATGGAGTCTTTCCAGATCCGCCCGGAAATGGAGGCCCCGTACACGTACGAGTAGTACTGCCCCCCGATCGTGACCCCGATCAGCTCGTGGTCGGCGGCGCCGCGCGGGTCGCCCAGGCTGACCGCCGAGGCCAGGTTGGGCGTGTAACCGGCGAACCAGGCCGACATGTAGTTGTCCGTCGTGCCCGTCTTGCCGGCCGCGTCCCGGCCGATGCCGCCCACCTCGGTCATCGTGCCCTTGGTGAACACGCCGGACAGGATGCCGCTGACCGCGTCGGCGACCTCCTCCTCGATCACCTGCGAGCACTTGGGTTTGTACTGCTTGGCCTTGCCGTTGCGGTCGACGATCTCGGTGATCGCCAGCGGCTTGCAGTATTCCCCGCGCGCGGCGAGTGCCGCGTACGAGCTGGCGATCGTCACCGGGTCGACCTCGTTGACCCCGAGCGTGAACGTCTCGACCTCCGACAGCTTGTTGCCGTCGGCCCGCTTGACCCCGAGCTTCTTGGCCATCTTGACGACGTCGCAGAGCCCGACCTTCTCCTCCAGCTTGACGAAGAACGTGTTCACCGACCCCCACGTGCCGGTCTCCAGGGTCTTGAAACCGCCCCCGCCCTCGCTGGAGTTACGCACGGTGTGGCTCGGGTCGCCGACGTTCTCGCCCTTGCAGTTCTTGAACGAGCTGTAGCCGCTCGCCTGGTAGCCCGCCGGGCTCGGGAAGCCGTCGCTGTATTTGAGACCCTCCTCCAGCGCCGCGGCCAGCGTGTAGACCTTGGCCGTCGAGCCCTGCTGGAACCCGCGCCCGCCACCGTGCGCCGCGTCGGCCACGATGTTGTAGCTCATCTCGTTGTTCTTCTTGCTGCGGCCGAACTTGCGGGAGGCGGCCATCGCCTTGATCTCGCCGGTGCCGGGGACGACGATGGCCTGTGCGGCCACGGGCTTGTCCTTGGCGCTGACGTACTCCTTGATCGCCTTTTCTGAGGCCTTCTGCATCTTGGGGTCGATCGTGGTCTTGATCCGCAGACCACCCCGCTGGAGCAGCTTCCTGCGCTCCTCCGCGTTCTTGCCGAACTCCTCGTTGTTGAGGATCTCGTACTGGACGTAGAGGCAGAAGTACGGATAGTTGCTGGCCTCGCAGCCACCGGCGACCTTCGTGTCCTTCCACCCGAGCTTCTCCGCCTTGGCCTGGGCCGCCTGTTGCGGTGTGATCTTGCCGATCTCGGCCATCCGGTCGAGTACGAGGTTGCGCCGCTCCAGCAGCCGCGCCCGGGACTCGGGGCCGACGTTGGGGTCGGTCCTGGCGGGGTTTTGCACGGCGCCGGCCAGGGTGGCGGACTCGACGAGGTTGAGGTCGGCGGCGGACTTGTCGAAGAAGCGCCGGGCGGCGGCCTGGATGCCGTGGGCGCCGGCGCCGAAGTAGGCGATGTTGAGATATTTCTCGAGGATCTGGTCCTTGGTGTATTTCTCCTCGATCGCCAGCGCGTAGCGCAGTTCGGCCAGCTTGCGCGAGACGGTGGGCGCGATCGCGGCCTGCTGCTCCTCCGGCGTCTCGGCCTTGTTGACCAGGACCTGCTTGACGTACTGCTGGGTGATGGACGAGCCGCCCTGCATCACGCCGCCGTTGCTCAGGTTTTTGACGAGCGCCCGGACGGTTCCCTCGATATCGATCGCCCCGTGCTCCTTGTAACGGTAGTCTTCGATCGCGATCAGGGCCGTCTGCATGATCGGAGCGACCTGGTCGAGACGCACGGACTGCCGGTTCTCGAAGTAGAACTGGGCGATCCTCTTGCCGTTGGCGTCGAAGAGCTCCGTCCGCTCGGGCAGGGGAGGTTCGTCGAGCTCTTCCGGCTTGAGGTTGAGCCCTTCCACGGCGCTCCTGGCGGAGATCCCAGCGCCGCCGACCGCGGGCAGGGCCACGGCGGCCGTGAGCACCCCGGCGGCGGTCCCCGCGATGATCAGACGCAGGGTGCCCAGGACGGGGTTGGAGCGATCTTTGCCACGCGCTTGCACGCTACCAAGAGTACGTCGAAAGCCTGACGTTATCGGTAGCCCGACACCATTTCGCCTTGACTGGCGGGGGTGACTAGTCATTCCCGGTCAAGAGTCGGCCGAGAAATTGGTCCTCTGGGGTCTGTCGGCCCGAACGGGTAGTTGCGTACGTTCTCCTCTGCGGCAACTGAATACGGAGGCTCGGCGCCCGCGCCCGTCGGCCCCAAATGACGACTGACCACCTAAGGGGAGTGGGGTCGAACAAATGTGGATCACGGATTGGACCTCCCGTGCCGCCTGTAAGGGTGCGGATCCGGATGCCCTGTTCGTGCAGGGCGCCGCGCAGAACAGGGCAAAGCTCATCTGCCGGGGATGCCCGGTCCGCACCGAATGCCTCGCCGATGCGCTGGACAACCGCATCGAGTTCGGGGTGTGGGGCGGAATGACCGAACGCGAACGGCGTGCGCTGCTGCGGCGGCGACCCGACGTGGACTCGTGGCGCGACCTGCTCGAGTCGGCCAAGGAAGAGTACGAACGAACAAATGAGCTGGTCGCGGGCTGATCCAAGCCCGCGAGCGAGTACGGCCGGCGCCGTCCGCCGGCCGTACTTTTTTCATCAGGCGCTCGCCAGCAAGTCACCGATCTGCCGCAGACCAGTGAGATCGTGAACGTCCTCGGACATGGCGCGAACCCGCACCACGGGCACCGTGGGGTGGGCCGAGGCGAAGTGTTCCTGCTCACGGCCCTCGCGGGTCATGAGCTGCATCCGACCGGCGTGCAGCCGCAGCACGGCGGCGGTCAGCTCATGCTCGCCCCTGGACTCCAGGTCCTCCGCGGCGGCGGCGCTGCGGGCCGCTGAGAGCTTCGGAACGGGCGATTCGTGCACGCGGTTGACCACCAGTCCGGCGAGCGGCATGCGCTCCTCAGCGAGCCGCTCGACGAAGTAGGACGCCTCGCGCATCGCGTCGCGCTCCGGCGCGGCCACCACGAGGAAGGCCGTGCCGGGGGCCTGCAGCAGCTTGTACGTCATCTCCGCGCGCTGCCTGAACCCGCCGAAGACGGCGTCGAGTGCGGACACGAACGTCTGCAGGTCCTTGATCACCTGTGCGCCGAGCAGCTTGGTCATGGCCCCCGCCACCAGCCCGAACCCGGCGTTGAGCAGCCGGAACGCATTGCGCCCTCCGGCCTTGGCCGGGGCCGTCAGCAGCCGGATGACCCGCCCGTCGAGAAAGCGCCCGAGGCGCTCGGGGGAGTCGAGGAAGTCGAGCGCCGACCGCGAGGGCGGCGTGTCCACGATGATCAGGTCCCACTCGTCCGAGCGGCGGAGCTGGCCCAGCTTCTCCATGGCCATGTACTCCTGCGTGCCCGAGAAGCTGGAGGAGAGCGACTGGTAGAAGGGGTTGGACAGGATCTGGCGGGCCCGCGCGGGATCGGCGTGCGCCTCGATGATCTCATCGAACGTGCGCTTCATGTCGAGCATCATCGCGAAGAGCTGGCCGCCGCCCTCGGGCGAGCTGACCAGGCGCGGCGTGTTGTCCAGCTCGGTGAGACCCATCGACTGGGCCAGGCGGCGGGCCGGGTCCACGGTGAGCACGACCACGCACCGGCCGCGCTCGGCGGCCCTCAGCCCGAGGGCGGCGGCGGTCGTGGTCTTGCCCACGCCGCCCGCGCCGCAGCAGACGACGATCCTGGTGCCGCTGTCGTCGAGGATGGCGTCGATGTCGAGGCCGGCGGGCTTTTTCACGCTGCTCCCTGGGTGCGGATGCTCTCTGCCAGCTCGTACAGGCCGGCCAGGTCGACGCCGTCGGCCAGCAGCGGCAGGTCGTAGCCCCTGAGTCCCGCGCCGGCCAGTGACTCGCGTTCGGCCTGCTCCAGCTCCGTGCGGTGGGCGTGCTCGGCGACCTCCTCGGCGAGCGCCTCGGCCATCGCGACGGCCTGGGCGCCGTCGGCCACTCCCGCCGCTTTGAGCCCGAGTACGAGCTCCCCGGCGTCGAAGCGGCCCTTGACAGCCGTGTCAAGAGCGGCCTGCGGGAGCAGAGATTCGCGGACCATATTGATGAAAATGCAACCAGTTGGCAGGCCGGCCGAGCGCAATTCGGCGATGCCGTCGAGCGTCTCCTGGACCGGCATCTCCTCCAGCAGGGTGACGAGATGCACCGCCGTCTCCCGCGACTTCACGACCCCGCTGACCAGCTCGGAGTGGTTTTTGATCGGCCCGACCTTGGCCAGGCCCGCCACCTCCTGGGTGACGTTCAGGAAGCGCGCGATGCGGCCCGTGGGCGGCGCGTCGAGCACGACCGCGTCGTAGATGCGGCGGCCGTTCTTGCCCCGCCTGCGTACGGCCTCGGTCGTCTTGCCCGTGACCAGCACGTCGCGGAACCCAGGGGCGACGGTGGTGGCGAAGTCGACGATGCCCATCTTCGTCAGCGCCCGGCCGGCGCGGCGCATCCCGTAGAACATCTCGATGTACTCGAGCATCGCCTCTTCGGGATCGACGGCCAGCGCGTAGACGTCGCCGCCTGACGGCGCCACGGCGATCTTGCGCTCTTCGTACGGCAGCGGCGGCAGATCGAAGATCTGCGCGATGCCCTGCCTGCCCTCCACCTCGACCAGCAGCACCTTGCGGCCGCCGGCGGCCAGGGCGAGGGCCAGGGCGGCGGCGACCGTGGTCTTGCCCGTGCCGCCCTTGCCGGTGACCACGTGCAGTCGCACGTCGGCCCAATCCGTGTCCGGAGACTCCACCATTCGAGGCTACCGAACGGTCATTTGCGGCAAGCCGATGAGTCTCGATTGAGATTGCTCACACTGTGGTGCGCCGCGCTCAGCGGGACATTACAGGCCGCTGCCGCAGCCCCTACGCTGGCGCCATGAAGAAATGGGAGTACCTGACGGCCCCCGTGCTCATCCACAACACCAAGATGATTCTGGACAACTTCGGCTCCGACGGCTGGGAGCTGGTCCAGATCGTGCAGGGCGCCACCCCCGAGCAGCTCGTCGCCTACTTCAAGAGGGAGAAGCAGTGACCCCCGAGCAGAAGATCGTCGAGCTGGGCCTGACCCTGCCGGCCGTGGCCGCGCCGGCCGGGGCCTACCTGCCCGCCGTACGTTCGGGCGACTACGTCTACACCTCCGGCCAGGTGCCGGTCGTGGACGGCAAGCTGGCGCAGACCGGCAAGGTGGGCGCGGGAGTGACCCTGGAGGAGGGCGCCGCGCTGGCCCGCATCTGCGCGCTCAACGCGCTGGCCGCGCTCAAGTCCGAGGTCGGCGACCTGTCGAGGATCGTCCGCATCGTGAAGGTCACGGTGTTCGTGGCCAGCGACGTGTCGTTCACCGAGCAGCCCAAGGTGGGCAACGGCGCGAGCGATCTGCTCGCCGAGGTGTTCGGTGATCTGGGCCGGCACGCGCGGAGCGCCGTGGGCGTCGCCGTGCTGCCGCTCGACTCGCCGGTGGAGGTGGAAGTGATAGCAGAAGTTTCCTAATTGCTGGGATATGTCACCATGACCGAATGGTGTTCTATGTGACCGGGGTCGGATTCCCGCTTCCAGCCGAGCTCGCCGCGCGGGCCCGGGACATCATCGCCGGACGGATCGAGCCGGTGCCCACGCGGGACGCCGCCACCGTGGTCATCCTGCGGGAGGGCCCGGAGGTCTACCTGCTCCGGCGGAAGTCCACGATGGCCTTCGCGGCGGGTGCGTACGTCTTCCCCGGCGGCTCCGTGGACGCCCGCGACGCCGACCAGGCGGTCGCCTGGGCCGGGCCGTCCCCCGCGGAGTGGGGGGAGACCTTCCACGCCAGTGAGGGAGTCGCCCGTGCGCTGGTGTGCGCGGCCGTGCGCGAGACGTTCGAGGAGTCCGGCGTGCTGCTGGCCGGTCCCGACCCCGGCACCGTGGTCGGCGACACGACAGGCGACGACTGGGAGGCCGACAGGCTGGCGCTGATCGACCGGAGCCTGTCGTTCGCCGACTTCCTCGCCCGGCGCGGCCTGGTGCTCCGCTCCGACCTGCTCAAGCCCTGGGCACACTGGATCACGCCGGAGATCGAGAGCAGGCGCTTCGACACGCGGTTCTTCGCCGCCGTGCTCCCCGAGGGGCAGCGCACCCGCGATGTGGGCGGCGAGGCCGACCAGGTCGCCTGGAAGCGTCCCGCCGAGGCCCTCCAACTGGCGGACCAGGGTGAGATCTTCCTGATGCCGCCCACCCATCACACGCTGGACGAGCTGGCGGTCCACGACGACGTCGGCTCCATCCTGGCCGAGCACCGCAAGATCGTGCCCATCATGCCCAAGGCCGTGGAGATCGAGGGCGAGATGCGGTTGGTGACCACATGAGCGGGTTGTACATCCCGATCGGCGGCCCCGACGGCTCCCGTACCGACCACGCCGAGAACCTGCTCGCGCCCAACCCCTCGCTCATGACGCTCGACGGCACCAACACCTGGGTCATCGGCGGCGAGGACGTCGTGGTGGTGGATCCGGGGCCGGACGACGAGTCGCATCTCCAGCGCGTACGCGACCACCTGGGCGAGCGCCACGTCACCGAGATCCTGCTCACCCACGGG
The DNA here is from genome assembly GCF_039871825.1 of Nonomuraea sp. B12E4. NCBI lineage: Bacteria > Bacillati > Actinomycetota > Actinomycetes > Streptosporangiales > Streptosporangiaceae > Nonomuraea > Nonomuraea sp. B12E4. Next base: position 364,034 of record NZ_JBDPME010000004.1, on the reverse strand, counting down.
CACCTCGACCACAGCGGCGGCGCCAAGCGGTTCGCCGAGATGGTCGGCGCCCCCGTGCGCGCCCTCGACCCGCGCCACCGGCTCGGCGGGGAGGGCCTCGCCGACGGGGACGTGGTGACCGCGGGCGACGTGGAGCTCCATGTCTACGGCACGCCCGGCCACTCGTTCGACTCGCTCTGCTTCTGGCTGCCGCAGGACGGGGCGATGCTGACCGGCGACACGGTGCTCGGCAGGGGCACCACGATCATCGCCCGCGACGGCGGGCTGGCCGACTATCTCCGCAGCCTCGACCGGCTCAGGGCGGCGGCGGAGAGCCTGGCGGCGCGGGCGCTGCTGCCCGGCCACGGGCCGGTGCTGCCCGACCCGATCGGGGCGCTCGACGGCTATATCGCGCACCGCCGCGAGCGGCTCGACCAGATCAGGGCGGCCCGCGAGCAGGGGGCGCGCACGCCACGCGAGATCGTCCGCGTCGTCTACGCCGACGTCGACCGCTCCCTCTGGGCAGCCGCGGAGATCTCGGTGGCCGCCCAGCTCGACTATCTGGACCGGTTGTAAAGGCGGTCCACGTCGAGGATGACCACGGCCTTGGCCTCGATGCGCAGCCAGCCGCGCTGGGCGAAGTCGGCCAGCGCCTTGTTGACGGTCTCGCGCGAGGCGCCGACGAGCTGGGCCAGCTCCTCCTGGGTCAGGTCGTGGTGCACGCGCAGGCCGTCGTCGGTCTTGGTGCCGAACCGCTCGGCCAGGTCGAGCAACTGCTTGGCCACCCGCCCCGGCACGTCCGTGAAGACCAGGTCGGCCAGCACGTCGTTGGTGCGCCGCAGCCGCTGCGCGAGCGCACGCAGCAGGTGCAGGGCCACCTCGGGGCGGCCGGTCAGCCAGGGCCGCAGGTCGTCGTGGCCCAGCCCGGCCAGCCGCACGTCGGTCAGCGCGGTCGCCGTGGCCGTGCGCGGGCGCGGATCGAACAGCGACAACTCGCCGAACATCTCGCTCGGCCCCAGCACGCTGAGCAGGTTTTCCCGTCCGTCCGGTGAGGTCCGGGAGAGCTTGATCTTGCCTTCGAGCACGACGTAGAGCCGGTCGCCGGTCTCGTTCTCGTGGAAGAGCGTCTGTCCCTTGGACAGCTGGACCTCCGTGATGCTCGTACGCAGCGCGGCGGCGCTCTCGCGGTCCAGCGCGGCGAACAGGGGGGCCTTGCCCAGCACATCGTCGGTGTTCACTCTGCCTCCTCTGCTGCCATTGTGACTCACCCCACTCTGGGCGGCACACACAGGTTAGGGGAAATGCCCGAGTGTTCCGTGCTTGCCCCCTGAGTCACGTCCAGGGGAAAGCTACCCGACCCGCCTATGAGCTCCTGACAGCAGGCCGTCGACTGAGGCCATCGCCGCCGCCACGGACTGTCCCAGCAGGACACGCAGCACGTCCACGGAACGCGGGCGGGCGCCGGGATCCGGGCGCCGGCACTGCTCGACCGCGAGCCGCAGCGCGGGCGGGAGAATCCGCGGGTCGCCCTCCTCCGTCCCGGTGGCCGCGAAGACCACCAGGTCGGCCCAGGCCCGTACGTCGTCCGCCGCGTCCTCGTACGCGGTCTGTGAGGTCTGCCAGCCGATGAGCACCTGGCCCCGGCGGCCGAGCGCCACGCTGTCCCGGCCGAGCCGCAGCCCCGCGGTGCCGCGCGCGTGCAGCTTGGCCAGCGCCGCCATGCAGCTCACGGCGAAATGGTGCAGTGCCCGGCCGCGCAGCGGCCCCTCGTGACGCACGAAGTACGCCAGCGACGCACTCTGATCACCCATGCCCTGCCCCCTTCCCGCGCCAGGTTGTACGCGATCGGGGCGGTCCGGGGTTCAACCGTTCCGAGAAGCTTCTACTCTTGGCCGCATGGCCACGAACGCGGCGGGGCGCAAGCCGGAGACCCGGCTCGCACTGGTACGCCGGGCACGCAAGATGAACCGCGTCCTCGCGGAGACCTATCCGGACGCCCACTGCGAGCTCGACTTCGCCAACCCGTTAGAACTGCTGGTCGCGACCATCCTCTCCGCGCAGTGCACGGACAAGCGGGTCAACATGGTGACCCCTACGCTGTTCGCGAAATATCCGACGGTGGCCGACTACGCCGCCGCGGATGGGTCCGAGCTGGAGGAGATCATCCGCTCGACCGGCTTCTTCCGCGCGAAGAGCAACAGCATCATCGGCATGGCCCAGGCGGTGTGCGAGCGCTACGGCGGCGAGGTCCCCGGCAAGCTCAAGGACCTGGTGACGCTGCCCGGGGTGGGCCGCAAGACGGCCAACGTCGTGCTCGGCAACGCGTTCGACGTGCCGGGGCTCACCGTCGACACCCACTTCCAGCGGCTGGTGCGCCGCTTCGGCTGGACCGACGAGACCGATCCGGTCAAGATCGAGCACTTCGTGGGCGAGTTGCTGCCCAAACGCGAATGGTCGATCTTCTCCCACCGGGTGATCTGGCACGGCCGCCGCATCTGCCATGCCCGCCGCCCGGCCTGCGGCGTATGCCCGCTGGCCGCGCTGTGTCCCTCGTACGGCACCGGCCCCACCTCGGAGGCCGAGGCGGAAAAGCTCGTCAAGCCCGGCCCGTTCTCCTGATCCGGGGAAGTGCCTGATCCGGGGAAGTGATCGGAGCCGGCGCGTGTTGCAGCATGCGTGACCCAAGTGCCCGACTGGCTCGACAGACTGGCGGTGCAGGCCCAGCGGGCCCGGATTCCCCGATACATGCGGCCACCCGCCCGCGGTGGCCGCGACGCGGCGGTGCTGATGCTGTTCGGCGAGGGGGCGTTAGGGCCTGACGTGCTGCTGATCCAGCGCAGCACCCGAGGTCGCCGGCACGCCGGGCAGCCCGCCTTCCCCGGCGGCGGCGTGGATCCCGACGACGCCGGGCCGGTCGAGGCGGCGCTGCGGGAGGCCGAGGAGGAGACCGGGGTCGACCCGGCGGGGGTGCACGTGCTGTGCACGCTGCCGGAGCTCTACCTCAACCACAGCGACAACCGGGTCACGCCCGTGATCGCCTGGTGGCGCGAGCCCTCGGCGGTGCACGCGGCCTCGCCGGACGAGGTCGACTCCGTGGAGCGGGTGCCGATCGCCGAGCTGGTCGACCCGGGCAACCGGATCATGCTGCGGCACCCCAGCGGGATGGCGGGGCCGGCGTTCAAGGTGCGCGGGATGCTGGTGTGGGGGTTCACCGCGATGGTGCTGGACTCGGTCCTGCGCGAAGGTGAGTTCGAGCGGCCGTGGGACGACTCGCGGGTGGAGGACATGCCGCCCGCGGTGATCAACCTGGCGTCCGGCCGCTGAGGCCGCTGCGCCGCTCGGAGGGCGACGCCCAGCGAGGCCCGGCCGGCCGCGCCGGCGCCGCTTGAGGCTATTGCGCCGCTCGGAGGGCGACGCCCAGTGAGGCCCAGCCGGCCACGTCGGCGTCGCTGTCGGCCGCCAGCCTCCGCAGCGTGTCCAGGCCCGCCCGGTCCGGCGGCTCGCCGAGCACGTGCTGCAGCGCGTACGCGGCTCCATACCTGACCCGGGCGTCCTCGTGCCCGGCCAGCTCGATCACCGACGGGAGCGAGCGCGGGTCGGCGAGGTGGCCGAAGGCGATCAGCACCGAGTAGAGCACCATGGCGTCGTCCTCGCTGGCCGCCAGATAGCGCAGCACCGGCAGCGTACGGTCCACGAACGCCCGCAGCATGCCCATGATGTCCACCCCGAGCAGCCGCTCGGCGACGGTGCCGGCGGCGCACAACCGCCGCGCCTCGATGAACGACTCCAGGTCCCCCCGCTGGCGCAGCAGGCAGATCACGTGCCAGCGCAGCGGCCCGTCAGGATCGGTGTCGCCCAGAGCGGCCTCGATGAGATCGCGCACTGTTCCCTCGGCCGGCGGCATACCGCTCAAGATAGCCAGGTGAGTGACGCCGTCCTGGCGGAAGACGTGCACACTTGACCGTATCGCTGGTTACCTTTGAAGCGTGCGCGGTGATCTGCTTGACCTCATATTGATCGGCCTCGTGATCGCCTTCGGCGTCTCGGGTTACCGGCAGGGCTTCATCATCGGAGCGATGAGCTTCGTGGGGTTCGTCGGGGGGGCCGTGCTCGGCGTCTTCATCGCACCGCCCATCTCCAAGGCCGTCGTGGACGGCGACACGCCCCAGGCGCTGCTCGCCATCGTGATCGTCTTCCTGTCGGCCACCCTCGGCCAGTTCGCCTCCTCGACGCTCGGCGCCGTCGTGCGCAGCCACGTCACCTGGGAGCCGGCCAGGCTGGCCGACGCGGTCGGCGGCACGTTCGCCAGCGCGTTGTCGGTGCTGGTCATCGCCTGGCTGATCGGATCGCTGATCGTCTCCACGGCGTTCACCCCGCTCGTCGACCAGGTGAAGAACTCCGCGCTGCTGACCACGGTCGACGACGCCATCCCGCAGGGCGCGCGCAACTGGCAGCAGCCGTTCAAGAAGTTCATCGACCGCTCCGACTTCCCGCCCGTCTTCGACGACATCGGCGCGGGGGCGTTCATCGACGTGCCGCCGCCCGACCAGAGCGTGCTGCAGGGCCCCAGGCTCAAGCGGGCGCGGGAGGCCATCGTCAAGGTCCAGGGCAATGCCGAGAGCTGCAACAAGCACATCGAGGGCACCGGCTTCGTCTACGCGCCCGACCGGATCATGACCAACGCCCACGTGGTCGCGGGCGTCACCCGTGACCTGCAGATCATCGATTCCACCAACACGCGCCACGAGGCCACGGTCGTGCGCTACAACCCGCGGCGCGACATCGCCATCCTGTACGTGCCCGGGCTCGGCCTGCCGCAGCTCGCCTTCGACGGCGAGGGTGAGCGTAACGACAACGCGATCATCGCCGGGTTCCCCAAGGGCCGGGGGTTCACCGCCGTGCCCGCCAGGATCGGCGGCCAGCTCGACGCCGAGGGACCCGACATCTACCGCGCCAACACCGTCAGGCGCCAGGTCTACGCGATCCGCGGCGAGGTGCTGCCCGGCAACTCCGGCGGTCCCCTGCTCACGGAGAGCGGCGCCGTCTATGGTGTGATCTTCGCCGCCGCGATCAACGAGAAGGAGACCGGCTACGTCCTGACGGCCGAGGAGGTCGCCCCCGACGCCGCCCAGGGCAGAGACGACACCACGCCGGCCAGCACGCAGGAGTGCGACTAACCGGGCAGCTTTTCCATGATCAGGGCGATGGCCGCCTCGGGGTCGCCGTCGCCGTCCAGCTCTGAGGCCGCCTTGCCGACCGCGTCGTACGCGCCGCCGTACGCCTGCGCCTTGGCGGCGCCGCGGCTGAAGAGGGTCACCGCGCCGCGGCCGTTGCCGCGCTGGAGATGCGTCAGCCCGACGCAGATCTGCGCGAGCCCCTGCCACAGCTCGCGCTCGTCCTCGGGCGCGCACTTCCAGCGGCCCTCGAACACCTCGTGCGCGTTGAACGGCATGCCCTCGCCCAGGAAGCGGCGGCCGTCGGCCAGGGCCTGCTCGGTGGTGGGCGCGTAGTCGTCGGGGACCCGGGGCACACCGGGGGAGCCGTAGGGGAGCGGCCTGCCGTACGCGTCGCGCGGCCTGGCGTTGCGCGGCCTGCCCTCGGGGTCGCGGTCTCTCATCGGTCGGGTTCCGGATCGGCCAGCCAGTCGAGCAGTTCGGTGTCGAACACGTCGGGAATCTCCTCGTGGGGGAAGTGGCCTGCTCCTTCGAGGAGCCGCCACCTGTAGGGCGCCGCCACGAAACGGCCTGAGCCCTGCGCGGTGCGCGGCAGGACGCACGGGTCCAGTGCACCGTGCAGGTGCAGTGTGGGCGCCTCGACCTCGGTACGCATGACCCGGGCGTATCGCCGGCCGTCGGGACGTAGTTGGGAACGGCCGAACCACCGGTGATATTCCAGCGCGCAGTGCGCCACCGCCGGGATCCTGAACGCCTGGCGATAGGTCCGCGCCTCCTCGGCCGACGGCCAGCCCGGCCGCGACCACTCGTTGAGCAGCCGGCCCACCAGGGAGGCGTCGTGGCGGGTCAGCCGGTGCTCCGGCAGCAGCGGAAGCTGGTAACCCACCGTCCGGCGGCTGGCCTTGAGCTGGCCGAACGGGTCGGTCAGCACCGCCTTGCGCATCCGGAGGGGATGCGGAGCCGAGACGGCCACCAGCCGGCGTACGCACTTGGGGTCGAGCACGGCCATCGTCCAGGCCAGCAGCCCGCCCCAGTTGTGGCCGACCACGATCGCCCCGGTCTCGCCCAGCGCCCTGATCAGCCCGCTCGCGTCGGCGGCCAGCGTGGGCAGGTCGTAGCCGCGCGGCGGCTTGTCACTGCCGCCGTAGCCGCGCAGATCGGCCGCGACCACCCGGTATCCGGCCGCGGGCAGCGAGCTCAGCTGGTGGCGCCACGTCCACCAGAACTGCGGGAACCCGTGCAGGAGCAGGACCAGCGGGCCGTCGCCCGCCTCGACGACGTGGAAACGGGTGCCACCCGCGTGGACCGTGCGGTGTGTCCACGGTCCCTCGATCTCGACGGCGGACTCGTCAGGTGCCATCGCGGGTCACCGGCTCGCGGTCCGGGCTCACCGCCGGGAGCGCCTCGCCGTCGGGCGTGGCGATCTCCTTGAGACCCTTGATCGACCTCGCGGTGCGCTTCATGCCGGCCAGGCCCTTGAGCCGGCGGATCCCGATGAACACGAGCAGACCCGCGACCAGCAGGTAGAACACGGTCACGATGAGGAAGGCCAGCCAGTTGGGCAGCCACTGGGCCAGGGCGTACGCGATCGTGAACGAGGCCAGGATCAGGCACAGGTGTGCCATGAAGGCCGCGGCGGCGAACAGGCCGCCGGCCATGCCGACCCGCTTGGCGTCGAACCTGAACTCGGCCTTGGCCAGCTCGATCTCCGAGCGCACCAGCGACGAGATGTGGGTGCTGGCCTGGGCGACCAGTGAGCCCAGGGATTCTTCCTCGGGAGTCTGCGGCATGAACGTCTCCTATCGAGGCCTGGTGGCCGTGTCAAACATCATCCAGCGCAATGATGCGGCTCGCGTACCCCGGTGAACGCGGTCGTCACCCGGTGGAGCCCTCGGACAATCTTGCCGGGCCGGCCGACGGCTACGGCCACGCGGCGCCGAGCACGCCGAGGAACTTACCGGGTGCGAGTCCCGCCCATCACTCCCAGAACTACCCGATCGGACAAGATAGCGCCTGGCCTCGGCGCAACGCGGAGGGGGCGGTGGTGGGCGGTCGCGGTGCGGGCCGGCGGGGGGAGACGTCAGCGGCGTTCGCACCATGCCCCAGCCGCATGCCCCGATCTATGGGGACATGCGGCTGGATAGGTGGATCCTTGGTCCTCTAGTCCTCGGACTTGGCGCTCGGGAGCTTCTCCGAGATGAGGTTCATCACCGTGCTGTCGGCCAGGGTCGTGACGTCGCCGATGCTGCGGTTCTCCGCCACGTCGCGCAGGAGGCGGCGCATGATCTTGCCGGAACGGGTCTTGGGCAGCTCGGGCACCACCAGGATCTGGCGCGGCTTGGCGATCGGGCCCAGCGTCTTGGCCACGTGGTTGCGCAGCTCGGCGGCGATGTCGTCGCTCTCCTCCGCCGTGCCGCGCAGGATCACGAACGACACGATGGCCTGGCCCGTCACCGGGTCGGTCGCGCCGACCACGGCCGCCTCGGCCACCTTCGGGTGGCTGACCAGTGCGCTCTCCACCTCCGTGGTGGAGATGTTGTGGCCGGAGACGAGCATGACGTCATCCACCCGGCCGAGCAGCCACAGGTCGCCGTCCTCGTCCTTCTTGGCGCCGTCGCCGGGGAAGTACATCCCCTCGAACCTGCTCCAGTACGTGTCGATGTAGCGCTGGTCGTCGCCCCAGATCGTGCGCAGCATGGACGGCCACGGCTCGCGGACCACGAGGAAGCCGCCGCCACCGTCCGGGACGCTGTTGCCCTGGTCGTCGACCACGTCGGCGACGATGCCCGGCAGCGGGCGCATCGCGGCGCCCGGCTTGCCCGCGGTCACGCCGGGCAGCGGGCTGATCATGATGGCGCCGGTCTCCGTCTGCCACCAGGTGTCGACGACGGGGCAGCGTTCGCCGCCGATGTGCTCGCGGTACCAGACGTACGCCTCGGGGTTGATCGGCTCGCCGACGGAGCCCAGGACGCGCAGGCTGGACATGTCGAACTTGGCGGGGATCTCGTCTCCCCACTTCATGAACGTCCTGATCGCGGTGGGGGCGGTGTAGAGGATCGTGATCTTGTACTTCTGCACGATCTCCCAGAACCGGCCGCGGTGCGGGGTGTCGGGGGTGCCCTCGTAGATCACGCTGGTGGCGCCGTTGGCGAGGGGGCCGTACACGATGTAGGAGTGCCCGGTCACCCAGCCGATGTCGGCCGTGCACCAGTAGATGTCGGTCTCGGGCTTGAGGTCGAACACCGAGTGGTGCGTCCAGGCGGTCTGGGTCAGGTAGCCGCCGGTGGTGTGCAGGATGCCCTTGGGCCTGCCGGTGGTGCCGCTGGTGTAGAGGATGTACAGGGGGTGCTCGGCGTCGTGGGGTTCGGCGGTGTGCTGGTCGCTCTGACGGTCGACCAGGTCGTGCCACCAGACGTCCTTGTCGCCGACGGCGACGTCCTGCCCGGTGCGCCGTACGACGAGGACGTGCTCGACCTGCGGGCACTCGGCGACGGCCTCGTCCACGGTCGGTTTGAGAGCCGATGGGTTGCCCCTGCGGTAGCCGCCGTCGGCGGTGATCACGAGTTTGGCGTCGGCGTCGTCGATCCGGCTCTTCAGCGCCGCCGCCGAGAACCCGCCGAACACCACCGAGTGCACCGCCCCGATGCGGGCACACGCCAGCATGGCGATCGGCAGCTCGGGGATCATCGGCATGTAGATCGCCACCCGGTCACCCTTGCCCACGCCGAGCTCCCGCAGGGCGTTGGCGGCCTTGCCGACCTCGGCCTTCAGGTCGTTGTAGGTGAGGGTGCGGGTGTCGCCCTCGGGCTCGCCCTCCCAGTGGTAGGCGACCTTGTCGCCGCGGCCCTCCTCGACGTGGCGGTCGACGCAGTTGTAGGCGACGTTGAGCTCGCCTCCCACGAACCACTTGGCGAAGGGGGCGTTCCACTCGAGCGTCTTGTCCCACCGCTTGGCCCAGGTCAGTCGCTCGGCGGCCCGCTCCCAGAACGCAAGACGGTCGGCGGCGGCCTCGCCATACGCGGCTTCGGTCACGTTCGCGGCAGCCGCCAGGTTGGCCGGAGGTGCGAACCGACGGTTTTCCTGTAGCAGGTTTGACAGCGCCTGAGTCTCGTTACCAGGGGTTTCCGGGGCCACCGCGTACTCCTTCTATGGCCAGGTTGGATAGGTCGTGTCCCACTTCACCAGCTCACGGCCTCCACACACAAGAGGTCTAGACAGGTCTGTACCGTGGTACGCGCCACTGTGGGCAGGGGGCCCATAAAGTGAGTGCGTAGCGGGAATCGGCCGGGCTTATATTCGCCTGATGTCAGGATTACAACATTTCAATTGCGCTTGTCAGGCGGCGAGATAAGGCCGGATGGGTGGTGAGGTGCCTTTCGACTCACTGTCATCACCTCGACTCAAACCGTGTCCTTCTGCTGTACGTGGTCGTTCGCCGCGTTCAAACGATCGACCTCCTCGCCCTTGAGGTCCGTGACAGGTCGGTCGACATCCGACCATTGGGGCGGCACCACTCCACCGATACGTCGACACTCACCGTGGGGGCGCCGTCCAGGAGGGCACCCTGGGTGGGTCGTGACCGCTCCGCCAGGGGCAGGCCATTGGAGTCGGGCCGCTAGGGTCGGGTGCGTGAGTGACCCGTTGGCCGTGATCGCCGGCTTCCCCGGTGTGGCCGAGGCCGTGGACCAGGCCCGTCAGGCCGTGGACAAGCTGTACCGCCATCGCGTCCTGCGCCGGGCCGGCCCAGCGGTGTCCGCGGAGTCGTCGTTGCGCGGTGCCCGCGCCTCGGCCGCCATCGAGGGCGTGGACGTCCCGCTGGACGCCCTGCGCCGGGACGAGGTGGACGACCCGCTGGTCCAGGGGGCGTTGCGGGCGTCGGCGGAGCTCGGCCGCCTCGGCCCGACCTGGCGGAAGTCACCCAGGCAGGTCCTCGCCCGGCTGCACTCCGTGGCGGCCGCCGGACTCACGGATGAGACGGCTCAGGCGGCTGTCCTCGGTCGCCCCCGCACGTCCGACGAGGCCCCCGACCTCCTCGGCCTGGGCCCCGCGCCGCGTGCCGCGGAGGCCTCGGCTCGCCTCGAAAGCCTGCTCGACCTGCTGGAACGGCCCACGAAGGCACCCGCGCTGGTGCTGGCCGCCGTCGTTCATGCGGAGTTGGTGGTGCTGCGCCCGTTCGGTACGGCGGACGGCATCGTGGCCCGCGCGGCCGAGCGCCTGACCCTGGTGGAGTACGGCCTGGACCCCAAGTCCCTGGTGGCCGTCGAGGTGGGGCACCTGGACCAGCCGTACGTCGAGGGTCTGCGGGCTTACCTGGCGGGAACATCGGAGGGCGTGGGCCGCTGGGTACAACAATGTGCCTCGGCGGTTACCCTCGGCGTACGCGAGGCGACTGCGGTCTGTGAGGCCATGCAAAGGGGCTGAGGGAGCCGCGACTGACATAGCTGACGGCGTCTCAGTCAAGAGACGCCGTCTGCCGGTGCATCACACCGGGTTACCAAGCGTGCACCTCAATTCGTCGGAGCGGGTCAAGCCCGTCACGACGCGCCTCCCGCGGCTGGTCGCGCGTGGGTGCCCGGCTGATGCACCCGGACAAGTGGTCCGTGACACCTTTCTACGACGGATCCACCCTGATGGGAACCCCTCGGACCAAGACCTTTACCCACACGTGGACCCACTCGTCCGACGCTTGCCGGCATCGCCTCCCGCGAGCCCGGTTACCAACCCGTGACGATCACTCTCTGTGATCTCCTTTATGTGATCGTTATGGGCTTGCGAAAAAACTTGGCGAAAATGCGAGATTGCTCCTCGACGAAACTCGAGTCGATCGGGCAGCATACGGTGGTATCGCCCGAAACTGGAGCCGACTGTGTGGGGGATAGGTTTGCAAGTCCCTTGCCAGGCTCCGGTCAAGTGATGAAAGCTTTCTTCTGAAACGGGACCGGCTCTACCCCCCCGGAGCCGGACCGAACAGGCGACCCCCGCTCTCCCCCCCGGCGGGGGTCGCCCCTTTTCCCGCCCAGCCGGCCGTCGGCCTTGGGCCGGACCGCCTTCCCCGCCGCCGGGTCCGCTTGCACCACCACCACGAGCGATGACCTCGGTCGAGCCGGCGCCAGCACGCAACACCGTGTCCGGCTCCGCCACGGTGTCACCGTCCCCTGGGCACCCCGCACACCACCAGGTCCGGCCAAGGCCACCACCTCCGCATCGCACCCCGAGCCTTGATCGCCCCCACCGGCCCACCCGTGCCCTGGCGAAGCAGCGGCACCCCCGGATGTCCGCCCAGATGGCGTCGCCCCCCTCTCCGGCACTCTCCCGCGTCGTCCACCGGCGTCGCTTCCCTCACCGCCGCCGACCAGCGTCCTCGCCCCTCCCCGCATCTTCCAGGGCCGCTCCACCCGAGTCGCTCCGCCCGAGCCACGGCCATTCACGCGATAGACGTCATCAGCCGGCGTTGTCCACAGCCGTCACTCAACCAGCACCCACAATCCCCAGAACCCCGTTCGGTGCCCTGCCCTCCTCGCCCCCTACGCCAGGGTTGAGCTCCCAACCCCCACAGGAAGGCCACAAGGATGCACCGCCCCCTGGTCATCACCGAGGACCACGCCCTGCTGGACGACCTGGTCCGGATAGCGGCCGCGGCCGGAGCCCAGCTGGACGTCGCCCACGTCCCCGCCCACGCCCGCCCGTACTGGAACCTCGCCCCCTTGATAGCCGTAGGCACCGACCAGGCAGACGCCGTGGCCGCGGCCTCACCCCCGGCCCGAGACCAGGTCCTCCTGGTGACCCGAGACCCAGAAGACCCTGACACCTGGCGAAAATGCGTCGCAGTAGGCGCCCAGGCGGTGGTCGGCCTCCCCAGCGGCGAACGCGACCTCGTGGAGCGACTCGCGGACGCCATGGAGCCCGATCCCCGCTCAGGTCCGGTGATCTGCGTGATCGGCGGCCGAGGCGGAGCCGGGGCGAGCGTGCTGTCAGCCTGCCTGGCCCTACGAGCCTCTGGCGATCAGCTCCGTACACTCCTGATCGACGCCGACCCGCTGGGCGGAGGCATAGACGCGCTCCTGGGCCACGAGGAGGCGGCAGGCGCCCGCTGGGGAGACCTGGTGGCCAGGGAGGGCCGGATCAACTCCAGCGCCCTCCAAGCCGCGCTCCCGTCATTCGGTGACCTGTCGGTCCTGTCCTTCCACAGAGGCGAAGTGGCGCCGATCCCGGCCCAGGCCATGCGCTCGGTCCTGGAAGCCGGTCAGCGAGGCTTCGACCTGGTGGTCGTAGACCTCCCCCGCCACCTGGACCCGGCCGCGACAGAGGCCCTCACCAGGGCGAAGACCACTCTGCTGGTGACCACGGCAGACGTACGCGGCGTCCTGTCCACCTCCCAGGTCCTCGGCGAAGCACGCAAACATACAGCCGACATCCGCGCGGTCCTCCGCCCAGGCATTGTGGAGGACGACATGGCCGCCGCCTCCCTGGGCATCCCGTCGGCCGGCCATCTCCCCGACCAGCCCCGGCTCACCGCCACCCTCAACCGAGGCGAGCTCCCGAAGCTCGGCCCCCGCACCGTCCTCGGCTCGCTGTGCGCATCCCTCCTGAGAGACCTCCTGCCGGCATGACACCCAGGCCCCCGCACCCGACCCCGCAGAGCACCGGCGACACCGCCCCAGGCGTGTCCCCGGAGCTGGTGGAAGCCGTCCGCGTACGCCTGGCCCGAGCAGGCGTCGAACCCAGTGCCGCCCAGGTGGCAGTGGCCCTGAGAGCCGAAAAATCCGTATACGGCGATGCCGAGATCCTCGCCGTGGCCAGAGCCCTCTGTGCCGACCTGATAGGCGCCGGCCCACTGGAGCCCCTCCTGACCAGGCCCGACGTAACAGACGTCCTGGTCAACGGCCCCCGCGAGGTGTGGATAGACGACGGCGGCGGCCTACACCGCACCCAGGTCACCTTCACCGACGACGGAGCCGTCCGCAGGCTGGCCCAACGCCTCGCAGCCGCCGCGGGCAGACGCCTGGACGACGCGTCCCCGTACGTCGACGCCAGGCTCGCGGGTGGAGTGCGCCTGCACGCCGTGCTCCCACCGGTGGCCTCCGGCGGCACCTGCATCTCACTACGCCTGCCCCCACGCCGTACGTTCGCCTTGGCAGACCTGGTGTCAGCAGGCACGATCGCGCCGTCCGCGATCCCGGTCCTGACCGCCATGGTGTCCGCCAGGCTGGCGTTCCTGGTGACAGGCGGCACGGGCACCGGCAAAACCACCCTGCTGTCGGCCCTCCTCTCCCTGGCGGATCCAGGCGAGCGCCTCCTCCTGGTCGAGGACTCAGCCGAGCTCCGCCCCCTCCACCCCCACGTCGTGCGCCTGGAGACCCGCCCGGCAAACCTGGAGGGGGCGGGTGGCGTGGGCCTGCGTGACCTCGTACGCCAGGCGCTCCGCATGCGCCCGGACCGCCTGGTGGTGGGGGAGGTCAGGGGTTCGGAGGTGGTTGACCTGCTGGCCGCCCTGAACACCGGCCATGAGGGCGGGTGCGGCACACTGCACGCCAACACGGCGGCCGACGTACCACCCCGCCTTGAGGCCCTCGGCTGCGCAGCCGGTCTGAGCAGGGAGGCCGTACACAGCCAACTCGCCGCAGCGCTGGACGCGGTCATCCACCTCACCCGAGACCGCCCGGACGGCCGACGACGCATAGCCGAGATCTGCCTCCTCTCCAGGACCTCAACCGGCCTGGTGGAGTCCCTCCCAGCCTTGACCTTCGACGCGACAGGCCACACCCGAACCGGCCCCGGCTACAGCACCCTCACCCACAGAACAGGCACCCCCGCCCACCGAGCACCAGCCGCCCTCATGCACAGGCCGGCAGGCACCACCGACAGGACACCAGGCGGCTCCACCCGCCGGGCAGCAACCGCCCCCACCCACCCAACAGCAGACCGAACACCAGACCGATCAGCAAGCCGGACAGCAGGTCCAACAGCAGGTCCAACAGCAGGTCGAACAGCAGCGAGTCCCACCCACCGGACAGCAGCCGACCCACGACAAGAGCATCCGACTCACGGTCGCCACCACGCCATGCCGACAACCGACCCGATGCGATGACCGACGCCTTGATCGCAGCGCTGTCCACAGCCCTCGCCATATGGCTGTGGACAGGCCCAGATTGCGCCACGACCCGCCTGCACAAACTGACCTCAGCCCAGGAAAAGCCACAATGGCCCTCCCTGAGCAAGCTGCTCACCCGCCCGAGCCCCACCCGCCGCGCCGACGCCTGGCGCAGGGCCTCCATCGAGTTGTGCCAGGCCCTGTCAGCCGAACTATCCGCCGGCCGCACCCCCGGAGAGGCGTTGACCAGAGCCATGGCAGCAGTGGACTTCCCCAACCCGGAGTCCCTGCGCCCGATACTGGCCGCGGCAAGAGACGGCGGCGACGTCTCCGCGGCCCTGATCGCAGCGGCCCCACCCCAGGGAGGTGAGGGCCTACGCCAACTCGCCGCCTGCTGGGAGGTCTCTGTCACCGTAGGCGCCGGCCTGGCCGCCCTGGTCGAACGAGTGGCGACCACACTACGTACGGCCCAAGCCCACCGCCAGGACGTCGCCGCACAACTGGCAGGCCCCCGCACCACAGCGAAGATGCTCGCCATTCTCCCCGCCCTCGGCCTCCTCATGGCCGCAGCCCTCGACATGCACCCCCTGAACTTCCTGTTCGGCAGCCTCCCGGGCCTGATGTGCCTGCTAGCAGGAGCCACCCTCGACGCCTGCGGCCTGATGTGGACCAACCGCATGGCAACCCAAGCCCAATCCTGAGCCCCTCACCCCGCTTCCACGCCAATGAACAGAGCCCCTCACCCCCTACCACGCCAACGAACTTGAGCCCTGCGCCCCCACTGACGCCAACGAACCCAGAGCCACATCCACCCGCATTCCGCCACCCGGCCAGCCCGACCCCGCAGACCCGATCGGATCCGACCGATGTTCCACTTGCTATCGACGTTGTGCGCCGGCATGGCCGCCTGGCTGTGGTTCTCGCCCAAGACGCCAAAGGAGCGCCTCGCCCGACTGTGCCCGCCGAACGAGCCCCGTTCTCCCGCCGATCCCCTCCACCAAGGGTCCCAGGATCACCGCGATCAGGCCCAAGCCGGCGAGCTCCACCAGCCGGCCTGGCCGAGCCCGACCCACAAGCAGTCACGACCACGGGTCACCCGCAAGACGATCATCACAGCGGCGGCCGTGGCGCTGCTCATCACGCTCCTGATCGGAGGCACGCCCGGAATAGTCGCCGGCCTCCTGACAGCCCCGGCAATTGCCATGTACCTGGGCAGAAAGGAACCTCAGCAGTCCCGGCACGATCTCCACCGAATCACCGCTGACCTGCCGTTCGCCGCCGACCTGATGGCCGCCTGCCTGCTCGCCGGACGCCCGGTGAGCGCCGCCACCGAGATAGCCGCCACCGCCATCGGCGGCCCGCTGGGCCATCGGTTGACGTGGGTGAGCAACCAACTACGTCTGGGTGCGGACCCGGAGCCCACGTGGGCCGCCCTCGCCAGGAGCCCCGCAATGGGCCAGCTCTCCCGAGCCATGAGCCGTGCGGCTCAAAGCGGCGCCCCGGTGGCAGACGTCCTGACCCGCCTGGCCGACGACGCCCGCGAGACCGCCAGGACCGCCTCGTTAGCCGCGGCCAGGCGAGTCGGCGTGAAGGCGGTGGCACCGCTGGGCCTGTGTTTCCTACCCGCGTTCGTGCTGCTCGGCATCATCCCGGTGATCGCCGGCCTCGCCTCCACGATCATCATCCCGTGACCGCCGACCCCCACAATCGTCACCCCGTGCGCCGCCCCACAATTGTCACCCGCGGGCCGTGATCGTCGCCCGTGAGCCGCGACTCCTGATCGCCATCCCAAGGTCGCGAGCCCCCTGATCGATCATCCCGCGAGCCGCGACCCCGGCACGCTGTCGGATACACCCAGGACCGGTTCGGTGACCGGGACCGGAGGTCAGGTCAGCCGTTACCCGGCGACGGGAGGTCAGCCGTCAGCTCGTCCAGCGGAAGAGAGCGCAGGAAGTCCTCGGCGTCGAACATCTCCCCGGCGGTGACGACGCCGGCAGCCCGGCTGCGACCCGTCAAGATCCGCTCGGCGGCCTCCACCACGATCGGAGCGGTGAAGGCGTAGATGTCGCGGCCGCGCGCCGCCGCCCGCCGCTGCTCGTCCCCACGGTGTACGACGACCTCGACCAGGAAGACCTGCGCTGACCGGCCGCTGGCGTCAGCCGCCTGGGGGCCCTTGGGATCCGGGTCGCTGAGATCCTTCAGCGGGGCTGTGTTCAGGAAGGCGTTGATCCGCGGGGTGTCCAGGTGCTTGGAGATGGTGATCACGTCGGTGGTGGAGAACTGCCCCACGACGTCCTGCGTGCCGAACGGCGCGGAGAAGGCCCAGGTCCCCGTCGGCGGCGGCTCGTCCCCCGAGAGGACCTGCAGGTGGTGATCCGCGAAGATCACGCGCTGCCCGGCCCGGCGCTCGCTGGCAAGCAGGGTTCCCCGGGTGGGGTGCCAACTGTCCAGAGCCACGGCGATCGAGATCTCGTCGGCCTCCGGCCAGTCACCGATCGCGACGGTGGCCAGCAAATCACCCAGCGCGCCATAGAACGCCATCACCGGCGCCACCACGACGCCCGCCTCCTTCACCCGCGGGTCATCCCGATAAGCGTCGAAGGTATCGATGGCGACCAGGGTCTCGCCGGTGACGTCCAGGTAGTGGATACCGGCACGCAGCGCGGCCTCGATCAGCGGCGGCGCGGTGTCACCGAACGGCCCAGCGCAGTTGATCACCAAGGCCGTGCCGGCGATCGCACGGTCGAGCGAGTCCGGAGTGTCGATCGAGGCGACCCGCCACTCCACACCGGGATGGGCGGCGGCGGCCGCCTCCAGCTTCTCCGGGTCCCGCCCGGACAGCACCGGCGTCCAACCACGCTCCAGCAGCTCCGCCGTCACGAACCGAGCGGTGTGCCCGTAAGCACCGAACACCGCGACCACCGGCTTCGCGCGTTCGGCGTCGGGCCGGTCGTTGATCTCCGTCATCAGGTCTCCTCCACACCATTGGGGAACTCGTCCCATCCTGGTGAGAGGTGCTGCCGGCGGCCACCGTCCGCGGCGTCAGCCTGCGCTAGATTCGCGTCATGCGTCCCCATCATGTCGTCATGGCCGTTACGGACGACATGCCGATCTTCGAAGCGGCCGTCCCGTGTCAGGTCTTCGGCGTCGACCGGCCGCACCTGGCCGATCCGTGGTACCAGTTCTCGGCGGTCCCGGTCGGGAACGCGCCGGTACGGCTGAGCCCGGGATTCACCCTTGCCCCCGTTCGCGATGGGTGGGATCTGGAGTCGACCGACACCCTGGTCGTCCCGGCCTGCACGAATGTGCACGAAGACCCGCCGGGGGATTTGGTGGAGGTCGTTCGGGAGGCGTACCGGCGCGGGATCAGGATCCTGTCGATCTGTTCCGGCGCCTTCGTCCTGGCCGCCGCGGGGGTGCTCGACGGACGCAGGGCCACCACCCACTGGCTGCACGCGGAGGAGCTCGGCCGCCGCTATCCCGCCGTCCGGGTGGACCCGTCCGTGCTGTACGTGGAGGACGCGAACGTGATCACCTCCGCGGGGACGGTGGCCGGCATCGACGCCTGCCTGCACCTGGTACGGATCGACCACGGTGCCACGGTGCCACGGTGCCACGGTGGCCGCCGAGCTGGCCCGCCGCCTGGTCACCCCGCCGCATCGGGACGGCGGGCAGGCCCAGTACCGCCGCCCGGCCTCACCAGCGGTCCGCGACGACTGGCTGGCTACCCTGCTGGACTGGGCCGGCGAGCACCTGCACCTGCCACTGTCCAACGCCGACCTGGCCGCCCAGGCCAAGGTCAGCGTACGCACCGTCGAACGCCGGTTCGCCGAGGCCCTTGGGATGTCGCCGCTCCGCTGGCTGCTGCAGCAGCGGGTACGCCTGGCCCAGCAGTTCCTGGAGACCAGTGACCGGCCGATCGAATGGATCGCCGCCACCTGCGGATTCGGCGGAGCAGCCAGCCTCCGGGCCCATTTCGCCAGGATGGTCGGCGTACCACCCACCATCTACCGCCGAACGTTCCACGAGCGAGCCGGCACCGCATCAATCGCCAGCTAACTCCACAACGGCCCCGCACGACCACAATCGCGTCCCGCCGACCCGGCGACCACGGTAGGTCCTGGTGATCTGCTGGCCACAGCACCAGCGCCCCGACGGCCACCAGCAAGCGCAGGCGACCAGACGACCTGCCGCGAGCCGGCTGCCGCGAGCGGGTGGCCTGCCCATGCGATCTGAAGAACCTGCTGCCGCGAGCGGGCGGTCTGCCCATGCGACCTGAGGAACCTGCGACCTCCGCAATCCACAGGAACCCCTCAGGCCGGCTCCACAATCCACAGAACGCCGCTCGGTCCGCTGCCTCCCGCTCCCTTTCGACGAACCTAGGACTCCCGCCGGGCCAACCCCGGCTCCAACAACCTGGAGGCCCGATGCTGAGTCCCGCCACCAAGCCAGACGACATCAAAGCCGCCCCAAACCTCACCGACACCGAACCACCCACCGACACAACACACAAGATCGCCTCAGACTCCACCCCCACCCTCATCACATCCCGTGCGCGGACACTTCTCGAGGCAATAGCCACAAACCGCAGCGAAGCCTCGCAGAAAGCAACATCACCGACGTCGATCGGCAGCCGACTGATCGCCAGAGCCCGACGCAACACCGGCAGGTGGCTCCACTGCGCAGCCGTAAACCGGGAGCGTGGCATGTCCACCGCCGAATACGCCGTGGGAACGATCGCGGCCTGCGCCTTCGCCGCGCTCCTCTTCAAGGTGGTCAGCAGCCCGGAGGTGCAGGAAATGTTGACAGCCCTCATCGACCGAGCACTCAAGACCAACAGCGAATGACCTTCCGCCGCGAGCGGACTTCCCAGGGCAAGAAGGGGTCGGCATCGCGGGGCTCGGTGACGGCCGAGACCGCCGCGATGCTGCCCGCCCTCATGGTCGTGCTGGCGGCTGCCCTGTGGGCCATCCAGGCCGTCGGCGCCCAGCTCGAATGCGTGGACGCTGCCCGCGCAGCCGCACGAGCCGCAGCCAGAGGCGAACCCCTGGACCAGGTCCGCGACCTCGCCCGCTCAGCCACGCGACCCGACGCGCAGATAGACGTCACCCGCAACACGGCAACCACAAAGGTGCAGATCACGGTAGAAGTACGCCCAGCCTGGGGCCAGTCGTTGCCCGCCGTCCGCGTCTCCGCCACAGCCAGCGCAGCCACAGAGCCATCTACGACCTCAAGCCCCGAAGGCGACCTGAACCCGAGCCCCGAAGGCGACCTGAACCCGAGCCCCGAAGGCGGCCCGAACTCAGGCCCAGAAGATGCCACGGACCCATACCCAGAAGTAGGCACGAGCCCAAGCCCGGAAGGCGCTACAGACCCAAGCCCGGAAGACATCACCAACCCATACACAGAAGTCACAACGAACCCGAACTTGGCGGACGACATAAATTCCAGCTCCCAGAGCAACCCGCCATGAAAACCTCAAGCCGTTCAAAGTCGGGGAGGCAGCGATCAACCCCAGAGAACGAGGCTCAGCCACTCTGTGGGGCTTGGCCCTCATGGCAATGCTCATGGCACTCGCCACGGCGTTCGCCACTGCGGGATCTGTGCGCGTGGCTCGCCACCGCGTCAACAGCGCCGCCGACCTGAGCGCCTTGGCAGCGGCCAAGTACGCGTTGATCGACCCCGAGGGGGCTTGCCAGAAAGCCTCCACCCTCGCCACCCAGAATGGCGTCCAGCTAACCCAGTGCGAAATCACCGACGAGATAGCCGATATTCGGACCGAATTACCGATTTCGCTCCCGATCGTGGGCACCCGGACCCTCACGGGCAGATCTCGCGCGGGCCCAGCCGACGCGATGTCCTCTACGACGGCCGACGAAGACCTCTGGTAGAGCCCGGCGCGCTCGCAACCTTGGCGGCGCGCGACGCCGACCCATCGACTCCTGCCGAGTACTCCCATCCCAGCAGCTCCAATGGCTTGACTCGTGTGGTCATTGGGGTTTGCGAGGCTATGTCGCAATCGAGTCACGACTACTTAGACATGGTGTCCAAGAGTTGGATATCTCCCGTAAGGTTCCGGTTACCCTCGGTCCATGCCGTCTGCGACGGAAAGCCTGGGAGAGCCGGGACGAAGTCGCTAATGTGCGGGTCCAGGGGCGGTCGGTGGCCGCATCGACCGGACGGACTGCACTTCCGGTCGTCGCGTGAACGCCCCCAGGGCGGTCGGGCGGCGCGAGGCTCTCGATGGAGGGAAGCGTCGTGACGGTAGTCGGCAGAGTCCTGGCCGCAGGGATGATCGTGGCCGGATTTATCGTTTTCGGCGGGTCCGCTCAAGCGGCCATGATGATGCGGCAGTCCGACTCTGCTCAAGCGGCCGTGATGATGCGGCAGTCCGATTCCGCCGACCAGATCACGTCGCCCTCCGACGGTCAAGTGATCTCCGACTCGTCGGTCACCGTTGCGGCGCGTACCGGGATGATTCAGTTGAACATGGGCCTGTACGTCGAGGGGCCCGCCACGTCCAGCCAGAAGGTCGCCGGAGGGGGCGCGAACCAGACGATCTCCGGAACGTTCGATGCCGGAAACGCCCCCAACGGCACCTTCACCGTGACCCTCAAGGGCGAGCTCACCCAGTCCACGTACGCGACCAGCACCTTCAAACTGCGGCGGCCGCCAGAGGCGCCGGGCGGTGTGAACGCGAGCCTGCAGAGCACCAGCAAAGTGCTCGTGACCTGGAGCAAGGGATCCGAGCCCGACCTGCAGTCGTACGAGATCTCCAGCACCAGCTCCGGCGTCGTGGGAAGGCTGTCCGCCGACAGCGCGTGCGGGGGCTCGTCGTGCGAGGCGGCGCTCGCGGTCCCGGCGAACGCGGCGGGACAGAAGGTGGGATTCACCGTCCGGGCATTCAGGGCGGATGGTGACGGAGGCTCGATCGAATCAGGCAATTCGCCCGCCGCCTACGTCTCCTTTCCCGCCAAGCCCACGGCCCAGCCGAAGAAGACGACCACCAGCCGGCGAACGCCGAAGACCAACGACGCCAAGAACGTCGACCCGCTGCCCACCCTCCCCTCTGGGCCCCGGACCGTGCCCACGAGCCAACCGGCCACTCCCAAGCAGACCTCCAAGCTGCCGGACATGCCCAACACCGACGAGAACGGCAATCTGCCCATCCCGACTACCGATGACCAGGGTGGGACGGATGGCCTGGCGCCGGCGGGCACCGGGGACGGCACGGATTCCGCTCCCGTTCAGACGAGTGACGTGAAGGCCCAGTCAAACGAGTCACCGATCGGGAACATCAGCCAGTACGGCTTCTACGTCGCGGGTGGGCTCCTGCTGTTGCTTCTCGGCGCTCATGGAGGGGCCTGGGCCCGAAGGCGCGCGCTGGCGGCCGCCGCGGGTGGCACCACGTCCGCGGCTACCACCACGGCTGGTGCTGGTGGACCTTCCACCGGTGGCGCACAGGCCCTGAGGGCGGACGAAGGCACACCACCCACGAGGCCCACGTCTCGGCGGCCTGCTGTGATCCTTGCGGTCGCCAAGACCCGCGTCCCCGACCAGGCCCGCGCACAGGCACCCTCGTCAGCCGGCGATCATCAGCGGGCCGCTGCGCGCGAACCAGCGCAGTCGTCCGCACCCGAGGACACGCGCAAGGAGGTGCCGTCGGCGCAAGCGCTGTATCTCGGCACGGGTGATGTCCGTGCCGTGGAGGGCGGCGTTGAAGACCCGGAGGCGGTTGGACGCGAGGCTGGGCTTTCAGGTGCAGGGGAGTCCGAGCTGGGTCCCGCGGCGGAGGTCCGACTGCGCGATCTTCGGGAGGTCGAGGTACGCACCTTCCTGGAGGCCGACACGCGTGAGGGTACGCACGTGCGGACGAACGGCTTTTCGCAAGGGCACGCGCGTGGCGAAGGGGAAGGGCTGGCGTACAACAACGGGAAAGGGCAGCCGCGGGGCGAAGGGGAAGAACTAGAGCGGGTGGGGCGGGATGGTCGGCAGGGGGCTGTTCGCATAGCTTTGCCCAGTTCGGCGGTGACCGATGTTCCCGCGTCTTCGCCTTCTGTCAGCCCGCGCGCTGCCGTGCCGATCGAGGATCGCTGGGACGATTATCTCCCGCCGTCGCCCAGGTCAATGGAGGACAGTGGGTTTTGGGAACGTCCGCAACCGGGGTCCGCTGATTTCTGGGCGGTCGATGATGAAGACGACGGTAACGACACTGACGGCAACGAACGTGCGTTTGCTGGTCGGCGGCACTTGAACGGTGACAGTTAGTTGGCAGGTGCTATGTGCGGCCGGAGCGGCCGGAGATTCTTGGGTTGATTGTCTGCGGGTTTGGCGGTGTTCGGGGGATCTTGCGGTAGGTAGCAAGGGTTGGGTTGCGGTTTGCCGGTGTGGTGCGCGATGCCTTGGAGAGCGCGCGGTGGGCGTCGGAGGCGATCAACTGAATCGCCGGACATCCCGCGCGGCCAGTCCGCGTAGGAGGGCAAGCACTCGGCCGCGTGTGAGCGTTGAACGCCCCCCTTTGGGCGGCTGTGGCTGCTTTGTGTGCTCGGGTCAGCTACGTGTGGGACGGGGCGAATTTGCGATGCCCCGGCGTATCGCGGTGGGTTGTTGTTGGTGTCTGGGTGTGTCGCGGTGGGTTGTTGTTGGTGCCTTGGCGTATCGCGGCGGAGGTCGTCGTTTATTGGGGCGTCAGCAAAGTGTTCAGGAGGCGGATGGCGCCGCGTTTGTCCAGCGGTTCGTTGCCGTTTCCGCATTTCGGGGACTGGATGCAGGAAGGGCAGCCGCGTTCGCATTCGCAGGAGGCGATGGCCTCGCGGGTTGCCGTCAGCCAGTCCGTCGCACGGGCGTAGCCGCGTTCCGCGAAGCCGGCGCCGCCCTCATGGCCGTCGTACACGAAGACCGTGAGCAGTCCCGTGTCGGCGTGGAGTTCGGTGGAGACGCCGCCGATGTCCCAGCGGTCGCACGTGGCGAAGAGGGGGAGAAGGCCGATGGAGGCGTGTTCGGCGGCGTGGGCGGCTCCGCCGAGGTCGATGCCCGCTTCGGCCAGGGGTGCCACGGCCGAAGCGGGCAGGGTCCACCAGACCGCGCGGGTGCGGAGGGTGCGAGGGGGGAGGTCGAGGGGTTCGTCGCCGAGCATTTCGCCTGATTGGAGGCGTCTCATGAGGTAGGAGACCACTTGCCGGGTCACCTCCACCTCGCCGAAGTGGAGGGTGCCGGGTCCCAGAGGGTGGGAACGTTGTGTACCGAGGATGGAGATGTCCGTGATGTCCCGGGCGAAGGTGCTGTAGTCCGGGTTCGCGGCGGTGACGAGTGCCACCCCGGCCTCCAAATCCAGGAGCTCCACGAGGAAGGTCTCGCCCTGATGGAGGTAGACCGCGCCCGTGTGCACCGTGGTGTGGGCGGAGGGCTCGTCCACGCTGCCCAGGAGGCGGCCGGTGGACGACTCCACGACCTGGATGGGGGAGCCTCCGCCGCCTCTGATGTCGGCCAGGTCGGTGGCGCGCTCACGCTTGGTCCAGAACCAGCCCGCGGAGCGCCTTCTGAGCATGCCCTGGGTGACCAGGTCGTCCAGCAGGTTTGAGGTGGTGGTGCCGAAAATGGGCAGGTCGTCCTCGGTCAGCGGGATCTCGGCGGCCGCGGCGCAGAGGTGGGGGCCCAGGACGTACGGGTTGTCCGGGTCCAGGACGATGGTCTCCACGGGCTGGCCGAACAGGGCCTGAGGGTGGTGTACGAGGTATGTGTCCAGGGGGTCGTCCCTGGCGATCAGTACGGCGAGCGCGTCCCGGCCGTCGCGGCCTGCCCTGCCTGCCTGCTGCCAGAGGGAAGCGCGGGTGCCCGGCCAGCCCGCGATCAGCACGGCGTCCAGGCCGGAGACGTCTACGCCCAGTTCGAGGGCGTTTGTACTAGCCAGACCCATGAGAGTGCCTGCGCGGAGGGCCTTCTCCAGGAGCCTGCGGTCTTCCGCGAGATAGCCGGCTCGGTACGCGGCGATCTTGTTGGGGAGGTCGGCCCAGTCTGAGGGGGCGGAGCCGTCAGAAGGGTCTGGGATGGCCCAGGTCAGGGGGTTGCTCGTGGCGGGGGTGGGGGTGTCTTCGTCGTGCGGTTCGTCAGGCGAGTCAGCGAATTCGCGCACGGCGCTTGGGCGGTCAGGGCCATGCGCTGCGGCACGCGGGCCTAGCGTCGTCGCGGTGTCGGTGTCGGTGTCGGGGTGGGGGCCGGTGTCGAGGTCGGGGTCGGGGTGGGTATCGGGGCCGTGGGCGAATTCTGAGGGCGACGCAGTGCTGGGGCGGGAATGGGGGTCTGCGGCAGTGCTGGTGTCGGTGCTGGTGGGTGTTGCTGGGAGGTGGTGGGGCGGGATGCGGGGGGAGGTGGAGAGGGAGAAGGCGACGTCGGCGAGTTTGGCGCGGGCCGTGAGGGCGACCGTTTCGGCTCCGCGGCGCGAGCGGACGAAGGCGAGGGTGCGGACGTCGGCCAGGACGAGGTCGGCGAGCAGGTCCGCCGCCTCCGCCGTGGCCGTGCGCCGTACCGGAGCCCCGCCCTCGCCCCGGAGCTCCGTCAGGGGCGGCTCCCACAGCGCGATGGTGGTGGAACCCTTGGGTGACTCGTCCACGGTCACCTCGTCCATCTCAAGCCCCGTCAGCCTCATGGCGAACGTACCCGGCTCGCTGGCCGTGGCGGAGGCGAGCAGGAAGGTGGGGCGCGAGCCGTACCGGGAGCAGACGCGGCGCAGGCGGCGCAGGATCTGGGCGACGTGGGAGCCGAAGACGCCGCGGTATCCGTGGCATTCGTCGACGACGATCATGCGCAACCGGCGGAAGAACGACGACCACTGGGAGTGGCGGGGAAGGATGCCGCGGTGCAGCATGTCCGGGTTCGTCAGGACGTAGTTGGCGTGCCGGCGGACCCAGGCGCGTTCCTCGAACGGCGTGTCGCCGTCGAAGGTGGCGGCACGCACCTGCGTGATGCGCAGCTCACGCAGGCCGCGCAGTTGGTCGGCGGCCAGGGCCTTGGTCGGCGTTAGGTAGAGGATCGTGCCGCCGTCGAGGCAGGAGGCGATCGCCGGGGCGAGGTACGCCAGAGACTTCCCGGACGCCGTTCCTGTGGAAATGATCACGTTTCGGCCACGGAATGCCAGGTCGGCGGCTTCGTATTGGTGAGGCCAGAGTCCTGTCACCCCGCGGTTCGCCAAGCGCGTAACAAGGAGTTCTGGAGCCCATCTGGGCCAGCTGACCTCACCCGCCTGACGTGCTGGAACATGCTCCACATGAGTGACACGCTCGTGACGTGCGGGAACTCCAAGCAGGTGGTGGAGGAGTGGAGCTGCTTGATGTGGGGAGGATGCGTAGGAAGTCACTGTTTCCAGTCTTGCATCGGTGGGCAAAGTCGCCGGGAATCGTGATTTCGTATAGACACAAGCCAGGCGCGTGGTTGAATGCCGCGCGTCAGGGTCGGACGATCTGGGGCCACGCTCCAGATTGCCAGGCCCGCAAGAGTACTTTCGCAGGCGAGGCGCTGGAGGATCTGTGGATCTGAAGTTGGATCACCACAACGAGGACCGACTCACCATCGTCGAGGTTGAGGGTGAGATCGACGTCTACACTGCGCCGAGATTGCGTGAGCTCCTCATCGACCTGGTGAACAAGGGCAATTTCCACCTGCTGGTCAACATGGAGAAGGTCGACTTCCTCGACTCCACGGGCCTTGGCGTCCTGGTCGGAGGGCTCAAGCGGGTTCGGGCGCACGATGGCTCGCTGGAGCTGGTCTGCACGCAGGAGCGCATCCTCAAGATCTTCCGGATCACCGGCCTGACCAAGGTCTTCGGGATCTACGCTTCGGTCGACGAGGCCAAGGAAGCTCACGGCAAAGACAAGTAGCATGGCTACCGTCGAGCTGACGTTCAGCGCTCTCCCCGCGCATGTGCGGACCGCCCGGCTGGTGGCGACGGCGATCGCCCGTCGCATCGGCGTCGAGGAGTCGCTGCTGGACGAGGTCAGGCTCGCCGTGGGTGAGGCGTGTTCCCGGGCAGTGGAGGCGCATCGCGTGCACTGTCCGGGTGAGCCCATCCGCATCGAGCTACGTGACGATTCGGGACGCTTTCAGGTCACAGTCAGCGATCAGGCCCCAAGCGACGAGATCAAGCAAGAGCAGCCGCTTGATCTCGGGATGCTCTCTGACTCGTTCATGTCGAATTTCGGCATCGCGGTCATCGAAGGACTGGCCGATGATGTCGAGGTCTTCCCCAGTCCCAAGGGGACCAACATCCGCATGTCCTGGCCCGCCGCCAACGGAGCCTGAGCCGGCGGCGCGCTGGCGTCGTGTCGGCGCGGTGGTGGTTGCCCGCCCGCCCTTGTCGGTCCCCTCAACCACACCCACATCCTGTACGGCGGAGCCAACTGGGCCGCCACCCGCCGCCCGTGCCGGGGGCCTCCAGGAGGACGCTCGCTGACCCGCACGGGGCGGGCCGCCGTAACGGCGCACGGGCACCATGGCTTCCGTTTCCCGCTGGCCGGCGGTGACGCATGGTCGAACGCGTGGACGGCGTATCCAGGGGGAGCGTGGACGCGTATCCAGCGGGAGGGTCGCTCGCCTCGCGTGGCTTGGTTGCGCTGGCTCCAGGGCACGCGTGCCGCATCGGCTGAGGGGTGAGGGCGCTTGGTTCCGCACGCCCCTGTCGCGTCCCTTTCAGCGATCTCAGGGACTCGGGCGCCAAGTGGGGCAGGGCGTCAGGCGTCGGATGGGGCAGGACGTGACTTTCGGCCTCGGGCGGGCGGAGGTTGGCTTTGGGTTTGGTGCTGGTTGGGTTGTGGTTGCGTGTTTGATTCCTTGGCTGTGGATCCTGGGCGACACGCCCGGGGCGGGCGCGAGTCCTTCTTCGCCTAAAGTTGAACAATCGCCGGAAAACCCGGCCATCCCTTGTTCATCTCTTTAGACTTTCCGGACCGAACAGCCCTACCCACGGACAAGCATCGCCAATCGTCGATCGGGATAATCGTCGGCGTGCCGGGTCCGTGGCTTCCCGTGAAACGGGCCTGGGGCGCAAGATGCTTCGGTCTGGGCCGTTCCTCGCGCTACGCCTTCCCTGTCACCGCGCCTCTGCCCGGAAATCGGGGTTTCGGACCGACCGTTATACACTCCTGTCATGACCTTAAACCAAGGGATAATCTACTTGTCAGAACCCAAACCGGGTCGCTGGCAGGGGATTGCCAGACGCACGCACAATTAGCCGCCTCCAGAGCCTTCATATCCGTTGAGTGCCTGCGTAGACTCCCGGCACCGGCCAAGGTGATCCGGCGGAACGCGGATTCAACCGGAAGCGGCACCCACAACCCGGATGGTGCCGCAACACCCGCCGAGGAAAACTGCAGCACCGCCCGGGCAGGACGACCGGTCTTGCCGAGGAGAACGATGAGCAGGCACTTGCTGGCAGCGGAGCCAGCGTCCAATCTGGCCCTGAGCGGAAACAATCTCACTATCGTGATCGTGGTCGCCGCGGTCGCACTGATCGCGCTAGCCGTCGCCGGCGGCCTGGTGCGTGAAGTGCTGGCGGCCGGCCAAGGCACGGAGCGCATGCAGAACATCGCCCGTGCCGTACAAGAAGGCGCGGCGGCCTATCTCACGCGCCAGTTCCGCACGTTGGCGATCTTCGTCGTCGTGATTCCCTTCCTGTTGCTGTTGCTACCTGGAGAAACCGACGTACGCATAGGGCGTTCGCTCTTCTTCGTGGTCGGGGCGGTGTTCTCCGCGCTGACCGGCTTCATGGGCATGTGGCTGGCGGTGCGCGGTAACGTGCGCGTCGCCGCCGCGGCCAACGACTCCGGCGAGAAGCGCGCCATGCGCATCGCCTTCCGTACCGGCGGCGTGGCCGGGATGTTCACCGTGGGCCTCGGCCTGCTCGGCGCGGCCGTGGTCGTCTTCATCTACCAGGGCAACGCGCCCGGCGTGCTGGAGGGCTTCGGGTTCGGCGCGGCGCTGCTGGCGATGTTCATGCGAGTCGGCGGCGGTATCTTCACCAAGGCCGCCGACGTCGGCGCCGACCTGGTCGGCAAGGTCGAGCAGGGCATTCCCGAGGACGACCCGCGCAACGCCGCCACCATCGCCGACAACGTGGGCGACAACGTCGGTGACTGCGCGGGCATGGCGGCCGACCTGTTCGAGTCGTACGCGGTCATGCTGGTCGCCAGCCTCATCCTGGGCAAGGTCGCCTTTGGTGAGCAGGGCCTGGTCTTCCCGCTGATCGTGCCCATGATCGGCGTGATCACGGCGATCATCGGCATCTTCGTCACCGGGATGCGCGACCGGGACCGCAGCGGTATGGCGGCCATCAACCGCAGCTTCTTCATCTCGGCCGCGATCTCCGCGGTGCTGGTGGCGGGCGCCGCGTACCTCTACCTGCCCGACAGCTTCGGCGGCCTGACCAACGCGGCCGTGCAGTCCGACGCGGACCCGCGGCTCATCGCGATCGGCGCGGTGCTCATCGGCCTGGTGCTGGCCAGCGCCATCCAGCTGCTGACCGGCTACTTCACCGAGACGAACCGGCGCCCCGTACGGGAGATCGGCGAGAGCTCGGCCACCGGCCCGGCCACCGTCATCCTGGCCGGCATCAGCGTCGGCCTGGAGTCGGCCGTCTACTCCGCCCTGATCATCGGCGGCGCGGTCTACGGCGCGTTCCTGCTCGGGTTCGGGAACGTGACGATCGCGCTGTTCGCGGTCGCCCTGGCGGGCACCGGCCTGCTGACCACGGTCGGCGTCATCGTGTCGATGGACACCTTCGGTCCGGTCTCCGACAACGCCCAGGGCATCGCCGAGATGTCGGGCGACGTCGAGGGCGAGGGCGCCCGGGTGCTCACCAGCCTCGACGCCGTCGGCAACACCACGAAGGCCATCACCAAGGGCATCGCCATCGCCACGGCCGTACTGGCGGCCACGGCGTTGTTCGGCGCCTTCCGTACTGCCGTGGAGGGAGAGCTGGCCACCGCGACGACGGCGGTCAAGGACGCGCTCGGCGCGTTCTCCTCCTTCAGCCTCAGCATCGACCAGCCGAACGTCCTGGTGGGGCTGATGATCGGGGCCGCGGTCGTGTTCCTCTTCTCGGGGTTGGCGATCATGGCGGTCGGGCGGGCCGCGATGCGGGTGGTCTTCGAGGTACGTGACCAGTTCCGCAACAAGCCCGGCATCATGGACGGCTCGGAGACGCCCGAGTACGGCCGGGTCGTGGACATCTGCACCCGTGACTCCCTCCGCGAGCTGGCCACGCCCGGCCTGCTGGCGGTCATGACCCCGATCGCTGTCGGTTTCGCGCTGGGCTACGCGCCGCTGGGCGCCTTCCTGGCCGGGGCCATCGCCTGCGGCACCCTGATGGCGGTGTTCCTGGCGAACTCCGGCGGTGCCTGGGACAACGCCAAGAAGCTGGTCGAGGACGGGCACCACGGCGGCAAGGGCTCCGACGCGCACGCGGCCACGGTCATCGGCGACACGGTCGGCGACCCGTTCAAGGACACGGCCGGCCCTGCCATCAACCCGCTGATCAAGGTGATGAACCTGGTGGCTCTGCTGGTGGCTCCCGCGGTGGTGCTGTACGCGGGCAACCCGGCCATCCGCATCGGCATCACGGTGGTGGCGGTAGGCGTGGTGGTCGCGGCCATCGTCGTGTCCAAGCGGCGGTCGGCGACCAGTGAGCCGGCCAGCGACAACAACAACCATCGTGAGCACGAGCCGGTGGCGTCGTAACACCAGGTGTGGTGTGACTCCCCTGCGGTTCTGAGACGCCCGCTCCCCTACGTGGGGGCGGGCGTCTCTCCTTGCTCGGGCAGGGCGCAGCGTCAGAGTCGTGCCGCAGGGCTCGATGCGCGGGCGAAGGCTCCCCGGAGGTGGGTCACGCATGCGCGTGAGGCGGCCGTGAGGGTGGGCGTGGAACCGGCCCCCCTCGGTGGGAAACTGGGCGGGTGAACGAGAGCAAGCAGCCCAACGGCGGCAAGACCCTGGGCTTGATCCTGCTGGCCATGGTGGTCATCCTGGCCGCGATCGTCGGGCTGGCCGTCTGGGCCTCTGGGACGGGATGATCCGGTGCGGACCTTGATTGTGCTGCGGCATGCGAAAGCCGCCCAGGTTCCCGGTTTGGAAGACCGGGAGCGGCCGCTGACCGGGCGGGGCGAACGGGACGCCAGGCGGGCGGGCGACGAGATCAGGGCGGCCGGGCTGGCCCCCGACGTGGTGCTCTGTTCGCCGGCGGTCAGGACCAAGCGCACCGCCGAGATCGCCTTCCCGGACGCGGAGATCAGCTACGAGCGCGACATCTACCAGGCCTATCCGGATGAGCTGCTGGAGCTGGTACGCCGGTCCGACCCCGAGCTGGGCACCGTCGTGCTGTGCGGGCACAATCCGGGCGTGCACGAGCTGGCCCTGGGCCTGACCGGCGGTGACTACTCGTTCCGCCCGGGCACCTTCGCGGTGATCGAGGTGGAGTGCGGCTGGGAGGAGCTCTCACCAGGCGGGGGCCGCCTGGTGAGCCGCTGGGACCCCAAGGAGCACTGAGGCACGGGTTCGTTCCGCCCGCGGAGACAGCCCAGGTCCGTCCACGGAGACAGCCCAGGTCCGTCCACGAAAGCAGCCCAGGGCGGGGCGGGTCAGCCCGCGGTGAGGACGCCGTCCTCCGCGTCCGCCGCCTCCACCTCGTCCCTGGAGATCCCCAGCAGGTAAAGGATGGAGTCGAGGTAAGGCGTGTTGACCGCCGTGTCCGCCGCCTGCCGTACGACCGGCTTGGCGTTGAACGCGATCCCCAGCCCGGCTGCCGCGATCATGTCCAGGTCGTTGGCCCCGTCTCCGATGGCCACCGTCTGCGAGATCGGCAGGTGGGCCTCCTTGGCGAACCTCTCCAGCGCCCGCGCCTTCCCCGGCCGGTCGACGATCTCGCCCACCACCCGCCCGGTCAGCCGCCCGTCGATGACCTCCAGGACGTTGGCCGCGGAGTAGTCGATCCCGAGCTCCTCCACCAGCCCGTCAGTGATCTGCGTGAACCCCCCGCTGACGATCGCGAAGCGGTAGTCGAGGCGCTTGAGCGTGCGCACCAGCGTACGGGCGCCGGGCGTGAGCACGACCTGCTTGCGCACCTTCTCGAAGACGTCGGCGGGCAGCCCCTCCAGCAGCGCCACCCGGCGCCGCAGCGACTCGGCGAAGTCCAGCTCGCCGCGCATGGCCTCCTCGGTGACCCTGGTGACCTCCTCCTGGCAGTCCGCGTGCCCGGCGAGCAGCTCGATGACCTCGCCCTGGATGAGCGTCGAGTCGACGTCCATGACGATCAGCCGCTTGGCCCGCCGCGACAGGCCGGTGCGCTGCACGGCCACGTCCACCTCTTGGGCGACGGCCTCGGCGGCCAGCTCGACGCGCAGGTAGGTCGGGTCGGCACCGGAGACGGACAGCTCGATGCAGGTGACCGGCCACTGGGCGAGGCGCTCGATGCGGTCGATGTTGGCTCCGGCGGCGGCGATGCGCCCGGCGATGCCCGCGATGGCGGCGGGCTGCAGCGTGGCGCCGAGCACGCTGACCGACAGGCGGCCGCGACGGCGCTGCTCCTTGGCCTGGGATCCGGTGGAGAGCTCCACCTCCATGCCGAGGTCCTCGGCCACCTGCTCGACGGCGGTCCACATGGCTCCGAGGGTGGTGCCGGTCCCGCTCGGGGGGCCGCCCGCGTAGGCGACGAGCACGCCCAGCGTGAGCCGGCCTCGGATGACGACCTGTTCGATGTCCGCGACAGTTACCGGAAAACGGGACAAAATCGAAAAAAGCCGCGAAGTAACACCGGGGCGGTCAGGGCCGGTCAGTGTGATCAGGAGGGTGCGCTGGTCCACATCCAGCCACGGTACTGCGCCCGGTCCGGTGCTCGCGAAGCAGGTTCGGCATTCGGACACGGGCACAGTGGGGTCCAGAGGTGCGTCGCGGCCCCGAACGCGCGATGTGTGCCCCCGACGGCCCCACATCGCAAAATCTCGGTAAAGCCTAGTTCCGCAGGATCAGGTGCGTGTCGCCGAACTCATGCCACAGATACTCCTCCCGCAGCGCCGCCTCGTACGCCTTCGCCAGCGCCGTCCGGCCCGCGACGGCGGTCAGCATCAGCAGGTGGCTGGAGCGCGGCTCGTGCAGGCCGGTGATCAGCCCTGTGACGGCCCGTACGTCGCGCTCCGGGGTGACGACGTGCCGGGTCCAGCCCGCCGCCGCGCTCACCCGCCCGTTGGCGCCCACAGCCGTCTCCAGGGCCCGTACGACGGTCGTGCCCGCCGCAACCACCCGATTTCCGCCCTCCTTGGCGGAATTGACCAGTCGCGCGGTGGAAGCAGGCACCTCGTACCGCTCCGCGTAGGGCGGCTCGTTCTTCTCCGGCGAGGCGACCCCCGTGTGCAGGGTGATCGGCGCGATCCCGATCCCGCGGGCCACCAGCGCCGTCACCAGGTCGGCGGTGAACGGCCGGGCCGCGCTCGGCATCTCCGCACTGCCCGGCACGGTCGCGAACACGGTCTGATAGGTCTCGATCGGCCAGTCCCGCTCCACGTACGAGTACCGGATCGGCACCCCGTGCGCCCGCAGATAGGGCTCCACCTCCCGGTCGAGCGTCGCCCGCCACAACCGGGGCGTCTCCCGCCCGACCAGCCGCAACGTCGCCCCGCCCGGCAGCGGCAGCCACTCGCCCGGCTCGCCCCCGCCGTACGGCTCGGACGCCCGCGGCGTACGGCGGCGCAGCTCGACCAGCCACGTGCCGTCCTGCCCCGAGGTCGAGAAGTGCACGGCCAGCCGGTCCAGCCGGACGGCCGCGGGCAGCGTGGCCGAGTTGTTCACCACGATCAGGTCCCCGGGCGCGAGCAGCTCGGGCAGGTCGCTGAAGTGGTGATGCGAGGGATCGAGCGCGCCCCGCGAGACCATCAGCCGAACGGAGTCCCGGGACAACCCCCTGGCCTCGGGCGGTTCGTGGGCCGACAGGTCGGGCGGCAGGGGGAAGTCCAGCGTCGCGGTCATTGCAGGCTCACTCTGCCGCCGGCCGGCCGGGCGGCGATCAGGTCGTACAGGGCGGCGGCCACCTTGGCCGGGTCGGCGGCGGCCGCGGCCTCCTCGGCGCCCACGGCGTCGGCCAGCATGCGGGTGTTCATCTCGCCCGGATCGACCCACCAGACCCGCAGGTCGGGCTCCTCCGCCGACAGCACGTTGGAGAGCTGCTCCAGGGCCGCCTTGGTGGCCCCGTAGCCGCCCCAGCCCTCGTACGCGCCCGTGGCGGCGTCCGAGGTGACGTTCACGACCGCGCCGCGGGCGGCTCGCAGGGCGGGCAGCGTGGCCTGGATGAGAGCGAGCGGCGCCGTCACGTTCGTCTCCAGCAGGGTCGCGAAGGCCCCCAGCGGATAGTCCGCCAGGCGCGGCAGCGGGGTGACGCCCAGGTCGCTGGCGTTGTTGACCAGCAGGTCCAGCTCGGGTGCGGCACGGGCGAGGCGTTCGACGTGCGCGGGATCCCGTACGTCCCCCGCGATGGCGGTGGCGCCCAGCTCGGCCGCGACCCGCTCCAGGTCGCCCGCACCGCGGGCGGTGAGCACGAGGTTCCAGTCCGCGCCGGCCAGTGACCGCGCCAGTGCGAGGCCGAGTCCGCGGGAAGCTCCGGTGATGAGTGCGGTGTTCGTCATGCTTCGACGGTAGGAACGCGGCACCCGGCCGCACATCGGGCCGACGGCCCGCCCGTCCTGGGCACATCGTCCTAGGACCAAGGCCGCGGTTCGCCGGAGGCGGCCCGCCTTAGAGTGGGTGCCGTGACGGCCGACCGAGACGAGGTCCTGCAGGCGGTGAGCTCCGCGGTGCTCGCGGTCACCCGCCACCTGTCGGTCCGCGAGGTGCTGCAGGTCATCGTACGCTCGGCGCAGCGCCTGCTCGACGCCCGCTACGCCGCGCTCGGCGTGCCCGATGACGACGGGTCGTTCGGCGAGTTCGTCGCCGAGGGGCTGACCGACAAGCAGTGGGACGCGATCGGCCCGCTCCCCAGGCAGCATGGCATGCTCGGCGCGATGCTCCGCGACGGCACCCCCGCCAGACTGCCCGACCTGCGCAAGGACCCGAGGTTCGAGTGGTGGCCCAAGGCCCACCCGGTGATGAAGGACTTCCTCGGCGTGCCCATCCGCGACGGCGAGCAGGTCCTCGGCATCATCTTCCTGGCCAACAAGCGCACGTCCGGCGGCTTCACGCGGGGGGACCAGGACCTGCTCACGCTGTTCGCCGCGCACGCCGCCATCGCGCTGGCCAACGCCAGGCTCTACGAGCGCGGCCGGGAGCTGGCCATGCTGGAGGAGCGCAACCGGGTGGCCAGGGAGCTGCACGACGCCGTGACGCAGAAGCTGTTCTCGCTCCGGCTCACCGCCCAGGCCGCGGCCGCCATGCTGGCGAAGGCGCCGGATCAGGCCGCCGCGGAGCTCGAGCGCGTCCAGCGGCTGGCCGGCGAGGCCCTGTCCGAGCTGCGCGCGGTGATCGTCGAGCTGCGCCCGGCCGAGCTCGACCGGCACGGCCTGGCCGAGACGCTGCGCAAGCAGGTGCGCATGTTCGACCGGCTGCACGCGTCCTCGGTCACGTTCGAGTGCGACGAGCTGCCC
Source organism: Nonomuraea sp. B12E4 (assembly GCF_039871825.1). Lineage (NCBI taxonomy): Bacteria > Bacillati > Actinomycetota > Actinomycetes > Streptosporangiales > Streptosporangiaceae > Nonomuraea > Nonomuraea sp. B12E4. The sequence goes on along the minus strand of NZ_JBDPME010000004.1, from coordinate 329,181 downwards.
CCGCTCGACTCGGCGGTCGAGGTGGCGGTGCTGCGGGTGGCCCAGGAGGCTCTGCACAACGCGCTGCGGCACTCGGAGGCCCGCCTGGTCTCGGTGTGCCTGGCCCTGGAGGGCGACCGGCTGGCCCTGACCGTCCGCGACGACGGCGCCGGGTTCGAGCAGGAGGAGTCGCGTGGTCTGGGCCTGGCGTCGATGCGCGACCGGGCCGAGTCCGTGGGCGGCGTCATGACCGTCGAGTCGGGCCGCGGCAGGGGCACGACCGTACGCATGGAGGTGGGCGTTTGATCCGGGTCCTGATCGCCGACGATCATCCAGTGGTACGCCAGGGCCTGCGGACGTTCCTCGACCTTCAGGACGACATCACGGTCGTCGGCGAGGCGGGCGACGGTGAGCAGGCCGTCGCGCTGGTCGGGGAGCTGGACCCCGACGTGCTGCTGCTGGACCTGAAGATGCCGGTGCTGGACGGGCTGGGTACGCTGGAGCGGCTGTCCGGCTCGGCGACCAGGGTGGTCGTGCTCACGTCGGTGAGCGACCGGTCGGACGTGGGGTCCGCGATGCGGGCGGGCGCGTCGGGGTTCCTCTACAAGGACGTCGATCCGCCCGCGCTGGTCCAGGCCGTACGGGCGGTGCACGGCGGGCAGGTGCTGCTGGCTCCCGAGGCGGCGGAGGCGATGCTGGGCGGGGCGGCCGGCGTGCCCGCCCCGGTGCCGCTGACCGAGCGGGAGCGGGAGGTGCTCGCGCTGATCGCGGCCGGCCGGTCCAACAGGGAGATCGCCAGGTGCCTGGCCGTCGCGGAGAAGACGGTCAAGACTCATGTCTCCAACGTGCTGATGAAGCTCGGCGTCCAGGACCGCACCCAGGCCGCCCTCTACGCCGTCCGGCACGGTCTGGGCTGACCGGGCTACGGGCTCCGGAGCGGTTCGAAGATCGCGTGGTGGGCGGCGACGAGCGCGCGGCGTGCGGCTCGGTCGAGCTCGCGCAGGGCGGTCCCGCGGGCGGCGATCTGGCCCGAGGTGAGCCCGCGCTCGTCGGCCATGCGCAGCACCGTGACCAGCCGGGCGGCCAGCGTGGAGACCCGATGCGCCCGGGCGGGATAGCCGGGCGCCAGCTCGCCGCCCTGATGTCCCAGCCGATCGGGGCGGGTCTGCGCGGGGCCGTCCACGGAGGCCAGCGCCTCGGTGGCGGAGCGCATGGCTTCCGACAGCTCGCGCTCGGCCTCGGACAGCGACGGCAGATCCTGGCGTACTGGCCCGGCGTCGTGCACCTCCAGGCGCACTCCGACGTAGGACGAGCCGCGCAGGTCCGGCGCGGGCACCAGCCCGAGGTTTCGCTCGGCGAGCACGGCTATGGCGGCCTGGCCCACGTCGACCGCCGCCGAGTTGAACGGCGCGGGCCCGGACAACCCCAGCGGGTCGCCGGGCGCGGGGAGCGCGAGCCGGAACTCGTGCAAGCCGTCGGACCGCAGGTTTGCCAGGTATTTACGCAACGGAACGTCGCCCGCGACGGCGGGCCCGCCGACGGCTTCCACGTGGTCAGCCGCCTCGTCGAGACCGATGTGACCGGCGAGCCACGCGTTGCCCCAGGCGACCAGGGACGGACAGACAGGCGATTCAGGGCGCACCGATCCACGATAAGCGCTCGCCCTGCAATAGGTTTGTCCCGAGGGTGGCTCCTAAAGGAGGTTCGGGGATGGGTGGTCAGGTGCTGCGGCTCCAGGACGTTGCGGTCAGGCGCGACGGAGCGGCCCTGCTGCGCGGCATCGACTGGACGGTCAACGAGGATGAGCGGTGGGTCGTGATCGGGCCCAACGGGGCAGGCAAGACCACGTTGCTGCAGGTCGCGGCCACGCTGCTCTATCCGAGTGAGGGCCTGGTCGAGGTGCTGGGGGAGCGGCTGGGGCAGGCGGACGTGTTCGATCTGCGGCCCCGGATCGGGCTGGCGAGCGCCGCGCTGGCCGAGCGGATCCCGCCGGAGGAGAAGGTCATCGATCTGGTGCTGACCGCCTCCTACGCGATCATGGGCCGCTGGACGGAGGAATACGATTCCAACGACGTCACCAGAGCCGTTGAGCTGATCGACATGATGGGCGCGGCCCACCTGATCAGGAGGCGGTTCGGCACGTTGTCGGAGGGGGAGCGCAAGCGGGTGCAGATCGCCCGCGCGCTCATGCCCGACCCCGAGATGCTGCTGCTCGACGAGCCCGCGGCCGGGCTCGACCTCGGCGGGCGCGAGGACCTGGTGCGCCGGTTGTCGGTGCTGGCTGGCGACTACCGCTCGCCGACGCTGGTGCTGGTGACGCATCATGTGGAGGAGGTGCCGAGCGGGTTCACGCACGGGCTGCTGCTGCGGCACGGCTCCGTGGTGGCCCAGGGGCCGCTGGAGACCGTGATGACGTCGGACAACCTGTCGCACACGTTCGGGGTGCCGCTGTCGCTGGAGCGCGGAACCGAGGGACGCTGGTACGCCCGAGCCCACTAGATCTCCATTTATGCGGATAAAGGCCGCTGGAAGCTGAAACCAAATAGCATCTACGAAGTCGGCCCCCTCGGCTTCGGAGTGTCGCCATGACCACCCAGCAGCTCATCGTCGCCATCGTCGTGGTCGCTGTGGTGGGCTTCGTCGTGGCCCGGACGATTCGCATCATCCCGCAGGCCACGGCCGCCATCATCGAGCGCCTGGGCCGCTATCACCGGACGCTGACCCCGGGGCTGAACCTGGTGGTGCCGTTCATCGACCGCATCAAGGACATGATCGACCTGCGGGAGCAGGTGGTGTCCTTCCCGCCGCAACCCGTGATCACCTCCGACAACCTCGTGGTGTCCATCGACACCGTCATCTACTTCCAGGTCACCAATCCGAAGGCGGCCACGTACGAGATCGCGAACTTCCTGATCGGTGTCGAGCAGCTCACGGTCACGACGCTGCGCAACGTGGTCGGGGGTATGGATCTGGAACGTACGCTGACCTCGCGGGAGGACATCAACACCGCGCTGCGTGGCGTGCTGGACGAGGCGACCGGCAAGTGGGGCATCCGGGTCAACCGGGTGGAGCTCAAGGCCATCGACCCGCCCGCCTCCATCCAGGACTCGATGGAGAAGCAGATGCGGGCCGACCGTGACAAGCGCGCGGCCGTGCTGACCGCCGAGGGACAGCGGCAGGCTGCGATCCTGGCGGCGGAGGGTGAGAAGCAGGCCTCGGTGCTGCGGGCGCGCGGCGAGGCGGAGGCCGCCGTGCTGCGGGCGCAGGCCGAGGCGGAGGCGCAGGCCATGCGTGCCAAGGGGCAGGCGGACGCGATCGGTATGGTCTTCAAGGCCATCCACGAGGGCAATCCGAGCCAGCAGTTGCTCGCTTACCAGTACCTGCAGACGTTGCCCGAGATCGCCAAGGGCGATGCCAACAAGGTCTGGATCGTGCCGTCGGAGATGGGCAAGGTCCTGGAGGGCCTGGGCGGTCTCTTCGCCCCGCCCAAGTCCTCCCCGGACGCCCACCACCTGGACCCCGGCCCCCCAGCCCGGGACACCCAGAACCCGTACTCCCAGCCCCGCCGCACGGGGCCCTAGCCTCACGCTCCGCCACGACTTTCGCGACCTTCTGTGCCGCGGTCGTTGGTTGATGGATTTGGGGGATTTTCGTACTGGTGTGCGGATGGATAGCTGGGCTTATGGGTATAAATCCGTACATGAAGGGTGATCGAGTGGAGATCGTCATCGACGCGGGTGGGACGCCGCGTACTTACGAGATCAGGGCCACTCGCGCCGGTCGGCGGGTCGAGGTGGCCACACGGCGGGCGCTCGTCGAAGTGAGCGAGGTCACTCGCAGCGGCACGGCCGTGCGGACGGCCAGGTTCATGTCCAGCCGCATCCTCGCTCTCGTGGAGCACCCGGCCGACGAGGCCGAGCCCACTGCCGACGAGGCCGGCTGACGGGTCAGGGCGGCCGGTGAGTCAGGCCGGGTCGCTGGGGTCAGGGTGGCTGACGGGTCAGGCTGGGCCCGGGCGGACCTGGATCGTGCCGTCGCGGCGGAGCCGCGTCTCGAACATGGGCGCGGGGGCGGTCGCCGGGCCGTGCTTCACCGAGCCGTCCGCCAGCCTGAACGTGCTCCCGTGCCACGGGCACACCACGCACGCGTCCTGACCGTCGATGACGAGCCTGCCCTGGTGCAGCGGGCCCGCCAGGTGCGGGCAGCGGTCGGCGAGCACGGTCACGGCATCGCCCCTGCGCAGCACGAAGAGCTGGATGTAGCCGAGCCGCCGCGCCACCGGCCGGCCCTCGGGCAGGTCTCTGATCGGGCACAGGTCATGCCATCCCAGCGGCACCAGGTGGGTGACCTGCGGCGCGTGGTTGGCGCCCGCGGCCTGCCGGTAGGCCATGTGGCCGCCCAGGTAGGCGCCGAGGGCGCCGACGCCGAGCCCGGCGAACGACAACATCCGGCCGGGGCGCTCGTGGCCGCTCAGCCGGGCCAGCAGGGAGGCGGAGAACAGGCCGAGCGCGGTCATGTTCGACAGCATGTGGACGAAACCCACGCGCTGCTGCTCGCGGTGCAGGGAGGACCAGTCGGTCAGCCCGGAGGCGGCCGTCGGCAGCGCGTTGGCGATGCCGGTGGCCAGCAGCAGCCGGCTGGCGCGGGGGTCGGCCTCGGCCACGTCCAGCACCGCCGCCGACAGCCAGCAGCCCAGGCTGATGGTGGCCAGCGGCGGGTGCAGCGGCTTGCCGATCGGTACGCCGTGCAGCAGGTCGCGTAGCCAGGCGGGGCGGACCCGCCGGCGTACGGTCTTGGCCAGCACTCTGACCGGCGTGTCCATGGCCTTCGACTTCTCGAGCCGATCGGCGAGGGCAACCGGCCCAGCGAGACGCCGCAAATGCCGACGTCCCGCTCGTACTGTCTCTTTCACGACAAGTCCCCTACCCCGGGCAAGAGGGGATCACTCGGACAGATGTCCCCTCGCCACGGAGAGTTCTACCAGCTCCAGGGCATAGGAGCCGAGGGAGGGGGAGCCTTCCTCGATGATCCGTACTTTCTCCCTGACCTCCGCTGCCGTGACCTTGAAAAGCGGCCAGGTGCCGCCCTCGGTGTGGTGGTTGGCCAGGATCGGTGCAAAACGGTCAAGTGCCTTGGCGAACTTGGCCTCGGGCGTCTTCCTGGCCTCGAACTCGTCCCACAGCTCCCGGAACTCCTCGGCCTGGGGCTCGGGCAACAGGCCGAAGATGCGGTCGGCGGCGGCGGTCTCGGCCGCCGCCTGGGCCTCGACCGCCACGTGGTCATAGACGAAGGTGTCACCTGCGTCGATCTCGACCAGGTCGTGTACCAGGAGCATGGCCACCACCCGTTGTAGGTCGGTCCCCGGCGGGGCGTGCTCGCCGAGGACCATCGCCAACGTGCCCACGTACCAAGAGTGCTCGGCGGTGTTCTCCCGCCGCGAACCGTCTATCAGATGGTTGCGGCGGATGATCCGCTTCAGTTTGTCGATCTCGACGGCGAAGGCGATCTGGGAGTTCAGGCGGTCCTCTTCTGGCGCGATAGTCACGCGCGACACCTTATTGCGCGATGATCACCCCGGTTGGTGAAATGCTTACCGGAACTCCGTTGAACACTGCGTTACCACTCGGAACGTCCACCGTGGTCTCGTCGGTGAGCGCGTTGACGCTCACTCCCGGATGATCGGCCGCCACGCTCTGTGTGTTCTCGGTGTGCCCCCAGCCGTGCGGCAGGCTGACCACGCCCGGCATGATCGTGCCGGTGGGTTCGATCGGCACGATGAGCTCCCCCTTGGCCGAGCGGACCACGGCCTGCTCGCCGAGGCCGAGCCGGGCCACGTCGGCCGGATTGATCTGCAGCGTGCACGTGTTGCTGCCGCCCACCAGCGGGCCCACGTTGTGCATCCAGCTGTTGTTGGAGCGCAGGTGACGCCGCCCGATCAGGACGATCTCCGGCGGCTCCTCCGCCAGCTTGCCGCGCAGTCGCTCCACGTCCTCGATGAGCGGCGGCGGCGCCAGCTCGACGAGCCCGGAGGCGGTCCTGAGCACCTCGTCCAGGCGCGGCTCCAGCGCGCCCAGGTCCAGGCCGTGCGGGTTGTCGAGCAACTTGCGCAGCGACAGGTCGCCCTTGCCCGCCCACTCGCCGTAGGGGCCGAGCCGGAGCATGAGGTCCAGCCGCCGCTCGGTGCCCGTCTCGCCCTCCAGCTCCGCCCGCAGCTCCGCCATGTCCCGCCCCTCGACGCCGGAGCCGGGCGTCTCCGTGGCCTTGCGCAGCAGCTCGTCGATGACGAACGCGTCCAGGTCCCCTTCCATACCGGCGGCGATCATGGCCAGCCTGGCGAGGATCTCGGCCTCCGAGGGCTGCTGCCCGTCGAGCGGCAGCAGCGGCGGGGAGTAGCGCGTGTAGTTGCGCACGGCGAACCCGAGCAGCGCGAAGTCGTAGTGCCCCGACTGCAGCACCCGGGGCGGGGGCAGGATGACGTTCGCGTGCTTGGTGGTCTCGTTCAGGTACGGGTCCACGCTCACCATGAAGTCCAGCCGCCGGAACGCCGCGTCCAGCCGGGGCCCGTGGGGCGCCGCCAGCACGGGGTTGCCCGCCACCGTGAGCAGGAACGTGACCTGCCCCTCGCCCGGCGTCTCGATCTCGTCGGCGAGCGTGGCCACGGGCAACTCGCCGTTCGTCTCCGGCAGCCCCCTGACGCGACTCTTCCATCGCCCCACCGTGTACGGCCTGCGCCCGCGCCCCACCCCCGACTCGGTTGCTGCCTTGGCGAACATGGCGCCCCCGGGGCGGTCCAGGTTTCCGGTGAGCACGTTGAGCACGTCGACCAGCCACTGGGCCAGCGTGCCGAACTCGGCCGTGCACGTGCCGATCCGGGCGTAGACGGCCGCCGTACGCGCCGCCGCCAGCTCCCCGGCCAGCCGCCTGATCACCTCGACGGGCACCCCGGTACGCCGGGACACCGCCTCCGGCGGAAAGTGCTTGGCCGCCTCGCGCACCTGGTCCAGCCCGTTCACCTCGTGCGACGGTGTCACGAGCCCCGCCTCGAACAGCGTGTGCACGATCCCGAACAGCAGATAGGCGTCTGTGCCGGGACGTACGAAGACGTGCTCGTCGGCCAGCGCCGCGGTCCTGGTGCGCCGCGGGTCCACCACGACGAGCCGCCCGCCGCGCCGGCGCAGCGCCTTCAGCCGGCCGGGGAAGTCGGGCGCCGTGCACAGGGAGCCGTTGGAGTCCAGCGGGTTGGCGCCCAGCATCAGCAGGTAGTCGGTCCTGTCCAGGTCCGGGACGGGGATGGCCAGCGGGTGCCCGAACATCAGGCCGCTGGCCACGTGCTTGGGCATCTGGTCGGCCGTGCTGGCGGAGTAGACGTTACGGGTGCCGAGCACCTTGATCAGCGGCGCGCCGTACAGGGCGCCCGCCATGGTGTGGGCGTTGGGGTTGCCCAGGTAGATCGCGACGGACCGGCGGTCGGCCACCCCGTCGAGGCCCGCCCGGACGGCCGCGAAAGCCTCCTCCCAGCCGACCTCCCGCCACAGCTCGCCCTCCCGGATCAGCGGCTTGCGCAGGCGGTCGGGGTCCTCGTCGAGTCTGCCCAGGCTGGCGCCCTTGGGGCAGATGAACCCCTTGCTGAACGGGTCCTCCTTGTCGCCGCGGACGCTGGTGACATGCCCGCCCTCGTCGAGGGTGAGCGTCAGGCCGCAGACGGCTTCGCAGAGAGGGCAGGTCCGGTGGACGGTCGACGTCATCGCGACTCCTGAGTTCGTCAGCTGAACTCATCTTGGCCCGTGCCGTACACATGGGGAAGCCCCGGAGCCCCCGCGGTCTCCGGGGCTTGCCCTCCCCGGGGAATTTCCCGGATTCCCCAGGTTTTTCGGAAAAGTCCTCAGATCTTTGAGTTCGTCGTCAGCCGACCCGCGGCAGCACCACGTCGGTGCGCAGATCAGGCGGCTCCTCAAGGTCGGGTCTCAGCGAGATCCACGCTCGCCGGCCGTACAGCCGGTCCAGGCCGGGAGAGGCGGCGCCGGGCGCCTCGTCGCGCCGGACGATCTCCACGATCAGGAACTGCGCCCGCTTGCGGTGCCGATAGACGCAGGCGCTCCTGGCCCAGCAGGCGGCCGCGATCTCCTCGCTGTACGCCTCGAACTCCTCGGCGCAGATCCCGGCCCTGGTCAGGATCAGCGCCTTCTCGCCCGTCGCGGTCGGGGTGATCCACAGCACCAACGGGATCCGCCCGGCCCTGGTGTGCATCGTGGTCTCCAGGCAGACCCGCTGCAGGCGGTGCCTGGAGACCACGCACCAGAAGTGGGCGACGACCCAGTTGCGTCCCGTCCGCGTGGCGGCCGGCACCGAGATCGCGCTCGTCAGCAGCACGAAGGGCAGCCAGCGGCCTTCCTGGGTGGCGCCGAGCAGCGTCAGCGTGAACAGCGCCAGCCCGGTGATCAGCAGCAACTCGGTGCGGATCCGCCAGAGCCGGACCAGCGGCCCGCCGCCGCCCGCGGCGGGGAGGTCCTCGTTGGCGGGATAGATCTGGTTGCGCGGGTTCCTCGGCACGTCAGGACACCTCCTCGGGCACCCTGTTCGGCAGGCTGAGCTGGTCGAATCGTGGGTCGCGGTAGCACCGGGAGCCGAATCCCGTCCTCCTGACGGTCCAGCCGATTCGGTAGGCGAATTCGTCGGGCTCCATGCAGATTTCGCGGTCGACCCAGAAGATGAGGTCATGGATCCAGGACTTGATTCGGCCGAGTCCCTTGGTACCTTGTGAGTACATAAGAAGACCCCTTTCGCGGCATTTTAGAGGTGGCTTCTTGGCCGGTCCGACGGCTGGCGACCGGTCTCGTCGCAGGGTGGCAGCCCATATGCGGCGAACTGGTGGTCAGCGTCGGCCGGCTTTTTGCGTGCTCGAATGAGCGGATGTGTGCTGGACTCTTCAGGCGGTTACGAGATCCTTCCGGCAAGCGGCCTCCCTGGGGTCAAGTTTCGTTTCCGGGACGGCGACGTTGCCGGCGAGGCGCCCCTGGTGCGGGCACGCGGTCATGGAGGGAAGGCCCGATGCGTACGGCCGTGTGGTCATGTCCGGCCTCCTCGTCTTTCGGGAATCCCTCCTGGTCCCGATCGTCCTCCGACGTCCGCGATGCTGCAATACTTTTCGCAAGGGAAGATTTAACTTTCTTCGCAGCTTGCTGGTGAGCTTGCCGTGCAACTTGCACGAGATGTGTCGAGGCGGTCGGAGCAGGAGAGCAGCGTGAGGAACCCGCCCGGACCTGGGCACGGTCGCGAATCCCGGCTTGCCCCTAGGCTCTCTCCGTGAAAGCCTTCCGGCAAGGCCATGTGGGACTACACATGCAACTTGCAGTGTAAGATTGACCGTTGGGCCAGGGAGCCTGACCTTCAACCCCCCTACCGGCTACACCTTCATTCCCGACAAGGAGAGTGGACGGTGCCATCGCAGCAGGGCAGTCCTACAGTACGCAGACTCCGGCTCGGCCAGGAGTTGCGCCTCCTCAGGGAGAGAAAGAAGCTCACGGGAGCCAAGGCGGCCGGAGAGCTCGGTTGGTCCGCGAGCAAGGTCAGCCGCATCGAGGCGGCCAAGACCATGCCCAGCGCCGACGACATCAAGGCCCTGGCGGAGCTCTACCGCGTGGACGCGGAAAAACTTGACGAGCTCTTCGGCCTGTTGCGGGATGCGGAACAGCGTGGGTGGTGGGAGGATTACGAAGACGCTCTACCCGGGGAATACACAAGATTTCTCGGGCTGGAGGCCGAGGCGACCTCTCAGCGATCCTGGGAACCCCAGATCGTGCCTGGTCTCCTGCAAACCGAGGACTATGCGCGGGAAGTCATCCTGGCCTCTCGCGGCATCGCGCGCATCACGCACAGCGGTGTCCGGAGCCGTGTCGAGGCCCGTCTCGACCGGCAGCGGCGAGTTTTACACCGATCAAATCCCTGCGCGCTCACGGTCGTGCTGGACGAGTCGGCGTTGACCCGCCGTTTCGGGGAACCCTCGGTGATGCGTGAGCAGATGGAGCATCTCCTGGAGATCTCGCTGCTCCCACACGTCAGTCTCCACGTCCTTACCCTGGACTCACTTCATCCGGTGAACACAAGTGCGTTCATCCACCTGAAGTTCAGGGACTTCGACGATGTGGTCTACCTCGAACAGTTGTACACTGCTAACTTCGTCGAGGATCTCGAACGAGTAGCGGGGTACGAAACCGCTTTCGGCCACATCAGGTCGGAGGCGCTGGATGAGGGCGAATCGCGCGTACTCATACAGCGCAAAGCTATGCTGTGGCGGCGTTAGGCCAATCAACCTCAACAAGGGGCAATGGTGCCCCTTTGTCTATTTGGGGAGAAAATGCACATCCACACGACGGCGGCTTGGCGGAAGAGCTCCTTCTGCAATGGCGCAGATGCCTGTGTCGAAATCACCAACATGGCCGATGGGAATGTCGCGGTGCGTGACGGCAAGCAGCAGGACGGCCCGGTGCTCGTCTTCACGTCATCGGAGTGGGAGGCTTTCACCGCGGGTGTCCGTGAAGGCGAATTCGATTTGGTGGCGCCGGCCGCGGGCGCGTAATTGATAACGGCCCTGGCAAGTTGCTGGCACAACCCGCAGGGCCGTTGGAGCCGGGGCATGGCACGGCCCTCATCCGGCTCATTGGCAAGCTCGGAAGATATGAACATCATGGCACAGGCACGCTCCGAGGTGATCAACCGCCCCGGTCATATTTCGTCGTTTCCACGGACCCTCGCGCCCCCGTCGCAGGGCTCCGTTCCGTGCCCGTCAGATTTCCGGGTCGCGGCCGCCGGCGACAGTAGATAACGAGTTCGACCGCCCGCTTCCGCGAAAAATATTTCTTCGGTGAACGACAAGGCCCGCGCCCCGCTGGACGCGGGCCTTGTCATGTCGTGTCATGGCCGGGAGTTTCCGGGCCCGTGCGACCCGGGGGTCGATGTCGCCCCCGCCGGACGCGCGATCAGCCCCGGGCCGGCACGCGGCGCCGTACGAGGAAGAGGGAGCTCAGCCCGGCCAGGACGGCCAGCGTCGCCATCGCGATGGCGGCCGCCAGGGAGGCGGACATCGAGGTGGGCGTACCCTGGCTGAGCGAGATGAACAGCGTGCCCACCGTGGCGACCCCGATGACCTGGCCGAGCTGCATCACCGTGAGCAGCGCGCCGCTGGCGTCCGCCGCGAAGGCGCCGTCCACCTGCTCGGTCGCCATGTTGGTGACCGCGACCTGCACGCCGAGCCCGGCACCGATGAGCGCGCCCATGATCGCGTACGGGACACCGCCGCCGGCGGCGAGCCCGAGCCCCAGGTAGGCGGGCGCGGCCACCACATAGCCGACGGGCACCAGCGGGCGCTGCAGCCCGATCGGCAGGCGCGGCCAGAGCAGCCCGACCAGGCCGAAGGCCAGCGCGCACGGCACCAGCATCAGGCCCGCGGCCAGCGGCGACATGCGCAGGTCGGTCTGCAGGTGCAGCGAGGAGGTGAACAGGAAGGAGCCCCAGGTCGCCGGGCCGAACAGCAGGATCGCCAGCCCTGGCCGCATGCCGGGCGCGCGCAGCACCCGCGCGTCCACCAGGGGACGCCCGCCGCGGGAGGTCACCCACCGCTCGATGCGGACGAACGCGGCGAACACCACCACGCTCAACGCCATCGAGATCCAGCCCCACACCGGCCACCCGAGGTCGCGGCCGAGGACCAGCGGGACCACGAACAGCAGCACGGCCGCCGACAGGCTGACCAGCCCCCACGGGTCGAGCCCGGTGGCGCCGCCGCCCCGGTCGGCGGGCAGCACCCGGAGCCCGGCCAGCAGCAGCAGCGCGCCGATCGGCACCAGCACCAGGAACACGAGGCGCCAGCCCGCGCCGAACCCCAGCAGGATCCCGCCGAGCGCCTGGCCGACCACGATGCCGCCACTGATCACCAGCGACCACAGGCCGATCGCCCGCCCCCGGGCCGCGCCCTGGTAGTTGCGCTGGATCAAGGTGAGCACCTGCGGCATCATCATCGCCGCCCCCGCGCCCTGGAGCAGGCGGAAGGCGACCAGCCAGCCCGTCGTGGGCGCGGTGCCCGCGCCGAGCGTGGTGAGGGTGAAGACCGCCAGGCCGCCCAGAAACGCCTTGCGATAGCCGAGCAGATCGCCGACCCTGGCTCCGGTGATCAACAGGACGGCATAGACAATGGTGTATCCGGCGACGATCATCTGCAGTCCGGCGCCCGAGGAGTGCAGGTCGGACTCGATGGTCGGGGTGGCCACGTTGACGATGTTGACGTTCAGGATGGCCAGGAACTGCCCCACGAGGATGATCGCCAGGAGTAGCCCGCTGGCCTTGGTCTCCTGCGGCTTCGTGCCCGCAGGAGGGATGAAGGCGGCAGTTTGCGTCATGTCGATCAGTCTGCCGGGGATCCAGTACCAGTAACGAGAGCTTATTTATACTGGTATTGACGCCACCTGGATAAGTGTCGGAGATGTCGCCATAGTAGGGGATGTGACAGTGACCGACGAGCGACGCTCCGACCTCGCGGCCTTCCTGCGCAGCCGCCGCGAACGGGTCACTCCCGAGATGGTGGACCTCGCGCCGGGGCCGCGCAGGCGCACGCCCGGCCTGCGCCGCGAGGAGGTGGCCCAGCTCGCCGGGGTCGGCGTCACCTGGTACACGTGGCTGGAGCAGGGCCGGCCGATCAACGCCAGCGCCCAGGTGCTCGACGCCGTGGCCCGCACCCTCCGCCTCGACAGCGCCGAGCGCCACCACCTCTACCGGCTGGCCGGGCACGCAGAGGTGCCGCCGAACGCGGACTCCAGCCAGGTGACGCCCGAGATGCGGCAGATACTCGACCGGCTCGGTGACATGCCCACGAGCCTGACCAACAGCCGCTACGACATCCTGGCCATGAACGCCGCCTACGCCGCGCTGTTCCCCGAGATCGCCGTCGCCCCCGAGGGCGAGCGGAACTCGCTGTGGCAGTCCTGCCTCAACCCCGAGACCAGCGCCGTGCTGCTCAACCGGGAGCAGGAGCTCGCCCGGGCCGTGGCCGTCTTCAGAGCCTCCTACGGCCGTCACGCGGACGACCCGTGCTGGCAGGACTTCGTACGCCGGCTCACCGCCGAGAGCGCCACATTCGCCCGCCTGTGGGCCAGGCAGGACGTGGCCGATCCCGGGCCCCGGGTCAAGGCGTACAAGCACGAGCGGCTGGGGGAGTTGCGCTTCAGCACCACCAGCCTCACGGCGGCTCCCGAGCTGCGGATGGTCGTCTACACGCCGCTGGACGACGAGACCCGGTCGGCTGTGTCTGTTTTGATGGGGAAAGGGGATATCGCCAGCTAATCTGCGGCCTCTAGAATGCTCGGTCCGTGATTGTCCCGGACTGAGCGGAAGAGCGGCAGATGAGAATCCCTCGAGCCTTCCCCATGCTGGTCCTCGTCGCCACGCTGACCTCCTGTTCGGCGACGCCGGAGCGGGAGCCCCAACGCAAGCAGGTCCGGCCGCAGGCGCTGTCCTCGCCGGAGTCGCAGCCGCCGGTGGTGACGCCGAGCGCCGAGCCGACCCCGGAGCGGCGGCCGTACACGATCTCGTTCGGGGGCGACGTGCACTTCGAGGGGGTGTTACGGGGGCGCCTGTCGGATCCGGACACGGCGCTGGGGCCGATCGCCGAGGTCCTGCGCGGGTCGGACCTGTCGATGGTCAATCTGGAGACGGCCATCACGACCGGGGGGACGCCGGCGCCGAAGAAGAAGTTCACCTTCCGGGCGCCGCCGAGCGCGCTCACCGCGCTGAAGCGGGCCGGGGTGGACGTCGCCTCCATGGCCAACAACCACGGCATGGACTACATGGAGAGCGGGCTGGCGGACTCGCTGGCGGCGATCAAGCGCAGCAAGTTCCCCGTGGTGGGCATCGGGAAGGACGCGGCGCAGGCGTACAAGCCGTTCCGCAAGACCGTGAACGGCAACCGGGTGGCGATCATCGGGGCCACGCAGGTGCTGGACGCGGAGTTCATCCAGGCCTGGACCGCCACCGCGGACCAGGGCGGGCTGGCCTCGGCGAAGGACGAGACCGCGCTGCTCAAGGCGGTACGGAAGGCGCGCAAGAGCTCCGACACCGTGATCGTGCACCTGCACTGGGGGACCGAGATGCAGAAGTGCCCGAACGAGGCGCAGCGCTCGCTCGCCCCCAAGCTGGTCAAGGCGGGGGCCGACGTGGTGGTCGGCGGGCACGCGCACATCCTGCTCGGGGCCGGCTACCTCGACGACGCCTACATCAGCTACGGGCTCGGGAACTTCGTCTTCTACAACTCCAGCCCCGGCACGACGGGCAGGACCGGGGTGCTGACGCTGACGATCAACGGGCGGAAGGTGCTGAAGGACCGCTGGACCCCGGCGACCATCGAGGGTGGCGTGCCGGTGGCGATGACGGGGACGGCCCGGACGGAGGCGATCGCGGACTGGAAGGAGTTGCGGGCCTGCACGGGACTGGCCGCGCGGCCGTGACCGATCGCGGCCGTTCCCACGTGGCCCCGGGTTCTGGCATCGGCGGGACACTGGGTTCGGCGGAGCCGTCGCGGGAGGGCCGGGCGAGCTCGTCACGTGCGTCGAAGGGGGACGCGGCGGGCCGGGAGGGGGTCAGGGTGTTCAAGGATCGGCTGGTGGTGGTCACGGGGGCGGGGTCCGGGATCGGGCTGGCGACGGCCCGGGCGTTCGCGGCGCACGGGGCCGAGGTGGTGTGCGCCGACATCGACGGCGGGGCCGCCGAGCGGGTGGCCGGCGCCATCTCCGCGGATCTCGGGGGCACGGCGCACGCCGCGCAGGTTGATGTCGCGAATATCGATCAAATGGAGGATTTCGCGCGAGATATCATCGTGCAATATGGGGTGCCACATATTGTGGTGAACAATGCGGGGATCGCGGTTGCCGGGTCGTTTTTCGATCATTCTATCGACGACTGGCGGCGGACCATCGATGTCAATCTTTGGGGCGTCATCCACGGGTGCCGTCTCTTCGGCGCCGCCATGGTGGAACGCGGCGAGGGCGGTCACATCGTCAACGTGGCCTCCCTGGCCGCGTTCGCGCCGTCGCGGCTGCTACCGGCGTATTCGACCTCGAAGGCGGCGGTGAAGATGCTCAGCGACTGCCTCGGGGCCGAGCTGGCCCGGCACGGGATCGGGGTCACCGCCGTCTGCCCGGGGTTCGTGTCCACGCCCATCGCGGGCAACGCCACGTACGTGGGGACCGACCTGCGGAAAGAGGCCGTACGCAGGCTGGCGCGGCGCGGATATCCGGCCGAGCGGGTGGCCGCCCATATCCTGCGGGCCATACATAGAAATCAAGCCGTGGTGCCGGTCAACGCGGAGGGCAAAATCGGTTATATCCTGTCCCGGATTTCTCCCGGGCTGATGCGGAGGCTGGCGCGGTGGGACGGGGCCATGAGAAATCCACAAATCTTCCGGTAACGATCGACCGTACGGGAGAAGATGAATCCGTGTCTTCGCCGCAAATGCAGGACGATTGCGTCCAGCCCAAAGCCCTCAGGCGGCAGCCAGCACAGCGCCGCAGCGCCCGTCGTGTCGAGCGTATGCTCGACGCGTGTGCCGAGCTGCTCGACGAGACCGGCTACGAGGCCCTGTCCACCACGCGCATCGCCGAACGGGCGGGCGTCGCCATCGGGTCGGTCTACCAGTTCTTCCCCGACAAGCGGGCCATCACCCAGGAGCTCACCAGGCGCAACGTCGAGGAGTTCGTCCGCCGGGTGGACCGCAGGTTCCTGACCGAGGAATACCGCGGGTGGTGGGAGGCGGTCGATGCGATCATCGACGAGTACGTCGACATGCACCGGACCGTCCCCGGCTTCAAGAGTCTCCACTTCGGCGACGCCGTGGACCTCAACCTGCTCGACTCCGACTCCGACAACAACGCGGTGATCGCCGGGCGGTTGCGCGGGCTGCTGCTCAAGGAGTTCGGGCTGGCCGACAGCCCGGAGCTGGACCTGGCCGTGCTGGTGGCGGTCGAGGCCGGCGACGCCGTGTTGAAGCTGGCCTTCCGCCGTGACCCCGACGGCTCCCCCGAGATCATCGGGGCGGCCCGGCACGTGGTCCGCGGCTTCCTGGCCCGCCAGCTCGAGTCCTGGTCCCCGTAGCGTCCCCGTAGCCCTCCCTACTGCCGTTCGAGCTCCTTCTGGAGCCCGCGCGGCCGGCGCTGCCGGTGCTCGCGGTCGCCCAGCGCGGTCGCGGGCACCTGCTGGAAGCGTGGCGACGGCGGCGTGCGCAGGCACGGCCCGGAGAACGCGACCGGGCGGGCCTCCCTCGCCTCCCGCAGCGCGAGCCGGGCCTCCAGCACGCGCAGGTTGCGCTCGGCGGATTCGAGGGACTCCATGCGGGCGGAGAGATAGCCCGCCACTCCCGGGATGAGGGCCGACAACACCACCGCACAGGCCAGCGCGAAGGTCGTCTGCTTGGACATGCTCGTCACACTCCCTTCGCCCGTGTGTCGCAAAGTGCCTCTTATATGCCCTCTGATCTGCGCATACACGCATTGTGTAACCGCAGTTTGGCGCTGCGTGGCCGAATATGTGAGTCGTCGGCGATGTGCATTGACCGGGCAAAGCACCGGACAGCTCGGTAGTCTCGCGGTGTGGCGCATGTGACCCGTGAGCACCTTGATCGTCTGCTTGAGCAGGCCCTGCTGGCCGACGACCACAGTTCCCTGGCCGGTCGGCTGTACGACGTCGCGCTCGACTATTCGACGGGCGACGTCTCCAGGGCATCCATCCTGGTCCTCGCCGCCGAGGAGTGGCGAGCGGCAGGCCAGCCCGCGCGCGCGATGGAGTGTTTCCAGCGCGCGGTCGAAGACGGTGGCGAGGCGGGTTTCGACCCGCGTGCCGGCATCGCCGACACGCTCTTCGAGCTCGACAGGCCCGATGAGGCTAGGGAGGTCATCGAGACGATACGCGCGGAGGGCGGCGTCTCCACGGCGACCGCTCATACGATCGCCGAGACGCTGGTCGCCTACGGGGACCTGCAAGGGGGGCTCGACTGGGCCACCCAGGCCGCCCTGAGGTGTGAGGAGAACGACCCGGAGCAGGTGGCGCTGCTGCGCACCCGCTACCGCATCAGGGTCGACCTCGGCCTGCCCGAGGACGAGCTGGACGCGCTCGTCTCCTGAGCCGCCCGGCGCGACCCGCGGCGAGCCTGTAGCCCGCCGCGGGCACTGTCATGTGCCCGCGAAAGGGCCGAAGGGGCCGCGCTGGCGTGGTCGCGGCCCCTTCGGGCATCGGAAGCCGGGCGCGGCAGGCACGGTCCGCGCCCGGACGGGATGGCTCATAGGCCGCGGGCTCAACGCAGCCCGAGGCCCTGGGGGAGTCCGAGGTTCTGGGTGAGGCCGGCGAAGCCGTCCATGGCGAGCTCGCCGCCGGGCGGCATCGAGGTGCCCGGCACGCTCTTCGCCGCCTTGGGCAGCAGGGTGCCGATGACCTCGGAGCCGACCTGGCGCACCGGGCGGACGGGGTCCAGGGAGGACTCGACGCCGGAGCCCGAGATCCGGGTGTGGTGGGGGCCGTGATCGAACGACATCTCGGCCGGCACGTTGGTCTTGGGCAGCTCGGGCAGGCTGGGCAGCGCCGGGATGTCGGCCATCGTCGACAGGTCCCGCATGCCGGTCGGCCCGGGCACGGCGGAGAACACCGCGGGCGAGGCCGCGCTCAGCGACGGCATGCCCCAGGTCGCCGCCGTCCCGCCGAGGTCGGCCGGGCCCAGCGCGGTCTTGCCGGCCGCCAGGCCGGTCAGTCCGAGCTGCCTGGCGAGCCGCCCGGCGGCCATGGCCATCTCGATGCTCTCGTTGGTGACCATCCGGCTGCTGCCCATGCCGCTCTCGTTCGGCCGCAGCTTGGCGTGCTCGTCGCAGGCGGAGGCGAGGGAGGCGGCCGACAGCAGCGAGGGCTCGGCCCGCGCGCAGGCGCGGGCCACCGCGGGGCCCGCCGACAGCCAGGAGACACCAGCGGCCAGAGCGGCCGCCGCCAAGACGCTGCGGACCTTCCGAGATGACACGTCACGTCCCCCTGATCGATTTCCGTGATCTGACAGAACGCTGAACGTAGTCACCCGGCTCGCCGCACGAGCGCGGCTTGCCCGAAGAGTGGGCCGAACCTTACCGAACGCGCGGAGTGATGACCGTGCCATGACGCGCCGGAGCCCGGAGATCCGACCGTCGGACCTCCGGGCTCCGGGGGAAAGGTCAGCCGCGCTGGATGGCGAGCTCGTCGTCGGTGAGCTCCACCAGGACCTTGTCGCCGTCCACGATCTCGCCGGACAACACCGACTTGGCCAGCTTGTCGCCGATGGCCGACTGGACGAGGCGGCGCAGCGGGCGGGCGCCGTACATCGGGTCGTAACCCGTCAGCGCCAGCCACTCCCGGGCCGCGGGCGTGACCTCCAGGGTCAGCCTGCGGTCGGCCAGGCGCCGCGACAGCCGCTCGACCTGCAGGTCGACGATGCGCGCCAGCTCCTCCGAGCCGAGCGCGTCGAAGACGATCACATCGTCGAGCCGGTTGAGGAACTCCGGCTTGAACGAGTTGCGCACCGCCCCCATCACGGCCGTCCGCTTGGCCCCGTTGTCCAGCTTGGGATCGACGAGGAACTGCGAGCCGATGTTGGAGGTGAGGATCAGGATCGTGTTGCGGAAGTCGACCGTACGCCCCTGGCCGTCGGTCAGCCGCCCGTCGTCGAGCACCTGCAGCAGGATGTCGAACACCTCGGGATGGGCCTTCTCGACCTCGTCGAGCAGCACCACGGTGTACGGGCGCCGCCGGACTGCCTCGGTGAGCTGGCCGCCCTCCTCGTAGCCGACATAGCCGGGAGGCGCGCCGACGAGCCTGGCCACGCTGTGCTTCTCGGAGTATTCGCTCATGTCGATGCGGGTCATCGCCCGCTCGTCGTCGAACAGGAACTCCGCCAGCGCCTTGGCCAGCTCCGTCTTGCCCACGCCCGTCGGGCCGAGGAAGAGGAACGAGCCCGTCGGCCGGTCGGGGTCGGCGATCCCGGCCCGGCTCCGCCGTACGGCGTCCGAAACGGCCTGGACGGCCTGCTGCTGCCCGATGAGCCGCCTGCCCAGCTCCTGCTCCATGCGCAGCAGCTTGGCCGTCTCCGCCTCCAGGAGCCGCCCGGCGGGGATGCCGGTCCACGACGAGATCACCTCGGCGATGTCATCGGCGCCGACCTCCTCCTTGACCATGGAGTTGTCCGGCTGCGCGACCTCGGAGGCGGCCTTCAGTGCCTGCTCCAGCCGGGGCACCTCGGCGTACATGAGCCGGGAGGCGGCCTCGAAGTCGCCGTCGCGCTGGGCCCGCTCGGCGGCGCCGCGCGCCTCGTCGAGCTGCTTCTTCAGCTCGCCGACCTTGTTGAGCCCGGCCTTCTCGTGCTCCCAGCGGCCGACGAGGGCGTTGAGCTCCTCCTGGCGGTCGGCCAGCTCCTGGCGGAGGCGGTCGAGCCGCTGGACGGAGGCCTCGTCGGTCTCCTTGGACAGAGCCAGCTCCTCCATCTTCATCCGGTCGACGTTGCGCTGGAGCTGGTCGATCTCCACCGGGCGGGAGTCGATCTCCATGCGCAGCCGTGAGGCGGCCTCGTCGACCAGGTCGATGGCCTTGTCGGGGAGGAAGCGGCTGGTGATGTAGCGGTCGGACAGCGCCGCGGCGGCCACGAGCGCGGCGTCGGCGATCTGCACCTGGTGGTGACCCTCGTAGCGGCCCTTCAGCCCGCGCAGGATCGCGATGGTGTCCTCGACCGTGGGCTCGCCCACGTAGACCTGCTGGAAACGCCGCTCCAGCGCCGGGTCCTTCTCGATGCGCTCGCGGTATTCGTCGAGCGTGGTCGCGCCGATCATGCGCAACTCGCCGCGGGCCAGCATCGGCTTGAGCATGTTGCCGGCGTCCATGGCGCCCTCGGCGGCTCCCGCGCCGACGACGGTGTGCAGCTCGTCGATGAACGTCACGATCTGCCCGTCGCTCTCCTTGATCTCGGAGAGCACGGCCTTGAGCCGCTCCTCGAACTCGCCGCGGTATTTCGCGCCGGCCACCATCGCGCCCAGGTCGAGCGAGATCAGCCGCTTGTTGCGCAGCGACTCGGGCACGTCGCCGGCCACGATGCGCTGGGCCAGGCCCTCCACGACGGCGGTCTTGCCGACGCCGGGCTCGCCGATCAGCACCGGGTTGTTCTTGGTGCGGCGGCTGAGGACCTGGATGACCCGGCGGATCTCGGTGTCGCGGCCGATGACCGGGTCGAGCTTGCCGCTGCGGGCCCGCTCGGTCAGGTCGACGCCGTATTTCTGCAGCGCCTGGTAGGTGTCCTCGGGGGTCTCGCTGGTGACGCGGGCGTGGCCGCGTACTTTCTCGAACGCGTCGAGCAGCGCCTGCGGCGTGGCGCCCTGGGACCTGAGCAGCTCGGCCACCTGGCCGCCGTCGGCCGCCAGGCCGACGAGCAGGTGCTCGGTGGAGACGTAGAGGTCTTCGAGGCGGTTGGCGTGCTGGGCGGCGGTGTTCATCACGGTGAGGAGCTGGCGGGAGCTCGACGGCGCCCCCACCGTCGCGCCCTGCGCCTTGGGCAGCGCCGCGAGCTGCTCCTCCGCGCGGGCGCGCAGCGTGCGCCAGTCGGCGCCGACGGCCTCCAGCAGCGGCACGGCGGTGCCGCCGGCCTGGGAGAGCAGCGTGGTCAGCAGGTGGGCCGGGGCGATCTCGGGGTTGCCCTCCGCGGCGGCACGCCGCATGGCCCCCGAAAGCGCCTCCTGGCTCTTCTGGGTGAGCTTGTAGTCCATCTTGTTCTAGGCCCCCGGTGGCAGCTCGTAGCGGATCAGCGCTCTGACCATGCGCATCTCGGCGCGCAGTCGGTGAACCTCCTCACGCAGCCGCAGAGCTTCGTTCTCGAGCTCGAGGATCCGCTTGATGCCCGCGAGGTTGATGCCCTCCTCCTGGGAGAGCCGCTGCACCTCGCGGAGCTGGATGATGTCGCGTGTCGAGTAGAGGCGGCCACGCCCGGCCGTGCGCCCGGGGCTGACCAGGCCGAGCCGGTCGTACTGGCGCAGGGTCTGCGGGTGCAGACCGGAGAGCTGCGCCGCCACCGAGATCACATAGACGGGCGTGTCGTCTGACAGGTCGAAATAGTTGGCGTCCATCGGCTACTCGCTTCTGGCTCGCTGAATGAGCTCCGCGCGTGGGTCGTCGCCCGCGGTCGCGGTGTTGAACTCCGTGAGGAGCTCCCGTGACTTGTCGTCGAGCGTCTTCGGTACGAGCACCTCGACAGTGGCGAGCAGGTCACCCTTGGTGCCGTCCTTGCGGGTGACGCCCCGGCCACGCACGCGGAACGTGCGCCCGTTGGGCGTGCCCGTGGGAATGCGCAGCGTGACCGGCAGCCCCTTGAGGATCGGCACCTTGATCTCGGCGCCCAGCGCGGCCTCCGTGAACGTCACCGGAACGGTGACCGTCAGGTTGTCACCCGACCTGCCGAACACGGCGTGCGGCTTGACGTGCGTCTGGATGTAGAGGTCGCCCGCGGGCCCGCCGTTCTCGCCCGGCGCGCCCTTGCCCTTGAGCTTGACCCGCTGGCCGTCGGCCACGCCGGCGGGGATGCGGGCCTGGATGTTGCGGGTGCTCTTGGCGCGGCCGCTGCCCTCGCACACGGGGCAGGGGTCGTCCACGAGCAGCCCGCGGCCCTTGCAGTCGCGGCAGGGCTCGGAGAAGGCGAAATTGCCCAGGTTGCGACTGGCCGCGCCGGTGCCCTCGCAGGTCGGGCAGACCCTCGGGGTCGTGCCCGCCTTGGCGCCGGTGCCGCTGCACGAGGTGCACGCGGCGGAGCTGGTCAGCC
Source organism: Nonomuraea sp. B12E4 (assembly GCF_039871825.1). Lineage (NCBI taxonomy): Bacteria > Bacillati > Actinomycetota > Actinomycetes > Streptosporangiales > Streptosporangiaceae > Nonomuraea > Nonomuraea sp. B12E4. Next base: position 307,358 of record NZ_JBDPME010000004.1, on the reverse strand, counting down.
TGAGCGACACGGTGGTGCCCTCGACTGCCTCGGTGAACGTCAGCGTGACCTCGGACTCGATGTCCTGGCCGCGACGCGGCCTGGTGGTCGTGGTCGTCCGGGTGGTGCCCCGGTTGAACAGCCCGCCGAAGAGGTCGCCGAGCCCTCCACTCGCACCTCCGCCGGAGCCCTGGGCGGTCCCGCCGAACAGGTCGCCGAAGTCGAACGGGAAACCGCCACCGCCGGGCCGCTGGCCGCCCACCCCGGACCCGAACAGCGTGCGCGCCTCGTCATATTCCTTGCGGCGCTTGGTGTCGGACAGGACGTCATAAGCCTCGGAGACCTCCTTGAACTTGGTCTCCTTGGTCGCGTCGCCCTGGTTGGTGTCGGGGTGGTATTGCCTGGCCAGCTTCCGGTAGGCCTTCTTGATCTCGTCGGCGGTGGCGGTCTTGGGCACACCAAGGACGGCGTAGTAATCCTTCTCCAGGTAGTCCTTGGTGCTCATTTACAGCCCTTCGTGTTAGTTGTCGTCGTCATCAGACGCAGGAGGGGCGTCTTCCCCGGGCTCGGCGACGGCCACCCGCGCCGGGCGCAGCACCCTGTCCCCCATGCGGTATCCAGGCTGCAGGACCTCGACCGCGGTCGGCTCGGTCACCTCGGGCGAGTAGCTGTGCATCAGCGCCTCGTGGACCATCGGGTCGAACAGGTCGCCCTTCTGGCCGAAGGGGCTGAGACCCAGCTTGGTGACCGCCGCCTCCAACGACTCCGCCACCTTCGCGAACCCGCCGGTCAGCTCGCCGTGGTCGCGGGCCCGGCCGATGTCGTCGAGCACGGGCAGCAGCTCCGTCAGCGCCCCGGCGACGGCCTGCTCGCGAACCGCGACCCGGTCGCGCTCGACCCGCCGGCGGTAGTTGGTGTATTCCGCCTGGAGGCGCTGCAGGTCGGAGGTGCGCTCGGCGAGCTGGGCCGCCAGCTCGCCGTCCTGCGCCTCCACCGCCTCCGAGTGCGGCGCCTCCTGCGTGGCCGTGGTGTCGCGCACCTGCCCCGTCTCGGGATCGATCTTGCGGTTGTCGCGGATCACCGGCTCGTCGTGCCCGTTTTCACGCGGCGGCATCACTGGTCCTTCTTCGGCTGGTCGTCGTCGACGATCTCGGCCTCGACCACGTCGTCATCGGCCTTCTGCTGCTGGCCCTGGCCGGCGGCGGCGTCCTGCGGGGCGCCCTCGCCGCCCTGCTGGGCCTGACTCTGAGCGTAGATCGCCGAGCCCATCTTCTGGCTGACGGTGGCGAGCTTCTCCGCGGAGGTGCGGATGACGTCGGTGTCGGTGCCCTCCAGAGCCTTCTTCAGCTCGGCCAGGGCGTCGTTGACCTCGGTCTTGATCTCGCCGGGGACCTTGTCGTCGTTTTCCCGGAGGAACTTCTCCGTCTGGTAGGCCAGCCCGTCCGCGTTGTTGCGGACCTCGGCCTCCTCGCGGCGCTTCTTGTCCTCCTCGGCGTACGACTCGGCCTCGCGCATCATCCGCTCGATGTCGTCCTTCGGCAGCGCCGAGCCGCCGGTGATCGTCATCGTCTGCTCCTTGCCCGTGCCCAGGTCCTTGGCGGAGACGTTGACGATGCCGTTGGCGTCGATGTCGAAGGTGACCTCGATCTGCGGGATGCCGCGCGGCGCCGGCGCGATGCCGGTCAGCTCGAACGTGGCCAGCTTCTTGTTGTACGAGGCGATCTCGCGCTCGCCCTGGTAGACCTGGATCTGCACCGACGGCTGGTTGTCCTCGGCCGTGGTGAAGACCTCGGAGCGCTTGGTCGGGATCGTCGTGTTGCGCTCGATGATCTTGGTGAAGATGCCGCCCTTGGTCTCGATGCCCAGCGACAGCGGGGTCACGTCGAGCAGCAGGACGTCCTTGACCTCGCCCTTGAGCACGCCGGCCTGGAGCGCGGCGCCGATGGCCACGACCTCGTCGGGGTTGACGCCCTTGTTGGGCTCCTTGCCGCCGGTCAGCTCCTTGACCAGCTCGGAGACGGCGGGCATGCGGGTCGAGCCGCCGACCAGCACCACGTGCGCGATGTCCGCGACCTTGATGCCGGCGTCCTTGATGACCTGGTGGAACGGGCCCTTGGTCCGCTCGAGCAGGTCGGCCGTCATGCGCTGGAACTCACTGCGGGTGAGCTTCTCGTCCAGGTGCAGGGGGCCCTCGGACGACGCCGTGATGTAGGGCAGGTTGATGTTGGTCTCGGACTGGCTGGACAGCTCGATCTTGGCCTTCTCGGCCGCCTCGCGCAGGCGCTGGAGCGCCATCTTGTCCTTGGCCAGGTCGACACCGTGCGCGTTCTGGAAGCGCTTGACCAGCTCGTCCACGACGCGCTGGTCCCAGTCGTCACCACCCAGGTGGTTGTCACCGGAGGTGGCCTTGACCTCGACGAAGCCGTGGCCGTCCTCCTGGCCGACGTCGAGCAGGGACACGTCGAAGGTGCCGCCGCCGAGGTCGAAGACCAGGATGGTCTGGTCCTGCTCCTTGTCGAGCCCGTAGGCGAGGGCCGCCGCGGTGGGCTCGTTGATGATGCGGAGCACGTTGAGGCCCGCCACCGTGCCGGCCTCCTTGGTGGCCTGGCGCTGGGCGTCGTTGAAGTAGGCCGGGACGGTGACGACCGCGTCGGTGATCTTCTCACCGAGGTAGGCCTCCGCGTCCTGCTTCAGCTTCTGCAGCACGAAGGCGCTGATCTGCTGCGGGGAGAACTTCTTGCCGTCGATCTCCTGGGACCAGTTGGTGCCCATCTCCCGCTTGACCGAGCGGATCGTCCGGTCCACATTGGTGACGGCCTGCCGCTTGGCGACCTCGCCGACCAGGACCTCGCCGTTCTTCGCGAAGGCGACCACGGACGGCGTGGTCCGCGAGCCCTGCGCGTTGGCGATGACGGTGGGCTCACCGCCCTCGAGGATCGAGACGACGGAGTTGGTCGTCCCAAGGTCGATACCTACCGCACGTGCCATGAGTACGTCCTTGTAGTCAAAGTTGAGTCTGTTGGACTCAAGCTAGTGATGGTGGTCGTTCTTGTCAAACGACTTGAGCCTACTCGACTCAACCCTCATGAGCGGGGACGCATTCCCAAGAAAAGGTACACATCGGGCTAACGGCGGCATGCCGGGTGGTGGTTCCGCAGGGGCAGACCCCCGGTGCGGTGGGTGCGCGCCGAGGGTCTGCGAGGGGGTGGCTCAGTTGACCGGGGTGTTCATGTCGGTCTGGATCTCGGCGGGGGTCAAGGCGCGGTTGTAGACGCGGACTTCGTCGATGAGGCCGTTGAAGTGCTCGCCCCAGGTGCTGTTGCCGCCGATGCGGAGGGGGGCGGTGTCGGTGCGGATGTTGCCGGCCTTGGCGGTCTGGGCCACCTGGGCGCCGTTGACATAGAGGCGCAGGGTGGTGCCGTCGTAGGTGGCGGCCAGATGGCTCCAGGTGTTGAGGGGGAGCCGGACGGGCGCGCCGAGGTCGCCCTCGCTGGTGGTGTGAATGGTGATCCGGGGACGGTCGTCGTCACTGCTGGCCGCCAGGACGTACGCGAGGCCGCCGGCGTGCTGCTTCATGATGACGGTGCGCCAGCTCGTGAGGGTGGTGGGGCGGACCCAGGCTTGCAGGGTCATGCCGTTGGTGAGGCCCAGGCTCGGATTGCCGGGGACGGTGACCCAACTGGAGCTGCCGTTGAAGGACAGGGCGCCGCCGTGGCGACCGGCGGAGGTCCAGGTGGTGGAGGTGACCGTGCCCGTGTTGCCCAGGCCGGACGCGTCGCCGACCGTGGTGCCCGATCCCTCGTTCATGGGATAGGCGGCGACCAGGCCGGGCGCGGCTGGTGCCGGGGCGTAGACGGCGGTGTACGTCGTCGCGGTGGCGGGCGCCACGATCTGGTGGATGGCGGCACCGCCGTCCGACCAGGACGCGAAGGACTGGCTCTCCCCGCCCGCCGACTGCGGCGAGGGCGCCGACACGGAGTTGCCCGAGCCCACGATCACCGTACGCGTGAACGGCGTGGTCGCCTGCTCGCCGTTGAAGCCGAGTCGCAGGCCCGGAGGCGTTGACTGGAAGGTCAGGTTCACCGTGCGCGGCTGCAGCAGCACGCTCCTGGTGTCCGTCAGGCCGTGGGCGTCCGTCGCCGTCAGGCGCAGCTCCAGGTGCGAGGGGTAGTCGTGGTCGGGGGTCTGGAAGGAGCCGCCCGCGCCGGCGAACGTGGTGATCTCGTGCTCGTGGCAGGTGCCCGGGCAGTGGTGCAGGATGAGCGTCCAGCTCATCCGCGAGCCGGGGATCGTGCCGTCCTGGGCATCGGTGCCCGTGCCCGAGAAGGCGATCGTCTGGCCGACCGCCCACGTCGTCGCGGCGGTGGGCGAGGTGATCGCGGCCGTGGGCGGGGTGTTGTCCACGTTCACCGTGACCGTGGCGTCGCCCTGGCCGCCCCGGCCGTCGCCGACGCGCAGCCGGACCACGTACGAGCCGGGCTGGGTGTAGGTGAACGACGGGGTGGCCGAGGTGGAGTCGTCCAGCTCACCGTCACCGTCGAGGTCCCACGCGTACGTGAGGGGGTCGCCGTCGCCGTCCGTCGAGCCCGTGCCGGAGAAGCTCACCGCCAGCGGGGCGACGCCCGACGTCGCGCTCGCGTTGATCACCGCCGTGGGCGGGTCGTTGTCGTAGACGTAGCGGACGATCGTGCCGTGGTCGTAGTCCACGGAGAACAGGTCGCCGCCGGGGCCGATCTCCAGCTCGACCGTGGGCGTGCCGGAGTCGAAGTTCGCGATGGTCGCCGGGTCGGGCAGGCCGTTCGCTCCCCTGGTCATCACCCACACGCACTGGCGGCTGTAGTCGGCCAGGAACAGCGCGCCGTCGTACGCGTCCGGATACCGGCCGCCCTCGTAGAAGGCCACGCCGCCGGCCGAGGAGCCGCCCGACGGGCAGGGGTCGTTCGGGGCCGGGCGGGCGTTGTGGTTCCAGGCGAAGTACGGCTGGGCGTGAGCCGCCGCCCCCGCCGCGTAGAGGTTCTCGCACAGGGTCAGGTTGAGGTTGTCGTAGCCGCCCTGCCGGCCGGCGCCCTCGTAGCAGGGCCAGCCGAAGTTCGGGACGCCGGCGGTGGGGTCGGCGACCCGGTTGATCTCCTCGAACGTGTTCCAGCCGACCTCGCCCAGCCACATCTCGGACGTGCCCGGCCGGTTCGTGAGACGGAACGGGTTGCGCAGGCCGTGGGCGACGATCCTGGCGAGGTTGGGGTCGGGGCTGCCGGCGTTCGGGTTGCCCGCGGCGGCCGCCCCCGTGTTCGGATTGATCCGGATCACGGTGCCGTCGAGGCCGGCCGGGTCGCCGCCGGTGCGCACGTCCTGCGAGCGGAGCGCGCCGCCCTGCGCGCCGGGCGGCGCGAGCGCGGTGCCGACCGGCGAGGGCGGGTCGCCGCACGGGTTGTCCGGGGTGACGTCCGAGCCGGGCAGGTTGTCCTGGCCGTAGTCGGCGAAGTTGAAGCTGGCGCCGTCGCCGGCGGTGGCGTACAGCATCCCGTCCGGGCGAACTCCAGGTCGCCGGTGGAGTGGCTGGGGTGCTGCTGGCACCAGTCGGTGATCAGCGGGGTCTCGGCCCCGGACGGGGAGATGACGGACAGGCGCCCCGTGACGAGGCAGCCGTCGCCGGTCGCGCCCGGCGGGGTGGGGCAGGGATCGTCGGTGCCGCCCGGCGTGCCCCAGCGCGGGGCCGTGCCGCCGGGCAGGGCGTCGTACGCGTACATCACGTAGAGGCGCGGGTCGGCGGGGAAGTCCGGATGCAGGGCCAGGCCGAGCAGGCCGCGGTCCCAGAAGTTGTGCACCTGCGTGCGCAGGTCCGCGTACGTCGCCGGCGTCGTGTCGGTGAGCGAGTCGAAGACCTTGATCAGGCCGTTCTTCTCCGCCACGAACACGCGCCCGTCAGGGGAGAACTCGATGTTCGACGGGTGGTTCAGCCCGCTGAACACGGTCTGCTTCTGGAACGAGGCCGGCAGCGCCCGGGCCGGCGGGCTCGCCAGCGCGACCAGGCCCACGGATAACAGCAGGAACGAGGACAGGGCGTGACAGAGACGTCTCACGGGACCCCCCAGTGATGCGCGGCATCACCCTCGACGCCCCCACGCCTCCGGTGCCTGATCGATGTATCGCAACAAATCGATCCGTTGTCACCAGGGATGTCCGATGTTGGACAGGTCTGGTTATTTGGCGCCGTCGACCAGTTTGCGCTTGCCCAGGGCCTTCTTGAGCTTGACCGTCGTGGTCTTCTCGACCGCGATCATGATGCAGGAGACGTTCTTGGCCTTGGGGGAGGTGCCCTCGTACAGGGTGATCGTGACCCTCTTGGCGGTCTCCTTCACCTTGACCTCGTCCAGGACCGTGCACGGGGCCACGCCCGACCACCAGGTGAGCTTGACCTGCCTGCCCTTGGCGACCGGCGTGGCCTTGGTCCAGCGCGTCTTGTGGACGTTGATCGCGTTGCCCGTGGGCTTGACCGGCTCTGGGCCCTTCGTGGGCGTGGTGGTGACGGGGTCCGCCACGACCGGGGGCTTGCTCGCCGTGGTCGCGGGAGCGGCCCGCTCGGCGGGCGGGGCGGTGCCGCAACCCGTCGCGAGCACCAGGCTTACTGCCAGCATTGTCCCGGCGACAGGAGTCGCTGTCATTGTCCGCATACCCCTTAGGACGAATCACGTGGGGCCCCGGTTCAGCCAGGCCCGGGGTTAGTGTGGTTCCCGTGCTCCGTCAGGCCATGCTCGCCGTCTCCAAGAGTCGACGCGCAGAGCGCGTCATCACTTCCTCGCCCGTGACCAAGGACGTGGTCGCGCGCTACGTCGCCGACGACATCGGCGCGACGGTTCGCGAGCTGACCAGCCGCGGGCTGCTCGTCACCGTCGACCACCTCGGCGAGGAGGTGACCGAGCGGGCACAGGCCGAGCGCGCCGTGTCCGCCTACCTGTCGCTGCTCGACCTGCTGCCCGCGGGCGCCGACGTGTCGGTCAAGCTGACCGCGCTCGGGCTGCGGCTGTCGGAGCGGCTCGCGTTCGACCACGCCGCCGCCATCTGCCGGGCCGCCGCCTCCAGAAAGCTCACGGTGACGCTCGACGCCGAGGAGCACGACACCATCGCCGGGCTGCACGCCGTGCACGCCGCCCTGCGCAGGGACCATCCCGACGTGGGCGTGGTGGTGCAGGCCTACCTGCCGGACTCGCTGGATCGCTGCGAGAAGCTGGGCGGGGCCCGCGTGCGCCTGTGCAAGGGGGCCTACACCGCGCCCGGCGCCTACGCCTCGGCCGCCGACATCGACCGCTCGTTCGTACGGTGCCTCAAGGTCCTCATGGCGGGCACCGGCTACCCCATGGTCGCCACCCACGACCCGCGGCTGGTGCGGATCGCCTCCACGCTGGCCGTGCTCGACGGCCGCGACCCGACCGGCTTCGAATACCAGATGCTCTACGGCGTGCGCCCCTCCGAGCAGGCCCGCCTGGCAGGGCTGGGCGCCAGGATGCGGGTCTACGTCCCCTACGGCGCCGACTGGTACGCCTACCTCATGCGCCGCCTGGCCGAGCGTCCCCGCAACCTGGCCTTCTTCCTCCGGTCCCTGATGTCCCGCGGCTAGCCGGATAGGCTGCCAGGATGATTGCGATTCTGGGCACCGGCAAGATGGGGGAGGCCCTGCTGTCGGGGTTGCTGCGTGCCGGGTTCGAGCCGCACGACATCATGGTGACCACCCGCCGGGCCGAGCGGGCGCAGGCGCTGCGCGAGGCCTACGGCGTGCGCACGGTCGCCAACTCCGAGGCCGCCAAGGCGGCCGACACGCTGATCCTCGCGGTCAAGCCGCAGGACATGGCGACGTTGCTGGCCGAGATCGCCCCCTACGTGCCCGCCGACCGCCTGGTGATCACGGCGGCGGCCGGCATCACGACGTCGTTCGTGGAGCAGCGGCTGGGCGTCGAGGTCCCCGTGGTCCGGGTGATGTCCAACACGCCGATCAAGTTCGACGAGGCCATGAGCGTGATCTCGGCGGGCGCGCACGCCGGCGAGGAGCACCTTCAGCGCACCGAGGGGCTGCTGAGCCCCGTGGGCAAGGTGCTGCGCATCCCCGAGTCCCAGCAGGACGCCGCCACGGCGCTGTCCGGCAGCGGACCCGCCTACTTCTTCTACCTGGTGGAGGCCATGGTCGACGCGGGCATCCTGCTCGGCATGCCGCGGGCGGCCGCGCTCGACATGGTCACCCAGTCCATCGTGGGGGCCGCGGTGATGTTGCGTGACTCGGGCGAGCACCCGGTGATCCTGCGCGAGGCCGTCACCTCGCCCGGCGGCACCACGATCGCGGCCATCGCCGAGCTGGAGCGGCACAGCGTGCGGGCGGCGTTCCTGGCCGCCATCGAGGCCGCCCGCGACCGCGGCCGCCAACTCGCCTCCGGCTGAACCCCCGGAGTCCTGAACCCCCGGAGTCCTGACCCTTCAGAGTCCTGGGCCGCGGGTCTGGGATCGCGCGTCTGGGACCCGAGCGGTCGCTTGTGCGGGTGGGCGGCGCGTGACCCGGGGACGTGGCTCCTACGATGGGTCGGGTGACGTTACGTCGCGGCCTCGCGCCGCTGCTCGTCCTTTTGACACTGACCGGCTGCACGTCAGAAGAGCCGTCCACCGTCCAGGTCGGAGACGTCAGGCGTGCCCCGGTCACCGAGGTGGTCGAGGCCCCCGCCACGATCGGGGCGCGCGCCTCGGCCACGCTGCGCTCGCCCGCTCAGGGCACGATCGCCAGGCTCCACGTCCGTGAGGGCGACCGCGTCCGCAAGGGCGAGATCCTCGCCAAGATCCGCTCACCCCAGGCCCAGGACCAGCTCAAGCAGGCCCGTCAGGCCGCCAGGACGCCCGCCCCCGCCGGGATCGCCCCGAGCGTACGGCTGCCGTCACTCGACACCAGGACCTTCGACCGCAAGGTGGCCGCCCACTTCGCCAAGGCCCGCGAGGAGGCGAGGAAGGTCGAGGACACCGGAGTACGCAGGCAACTCGTTAACGCCATCGACCTGGCCCGCACTCAGCACGAGGCGCAGAGCAAGGCCCTGGCCTCGATCACCGCCCAGCTCAACCGCTCCATCGGCGGCGTCCTGTCCGGCGTGACCAGCGGGTTGTCCAGCTCCATGGCCTCGCTGCAGGCCGCCTCGAAGTCGCAGGCCAGGGCCGCGGCCGCGGTGGCGGAGCGCACGGTGGACTCGCTGACGCTCAAGGCCCCGTTCGACGGCGTGGTCACGCTGGGCCGCACCTCCGGCGGCGGGCCGAGCGGGGTGGAGGGGCTGCTCGGACAGCTCCCCACCGGCGGGCGGGAGCTCCCGGCCCTGCCCCAGACCGGCTCCCCGACGGGGACACCGGTCGCGGCCGGCGTCCCCGTCTCCGCGGGCGACACGATCGTCACCGTCACCGACGTGTCCGAGCTGACCCTGGACGCCGACGTGGACGAGACGGACGTGCTGCTGGTGAAGCGGGGCGTCAAGGCGGCGGTGGAGCTGGACGCGGTGCCGGGCGGCACCTACGCGGCCGCCGTGACCGGCATCGGCGTCACCCCCATGGAGGGCACCACGGGCGGCGTGAGCTACCCCGTGCGGCTGACGCTCGGTCGCGGCACGTTCGACGACGGCTCCGCGGCGCCCACCCCCAAGCCGGGCATGAGCGCCGTCGCGCGGCTGACCGTGCGGGAGTCGCCGTCCGCCGTGTCCGCGCCCGCCTCCGCGATCGTGTCCAGCGGGCGCGAGAGCGTCGTCTGGGCGGTCAGGAACGGGGTTGCGGAGCGGCGCGTGGTCAAGCTCGGGGCCCAGGGGGACGCCGTGGTCGAGGTGCTGAGCGGGCTGTCGGTGGGGGACCGCATCGTGGTCAGGGGCGCGGACTCCGTACGGCAGGGGCAGCATCTCCCATGACCCCCGCCGCGCCTCCCACGCCGCCCGCCATGCCTCCCACACGCATGACCCCCGCCATCGAAGCGGTGGACCTCACCAGGATCTACCAGCTCGACGGCGTGGCCGTGGCGGCGCTGCGCGGCGTGTCGCTGCGCGTCGACCGGGGCGAGTTCGCCGCCGTCGTCGGCCCGTCCGGGTCGGGCAAGTCCACGCTCATGCACCTGCTCGGCTGCCTCGACCGGCCGAGCTCCGGCGCCCTCAAGATCAACGGCATTGAGATCTCCGGTTTGTCCGACACCGACCTGGCCGAGCTGCGGAACAAGACGATCGGCTTCGTCTTCCAGTCCTTCCACCTGCTGGCCAGGACGACGGCGCTGGACAACGTGGCGCTGCCACTGGTCTACCGGGGGGTCGGCCGGGCCGAGCGGCGCGCCAGGGCCAGGGAGGCGCTGGCGGCCGTGGGGCTCGGGCACCGCCTGGAGCACCGGCCGTCCCAGATGTCCGGCGGCGAGCAGCAGCGCGTGGCCATCGCCAGGGCGCTGGTCGGCGAGCCCCAGGTGCTGCTGGCCGACGAGCCCACGGGCAACCTCGACACGGCCAACGGCGCCGAGGTCATGGCCATCCTGGACCGGCTCAACGGGGAGGGCGGCATGGCCGTGGTGCTCGTCACGCACGAGCCGGAGATCGCGGCCCACGCCAGGCGGCAGATCCACGTACGGGACGGGCTGATCGAACTGGACACGGCATGAAGACGACCGAGGCGCTGGCCATGGCGCTGGAGGCGTTACGCGTCAACCGGATGCGCAGCGTGCTGACCATGCTCGGCGTGATCATCGGCGTGCTGGCCGTGGTGGTGCTGGTGGCCATCGGCACGGGCGCGAAGGACGAGATCGAGAAGCAGATCTCCGGTCTCGGCACGAACATCATCCTGGTCGTGCCCGGCCGCCTCACCCTGGGCGCCGCCCCGACGCAGAGCAAGCTCGGCCTGGCCGACGTCGCCTACGTGCGGCGCGTGGTCGGCGATCCGTCGAAGGTGACGGTATCGCTGCAGTCGGGCGAGACCGTACGCGTGGGCCGGGTCGAGGCGTTCGTCACGGTGATCGGCACCGACCAGAACCTGGTCAACATCTTCGAGCGGCCGGTGGCCAAGGGCCGCCCGCTGACCGAGACCGACGTGGACACCCGGCGCCGGGTCGCGGTGCTGGGCTCGGAGGTGGCCGACCGGTTGTTCGGCGACCTCGACCCGATCGGGCGGCAGGTGACGGTGTCGGGGGCGAGGTTCCGGGTGGTGGGGGTCTACGCCACGGTCGGGCAGACGTTCGGGCTCTCCCGCGACCAGGAGATCCACATCCCGGTGACGACGGCGCAGCGGCTGCTCGGGATCGAGCGGATCAACGGCCTGGCGGTCGGCGCCTCCGGGCCGGACGAGATCGACCCGCTGTCGGACAAGGTGACGGCCGCGCTGCGGACGAGGTATCCGGGCGAGCAGTTTTCGGCGGTCACGCAGACGGCGCTGCTCGGCACGATCGGCAGCGTGCTCGGCATGCTCACCGGGGTGCTGGCCGCGATCGCGGGCATCTCGCTGCTGGTCGGCGGCGTGGGCGTGTCGAACATCATGCTGGTCAGCGTGCGCGAGCGCACCCGCGAGATCGGGCTGCGCAAGGCGCTGGGAGCCAGGCAGCGCGACATCCTGGCCCAGTTCCTCATCGAGGCGGTGCTGCTGACCACGATCGGCGGGCTCGTGGGGATCCTGCTCGGGGTGGGCGGCGCGGTCGCCATCGCGGCCTTCACCGAGGTGCCCGCGTCGATCACGTGGTGGTCGATCGCGCTGGCGTTCGGGGTGTCGGCGGCGGTGGGGGTGTTCTTCGGGGTGGCACCGGCGCGGCGCGCGGGCCGGCTGGACCCGGTCGTCGCCCTGCGCGCCGAATGAGGCGGCATACACGGCGGCGAACCCCCGCGCGCCGAATGAGGTGGCGCGCGGGGCGGCGGCGGGTCCCATGAGGTCAGGCGTCGCGGCGCTGGAGCAGCACCGCTCCCACCACCATGGTCACCGCGATCCACACGAGGTAGACGCCGAACCCGCTCCACGGGCCAAGGTCGCTCTCGCGGAGCCGGAGCGCGATCAGCGCCCCGGCGTTGGTGGTGAAGTAGTCGCCCACGACCTTGCCCCACTGCCCGGGCAACTGGCCGGCGATCTGGGGCAGCACCAGCATCAGCGCGATGGCCGAGACGATCGCCCCCGGCGTGTGCCGGATCCCCGCGCCGAGCGCCAGCCCGAACAGGCCGCACGCGGTGAGGTAGAGGCCCGCCCCGAGCGCCTTCGACGCGGCCTCGGCCAGGTCGATCGACGGCGGTTGCGTGATCAGCGCGCCGAGCGCGAGCGCGGCGGCCGACGCGATCGTGGAGACGACGAACGCCACCACCGTGAACACCACGACCTTGCCGGTCAGCAGGCTCAGCCGCCTGGGCACGGCCATGAGGGACGTGCGGATGCCACCCGTACGATATTCGCTGGAGATCACCAGGACGCCCAGCGTGGCCATGGCGAGCTGCGCGAACATGATCCCCGTCAGGCTCAGCGTGATCGTCTGGTCGCCGGGGATCGGCTCGTCGGTCGAGCCCGCGGCCGCGCCGCTGATCAGCGCGCCGATGCCGAGCATCAGCAGCGCCGTGACGGCCAGCGTCCACACGGTGGAGCGGACCGATCGGATCTTGGTCCATTCGGACCTGAGGATGTGCGTCATGACGTGAACTCCAGGCTGTCCTTGGTCAGCTCCATGTAGGCCGCTTCGAGCGAGGGCCGCACGACCGTCAGCTCCTCCAGCGGGATCCCGGCCCGTGCCGTGAGGGTGCCGATCTCCAGCGTGCTCATGGCGGTCACCCGCAGGTGGTCGGCGTGCGGCTCGCCCACCTTGACCAGCTCGGCGACCTCGGCCAGCCGGGGCGAGCGCACACGTACGTAGGCCTGCGAGCTGCGCCCGATGAACTCCGCCACGCTCGTGTCGGCGATCATCCGCCCCTTGCCGATCACGATCAGGTGGTCGGCGGTCTGCGCCATCTCGCTCATCAGGTGGCTGGAGACGAACACCGCCCGCCCTTCACCGGCCAGCCTGCGCATGAGCGTGCGGATCCACAGGATGCCGTCCGGGTCGAGCCCGTTGACGGGCTCGTCGAACAGCAGGATCTCCGGATCACCGAGCAGCGCCGCGGCGATGCCCAGCCGCTGCGACATGCCCAGCGAGAACCCGCCGATCCGCCGCTTGGCGACCTCCCGCAGGCCCACCATCTCCAGCACCTCGCTCACCCGGCTCGCCGGGATGGCGTTGCTCTGGGCGATGGCCAGCAGGTGGTTGTACGCGCTGCGCCCGCCGTGCACGGCCTTGGCGTCCAGCAGCGCGCCGATCTTGTGCAGCGGGCGCCGCAGCTCGTGGTAGGGCCGGCCGTCCACGAGCACCGAGCCGCCCGAGGGCCGGTCGAGCCCGAGGACCATCCGCATGGTGGTGGACTTGCCCGCGCCGTTGGGACCGAGGAAGCCGGTCACCTGTCCGGGCTGGACGTCGAACGACAGGTCCGCCACGGCGAGGGTGCCGCCGTAGCGTTTGCTCAGGTTCGTGGCTCGAATCGCGGTCATGGATCCCAGCGTGCCGTCGCGGGCGCCGGATTTCGTCCTGCCCTGGACCGGTTCTCCGGGCGGGACGGTAGGACTCTGGTCCTACTCTCCAGGGTGGACCAGGCCGGCCTCGTACGCGACGATCACCGCCTGCGCGCGGTCCCTCACACCGATCTTGGCGAACAGGCTCGTCACGTGGTTCTTGACGGTGGAGGGGGAGACGGACAGGTCGGCGGCGATCTCCGGGTTGGAGCGGCCGCGGGCGATCAGCACGAGGATCTCCCGCTCGCGCTCGGTCAGCCCGTTCAGCTCGGCGGGGACCGCCCTGGGGCGCGACGAGCGGACGAACGTACCGATCAGCCGGGTCAGCAGGCGCGGCGCCACGGCCGACTCGCCGCGGTGCACCACGCGTACGCCCTCGATCAGCTCCTCCGGCGAGACGTCCTTGGGCAGGAAGCCGTCGGCGCCGGCCCGCAGGGCCGCGACCACGTTCTCGTCCAGGTCGAACGTGCTCAGCGCGAGCACCCGCACCCGCGGCAGCTCCGACGTGATCAGCTCGGTGGCGCGCACCCCGTCGAGGTCCGGCATGTGCAGGTCCATCAGCACCACGTCGGGCCGCAGCCGCCTGCTCAGCTCCACGGCCCGGCGGCCGCCGCCGGCCTCGCCGACCACGCTGAGGTCGGGCTGGGCGTCGAGCATCAGCCTGAACCCCTTGCGCACCAGCTCGTGGTCATCGACGAGGAGCACCCTGATCCGCTCCTGAGAGGTCATGGCTGCTCCAGGGGAAGACGGGCGTGCACGCGGAAACCTCCTTCTGGACGGGGGCCGGTGGAGAGCTGGCCGCCGCACAGCGCGACCCGCTCGGCCATGCCGCCCAGCCCGAACCCCGGCGTGCCCGAGCCTTTCATGCCGCCGATCACGTCCGGGTCCCTGGCCAGGCCGTCGTCGATCACCTCGACCTCCACGGCCGCCGACGCGTACGTCAGCAGGACCTCGGCCCTGGCGCTGAGCGCGTGTTTGCGGGTGTTGGTCAGCGCCTCCTGCACGATCCGGTAGACGGCGTGGTCCACCGCCGCGGGCAGCGCCACGGGCTCCCCCGTGACCGACAGGCGGGCGGGCAGGCCGGCGGATCCCGCCTCCTTGATCAGCTCGGGCAGTCGGTCGGCGCCCACCCCGGTCGCCGCGTCGGGCTCCTCCTTGCCGTCGGCCCTGAGCACGTCGAGCAGGTGGCGCATCTCCGACATCGCCTGGCGGGCGGTCTGCTCGGCGCTCTCCAGCGCGTTCCTGGTGACCTCCTGCTCCGGCGGGAGCGTGGCCCGCGCGCCGCCGACCAGGGCGTTGATCACGGTGATGTGGTGGGCGACCACGTCGTGCAGCTCCCTGGCGATGCGCCGCCGCTCGGTGCGGACCGCGTCGTCGGCGGCCTCGCGCCGGCCGCGCTCGGCGAGCTCGGCGCGGAGCCGGACGATCTGGCCGATCCCCACCGGCACGCCGACCAGGAACACGGCCCCCAGCCAGGCGCCCGCGCCCGGCCCTGACCACTCCAGCACCGCCGCGTAGACGGCGTACGCGGCCGCCGAGATGATCACGGTCGTGCGGCCGGAGGTGTAGCGGCCGACGCTGTACAGGGCGATGGCCGTGGGCACGTTGACGCTCCGGGTAAGGCCGGTGGTGAGGCCCGCGGCGTCGATCGCGACCACGAGTGCCGCTACGAGGACCGGCCGGCCACGCCGCGCGAGCAGGCACGCCATGCCCGCCAGGTAGACCGCCCCGCCCGCCAGGTCCGCGATCGTGCCCAGGTAGAGCAGGACGGGCGCAGCGAGGACCGGTGGGAGGGAGAGGACGATCACCAGGGTCGTGTCGAAGACTTTGGGGCGTCTGAAAAAGCGGATGACCTTGAGGAGGGTTCGCGCCGGGCGCACGTGGTAACACTAAGCCACCGACATCTCAGAAATCTCACCAGATTTTCCCCCTTCGCACGGGGCTACAACGCGGCGTCTGCGCTGCGGTAACGTCGGCGCAAGACGAGGGAACACGCGGAGGAGTTTGCATGGGCCGGTCGGCGCGGGTGATCTGGGACGACGCCCTCATCTCCTACAATTTCGGTCCCGGCCATCCCCTCGCCCCCGTCCGGGTGGAGCTGACCATGGCGCTCGCCCGCGACCTCGGCGTGCTCGACCAGGTCGAGGTGGCCGGCTGCGAGCCCGCGACCGACGACGAGCTGCGCCTGGTCCACGAGGCGGGCTACATCGAGGCCGTCAAGCGGGTGTCCGCCTCCGGCCTGCCCGACTTCCAGGCCGGGCTCGGCACCTCGGACAATCCCGCGTTCAAGGGTGTGCACGAGGCCTCCGCGCTGATCGCCGGCGCCTCGCTGGCCGCAGCCCGCGCGGTCTGGGAGGGCGCGGCCGAGCACGCGGTCAACGTCGCCGGCGGGCTGCACCACGCCATGCCCGCGACGGCCAGCGGCTTCTGCGTCTACAACGATCCCGCGCTGGCCATCGCGTGGCTGCTCGCGCGGGGGGCCGGCCGCATCGCGTACGTGGACGTGGACGTGCACCACGGCGACGGCGTCCAGGCGATGTTCTACGACGACCCCCGGGTGCTGACGATCAGCCTGCACGAGAGCCCGCGCACGCTGTTCCCCGGCACCGGGTTCCCCGAGGAGACCGGCGCCGAGGGCACGTCGGTCAACGTGGCGCTCCCGGCCGGCTGCGGCGACTCCGGCTGGCTGCGGGCCTTCGACGCGGTGGTGCCGCCGCTGCTGCGCGAGTTCCAGCCGGAGATCCTGGTCACGCAGCACGGCTGCGACAGCCACGCGCTCGACCCGCTGGCCAACCTGATGCTCAGCCTGGACGGCCTGCGGACCGCGTACGCCGCCCTGCACCGCCTGGCCCACGAGACGGCGGGCGGCCGGTGGATCGCGACCGGGGGCGGCGGCTACGAGCTGGTGCAGGTCGTGCCGCGGGCGTGGACACACCTCATCGCCGAGGCGGCGGGTCATCCCGTCGATCCATCGACTCCGACGGGTCAAGAATGGCGCCAGTTGGTCAGGGAACGTACAGGTGAAGCTCCACCGCTTACCATGACAGATGGGCGAAATCCGGAATTTCATCCCTTCTCCGGTGGTTATGACCCAGCGGACCCCATAGACCGTTCGGTGTTGGCCACGCGACATGCGGTGTTCCCCCTGCACGGTCTTGACCCGATGCCCTAGCCAGAAAGTGAGCCCGTGCTGAGCCGCGACGACCTTCGCGAGCACCTCGTATACACCCGTATTTCGGGCGATGTCGCGACCTCCCGTGAGAACAACCTCGACCACTACAGCTCGCTGGCCAACGGCGATCCCTACTACATGCTGGGCCTGACCTACGACCAGCCGTGGCCGTACCGGGACATCCTCGCGCTGATGGCCAAGTCCGCGGGCGTGGTCTCCGACCCCGACCACCGCTGGGGCCAGGACACCATCGACCCCGACCTGACGATCGACGCGATCGACGCCATGGCCGAGCGCATCGCCTCGGTGCTGTCGCGGGATCACCCGCGGGTGCTGTTCGCCACCGGGCACCCGACCGGGCTGCTCGCCATCCACATGCCGCTGGCCAGGCTCTGCGCCGAGCGTGGCGCGCTGCTCATGACGCCGGCCGAGGGCTGGACGTACGTGGGGTCGAACTTCGGCCGGCCGCGCGGGATCCGCTACATGGAGGGCGTCGCGATGCTCGATGACCGGGGCGGCTTCGTGCACACCCACGACGCGGCCCCGATGCGATACATGCTCGGCGAGCTCAACGGGGACAAGCCCGACCTGGTGATCGCCGACCACGGCTGGGCGGGAGCGGCCGGAGAGGCCGGAGTGCCGACCGTGGCGTTCGCGGACAGCAACGACCCCGGGCTGTTCGTCGGCGAGGCGGAGGGGAAACTTGATGTGGTCGTGCCGCTTGACGACAACGTGCTACCGAGATATTACGCTCCGCTGACCGACCGTCTCGTCACTCAGGTCTCACGAGCCCTTTGAGTCCGATTCGGTCATCCCCATACTGTCTTTTCGCGCCTGCATTCCAAGGGGCTCGCTGTCCCTTTGCCAACTTTTGAGGGCGCTCCGGAGACTCTTATGTGTGGCAACTTGGACAGTTCCAACGTCCAGGTACGGTGCTCAGCCAGGCTGTTGGCCAGCGATTTCGCTGGTTCGGCTGACAGGTGGCTCCGTCTACTGAGAAAATAGGGGGTTTGCGCACTCGGAGTCCCGACTTACGCTGACGGCAGTACACGTGCGTGAGCAATGGCACCAGTGGGGATAACCCGGAAACACGTGCGGAAGAGGCGTCCGATGGGTGCAGGCGAAAGACCTCTCAGTGAGGTGAAGTTCCTGACCGTGGCGGAAGTGGCCACGGTCATGAGGGTGTCCAAGATGACGGTGTACCGGCTCGTCCACTCTGGCGAGCTCCCGGCCATCCGAGTAGGCCGGTCGTTCAGGGTGCCTGAGCAGGCGGTACACGACTATCTTCGGGAGGCCTACATCGAGGCAGGTTGAAGTAGCGGCATGAAAGATCGTGTCGTGAATGCTGTCGCGGGAGAGGCCCGGTCCGCCGCGGCGCGACCGGGCTCTCACCCCCCAATGGGGCGATCTACCGTCGATCGCCGGTAGTCTGTGAGCCGGTGTGCGCTCGCACTCCGGTTCAGACTTGCAACAAACAGTGGGGGTCCCGTGGGCTCTGTGATCAAGAAGCGCCGCAAGCGGATGGCTAAGAAGAAGCACCGCAAGCTGCTCAAGAAGACGCGCATCCAGCGGCGTAACAAGAAGTAACCTACGCAGCTGTGAGGCGCGCTGATGACCCACACCGTGCTTGTCACCGGGGTCTCGCGCCACATAGGCGCCCGGGTGGCAAGCGTTCTGGCGGCAGCCCCGGACATCAGCCGCGTCATAGGAGTTGACACCGTGCCGCCGCCCTCGCTGACGCGCGATGGCGGCATCTCCCTGGGCCGGACGGAGTTCGTCCGGGTGGATCTGCGTAGCCCCGACATCGCACAGGTGATCGCGGCCGCGGATATTCACACTGTTGTGCACATGAGCCTGGTCAGCGCTCCGTCGAGGAGCGGGGGCCGGGTGGCCATGAAGGAGCACAACGTGATCGGCACCATGCAACTGCTTGGTGCCTGCCAGCGGTCGGCGACCGTGCGGCGCGTCGTGGTGCGTTCCACCACGGCCGTCTACGGCTCGTCGCCGCGGGATCCCGCGGTGTTCACCGAGGACTTGGAGCCGCACGACGGCCCCAGCCACGGCTATGCCAAGGACGCCGTCGAGGTGGAGGGCTACGTGCGAGGCTTCGCGCGGCGCCGTCCCGACGTGACGGTGTCACTGCTTCGTTTCGTCAATTTCATGGGTCCCGGCGTCGAGTCACCGCTGACGCGTTACTTCACCCAGCCGGTGCTGCCGACCGTGTTCGGCTTCGACCCCCGGCTGCAGTTCGTCCACGAGGACGACGCGGTCGAGGTGCTGCGCCGGATGGCGACGGAGGACCATCCCGGCACGTTCAACGTGGCCGGGGCCGGCGTGCTGCTGCTCTCGCAGTGCGCCAGGAGGGCGGGACGGCCGTCGTTGCCGGTGTTCTCGCCCGCCTTCAAGGTGCTGGGCAACGTCGCTCGCAGGATGGGCCTGGTCGAATACTCGCCCGAGCAGCTCAGGCTGATGTCTCACGGCCGCGCGGTCGACACCGCCCGGCTGGAGGCCACGCTCGGGTGGAAACCCAAGTTCACGACCGGGGCCGCCTTCGACGACTTCCTGCGCTCGCGCGGCCTGCACCCGTTCGGAGGTGTGCGTAGTTGAGCGTTCCCGCTGAGGAGGCCCGCGTGATCCCGATCAGCGCGGCGCCGTCCTACGAGGAGCCCGATCCGGTGGCGGAGATGCTGGCCTTCATCCGCCGGCGGATCTCGGGCGACTACGAGATCGACGAGTTCGGCTACGACGCCGAGCTGACCGACAAGGTGCTCCTGGAGCTGATCAGGCCGCTCTACACCAACTGGTTCAGGGTGGAGACGGTCGAGCTGAAGAACGTGCCCGAGGAGAGCGGCGCGCTCATCGTGGCCAACCACTCGGGCACGCTTCCGTTCGACGCGCTGATGATGCAGCTCGCGCTGCACGACGAGGCCGGCCGGCCGTTGCGGCTGCTCGGCGCCGACCTGGTCTACCAGCTTCCGGTGCTCAGCCACCTGTCCCGCAAGACGGGCCACACGCTGGCCTGCCCCGAGGACGCCGACCGGCTGCTGCGCGGGGGAGAGCTGGTCGGGGTGTTCCCCGAGGGCTTCAAGGGCATCGGCAAACCCTTCTCCGAGCGCTACAAGCTGCAGCGGTTCGGCCGCGGCGGCTTCGTGGCCTCGGCGATCCGCGCGGGCGTGCCCATCGTGCCGGTCGCGATCGTGGGCGCCGAGGAGATCTATCCCAAGATCGGCGATCTGAAGTCGCTGGCCCGGCTGCTGGGCCTGCCTTATCTGCCGATCACGCCGCTCTTCCCGCTGCTCGGACCGCTGGGGTTGGTGCCGCTGCCGTCCAAGTGGATGATCGAGTTCGGCGAGCCCATCCGCACCGACGACTACGAGCCGTCGGCGGCCGACGATCCCATGGTGGTGTTCAATCTCACCGACCACGTGCGCGAGGTCATCCAGCAACTGCTCAACGCGCTGCGGCTCCGCAGGGGTCATGCCTTCCCGCCCTTCATGTGAAACCTGAGGGGCACCGGCGGTGTTCGAAGGAGCGATTCACTCGCTGAACACCGAAGGGAACCCTCATGGATCTTCAGCTCTCCGGCCGCGTCGCCGTCGTCACCGGCGCGTCCAAGGGCATCGGCCTGGCCGTCGCGCGCACCCTGGCCGCGGAGGGCGCGCACGTCGTGGCGGTCTCGCGACACCGTACCGACGGGTTGCCCGGCGAGGTCGTGCACGTGGCCGCCGACCTGATGGACCCGCAAGAGCACGCGCGGATCGTGTCGCGGGCCGTGGCGGAGTTCGGTGGACTGGACATCCTGGTCAACAACGCCGGCGGGCCGCCGCCCGGGGCGACGCTGCCGCGCCTCGGGTTCATGACGCCCGACGACGAGGACTGGCAGGCGATGTTCGAGTTCAACCTGTTCTCGGTCGTCCGCATGATCCGCGCCGCCCTGCCCACCATGGTGGAGCGGGGCGGCGGCTCGATCGTCAACGTCTCCTCCACCATGGCCCGGCAGCCCGGCGCCATGAACGTCGACTACAGCGCCGCCAAGGCCGCCGTGAGCTTCCTGGGCAAGGCCCTCTCCGAGGAGTACGGCCCGCAGGGCGTGCGTGTGAACACGCTCGTGGCCGGTGCGGCGCTCACCGACTGGTGGACCAAGCCGGGCGGCGCCGCCGAGGTCATGGGGGCCATGGTGGGGGCGACGAAGGAGGACGTCGTCGCCAAGGTCGCTCCTGAGATGATGCGGCTGGTCACCGGGCGGCTCGTGGACCCGCAGGAGATCGCCGACGCGGTCGCCCTGCTGGTCTCACCGCGCTCGGGCAGCACGACCGGCGCCGAGCTCGTCGTCGACGGGGGCCAGCTCAAGGAGCTGTAGGCGCCGCGTGAACCCGGACGGCGGGTTGCGGCAAGACATGCGTGACCGATTTCCCACAGAAGGGCGGAGATGATCACGCAACCCGCCACCAGGGGTGCGGATTCGGAGCTCGTGAGCGCCTCGCTGACCGAACCCGAGGCGTTCGCGGAGCTCTTCGACCGCTACTCCGCCATGCTCTACCGGTACGTCTCCAAACGCCTCGGCCCCGAGCCCGCCGAAGACCTCGTCGGCGAGACGTTCCTGATCGCCTTCTCCCGCCGGCGGAGCTACGACCTGGCCTACCCGGACGCGCGGCCCTGGCTCTTCGGCATCCTCACCAAGCTCGTCTCCCGGCACCACCGCCGCGAGGCCGCCCGCTACCGCGCCCTGCTGCGCACCCCCGTCGAGGCCGAGGTGGAGTCGCCGGCCGACCGGGTGGCCGCCGGGGTGAGCGCCCAGGCCGTCCGGGGTGAGCTGGCCGGCGCCCTGGCCGCCTTGCCCGCCAGGGATCGTGACGTGCTGCTGCTGATCGCCTGGGGCGATCTCACGTACGAGGAGGCCGCCCGGGCACTCGGCATCCCGGTCGGCACCGTACGGTCCCGGCTCAACCGTGGCAGGCGGAAGGTCCGGGCCGCGCTCGGCGACGCCAACCCCCTGGAGGAGGAGTGACGATGGACGACCTGAAGCTGCTCCGCGACCTGGGGGCGGCGATCGAGCACGAACCGCCCGCCACGCTCGCGCGCCAGCGCCAGCGCCTCCTGCGCGCTCACCCCCGCGGCCGGCGGACGGGCCGCTGGGTGGCCTGGTGGACGGCCGGGCTGGTGGTCGTCGCCACGGCGGCGGCGGTCGTCGTGCCCACCGTGCTGGTCAGCGACCACCGCCACACGGCCGCGCCGCCCGGCGCGAGCCGGCCCGTGGACATGAGCGGCGCCAGGAACGTGCTGGTGATCGGCTCCGACACCCGGGACGGCCCGGGCAATGCCAAATACGGCCCCAACTCGGTCGGGTTCGGCAAGCGGTCGGACACCATCATCATCGTCCACGTGCCCGCCGACCGGGGCCGGGCCACCGCGGTCAGCGTCCCGCGCGACTCGATGGTGGAGATGCCGCGCTGCGGGTCTTCACCGGCCGCGAAGGGAATGATCAATTCGGCGTACAACACGGGTGGCGCGAGCTGCCTCAGGGCCACGCTGGAGAGGCTGACGGGGCTGACCATCCAGCACACGGTCGAGGTGGACTTCGCCGGGTTCAAGGGCATGGTGGACGCGCTCGGGGGCGTGGAGGTCACCCTGCCCAAGCCGGTGGACGACCCGAAGGCGAAACTGAAATTGCCCGCGGGCCGGAGCGTCGTCAACGGGGAGCAGGCGCTCGGCTACGTACGCACGCGATACTTCCTCGGCGACGGCGCCGACGTCGCCAGGATCAAGCGCCAGCAGCAGTTCATGCTCGCCATGTTGAACAAGGCGAAGAGGCTGCCCTTCGAGCCGGCCAAACTCGGGGCGTTCCTCGGCGAGATGCGCAAGTCGGTGAAGACGGACCTGAGCCTCGAATCGATGTACGAGCTGGCCATCGGGATGTCCAAGACGAAGATGACCTTCGCGACGGTCCCGTCGAAGCCCTACCCCCAGGACCGAAACAGACTGGTGTGGAAGCAGCCGGAGGCGGACAAGCTCTTCAAGTCGCTCAGATAGCCGCGGGCCGGCCGTGCGGATCGTGGGCGGATCGTGGGCGGGTCGAGCGGCCACCGTCGCGGGCTCTACCGCTGCGTGCGGTAGAGCTTGCGCAGGGCGATGCCGGCGGCCACGCCGCCCGCCACGGCTCCCACGCCCGCCGCGATGGGCAGGGCCGCCATCGTCGCCTTGCGCCCGGTGCGGAAGTCCTTGATCGGCCAGGCGTGCTTCCTGGCGTGCTCGCGCAGCTCGGCGTCCGGGTTGATGGCCATGGGATGCCCGACCAGCGACAGCATCGGCAGGTCGTTGGCCGAGTCGCTGTAGGCCGTGCACCTGGTGAGGTCGAGCCCCTCGCGGCGGGCCAGCGCCCGCACCGCCTCGGCCTTGGCGGGCCCGTGCAGCAGGTCGCCGACCAGCCGCCCGGTGTAGACGCCGTTGCTGCTCTCGGCGACCGTGCCGAGCGCGCCCGTGAGGCCGAGCCGCTGCGCGATGACCCTGGCCAGCTCGACCGGCGTGGCGGTCACCAGCCAGACCCGCTGGCCGGCGTCGAGGTGGTCCTGGGCGAGCGCCCTGGTGCCGCCCCAGATGCGGTCGGCCATGACCTCGTCGTAGATCTCCTCGCCGAGGCGTACGACGTCATCGACCTTGGCGCCCGCCACGAAGGCCAGCGCCGTCTCCCTGGCCACCGCGATGTGCTCGGGGTTCTCGTTGCCGCGCAGCCGGAACACCGCCTGCCCCACGGCGAACTTCAGCAGGTCGGACGTCGTGAACAGCCCGCGCGTGGCCAGCCCTCTGGCGAAGTGGTAGATCGAGGCGCCGCGCATCATCGTGTTGTCCACGTCGAAGAACGCCGCAGCCTGGAGATCCGGCTCGGCCGGGGCGACGGTGACCGCGGCCCGCGCCGCGGCCTCCCCGGCGGCCTGGGGCTCCGGTTGTTGTCGTCGTCGGATTAGCCGCCACATGGGCTCAGCTTACTGACCTAGTGCGGGGCGACCAGACCTTCGATGTAGTCAAGATATCCCTCGGCCTGGACCGCCTCGGCCTCGTTGAGCTGCGTCAACATCGGGCCCACGACCTCTTTCTGGTCTCGTGCGAACTTTTTGATCTTCGGCGAGCGCGGCTCCACCCGTTCCAGCCGGCTGATCCCGGCTCGCGTGGACTCCTCCATGTCCTTGAGCGTCTTGCTGACCAGCGGCCCGTCGATGGACGAGCCCAGCAGGCTGGCGACCTCCTTGGCGCGGGTCTTGGCCGAGTCGAGCTCGCGCCTGCCGCGTTCGGCGTCGTCGGTGCTCAGGTGGACGAGCGTGCTCTCCGCGGCCCGTTTGAGCGGGTAGAGCGAGTCTCCGGGCACCGCCTGGTAGGTGGCGAAAGAGGAGACCATCATGGCGGCCGCCAGCCCGAGTGTGGCGAGCTGCGACAGCGGTGGCCGGCGGCGGACGGGCCGGCGGTGGCGGGGGCGCTGAGCGGCGGGGCGGACCGGCTCGTCGGTGAGCTCGCCGGACAGGAGCTGGGCGCGCAGGCGGGCCCGGAAGGCGGGCCCCGGGTCGGCGCCGAGCGGGAGCCGTCCCAGCTCCGCGAGGTGCTCGAGCACGCGCTCTCGCCGCCTGCTCGCCCTACTCATGGACAGCTCCTAGACGGTCCGGACGTGACACCTGCCTAACGAGAGGCGGATGGGGGAGGTTACGCCAGGTCGTTCTTGAGTGCCCTGGCCAGCGCGCGGACGGCCCTGAACTGCAGCGCTTTGATCGCTCCACTCTTCTTCCCCATGATCAGCGCGGTTTCCGCGAGCGAGAGGCCGTGCAGGAAGCGCAGGACCACGCATTCCTGCTGTTCGGGATTGAGATCTCGGACGGCCCGCAGTATCCGGTCGTTGATGATGGCCGTGACCACGGCGTTCTCCGGTATGTGTGAGCCGTCCAGCGGGACGTCGATCACTTCACCGGTGGGTATCTCCAGCCGGTAGCGGCCTGACTTGAAGTGGTCGGTCACCAGGTTTCTGGCGATGGTCACCAGCCAGGCGCCGAAATCCCGGCCCTGCCAGGTGAAGTCGGCGATCCTGCGCAGCGCGCGCAGGAAGGTCTCGCTGGTCAGGTCCTCGGCGAGCGGGTGGGAGCCGACCCTGAAGTAGATGTATCGGTAGACGAGGTCCACGTAGCGGTCGTAGAGCGTGCCAAAGGACTCCGCGCATCCGTTTTTGGCGTGCAGCACCAGCGTACGGAGGTCGTCGGGCACTTCGTCGCGCAGGGCGAACTCGCCCGTCCGGGCAGGGCCAGCGACCGCTGGCGCAAGCAGCCCGGCGAACGGTGACGAGTCAGGCATCCGGTATCCCTAGGGGTAAGGGGTGCGGCGTGCTCGAACACTCTAGAAATCAACCGGAAAATTCACAATCCACGGCATGCTTGCATGACTTGGCGTAATCGGCAGATACCGTGGAGGCGCCACACCCCGCTACCCGCAGGCTCATGCCCCCTGCCTGCGGTGAGCCGCCGGATGTGACCCGCCCAGGACCGACCGGTTCCGGCTTCGGCTACCGGCTGGGAGGCAACGTCCGGCAGCATTGGAGTCACCATGGAGATCCTCGTTGCTGTCATAGCGTTTGTCGGTGCGATCCTCGCCGCGGTCGCAGCCGGTGCCCTGATCCAACGACTGCGCGACGATCCTGAGGGGTGGTTGATCGCCTGGACCGTTGCAGCCGTGGCCCTCTGCCTGTCGCTGGGTGTGATCGGCATCGGCGGCGTCATAGGGTTCGGCGGCGCCACGTTCCGGATCTACCAGGTGACGGGATCGTTGCTGGCGCCGCTCTGGCTCGCCGTCGGGCTGGTGCAACTGCTGGCGGAGAAGGTGCCGCCGAGGTTCCTGGCGTGGTTGTTCGGGTGCGCGCTGACCGTCGTCGCCGCCGCGATCATGATCTTCGACCCGCTCAAGCGGGAAGACATGAGCGGGGCGCTGCCCGCGGGCTCGGAATACTGGGGCCTGATCCCCGGCTACCTGCTGGTCGGCGTGCACACCATCGCCGTGCTGGTCATGCTGGCCATGCTGGCGGTCGCCGGGCTCAAGTGGCGCAACGGCGACGAATACGACACCGACAACCTGCACGCGGCCGCGGTCATCGTCCCGTCGGGGATCGCGCTCGTGGGCGCGCTGCGGTTCACGGTGCCGGCGGTCTTCACCACGGCGCTGCTTCTGGTGGCCGCCGCCGCGATCTGGTACACCGTGCTGCGGCCGCTGGCGCCGTACGAGGACGATGACGAGGACGACTTCGCTCCGGACCGCGAGGACCGCGTCCCGCGCCGCGACGATCGCTCTCAGCACCGCGAGGAGCCCGTTCGGCACCGCGAGGAGCGTCCCATGCAGATGCCGCCCGGCGAGCGGCCGATGCACCGCGACGAGCGGGTGGGGCGGCGCGGCATGCCCGAGCCCGTGCCGGTCGCCGACGTGCCCCCGGCGCCGCCGCCGCGCAGGGCGTCGGGGCTGGGCGACCTGGTTGCCGAATACCGGGCGGGCGACCAGGAGGTCGACTACGCCGCGCGCATGGCACCACCGCCGCCTCAGCCCGACGCGGGCCCCGCTACCGGCTACATCATGAACGGCGGTGCTGCCCAGCGCCCCGACTACGGCATGCCGGCGACCGGGGCGGCCTACCCGGGTGCCGACGTGTTCTCGCCCGCGCCGCATCAGCAGCCCGGCTCCAGCAAGCCGTCGCCGGCCATCTACGGCCTCCTGACCGTCTTCACGATCGTGGACGGGGCGGGTGACGCGTTCGACCGGCTGGCCGAGGCGACGGTCGAGGCCGTGCGCCGGGGCGAGCCCGACACCCTGGTGTACGCTTGCCACGGCGTGAAGTCGGCCCCCCTGCAGCGCATCGTCTACGAGCTCTACCGCGACGAGGTGGCCTACCGCGACCACCAGCGCCAGCCGCACGTCGAGCGGTTCGTCAACGAACGGCAGGCCATGGTGCTGGCCACCAACGTCATCGAGCTCCAGGTCAACGCCGCGAAGGTGGTGCCGCTGCCCACGGCGATGTTCTGACCGCCGCCGCGGGCTGTCCTCACCCGCCCCGCGGTGTCTGACCGGCTCCTGCGGTGCCCGGTCGCTCCCGCGGCGTTCTGGCGGCGTTCGCGGCGGTCCGGTGGGGTCGCTAGCCGCTCAGGGCGGCGCGCAGGCGGTTTTCGTCGACCCGCCAGAAGTCGTGCTGCACGCCGTCGATCAGCGTCACCGGGATCATCTCCCAGTACTTCTCCCGCAGCTCGGCCGAGGTCTCGATGCTGACCTCCTCCCACGGGACGCCGAGCTCGCCCGCCACCTTGGCGATGACCTCGCGCGCGTCCTCGCACAGATGGCAGCCGGGCTTGCCGAGCAACGTGATGTGGTGCATGGGGCCACGTTATGCCAGCCGTACGGGTCCCCGGTATGCGAGTCGCGTGCGTCACAGTGCGCGAGACCTGGCGAACTCCGTACCCCATGACTTTGTGCATCGGTTCACAAAAGGATTAACCTGAAAGACGGTTCGATTCCGTTCACGCGGCCCCCACGCCGCCCGTCCCCTGGAGCTCCGGCACGTGAAGAGCCCGTCCCAACCCCGTGACCGCGGCATCCCTGAGGCGACGGTCGCACGGCTTCCGTTGTACCTGCGGGCGCTGCACGGGATGGCCGAGCGGGGCATCGCGACCGTCAGCTCCGAGGATCTGGCCGTCGCCGCCGGGGTCAATTCCGCCAAATTGCGGAAAGATCTGTCACACCTCGGCTCCTACGGCACCCGCGGCGTAGGCTATGACGTGGAATACCTCGTGTACCAGATCTCCCGCGAGCTCGGTCTGACCCAGGACTGGGCCGTCGCGATCGTGGGGGTCGGTAACCTCGGCCGGGCGCTGGCCAACTATGGAGGATTCGTCTCCAGGGGCTTCCGGGTTGCCGCGCTCGTCGACGCCGACCCCGAAATCGTGGGCGACACCATCGCGGGGTTGAATGTGGAGCACATCGACGAACTGGAAGCCGTGATCAAACGGCGTGGAGTCTCGATCGTGGTGCTGGCGACACCAGCGGCAGCGGCGCAGGAAGTGTGTGATCGCGTGGTTGGCGTGGGTGTGACCAGCATCCTGAACTTCGCCCCCGTTGTGCTCTCTGTGCCGGAAACCGTCGATGTCCGTAAGGTTGACTTGTCAATAGAACTGCAGATCCTCGCGTTCCACGAGCAACGCAAAGCTGGGGGGCCACTCATGGCGGTGGACGGTCAATGAGTGTTCTGGCCATCGGACTCAGCCACCGGACCGCGCCGGTGGCACTCCTCGAGCGCGTCTCGGTGACGGGTGACGCCCTCGTCAAGTTCCTCCACGACGTCCAGCAGGACGTCAACGTCGCGGAGACGATGGTGGTCTCGACCTGCAACAGGGTCGAGGTCTACGTCGCGGTCGATCGTTTCCACCCCGCCGTCGCCTCCGTCGGCCGGCTGCTGGGCGTGCACTCGGGCGTTCCGGTGGAGGAGCTGACGCCGCACCTCTACGTGCACTACGAAGAACGCGCCGTCGAGCACCTGTTCTCGGTGGTCTGCGGCCTCGACTCCATGGTCGTCGGCGAGGGCCAGATCCTCGGCCAGGTCCGCCAGGCGCTCAAGCTGGGGCAGCGGCAGGGCACCGTCGGCGCCACCCTCAACGAGCTGGTCCAGCAGGCGCTGCGGGTCGGCAAGCGGGCCCACCACGACACCGGCATCGACAAGGCCGGTGCCTCCCTCGTCTCCGCCGGCCTCGCCCTCGCGGGCGACCTGGCCGGGCGGCGCGCCCTGGTGGTCGGCGCGGGCTCCATGAGCTCGCTGGCCGCCGTCACGCTGGCGCGCGCCGGGGTCACCGACATCGTCGTGGCCAACCGCACATACGAGCGGGGTGTCCGGCTGGCCGAGTCCGTGGGCGGCCGGGCGGTGGAGTTCTCAGCCGTGGGCCGGGAGCTCGGCACCGCCGACATCGTCATCACCTGCACGGGCGCGGGCCGCCACCTCATCACCCCCGACATGCTCACCCGGGGAGCGTTCCTGCTGGACCTGGCGTTGTCACATGACGTCGACCCCGAGGTACGCTCGGTGCCAGGCGTCACGCTGGTCGACCTGGAGACCATCCAGGAGTCGGGTGTCGGCTCGCGTGAAGGAGACGCGGTCGACTCCGTGCGCGCGCTGGTCGCCGAGGAGCTGCGTGCCTACCTCGACGCCGAGCGGGCGGCCAGGGTGACTCCGACGGTGGTGGCGCTGCGCAGCAAGGCGGCGGGCGTGGTCGAGTCCGAGCTCGGCCGCCTCCTGATGCGCGTCCCCGACCTCGACGATCGGGCGAGGGACGAGGTCGCCATGACCGTCCAGCGCGTCGTCGACAAGCTGCTGCACGAGCCCACCGTGCGTGTCAAGCAGCTCGCCACCTGCCCAGGAGGCGATCATTATGCGGAGGCGCTGCGCGAACTGTTCAATCTGGATCCGAAGCTGCCCGAGGCCGTGAGGGAGGTCGAGCTGTGAGGCTGGGGACCCGCCGGAGCCTGATGGCGACCACGCAGTCGCAGATGGTCGCCGACGCCTACACCGAGCGCACCGGGCGTGCGATCGAGCTGGTGGGCATCACGACGTTCGGCGATGTGACCAAGGCCCAGGTGGCGCAGCTCGGTGGCACCGGCGTCTTCGTCAGCGCGCTGCGGGACAAGCTGATCGAGGGCGAGATCGACTTCGCCGTCCACTCGCTCAAGGACCTGCCGACCACGCAGGACCCGCGCTTCACGCTGGCCGCGATCCCGGTCCGCGACGACCATCGCGACGCGCTGGTCGGCCCGGGCAAGTTCGCCGACCTCGCCCCCGGCGCCAGGGTGGGCACCGGCTCGCTGCGCCGGGTGGCCATGCTCAGCGCGCTGCGCCCGGACCTCGAATACGTCCCGATCCGCGGCAACGCCGACACGCGGATCGGCAAGATCGCCTCGGGCGAGGTCGACGCGGTCGTGCTCGCCTCGGCCGGCCTGCACCGGATCGGCCGCGACGCCGACATCGCGCAGATCTTCGAGGTCGAGGAGCTGCTGCCCGCGCCCGGCCAGGGCGCCCTGGCCGTGGAGTGCCGCGCCGACCGGCCCGACCTGGTCTCCTTCCTCAGCGTGCTGGACGACCCGCCCTCCCGCTCCGCCGTGACCGCGGAACGTTCCGTGCTCAACGCGCTCGAGGCCGGCTGCTCGGCACCGGTGGGTGCTTTCGCGGTCGATGACGGGCACACTCTGAACCTGACCGCTGTGGTCGTCGCGCTCGACGGCCGCGAGGCGGTCCGCAAGTCCGCCGCCGGCTCTCCTTCGGAGGCCGTGACCCTGGGCCGTCTCCTGGCGGCCGAGATGATCGCCGAAGGGGCCGACAGATTGATGGGGGAGCATTCCCATTGAGCTCCGATAGTCCAACCTCCGGATTCGTCGCGTTCGTCGGCGCGGGTCCAGGAGATCCCAACCTGCTCACGCTCCGCGCGGCCGAGCTGCTCGGCAAGGCCGACGCGGTGGTGCTCGACGAGGAGGCGCAGGCCCCGCTGCTGGCGCACCACTGCCGCGAAGGCGTCGAGATCGTCGAAGGCGACTTCGTCAAGCGGGCCAAGGCGGGCGGGCTCGTGGTACGCCTGTGCGCGGGCGACCCGATGCTGTTCTCCTCGATCATCGAGGAGGTCGCGGCCTGTGCCGCGGCGGAGGTGGACTTCGAGATCGTGCCCGGCGTGCCGCCCGCGACCGCCGTGCTCACCTACGCGGGCATCCCGGCGGCCACGTCCGTGCCCGAGTTCCGGATCGTGGACGCCGCGCAGGACCAGGACTGGGCCGCCCACGCCGCCTGCCGCGGCACGCTGGTGATCTACCACGGTCTCGGCGACGCCGTGACCATCGGCAAGGCCCTCATCGCCGGTGGCAAGCCCGACACCACGCCCGTCGCGGTCAGCAGCGGCGGCACCACCACCGAGCAGTACACCGTCGTGTCCTCGCTCGGCAGGCTCCAGGCCGACCTCAAGCACGCCGGGTTCACCGAGCCGGCGCTGATCGTGGTCGGCGAGGCCGTCACGTTGCGTGACAAGCTGTCGTGGTTCGAGACCAAGCCGCTGTTCGGGTGGCGGGTGCTGGTGCCGCGTACCAAGGAGCAGTCGCGGAGCCTGTCCGACCAGCTCGTCGCCTACGGCGCGGTGCCGGAGGAGGTGCCGACCATCTCGGTCGAGCCGCCCCGCACGCCGCAGCAGATGGACCGGGCGATCAAGGGCCTGGTCACCGGGCGCTACGAGTGGGTGGCCTTCACCAGCGCCAACGCCGTCAAGGCCGTACGCGAGAAGTTCGAGGAATACGGCCTGGACGCACGGGCGTTCGCCGGGCTCAAGGTGGCCGCCGTGGGCGACGCGACGGCGCAGGCCCTGGTCGAGTTCGGGGTCAAGCCCGACCTGCTGCCCTCGGGGGAGCAGTCGTCCGAGGGACTGGTGGCCGAGTGGCCGCCCTACGACTCGATGCTCGACCCGATCAACCGGGTGCTGCTGCCGCGGGCCGACATCTCCACCGACACGCTCGTGGCCGGGCTCACCGAGCTCGGCTGGGAGTGCGACGACGTCACCGCGTACCGGACCGTGCGGGCGGCGCCGCCACCCGCGCCCATCCGGGAGGCGATCAAGGGCGGCGGCTTCGACGCCGTGCTCTTCACCTCCTCCTCCACCGTGCGCAACCTGGTGGGCATCGCGGGCAAGCCGCACAACGTCACCGTGATCGCGGTCATCGGGCCGCAGACGGCCAAGACGGCCGAGGAGTTCGGGCTCCGGGTCGATGTCATGGCCGACAAACCATCCGCGTCCGCGCTGGCCGCCGCGGTGGCCCAGTACGGTGCCAAGCAGCGCCAGGCGGCCCTGGCCGCGGGTGACACCCCGCGCCGGCCCTCACAGAACCGCCGGGGCGCCCGAAGGAGAGGCAAATGACCGCGCAGTATCCCGTGGCCCGTCCCCGCCGGCTGCGCCGCAGCCCGGCGCTGCGCCGGATGGTGGCGGGCACCCGGCTGCACCCGGCCGAGCTGATCCTGCCCATGTTCGTCAAGGAAGGCATCACCGAGCCACAGCCGGTGGCCTCGATGCCGGGCGTGGTACAGCACACCCGCGACTCGCTGCGCAAGGCCGCGCACGAGGCGGCCGAGGCCGGCGTGGGCGGGCTGATGCTGTTCGGCATCCCCGCGGTCAAGGACGCGCGCGGCTCGGCCGCCGACGACCCCGACGGGATCCTGCAGAGGGCGTTGCGTGACGTGAGCGCCGAGGTCGGCGACGCGATCGTGGTCATGGCCGACACCTGCCTGGACGAGTTCACCGACAACGGGCACTGCGGCATCCTGACCCCCTCCGGTGACGTGGACAACGACCTCACGCTGGAGCGGTACGCCTCGATCGCGGTGGCCCAGGCGGCCGCCGGGTCGCAGATGGTGGCGCCGAGCGGGATGATGGACGGCCAGGTGGGGGCGATCCGGGCGGCCCTGGACGGGGCCGGCTACGCGAACGTTCCGATCCTCGCCTACGCGGCGAAATACGCCTCCGCCTTCTTCGGGCCGTTCCGCGACGCCGCCGAGTGCGCGCCGCAGTTCGGCGACCGCAGCACCCACCAGCAGGACCCCGCGGGCCCGCTGGAGGAGGCGCTGCGTGAGGTCCGGCTGGACCTGGCCGAGGGCGCCGACGCGGTCATGGTCAAGCCCGCGCTGGCCTACCTCGACGTCATCGCGCGCTTCCGCGACGAGGTGGACGTGCCGGTGGCGGCCTACCAGGTGAGCGGCGAATACGCGATGGTCGAGGCCGCCGCCGCCAACGGCTGGGTGGACCGGGAGCGGATGATCATGGAGTCGCTGGTGGCCATCAAGCGCGCCGGGGCCGACCTGATCCTCACCTACTGGGCGACCGAAGTGGCGCGCCGCCTCTAACCAAGGGGTTTCCCGTCAACTCCTGAGGCCTGTGCGTTAGAGTGCGATGACAAGTGCTGGTGTGTCCTGCGAGGCGTATGACCCGGGGCCCCCGCTTGTGAGTTCGACGGGAGACACCATGGTGGGGGTACCACTGGTTCGGCGTACCAGAAAGCGGTCGCGGCCGACGCGAATCGGCTCCGTGCTCGAATACGCCGCGCTGGGATGGCCCGTCGTGCCAGGGGCATACCCGCTGCGTCAGGGGCGGCGCGCGTGTTCCTGTGACCGCCTCGGTTGTCCCGATCCCGGTGCCCATCCGCTGTCCCCCGCCTGGCACATGCAGGCCACGACGGACCCCGCCCTGCTCACGCGCTGGTGGCAGGTCGAGCCCGAGGCCAATGTGATTCTGCCCACGGGGCGTGTGTTCGACGTCTTCGACGTACCCCTCGCCGCCGGCCTGTCGGCCCTCACCCGGATCGACGCCGCCGGCGCCCAGCCAGGCCCGGTCGCCGCCAACGGTGACCGGGTCTTGTTCTATGTGGCCACCCGGGGCAACCCGGAGGACGAGGACGAGTGGTGGTCGTGCCAACTGGACTGCGACCCGGCCACGATCGACGACACGCCGGGGCTGCGCTGGCACTGCCGCGACAGCTACGTCCTGGCGCCGTCCTCGACCCTGTCCACGGGGCAGCCGGTCACCTGGCTCCGCCCCCCGGCCGACCGGCCGCTGCCCGACCCGCTGCTCCTGCTGGAGTGGCTCGCCGACTGAGTCAGAACCGCCGGATGTCGTGCTGCTCGACCTGCTTGGCGTGTGCGACGTATTCACGAAGGGCCGTGTTGATGGTCTCTTCCTCCGTCGTCGTGCCCATCATGCGCATGGCTTCCTTGAGGGCATCGTCGTCGACATCGACCTGAGTGACTGACACGCTTCCTCCCAATGTTCAGAGCACGCCTACACCTCGGGGCGAGGGCGCGGAAGGCCGAGACTAATCTGGTGCGCGTGAGCCGTACACAGAACTCCGAGGACCTGTTCGCCCGTGCCCGCCGGATCGTGCCGGGAGGTGTCAACTCGCCGGTGCGCGCGTTCGGCGCGGTGGGTGGCACGCCGCGGTTCATGGTCTCCGGCCAGGGCCCCTACATCACCGACGCGGACGGCAACCGCTATGTCGACATGGTCTGCTCCTGGGGGCCGATGATCCTCGGGCACCGCCATCCCGCGGTCGTCGAGGCCGTGTCAGAGGCGGTCGCCAACGGGTTCTCCTATGGCACCGCCACCGCCGGCGAGGTGGAGCTGGCCGAGGAGATCGTGGCCAGGGTGGCGCCGGTGGAGAAGGTGCGGCTGGTCAGCTCCGGCACCGAGGCGACGATGACCGCCGTGCGGCTGGCCCGCGGGTTCACCGGGCGGTCCAAGGTGATCAAGTTCGCCGGGTGCTACCACGGGCACGTGGACGCGTTGCTGGCGGCGGCGGGGTCCGGGGTGGCGACGTTCGGGCTGCCGGACACGCCGGGCGTGACGGGGGCGTCGGCGGCGGACACGATCGTGCTGCCGTACAACTCCATCGAGGCCGTCGAGGAGGCCTTCGCAGCGGCGGAGGTCGCGTGCGTCATCACCGAGGCGTGCCCGGCGAACATGGGCGTCGTCCCGCCGCGGGACGACTTCAACGCGCGCCTGCGCGAGCTGTGCACGGCCCACGGGGCGCTGCTCATCGTGGACGAGGTGCTGACGGGCTTCCGCGTCTCCCCCTCCGGCTGGTACGGCCTGGACCCGGTGGAGGCGGACCTCATGACGTTCGGCAAGGTCATGGGCGGCGGGCTGCCCGCGGCGGCGTTCGGCGGCCGGGCGGACGTCATGGCCCATCTGGCCCCCGAGGGGCCCGTCTACCAGGCGGGCACGCTGTCGGGCAACCCCCTGGCGTGCGCCGCCGGCCTGGCCACGCTGCGTGCCCTGGACGCCGAGACCTACGCGAAGGTGGACGCCGCCTCGCTGGCGGTGGGCCGGGCGGCCACCGAGGCGCTCACGGCGGCGGGCGTGCCGCACCGGTTGCAGCGGGCGGGCAACCTGTTCTCGGTCTTCTTCACCGACGCCGAGGTGACCGACTTCACCCTGGCCAGGACACAGAACACGGCGGCGTTCACCGCGTTCTTCCACGCGATGCTGGACCAGGGGGTCTACCTGCCGCCGTCGGCGTTCGAGGCGTGGTTCCTGTCGGCCGCGCACGACGACGAGGCGCTCGGCCGCGTCGCCGAGGCCCTGCCGGTCGCGGCGAAGGCGGCGGCCGCGGCTCTCTAGAGCGGGCGGCTCGGGGACGGGGTTTGGAGGCTCGCTTCCCCGGCGGCCAGGCGTCGAGCCACCGGGCGGTGGCCGCCACCCCGGCGGCCCTGCCTCGGCCGGTCGCGTCGGGCCGGAGGCGGGGGCGAGGTGGCGGGGCCTGACTCAGCGAGCGGGCCTCGCTCATCAGCGAGCGGAGGTCACTCAGCGAGCGGCCTCGCTCAGCTCAGCGAACGAGGGTCGCTCAGCGAGCGGGCTTCTGGTAGCGGATGCGCTGCTCGCGGGCCTGCTCGGCGAGGGTCTGGAGGTAGGAGGGGTGGGCCGGCTGCTGCTTCTTCGTCTTCAGGATTCTCATGCAACTATTTTCATCCGCTACACATTCAACGACAAGCGAGACTTTCTACGCTAAACCGTTTAGGCTGGCTTACATGTTGGACTTGAACCGGCTCAAGGCTCTGCACGCAGTTCATGTCTACGGGTCGGTCGGAGCGGCGGCCGACGCTCTCATGGTCACGCCGTCCGCGGTGTCGCAGCAGATCGCCAAGCTGGAGCGGGAGACCGGCGCCAGGCTCATGGAGCGCAACGGCCGCGGGGTGCGGCTGACGGACGCCGCCGGGCTGCTGGCCGAGCACGCCGAGCGCATTCTCGCCCTGGTCGAGACCGCGGAGGCGGACTTCGAGGCGCTGCGCGGCGAGGTCGTCGGCCGGCTCAACATCGGGGCCTTCCCCACCGCGGCCCGCGGCCTGATGCCCGGCGCGCTCGTCTCGCTCCGCAACCGCCACCCCGACCTGTGGGTGCAGCTCAACGAGCGCGAGCCCGAGCGGGTGGTGCGCGAGGTGGCCAGGGGCGAGCTGGACCTGGGCGTGATCCAGGACTGGCTCAACCGGCCCATGGCGCTGCCCGAGGGCCTGTCCAAGGCCACGCTGCTCGACGACGTCGCCGACGTCGCCGTGCCCGCGGAGCACCCGCTGGCGGGCAAGAGGGAGCTGGAGCTGGCCGAGCTGCACGGCGAGCGGTGGATCAGCTCCACGCCGGGCACTGTGTGCCACGACTGGCTTGCCTTCACCCTCCGCAACGCCTCGGTGGAGCCGGTGATCGCCTGCATGGCCGACGAATACCCGACCCAGCTCGCCCTGGTGGCGAGCGGCCTGGGCTGCGCGATCGTGCCCCGGCTGGGCCGGGACTGCGTGCCGGGCAACGTACGGCTCATTCCGATCAGACCGCGGCAGACGCGCCGCATCTACGCGCTGTGGCGGACGGACGCGGCCCGCCGCCCCGCGATCAGGGCCATGGTCGAGGCGCTGGCGGAGGCCAGCAGGACGCAGGAGAACGCCTGGGCGGTCACCTAACCCGGATGCGACGGCCACCACGCCGCCCAGCGGGCCCCGGCCATCCGGCCCGGCGGAGCGGCTAGGCTGTGCCACACCATGGCTGAAACCACCGTCGTCCATCTGCTGCGCCACGGTGAGGTGCACAATCCCGCCGGCATCCTCTATGGCAGACTGCCCGGATACCATCTGTCGGAGACAGGCCGGCTCATGGCCGAGACGGTCGCCAAGGCGATCGGAGGCCGTGACATCGTCGCGATCTACAGCTCGCCGCTGGAACGCGCCCTGGAGACCGCCGCGCCGCTCGCCGAGAAGCTCGGTCTCGACGTCGTCCGCGACGCCCGCCTGATCGAGGCGGGCAATCTGCTGGAGGGCCATCCGGTGGGCCAGGGCATGGGGCTGCTGCGCAACCCACGCAACTACCGCTATTTCTGGAATCCGCTGCGTCCCTCCTGGGGCGAGCCGTACCCGGTCATCGTCCGGCGGATGCGGTCGGTGATCGACGAGGCGAGGGGAGTGGCGCGCGGGCACGAGACGGTGCTCGTCAGCCACCAGCTCCCGATCTGGGCGATCAGGTGCGCGGCCGAGGGGCGCCGGCTCTGGCACGATCCACGGCGCAGACAGTGCGCGCTGGCCAGCCTCACCACCCTCACGTTCGACGGCGACCGCCTGGTCAGCATCGGCTACAGCGAGCCCGCCGGCTCGCTGCGCGCGGGTCCCTCCATCCCCGGTGCCTGATCGGCTCCCCGGTGTCCGGGGCGAGTGGCCCCGACGGTAGAGTTGCAAGCTCTACCGGTTGTAGTACAAGGAGATCTTCCTCCGTGCGCGCCAAGTTGATCCCCCTCGTCCTGCTGGCTGTGCTGGTCGCGGGCTGCGCGGGAAACCAGAGCGGCCAGCCGCAGGCGGGCGACACCCGTTTCGTCGCGGGCGACGGGAAGATGCAGGTGTTCGACGCGAGCGAGCGCAAGCCCGCGCCCGCCGTCGAGGGGCCCACGCTCGACGGGTCCACCGCCTCCCTCGCCGCGCACAAGGGCAAGGTCGTGGTGCTCAACTTCTGGGCGTCGTGGTGCGGCCCGTGCCGGGCGGAGGCGCCGGTGCTCAAGGAGGTCTCGACCAAGACCAAGGGCACCGGCGTGGAGTTCCTCGGCGTCGACTTCAAGGACCGCCAGGCCGACGCGAAGGCCTTCGAGCGCACCGAGGGCACCGGCTACCCGCACATCTACGACCAGCCCGGCAAGGTGGCGCTCGCCTTCCAGGGCACGGTGCCGCCGGCGGCGATCCCGTCCACGCTGATCATCGACAAGCAGGGCAGGATCGCGGCCAGAGCGCTCGGCGCGGTCAAATACACCGACCTGATGAACACGGTGACCAAGGTGCGCGATGAGTGAGGTCGTCGCCTCGGGCTCGTTGCTGCTCGCGGTGCCGATCGCGGTGCTGGCCGGAGTGGTGTCGTTCCTGTCGCCGTGCGTGCTGCCACTGGTGCCCGGCTACCTGTCCTACGTGACCGGCATGAGCGCCGACCCCAGGCGGGGCCGGCTGGTGCTCGGGGCCGTGCTGTTCGTGGCCGGGTTCGGGGTGGTGTTCGTGCTGAGCGGGGCGCTGTTCGGCGGGCTCGGCGCCGTCATGCTGGTCAACGCCGACCTCATCACGCGGGTGCTCGGCGTGCTGACCATCCTGCTCGGGCTGGTGTTCCTGGGCGCCGTGCCGGCGCTGATGCGCGACGTGCGCATCCACCGGCTCCCGGCCGCGGGCCTGGCCGGTGCGCCGCTGCTCGGAGTGGTGTTCGGGCTGGGCTGGACGCCGTGCATCGGGCCCACGCTGGCCGTCGTGCTGACGCTCGGGCTCAACGAGGGCAGCGCCACCCGCGGGGCCCTGCTGGCCGTCGCCTACGCGCTGGGCCTCGGGCTGCCGTTCGTGGTCGCGGCGCTGGCCTACAGCAGGGCGCTGCGGACGTTCCGGGCCATCCGCCGGCACTCGCGCCTGATCACCAGGATCGGCGGCGGCATGATGGTGGCCGTCGGCGTGCTGCTCGTGACCGGGATGTGGGGACAGATGATCGCGGCCATGCAGGGCTTCATCGGCGGCTTCGAACCGGTGATCTGATGAGTGTCCAGGAGTTGGCGAAGGAGCAGGCGCCCAAGCACGTCAGGCTCGGGCTGATGGGCTGGCTGCGCTGGGGCTGGCGCACGCTCACCTCGATGAAGACGGCGCTGATCCTGCTGTTCCTGCTCGCGCTCGGCTCGGTGCCGGGCTCGCTGGTGCCGCAGCGCGGCGTCGATCCCGACAAGGTCGCGCTGCTCTACCAGCAGAACCCGACCCTGGCCGAGTGGTACGACAGGTTCCAGCTCTTCGAGGTGTTCAGCTCGACCTGGTACGCGGCCGTCTACCTGCTGCTGTTCACCTCGCTGATCGGCTGCATCATCCCGCGTACCGTCACCTACCTGCGCGAGCTGCGCCGCAAGCCGCCCGCCGCGCCGAAGAACCTGTCGCGCCTGCCCCACTTCGCCTCGTTCGAGGGCGGCCTGAGCGTCGAGGAGGCCGCGCGGCGGCTGCGGAAGCTGCGGTTCCGCGTGGTGACCGGCGACGGCTGGGTCTCGGCGGAGAAGGGCTTCCTGCGCGAAACGGGCAACCTGCTCTTCCACGTCGCGCTGCTCGGCATCCTGCTCTCGGTCGGCTTCGGCTCCCTCTACGGCTACCGCGGCAACGTGCTGGTCGTGGAGGGCGACGGGTTCGCCAACACGGTGGCCGCCTATGACCGGTTCATCCCGGGCAACCAGGTCTCGGCCGAGTCGCTGGAGCCGTTCTCGTTCCAACTGGCCGACTTCAAGGTGTCCTACCAGCTCACGGGCGAGAAGCGCGGCCAGGCGCTCGACTACACGGCCCACCTGAAGGTCGACGACCACCCGGGCTCGCCCACCCGCGACTACGACCTCAAGGTCAACTCGCCGCTGGAGGTCGACGGCACGCAGCTCTACCTGATCGGCAACGGCTACGCTCCCGTCTTCAAGGTCACCGACGGCAAGGGCCAGGTGGCCTACGAGGGTCCTGTGGCGTGCCTGATCGAGGACAAGTCCACGATGACCTCGGGATGCGTGGTCAAGGTGCCCGACGCGCAGCCCTCGCAGCTCGGGTTTCTGCTGCGGTTCCTGCCCACCAGCGTGCCGCTGACCGACGGCACCTACGCCTCCGCCTTCCCCGGCGAGGTCAATCCCCAGGTGGAGATCCTCGGAGCCTTCTCCGGTGACCTGGGCGTAAACTCGGGCAAGCCGCAGTCGGTCTACACGCTGGCCGAGCCGGAGGTGCTCAAGAAGCTCAAGCGGCTGTTCATGGGCTCCAACACGCCCAAGCCGCTGTCCGTGGGGCAGTCGGTGGACCTGCCCGGGGGGCTGGGCAAGCTGGAGTTCACCGGGGTCAAGGAGTGGATCACGCTCCAGACGTCCCACGACCCGGGGCGCATGCCCGCCCTGGCGGCGGCCGGCACGGCCGTCATCGCCATCATGCTCTCGCTCCTGATCCGCCGGCGCCGCGTCTTCGTCAGGGTCAAGGAGGGTGG
The DNA here is from genome assembly GCF_039871825.1 of Nonomuraea sp. B12E4. Taxonomy (NCBI): domain Bacteria; kingdom Bacillati; phylum Actinomycetota; class Actinomycetes; order Streptosporangiales; family Streptosporangiaceae; genus Nonomuraea; species Nonomuraea sp. B12E4. The sequence goes on along the minus strand of NZ_JBDPME010000004.1, from coordinate 267,614 downwards.
CGCGGTCGACGTGGGCGGCCTGACCCGCACAGAGGGCTCCGTGGCGGGCTTCCACGAGGAGTTCGCCGACATCGTCAAGGTTCTATCAGCAGGAGAGAAGTATGTCCGCTGAGCAACTCGCCGGGCTGAGCGATCTTTTCGTCGTCGCCGCCGTCCTGCTCTATGTCCTGGCCATGGTCGGTTTCGCGATCGAACTGGCCTTCGGCCGCACCCATCCGGGCAGAGCCGCCGCCGGGTCCGCCGGCGCGCAGGTCACGGTCAAGGAGCCGGTCGCGGTCGGGGCGGGCGCCGGAGGGGCCGGCGAGCCGGTCACCACCGACGCCGGACCGGCCGTGCCGCCGGTGCCGCTCGGTGAGCCGCTCGGTAAGGGAGTGGCCAGGGCCGGGATGGTGGCGCTGGGCCTCGCCTGGCTGGGCTGGGCGGCCAATCTCACCGCCATCGTGTCCCGCGGCCTGGCCGTGGAGCGGTGGCCGTGGGGCAACATGTACGAGTTCGTGGTGGCCATCAGCTTCGCCGCCGTGACCGCGTTCCTGCTCACCCAGCTCCGCCACAGCGTGCGTTTCCTCGGCCCGTTCGTCATGGTGACCGCGGCGCTCGGCCTCGGGCTGGCCGTCAAGGTCTTCTACACCTCGGCGGGGCCGGTCGTGCCCGCTCTCAACTCGTACTGGATCGCTATCCACGTCACCGCGGCCATCACCGCCAGCGGCCTGCTGACGCTGGCAGGCGTGTCGGGCGTCCTCTACCTGATGCGCGGGGACGGTGTGTCGCGCCTGCCCAGCCGGGAGGATCTGGAGCGGGTGGCCCACCGGGCCATCGTGTTCGCCTTCCCGGTGTGGACGTTCGCCGTCATCGCGGGGGCGCTCTGGGCGGACCGGGCGTGGGGGCGCTACTGGGGCTGGGACCCCAAGGAGATCTGGTCGTTCATCACCTGGGTGGCCTACGCGGCCTATCTGCACGCCAGGGTGACGGCCGGCTGGCGGGGCAAGGCGGCGACGATCGTGCAACTGCTGGCGTTCGGATGCCTGCTGTTCAACCTGATCGGCGTGAACGTCTTCATCAGCGGGCTGCACAGCTACGCCGACGTCTGAGCCGGACTGACCTAGTTGACGTCGTCACCTCGCATGCGGCGGTCGAGGTCGCGCAGGAAGTCGGGGTCGTCGTCCGGTCCTTTCGGCATGCCCGGACCCGGAGGCACCGGCCAGGTCGCACGCGGGGCCCGCGGGCGGCCGCGGGCCAGCCACACCAGGCCGCCGAGCAGCGGGATCAGCACCACTATGAGAATCCACAGTGCCTTTGGTACGTTCCTGACCTCGTCTTCGGGCGTGGTGATCACGTCGAACAGTGAAAATAGCCAGAACGCCAGCAGCGCAAGGCCGATCAGAACACCTGCCATGCCCGAACTGTAAGCCATCCGCGACGTGATCGTGCTGCCCGATGTCCCATTTCGGGTGACTGGTGGAAGATCGGCGTCGTACGGTGGTAGCCGATGCGGCGGCGCCCACGGGGCTCCACGGCATTGAGGGGTGCGATGGCCTTCGACAAGAGTGTTCACGACAAAGGGCGGCATCGGCGAGGTCGCTGGTGGCGGCGCGGTTCCTACCTGTTCTCACGCCGTAGTGAGGCCCCCGCCGACGCCGAGCGCTCGTTCTGGTCCGACGCCCGTGAGCGGCCTCAGGAGGCCCGCGCAGGGGCCGGCGGACACAACAGATCCGACGGGGGCGGCCGGTCCGGCAGCGACGGCCTCAGCGGACGGCCCGAGCGCATGGCGGGGCGGGACGGGTTCGGTCGCCCACGGGAGGCGGCGTCCCCGGGGGCCTACCGTGCGCAGGACGCGAGCCACGAGGTCACGTGGGACGGTTACGCGCTGCGCGGACAGCCCGAGCGCCTGCCCGCGGCGGTGGTGGAGCGCCCCCGCTACACCTGGTACGACTTCGAGCTCGACGACAAGCCCCCGAGGGCCCAGCCCAACCGGCCGGACGTGCCGTCGATGGGTGACGGCCTGCGCCACTGCGGCAGGCTGGAGCGGATCCTGCACCGCCAGTGGGACGCCAGGCAGGGACCGCCGTCGGCGGACGTCGTACGCGCCGTGGAGAGCCTGGCCAGGCTGCCGGAGCGGCTGAAGGCCCTGCTGGCGGACGGCCTGGAGGGCATCTACGTCGGTGGCGGCGGCGTGCCGGACCTCGACGACATGGGCTACTTACGCGGCGCCCCCCTGCCGTCGGGCCGCGCGACCTGGGACATCTGCGCGGGCGCGTACGGTGACGGGAAGATCGTCGTGGGCGACCGCCCCTCGCCGACCCCCGACGTGATGATGCACGAGGTCGGCCACGCCATCGACGACATCGACGCCCCCCACGGTGAGTGGGTGTCGGATTCGCCAGAGTTCACCAACCTCTACGACAGGGCACTGCCACTCCTGACCTCGACGTTCCACCGCCAGGCAGGCGGGCTCGGCCGCAAGGAGTTCTTCGCCGACGCCTTCGCCGCCATCGCCGCCCGCCAGCGCCCGGCCCTCGTGGACATGCTCGGCGGCGACACCCGGATGGCGCTCAACGTCATGCTGTTCTTCAACCGGCGCTACGGAATCTAGGTGATCCACCATGTACGTCATCCGGCTCGCGGACGGGACCCTGCGCGTGCCGCAGAGCCTGACCAGCGAAGACGGGCGTCTGATCGGAAACGCGTACGTGGAGGTCCAGCCGGATGATCCGGGCTACGCACAGTGGCTGACGGAGTCGCTGACGGAGGAGGAGGCGGCCGAGCGGCGCAGGCACTGGGAGGAGGGGAACGACGACCTGGAGCGCGAGTTCCTGGCCTTCAAGGCAGAACAGGAAGACGCCTGACCCCGGGCGGCGCGGCCAGACGCCTGATCAGGCGGACAGGCGCCAGCCACGGTCGGCGGATGGCGCCGCCCCGTGCTCACCGTACGGAAGTGTGGCCGGGAAGCACGCGAAACAGTGGGTTCCGCCAGCGGTGATCCTGGCACTTCAGGATCACCGGCTAGACGGAACGTCAGACGCGCGGGGACTCACCTGCTGGCCTGTCGGCCGTAAGAACGTCCTCGCCTCGAAGAAGGGCGTGGACTTCCGACTCGCGGAAGCGCCGGTGCCCTCCGGGGGTGCGGATACTGCTGATGCGGCCTGCCGCAGCCCAGCGCGTAACCGTCTTTGGGTCTACCCGGAAGAGGGCGGCAACCTCTCCTGGGGTCAGCAGACGCTCGCTGCTACTCTCCACCAATCTCTCCCCCTCGCATCCCGCTTCCTGCCAGCGGGCGGACAGGTAACCAGTGTGTCGAGCGAAGCCTGATTTATCCGTGGTTTTCTACAAAGATCACGGGTTGTTATCAGCTGACTGCCCGATTGTTATATGATAGAGCCTCTTTGGGGCTCTCGTGGGTGTTTCTTTACGAAACTCCCTGACTGGGAACAGTAGCAGCGCTCGCGTCCGATGCGAAGAGCGGCCGCTGTACGGGTCCGAGTAACCTCGAACCTGTGCATCCCACACTCGTTTACACCGCGTCGCGGATCGGCCTGTTTGTCGTGACCCTCGGTGTCCTCTACCTAGCAGGTCTGCAAAACCCGCTCTGGTTGATCCTGGCGGCTTTCTTGATCAGCGGCATAGCCAGCTATGTCCTGCTGTCCAAGCAGCGCGACGCCATGAGCGAACGGATCAGCCACCGGGTTGACCGGTCGAAGCCGCACGACGACTAGGTCAGGGGGAACATGCCAATCCGGGCATGGTACTCCCGTCCGAGTCTTGTCGTGTCGCTACCGACAAGTAGTCCGCTGCTGTTCGTCGAAAACGCCTTGACGCCGATGCCGCGCTCCCGCCCGGGATTCCAGCTCAGCGCCTTTCCCGTGCGGGGATGAATGGCGCCGATGCCCGGCCGTGACACGGCTCCCGGCCCGGGCGAGTCACGGCCCCGAGGGTTGTCCAGCCAGCGCTGATGCCCGCCGACATAGACCGCCGCGCCCGTCGCCGAGACCGCGTAGAGCGAGTCGCCACCTGTGCTGTTGACCCACGTGGGCCTGATGTTCGTGCCCTTGGCGTGGGTTTCGAATCTGGCGGTCGTGTCGCACATGCCGCCCTTGGGGCCTCCTGTGGTGACGACCGCGAAATAGCCGCCGTCCGGCGCGAAATCCAGGCCGCGTACGTATGAGGGAAACGCCTCCGCGCATGGGCGCGCGTACGCCTCCGTACGCCAGGGGGAAACCCTGGCGGTGCGCCCGCTGATGTCGATCAGCCCGAGCTGGGGCCGTGACTGGCCGTCGAGCGTGGTGAACGAGCCGTCCACCGCCAGCCGGCCGCCCGAGACGTCCAGCGCGTAGACCTTGACAACGGAGGTCAATGGCTTGCCCGGTGTGATCGTGAAGGCCGGGTCGGCCGCTCCGGTGGTCGCGTCGAGCCTGGCCAGCGCCGTGCGCGGGCTGACGAAGTCGCCCCCGACGTAGAGCTGGGAGCCCTGCCTGGCCAGCGTGGTCACCATGCCGCCGCCGATGCGGGGGGCGAAACCGGGCACGAGCGAGCCGTCGGAGAGGCTGAGCCTGGCCAGCGACCGGGAACGCCGGTTGTCGATGCCGACGAACTCGCCGCCCACGTAGACGGTGCCGCGGTCGCCCGCGGCCAGGCCGTACACCGGGCCGGCCACGTGTGGCGCGAAGTCCGCCAGGACGCGGCCGGTGGCCAGGTCGTAGGCGAACAGGTTGGCGCGGGGAAGGACGGTGGTGCGCGCGGCGTCGCTCACCTCGCTGAACGAACCGCCCACGACGACGGTGCCGCCGACCACGGTGATGGCGTTGACGATGCCGTCGAGGACGTGCGGGGTGGTGTCGACCGGGTCGGCCGACACGACGCGCGGGTGCGCGACGGGGGCCGCGGCGAGAGCCGCACGCGGGTGGGCGGCGGGAGCCGCGGCGATGATCGCCGCAAGGGCGGCACGGGCAAGCATTTGCCAATTGTTAGCAGACGTTCAGTAATCTCGCGGCTACTTTCCGTTGATTGTCCTGATAGAGCTGGTCCCAGATTCCGCTGGCCGGGCGCTCCCATAGGGTGTGGGCATGACGCGCGCTCAGTTGGACAAAAAGCCGGACGAGGTCGCCGCGATGTTCGATCGCACCGCCCGGCGCTACGACCTCGTCAACGACGTGGTCTCCCTCGGACAGGTCAGGCTCTGGCGCAAGGCGGTGGCCGATGCCGTCGACGCCGGCCCTGGGGAGCTCGTCCTCGACCTGGGCGCGGGAACCGGCACGTCCACCGTCGCGTTCACCACTCTGGGCGCGCGGGCGATCGCCTCCGACTTCTCGCTGGGCATGCTGCGCACCGGCGTGCGGCGGCACGGCGGCAACGGGCTGACCGGCGGCGGGTTGCCGTTCGTCGCCGGTGACGCGTTGCGGCTGCCGTTCGCCGACGACGCGTTCGACGCGGTGACGATCTCGGTGGCGCTGCGCAACGTGCACGACACCGGGCGGGCGCTGCGCGAGATGCTGCGGGTGACCAGGCCCGGCGGGCGGCTGGTGATCCTTGAGTTCTCGCACGTCGCGTTCGGCGCCTTCGACCTGGTCTACCGCGAATACCTGATGCGGTTGCTGCCGAAGGTGGCCAAGGTGTTCGGGTCCAACGACGACTCCTACGAATACCTGGCCGAGTCGATCAGGGACTGGCCCGATCAGCCGACGCTCGCGCGGGCCATTCAGGACGCCGGCTGGGAACGCGTCGCGTGGCGCAATCTCTCGATGGGCATCGTTGCCATGCACCGAGGGTTCAAGCCCGCTTGACCCGCTGTCAAGTGAGCTGAAACCTTGTTTTCAGACGGACCCTTTCTCCGGCAATTTTCGTCATGCCGAGGTTGGGGCGCTCATTCCCAAATGTATTCGGGTCGCCCCGGCACCGAGGATCCACACTGCCGACAGCCGCCCCGGAGAGTGGCTGCTAGCGTGACGATCATGACTGGGAGGCCTCAGGCGACACGCCGTCCCCTTGGATCACAGAACAGCACCCCGACTGCCACTATGTACAGGAAAAGCAGTAGACTGCGGGCCGACAAGTTTGTGAAGGGGTTCACAAAGGAACGAAGGCGCCACACCCCGAGGCCTTCGAAGGACAGGACAGTCCAGTGACGGTGCCAACAGCCAACGTCCAAGCACAGGAGCTCGCCGCGAGGGAGCGACCTAGGAGCCAGCGACTGGCGAAGCGGGCGCGACCATGAGCACATTGGATGCCGACGTGATCGTCGTCGGTGCCGGTCCCGCAGGTTCCGCGACCGCCTATTATCTCGCTCGGTCCGGGCTCGACGTGCTGCTCCTGGAAAAGACCAGGTTCCCGCGCGAGAAGGTCTGCGGCGACGGCCTGACCCCGCGTGCGGTCAAGCAGCTCCTCAACATGGGCGTCGACATCGACGCCCCCGGCTGGGTCCGGAACAAGGGCCTGCGCGTCGTGGGCGGCGGCCTGCGGTTCGACCTCGACTGGCCACAGCTTGAGAGGTTCCCGGACTTCGGGCTCGTCCGCACCCGCCAGGACTTCGACCAGATCGTCGCGGCCAACGCGGCCAAGAGCGGCGTACGGCTGGAGGAGGGCGTCACCGTGACAGGCCCGATCCTCGACGACCGCAGCGGCCACATCGTCGGCGTGACGACCAAGGACGGCCGGGAGCTCCGCAGCCGCGTGGTGGTGGCCGCCGACGGCAACAGCACCCGGCTGGCCGTGGGCATGGGGCTGCACAAGCGCGAGGACCGGCCGATGGGCGTGGCCGTGCGCACCTACTACGAGAGCCCCCGCCACGACGACGACTACCTGGAGATCTGGCTGGAGCTCTGGGACGCCGACAAGCTGCTGCCCGGCTACGGCTGGATCTTCGGCGTCGGCGACGGCACCGCCAACGTGGGCCTCGGGCTGCTCAACACCAGCGCCGACTTCAAGAACCTCGACTATCGTGACCTGCTGCGGCGCTGGACCAGGTCCATGCCCGCCGACTGGCAGTTCACCGAGGAGAACATGACGGCCCCCATCCGGGGCGCCGCGCTCCCGATGGCCTTCAACCGGCAGCCCCACTACACTCGTGGCCTGATGCTCGTGGGTGACTCGGGCGGGTCGATCAACCCCTTCAACGGCGAGGGCATCGCCTACGCCATGGAGACCGGCGAGATCGCCGCCGAGATCATCGCCAAGGGCCTGCGAAACACCACCCCCGCGCAGCGCGAGCGGATCCTGCGGACCTATCCTCGGGTGCTGAAGGACGCCTACGGCGGCTACTTCACCCTCGGCAGGTGGTTCGTCGAGGCGATCGGAAAACCGGGTGTGATGCGCTTCGGCACCAGGCACGGGCTTCCTCACCCGAGGCTGATGCGCTTTGCCATCAAACTCCTTGGTAATCTCACCGACCGGCGAGGCGATGCGTCGGACATGATCATTAACGCACTCTCGAAGGTCGCGCCACCAGCATGATTCTCAGAACTATCAGATCCGGCTGCGCGCCCGCGCGCGCGGCGACTCCAGAGGAGGCGTAGCGATGGACCTTTACGTGCCCATCCTGGTGCTCGCCGTTCTCGCGGGGGGCTTCGCGATCTTCTCGGTCGCCATCGCTCCCTTCACCGGCCCCAAGCGCTGGAACCGCGCCAAGCTTGACGCCTACGAATGCGGCATCGAGCCGACGCCCCAGCCGGTCGGTGGCGGACGGTTCCCGCTCAAATACATGATCACCGCGATGCTCTTCATCGTGTTCGACATCGAGATCATCTTCCTCTATCCGTGGGCGGTCTCGTTCGCGCAGCAGACGAACGACGCGGGCCAGGTGATCTCCCCTGGCCTCGGGCTGTTCGGGCTCGTGGAGATGTTGCTGTTCATCGTCACCGTGCTCGTGGCCTACGCGTACGTGTGGCGCCGCAAGGGTCTGGACTGGGACTGAAATGGGACTTGAAGAGAAACTCCCCAGCGGGTTCATCCTCAGCACCGTCGAGGCGGCGGCCGGATGGGCACGCAAGAACTCCGTGTGGCCGGCCACGTTCGGCCTCGCGTGCTGCGCCATCGAGCTGATGGCCACCGGTGGCCCCCACTACGACCTGGCGCGCTTCGGCATGGAGCGCGCTTCGGCGTCTCCTCGGCAGGCCGACCTGATGATCGTCGCCGGGCGCGTCTCGCAGAAGATGGCCCCCGTGCTGCGGCAGATCTACGACCAGATGGCCGAGCCGAAGTGGGTCATCTCGATGGGCGTGTGCGCCTCCAGCGGCGGCATGTTCAACAACTACGCGATCGTGCAGGGCGTCGACCACGTCGTGCCGGTCGACATCTACCTGCCGGGCTGCCCGCCGCGGCCGGAGATGCTGATCGACGCGATCGTCAAGCTGCACGACAAGATCCAGAACATGAAGTTCGGCGCGCACCGCGCCAAGCAGATCGAGGAGCTCGAGCTGCAGGCGCTGCGCACGCTGCCACTGATCGATCAGGGGGCCGCGAAGTGACCTCGCCCGACAACCTTCCCGGTGCCCCGGAGAGCGGCGAGACCCCTGAGGTCCCGGTGCCCGCGGTGCCCGAGCCGCCCGTCGCCAGGCGCGGCATGTTCGGCGCGCAGGACTCCGGCGACACCTCCGGCTACGGCGGTCTCGTCGTCCGCCGGGCGCCCCAGCTCTCGACGCCCCGCCCGTACGGCGGCTACTTCGACGAGCTCGTGGACACCCTCGCGCTCGACGACGCCATCGAGCGGGTGGTCGTGGACCGAGGCGAGCTGACCCTGCACGTCAGGCGGGAGCGTCTGGTCGAGGTGTGCCAGAAGCTGCGCGACGACCCGGCGCTGCGGTTCGAGCTCTCGCTCGGCGTGTCCGGCGTGCACTACCCGCACCTGGCGGGCGAGGAGCTGCACTCGGTCATCCACCTGTGCTCGATCACCCACAACCGGCGGGTGCGGGTCGAGGCCAGCGCGCCCGACTCCGATCCGCACATCCCCTCCACCGTCGGCGTCTACCCGGGCCACGACTGGCACGAGCGGGAGGCGTACGACTTCTTCGGGATCGTCTACGACGGACACCCCGGCCTCACCCGCATCATGATGCCGGACGACTGGGACGGCCACCCGCAGCGCAAGGACTACCCGCTCGGCGGCATCCCGGTCGAATACCGGGGCGCCACCATCCCCGCGCCCGACCAGAGGAGGTCCTACTCGTGAGCACCGCTTATGACGAGGCGACCGAGGGCAAGGTCTACTCGGTCAACGGCGCCGACTGGGACGAGGTCGTCACCGGTGTGCGCGCCTCCGAGGAGGAGCGTCTCGTCGTCAACATGGGCCCGCAGCACCCGTCCACGCACGGCGTGCTCCGCCTGGTCCTGACCCTCGACGGCGAGACGGTCACCGAGGCGCGCAGCGTCATCGGCTACCTGCACACCGGCATCGAGAAGAACATGGAATACCGGACGTGGACCCAGGGGACCACGTTCGTGACCCGGATGGACTACCTCTCGCCGATCTTCAACGAGACCGCCTACTGCATGGGCGTGGAGAAGCTGCTCGGCATCGAGGACCGGATCCCCGAGCGGGCCCAGGCCATCCGCGTGATGATGATGGAGCTCAACCGCATCTCCTCGCACCTGGTCGCGATGGGCACGTTCGGCATGGAGCTGGGCGCGACGACGCCGTTCCTGTTCGGTTACCGCGACCGCGAGATGGTCATGGACCTGTTCGAGTACATCACGGGTCTGCGGATGAACCACGCCTACATCAGGCCGGGCGGCGTGAGCGTCGACCTGCCCGCGGGCGCGGTCGACAAGGTCGGCGAGTTCCTCAAGGAGATGCCCAAGCGGATCAAGGACATCCGCAAGCTCCTCGACGAGAACCCGGTCTACGTGCGCCGCACCAGGGACGTGGGTTACCTCGACCTGACCGGCTGCATGGCCCTGGGCGTCACCGGCCCGATCCTGCGCGCCGCCGGGCTGCCGTGGGACCTGCGCAAGTCGCAGCCCTACTGCGGCTACGAGACCTACGAGTTCGACGTGGCCACCGAGCGCGGCTGCGACGTCTACTCGCGCTATCTCGTGCGCATGAAGGAGATGGAGGAGTCCCTCAAGATCGTCGAGCAGGCCCTGGACCGCATCGCCGGGCCGCTCAAGGGGGACCCGGTGATGATCGAGGACAAGAAGATCGGCTGGCCCGCGCAGCTCGCGCTCGGCCCCGACGGGTTCGGCAACTCGCCCGACCACATCGCCCACATCATGGGCACCTCGATGGAGGCCCTCATCCACCACTTCAAGCTGGTGACCGAGGGCTTCAGGGTGCCGGCCGGGCAGGCGTACGCCAGCATCGAGTCGCCCAAGGGCGAGCTCGGCGCGCACGTGGTCAGCGACGGCGGCACCCGCCCGTACCGGGTGCACTTCCGCGAGCCGTCGTTCTGCAATCTGCAGGGCTTCCCCGCGATGGCGGAAGGCGGCCAGGTCGCCGACGTGATCGCCGCGGTGGCTTCTATCGACCCCGTCATGGGAGGTGTGGACAGGTGAGTGAGCGTAGCGAACGAACAATCGGATACAGCACGCATGTCACGTGTCCGACGGAGGAGGGCGCGTGACATATTCACCGGAAGTCCGGGATCGTCTGGAAAAGGACGCCAAGGAGATCATCGGCCGCTACCCCAAGGCCCGGTCGGCCCTGCTGCCGCTGCTGCACCTGGTGCAGTCGGAGGACGGCTACGTCTCCGACGACGGCCAGGAGTTCTGTGCCGAGATGCTCGGCGTGAGCAAGGCCGAGGTCACGGGCGTGGTGACCTTCTACACGATGTACAAGCGCAAGCCCGCCGGTGACTATCACGTCGGCGTGTGCATCAACGCGCTGTGCGCGGTCATGGGCGGCGACCAGATCTGGGACGAGCTGTCGGAGCACGTCGGCGTCGGTCACGACGAGGCGACGCCGGACGGCAAGGTCTCGCTGGAGCGCATCGAGTGCAACGCGGCCTGCGACTTCGCCCCCGTGATGATGGTCAACTGGGAGTTCTTCGACAACCAGACGCCCGAGTCGGCCAAGCAGCTCGTGGACGACCTGCGCGACGGCAAGGACGTGCGGCCCACCCGCGGCCCGAAGAAGCTGTGCACCTTCAAGGAGGCCTCGCGCGTGCTCGCGGGGCTGCCCGACGACCTGGCGGGCGACGGCCCGTCGGCGGCCGGGCCCTCACTTGAGGGCCTGAAGGTGGCCAAGGCCCACGGATGGAAGGCCCCCGAGGCATGACCACACTCACTCCGGTCCTGACCGCGAACTGGGACCAGGCCAACTCCTTCACCCTCGACGGCTACGGGGGCGACTATGAGGCGGCCAGGAAGGCGCTGGGCATGGACCCCGACGCCGTCATCCAGGCCGTCAAGGACTCCGGTCTGCGCGGCCGCGGCGGCGCGGGCTTCCCGACGGGCATGAAGTGGGGCTTCATCCCGCAGGGCGACGGCAAGCCGCACTATCTCGTCGTCAACGCCGACGAGTCGGAGCCGGGCACCTGCAAGGACATCCCGTTGATGATGGCCAACCCGCACTCGCTGGTCGAGGGCATCATCATCACCTCCTACGCGATCCGCGCCAACCACGCCTTCATCTACGTGCGGGGCGAGGTGCTGCACGTGATCCGGCGGCTGCACGCGGCCGTGCGGGAGGCGTACGAGAAGGGCTTCCTCGGCAGCGACATCTTCGGCTCCGGCTACGACCTGGAGCTGGTGGTGCACAGCGGCGCGGGCGCCTACATCTGCGGCGAGGAGACGGCACTGCTCGACTCGCTGGAAGGCTTCAGAGGTCAACCGCGTCTCAAGCCTCCGTTCCCCGCCGTGGCGGGCCTGTACGCCTCGCCTACCGTGGTGAACAACGTCGAGTCGATCGCCAGTGTTCCCTCGATCATCGACAACGGCGCCGAGTGGTTCGCGGGGATGGGCACCGAAAAGTCCAAGGGCTTCGGCATCTTCTCGCTGAGTGGCCACGTCACCCGGCCCGGCCAGTACGAGGCCCCGCTCGGCATCACGCTGCGCGAGCTGCTCAGCATGGCGGGCGGTGTCCGCGCCGGGCACCGGATCAAGTTCTGGACCCCGGGCGGCTCCTCGACGCCGATCTTCACCGATGAGCACCTCGACGTGCCGCTCGACTTCGAGGCGGTGGGCGCCAAGGGCTCCATGCTCGGCACCCGGGCGCTGCAGATCTTCGACGAGACCACCTGCGTGGTCCGTACGGTGCTGCGCTGGACGGAGTTCTACGCCCACGAGTCCTGCGGCAAGTGCACGCCCTGCCGCGAGGGGACCTACTGGCTCAAGCAGGTGCTCAAGCGCCTGGAGAAGGGCCAGGGCACCGAGGAGGACCTGGCCACGATCACCGACATCGCGGACAACATCCTGGGCCGCTCGTTCTGCGCCCTGGGCGACGGCGCGACCAGCCCGATCCACTCCTCGGTGAAGTACTTCCGCGAGGAGTACCTCAAGCACTTCGAGATCGGCGGGTGCCCGTTCGACCCGAAGAAGTCCACTCTCTGGAGTGAGCAGTGACTGTCGTAGAGACCGAAACGAACCTGGTGACCCTGACCATCGACGGGTTCCAGGTCAGCGTGCCCAAGGGCACTTTGATCATCAGAGCCGCCGAGCTGCTGGGCATCCAGATCCCGCGGTTCTGCGACCACCCGCTGCTCGACCCGGCGGCCAACTGCCGCCAGTGCCTGGTCGACATCCCGGACGCGGGCAACGGCCGCGGCTTCCCCAAGCCGCAGCCGTCGTGCGCGATCGAGGTCGCCGAGGGCATGGTGGTGCAGACGCAGCTCACCTCGCCGGTCGCCGAGAAGGCGCAGCGCGGGGCCATGGAGCTGCTGCTGATGAACCACCCGCTGGACTGCCCGGTCTGCGACAAGGGCGGTGAGTGCCCGCTGCAGAACCAGGCCATGTCCAACGGCCAGGGCGAGTCCAGGTTCCAGGAGCAGAAGCGCACCTTCCCCAAGCCGCTGCCGCTGTCCACGCAGGTGCTGCTCGACCGCGAGCGCTGCGTCCAGTGCGCGCGCTGCATCCGCTTCTCCGACCAGATCGCCGGCGACCCGCTCATCGAGTTCTTCGAGCGCGGCGCCAAGGAGCAGGTGCGCACCGCCGAGGGCAAGCCGTTCAACTCCTACTTCTCCGGCAACACGGTGCAGATCTGCCCGGTCGGCGCGCTGACCGGCGCCGCCTACCGGTTCCGGGCCCGCCCGTTCGACCTGGTGTCCACGCCGAGCGCGTGCGAGCACTGCGCCTCCGGTTGCGCCCAGCGCACCGACCACCGGCGTGGCCGGGTCACCCGGCGCCTGGCGGGCAACGACCCGCAGGTCAACGAGGAGTGGAACTGCGACAAGGGCCGCTGGGCCTTCACCTACGCCACGCAGCCCGACCGGCTCAAGACGCCGCTGGTCCGCAACGAGGAGGGCGTGCTGGTGCCCGCCTCGTGGCCGGAGGCGCTGATGGTGGCCGCCCAGGGGCTCGCCAGGGCCCGCGGCAAGGCCGGCGTGCTGGTCGGCGGCCGGGTCACGGTCGAGGACGCCTACGCCTACGCCAAGTTCGCCAGGCTCGCCCTGGGCTCCAACGACATCGACTTCCGCGCCCGGCCGCACTCCGCCGAGGAGGCGCAGTTCCTGGCGCACGCGGTGGCCGGCAAGGGCATCGAGATCAACTACGCCGACCTCGAGAACGCCCCCGCCGTGCTGCTCGTCGGGTTCGAGCCCGAGGAGGAGTCGCCGATCGTCTTCCTGCGCCTGCGCAAGGCGTGGCAGAAGAGGGGCCTGAAGGTCACCGCCATCGCCCCGTTCGCTTCTCCCGGGCTGGTCAAGATGGGCGGCACGCTCATCCGCACCGCGCCCGGCGCCGAGGCCGACGCCGTCGGCGACCTGGTCGGCACGCTGGCCGAGGGCACGATCGTGCTCGCCGGCGAGCGCCTGGCCACCGTGCCCGGCGCCCTTTCGGCCCTCGTCCGGCTCACCGCCGCCTCCGGCGCCAGGCTCGCCTGGGTGCCGCGCAGGGCCGGTGAGCGCGGGGCGCTCGAAGCGGGCGCGCTGCCCAACCTGCTGCCGATCGGCCGCCCGGTCGACGACGAGACCGCCAGGGCCGAGGTCGCCCGGGCATGGAACGTGGCCACGCTGCCCGCCACGCCGGGCCGCGACACCGCGGGCATCCTGGAGGCGGCCCGGGGCGGCGAACTGGACGCCCTGCTGGTGGCCGGGGTCGACCCGTACGACCTGCTCGACCCGGCGGCGGCGCTGGAGGCGCTGGAGCACACGCCGTTCATCGTCAGCCTGGAGATCCGCGCCAGCGCCGTCACCGACCGCGCCGACGTGGTCCTGCCCGTCGCCTCCGTCCAGGAGAAGAGCGGCACGTTCGTCAACTGGGAGGGCCGGGGCCGCTCGTTCGAGGCACCGCTCAAGGTGCCCGGGCTGCAGAGCGACCTCGCCGTGATCGGCAACCTGGCCGACCGGATGGACGTCCACCTGGGCCTGCCGGACGCCAAGGCGGCCCGGCGCGAGCTGTCCAGCATGGGCTCCTGGCGCGGCAGCCGGGTCAGCGCGCCGAACGCGCTGACCCGCACCCAGGTGGTCCCGGAGCAGGGTCAGGCGCTGCTGGCAAGCTGGCACCTGCTGCTCGACGAGGGCAGGCTGCAGGACGGTGAGCCCTACCTCGCGGGCACCGCGCGTGCCGCCGAGGCGCTGGTCTCCGAGAACACGGCGGCCGAGCTCGGCGTCGCCGACGGGGACAAGCTCGTGATCGGCGGCACGGCGGACGAAACCGTGACGCTGCCAGTACGCGTCGCCGACCTGCCGGACCGCGTGGTCTGGGTGCCGGCGAACTCCGGCGGCTGCTCGGTCACGCGTGACCTGTGCGCGGTGGCCGGCGACATCGTCACCATCGGGAGCGCCTCATGATTCACCCACTCGCGGCCGACCCGACCCTTGCCGACTTCGGCAAGGATCCGGTGTGGATCACCATCATCAAGGCCGTGCTGCTGTTCCTCTTCCTGATGCTGGGCATCCTGTTCGGCGTCTGGTACGAGCGCAAGCTGATCTCGCGGATGCAGCACCGGTACGGCCCCAACCGGGCCGGCAAGTTCGGTCTGCTGCAGTCCGTGGCCGACGGCCTGAAGATGGGGCTGAAGGAGGACATCTTCCCGCGGACCGTGGACCGGGTGCTCTATCTGCTCGCGCCGGTGATCATGGTGGTGCCGGCGTTCCTGGCCTTCTCCATCATCCCGTTCGCGCCGATGGTCAACCTGTTCGGCGTGCGGACGCCGCTGCAACTGGTGGACCTGCCGGTGGCGGTGCTGTTCATGCTGGCCATGGGTGCGGTGTCGGTCTACGGGGTGGTGCTGGCCGGGTGGTCGTCGCGCTCGCCGTACGCGCTGCTCGGTGGGTTGCGGTCGGCGGCCCAGGTGGTCTCCTACGAGATCGCGATGGGCCTGTCGTTCGTGGCGGTGTTCCTGTTCGCCGGGACGCTGTCCACCTCGGAGATCGTCAAGGCGCAGGCGGACACCTGGTACGTGTTCCTGCTGCTGCCGTCGTTCCTGATCTACGTGATCTGCATGTTCGGCGAGGCCGCGCGCATCCCGTTCGACCTGCCCGAGGGCGAGGGCGAGCTGGTCGGCGGCTTCCAGACCGAATACTCCTCGTCGCTGAAGTTCGCCCTGATCATGATGGGTGAATACCTGCACACCTTCACGGCCTCCGGGATCGCGGTGACGCTGTTCCTGGGTGGCTGGCGGCCGCCCTTCCCCGCGTCGTGGGAGTGGGCGTTCACGGGCTATTGGCCGGTGTTGTGGTTCTTCATCAAGTTCGCGCTGACCTTCAGCTTCATCATCTGGGTGCGGGCCTCGCTGCCGCGCGTGCGCTATGACCAGCTCATGTCCCTGGGCTGGAAGGTGCTGATCCCGGTCAACCTGGCCTGGATCCTGCTGGTGGCGGCCGTGCGCAACGTCGTGGTCAACCCCGAGAACAAGGTTCTCGGCATCGTGGTCGGTGTGATCATCGTCGTCGGCGCGCTGGCCATCTGGATGCGGTTCGACACCGTCAACCAGCGGCGCAAGGAGGACAGGAAGGCACAGGTGGAGGCCGAGTTCGAGGAACTGTCCAACGAGCCGACGGCCGGCGGCTTCCCGGTGCCGCCGCTCGACCTGCCGCACTACCACGGGGTGCAGCACAAGGAGATTCCCAGTGGGACTAACTGATTGGCTGAACCCCGTCAAGGGCTTCGGGGTCACCTTCCACACGATGTTCAAAAAGCCCGTCACGGTCAACTACCCGGAGGACAAGAGGCCGACCGCGCCTCGGTTCCACGGGCGTCACCAGCTCAACCGCTGGCCCGACGGGCTGGAGAAGTGCGTCGGGTGCGAGTTGTGCGCCTGGGCGTGTCCGGCCGACGCGATCTATGTGGAGGGCGCGGACAACACCGAGGAGGAGCGCTTCTCGCCGGGCGAGCGTTACGGGCGCACGTACCAGATCAACTACCTGCGGTGCATCCTGTGCGGCCTGTGCATCGAGGCTTGCCCGACGCGCGCGCTCACCATGACCAACGAGTACGAGCTCGCCGACACCAACCGCGAGAGCCTCATCTTCACCAAGGAGATGCTGCTCGCACCCCTGACCCAGGGCATGGAGCAGCCTCCGCACCCCATGCGGCTCGGTGAGACCGAAGAGGACTACTACCGGCTGGGGCGGACCAATGGGTGAGACCATCACTTTCTGGGTGCTCGCCGTCGTGTCCGTCGGCGCCGCGCTCGGCATGGTCTTCAACCGGAAGGCCGTCTACTCGGCGCTGATGCTCGGCACCGTGATGCTGTGCCTGGCGGTCCTGTACGCGGTGCAGGACGCGCCCTTCCTGGCCGCGGTGCAGATCATCGTCTACACCGGCGCCATCATGATGCTGTTCCTGTTCGTGCTCATGCTGGTCGGCGTGGACTCCTCCGACTCCTTCGTGGAGACGCTGAAGGGCCAGCGCTTCTGGGCCGTCATCGCGGCCGCAGGGTTCCTGGTGCTGTTCGTCCTGGCGATCGGCAACGCGATCTTCACTCCGCAGGTCGGGCTGGCGGCGGCCACCGGGCAGAACGGCTACATCCGCTCGATCGCGGAGCTGCTGTTCACCCGCTACGTGTTCGCCTTCGAGATCACCTCGGCGTTGCTGATCACGGCGGCGCTGGGCGCGATGGTGCTGGCGCACCGTGAGCAGCTGACCGCGAAGGCCACGCAGAAGGACATGTCCCGCGCCCGGTTCCGCGGCGACCGCCCGTCGCCGCTGCCGGGGCCCGGCACCTACGCCAGGAACAACGCCATCGACATGCCCGCGCTGCTGCCGGACGGCTCGGTCGCGGAGTCCTCGGTCAACCGCTACATCGCCCGCTACGACCTCGAGCAGGGCCACCTGCCCGAGGATCCCAAGCTCGCCGAGGCGATCAGGCAGACGGCCGAGGAGGACGAGGCCGACGAGCACGAGGCCGAGCGGAACAATGAGGTGACCAAGTGACGACGCACTACCTCGTCCTGTCCGGCCTGCTCTTCGCCATCGGCGCGCTCGGCGTGCTGATCAGGCGCAACGCGATCGTGGTGTTCATGTGCGTGGAGCTCATGCTCAACGCCTGCAACCTCGCCTTCGTCACCTTCTCCAGGCAGGTCGGCAACCTGGAAGGCCAGATCATCGCGTTCTTCGTGATGGTGGTGGCCGCGGCCGAGGTCGTGGTAGGCCTGGCCATCATCGTGACGATCTTCCGAACCCGCAGGTCCGCGTCCGTCGACGACGCGAACCTGCTGAAGTACTAAGAGGTGACTGGTGGAATCTCAAATCGCTGAGATCACCCAGCACACCGGCGGCGTGATCGGCGTCTCCTGGCTGATGATCGCCTTCCCCCTGGTGGGGGCGTTCATCCTGCTGGTGTTCAACCGGTTCACGAATCGCTGGGGCCATCTGCTGGGCGTGGCCATGTCCCTCGCCTCGTTCGTCGTGGCAGTGCTGGCGTTCTTCGAGCTGATCGGGTTCGGCGAGGAGGCGCGGCGGCGGGCCGTCCACCTCTTCGAGTTCATCCCCGGCATGCCGGGCGAGCCGCCCATGGTGGACATGGGGCTGCTCATCGACCCGCTGTCGATCAGCTTCGCACTGCTGATCACGGGTGTCGGATCGCTGATCCACATCTACTCGATCGGCTACATGTCGCACGACGAGCACCGGCGCAGGTTCTTCTCCTACCTGAACCTGTTCGTGGCCGCGATGCTGCTGCTGGTGCTGGCCGACAACTACGTGGGCCTGTTCATCGGCTGGGAGGGCGTGGGTCTGGCCTCCTACCTGCTGATCGGGTTCTGGCAGTTCAAGCCGTCGGCGGCGACCGCGGCCAAGAAGGCGTTCGTGGTCAACCGGGTCGGCGACTTCGGTCTGCTGGTCGGCATGTTCGTCATCTGGACCACGTTCGGCTCGCTCGCCTTCAAGGACCTGGCCGTCCAGACCAGCGGCGTCGAGAACGGCACCACGCTGGCCATCGGCCTGCTGCTGCTCCTCGGCGCGTGCGGCAAGTCGGCCCAGCTCCCGCTGCAGTCCTGGTTGCTGGACGCCATGGAGGGCCCGACCCCGGTGTCGGCCCTGATCCACGCCGCGACCATGGTGACCGCCGGCGTCTACCTGGTGGTCCGCTCCGGGGCGTTCTTCTTCCACGAGGGCTCGGGCGCCGCGCTCGCGGTGGCCATCGTCGGTGCGGCCACGCTGCTGGCCGGTGCCATCATCGGTTGCGCCAAGGACGACATCAAGAAGGGCCTGGCCGGTTCGACGATGTCGCAGATCGGCTACATGATGCTCGGCGCGGGCCTCGGCCCGGCGGGCTACGCCTTCGCGATCGGCCACCTGATCACGCACGGCTTCTTCAAGGCCGACATGTTCCTCGGCGCCGGGTCCGTCATGCACGGCATGAACGACGAAGTGGACATGCGCAAGTACGGCGCGCTGCGCAAGGCGATGCCGATCACCTTCGTCACGTTCTTCATCGGCTACCTGGCGATCATCGGGTTCCCGCTGCTGTCCGGCTACTTCACCAAGGACGGCATCATCGAGACCGCGGTGCACCACCAGCCGGTGCTGGGCTGGCTCGCCGTGCTGGGCGCGGGCATCACGGGCTTCTACATGTCGCGGATGGTCTTCATGACCTTCTTCGGCCAGAAGCGCTGGGCGGACGACGCCCACCCGCACGAGTCCCCGGCGGTCATGACCTGGCCGCTGATCATCCTGTCGATCGGCGCGATCTTCCTCGGTGGCTACCTCATCCTGAGCAACACGCTCATGAAGTTCCTCGGCCCGGCCGTCGGTCTGCCGGAGGAACTGCCGTCCTTCCACTTCGCGAGCGTGCCCGGCATCGTCACGCTGGTGCTCGTCGCGATCGGCGCGGGCTTCGCGTGGACGCGGTACGGCCGGGTCGAGGTGCCGGCCGTGCAGCCGCGCGGCAGCTTCCTCACCACGTTCGCCCGCCGCGACCTGTACGGTGACGCGCTCAACGAGTCGCTGTTCATGCGCCCCGGCCAGTGGCTGACCCGCATCGCGGTGTTCTTCGACAACCGCGGCATCGACGGGCTGGTCAACGGTCTGGCCGCGGGCATCGGCGGCAGTTCCGGGCGCCTGCGGCGGATCCAGACGGGCTTCGCCAGAACGTACGCGCTGTCCATCCTGATCGGTGCCGCCCTGCTGACCGGCGCCCTGCTCCTCGTTGGGAACCTCTGATGTCACCCTGGCTTCCGATACTCATGGCGGTGCCCGTGGTGGGCGCCATCGTGGTGGCCCTGCTTCCCAAGGGCAGTGACAAGCTGGCCAAGCAGGTCACGCTGGCGGTCTCCCTGCTGGTCATGGTCCTGACGGGCGTCATGGCCGCCGGGTTCAAGCCCTCCGGCGAGCGGTTCCAGTTCGCCGCCGAGTACGACTGGATCCCGAGCTTCGGCGTGAAGTTCGGGGTCGGCGTAGACGGCGTCGCGCTCGTGCTGATCGCCCTGTCGGTGGTGCTGGTGCCGATCGTGGTGCTGGCCTCCTGGCACGACGCGGACGGGGTCAAGACCGCCGACGGCACGCTGATCACGCCAAAGCGGTCGGTGAAGACGTACTTCTCGCTGCTGCTGGTGCTGGAGACGATGATGATCGGCGTCTTCGCGGCGACCGACATCTTCCTGTTCTACGTCTTCTTCGAAGCCATGCTGATCCCGATGTACTTCATGATCGGCTCCTACGGCGGTGCCCAGCGGTCCTACGCGGCCGTCAAGTTCCTGCTGTACTCGCTGTTCGGCGGCCTGCTCATGCTGGTCGCGGTCATCGGGCTCTACGTGGTCGCGGGCAGCAAGACGTTCATGTTCCCCGAGCTCGTCGGGGCCATCCAGGACCCGGCGATGCAGAAGTGGCTGTTCGGCGGCTTCTTCATCGCCTTCGCGATCAAGGCGCCGCTGTGGCCGGTGCACACCTGGCTGCCCGACGCGGCCGCGCAGGCTCCGGCCGGGGCCGCGGTGCTGCTGGTGGGCGTGCTGGACAAGGTCGGCACGTTCGGGATGCTGCGCTTCTGCCTGGAGCTCTTCCCGGACGCGGCCAAGTCGTTCACGATGCCGATCGTGGTGCTGGCGGTCATCAGCATCATCTACGGGGCCATCGTGGCCATCGGGCAGACCGACATGAAGCGGCTCATCGCGTACACGTCGATCTCGCACTTCGGCTTCATCGTGCTCGGCGTGTTCGCCATGTCGGCGACCGCCCAGTCCGGCGCGGCCCTCTACATGGTCAACCACGGCTTCGCCACCGGCGCGCTGTTCCTGGCCGCCGGGTTCCTCATCGCCCGGCGCGGGTCGCCGTTCATCGGGGACTACGGAGGCGTGCAGAAGGTCGCGCCGCTGCTGGCCGGCTTCTTCCTGATCGCCGGTCTGGCCGGGCTGTCGCTGCCGGGGCTCTCGTCCTTCGTCAGCGAGTTCATGGTCATGATCGGCACGTACTCCAGTGCGGCGCACGGCTCGGGCGCGCTGACGGTGGCCGCGGTCATCTCCGCGCTGGCCGTGATCCTGGCGGCCGTCTACATCCTGTGGATGGTCCAGCGGGCGATGAACGGGCCGACGGCCGAGCCGGTCAAGGCCTTCAAGGACCTGAACGCCCGCGAGGTCTGGGTGCTGGCTCCGCTGATCGCGCTGATCATCGGCTTCGGCGTCTTCCCCAAGCCGCTGCTCGACGTGATCAACCCGTCGGTGCACCAGACACTGACCAACGTGCAGGTGCCCACCTCCACCATCGCTGAGAAGGGGACAGGTCAGTGAACACCATCCCAGCGCCGACGATCGAGTACGGCACGCTGGCGCCGCTGCTGGTGGTGTTCGGCGCGGCCATCATAGGCGTGCTCGTCGAGGCGTTCGCGCCGCGCTATCTGCGCAAGGCGATCCACGTGCCGCTCACCCTGCTGAGCCTGTTCGGGGCGTTCGCCCTGGTCCTCGTGCAGGTGCTGCGCGGCCAGGTGTCCACCACGGCCTCGGCCATGGGCGCGGTCGCGGTGGACGGGCCCTCGCTGTTCATCTGGGGCGTCATCCTCGTCCTGTCGTTCGTCTGCGTCCTGCTCATCAACGACGAGGGCCACTTCGTCGCCTCGGCCGCGGCCGTGCCCGGCAGCGCCGACGAGGAGGAGGCCGAGGCGCAGGGCGGCGGCGGCCACACCGAGGTCTACCCGCTGGTGCTGTTCGCGGTCGGCGGCATGCTGCTGTTCCCGGCCGCGCACGACCTGCTGATGATGTTCGTGGCCCTTGAGGTCATGTCGCTGCCGCTCTACCTGCTGTGCGGCCTGGCCCGCCGGCGCCGCCTGCTGTCGCAGGAGGCGTCGATGAAGTACTTCCTGCTGGGCGCCTTCTCCTCGGCGTTCTTCCTGTACGGCACCGCGATGATCTACGGGTTCGCGGGCACCGTCTCGCTGCCGGGCATCAACCAGGCCCTGGCCGGGAACTCCGGCCTGGACCCGCTGCTGATGATCGGCTTCGCGATGCTCGGCGTCGGCCTGCTGTTCAAGATCGGCGCGGCCCCGTTCCAGGCGTGGAAGCCTGACGTCTACCAGGGCGCCCCGACCCCCATCACGGCACTGATGGCCTCGGGCACGCTCGTCGCGGCCGTGGGGGCCGTGCTGAGGGTGTTCTGGGTGGGTCTGGGTAACCTCGACTGGAACTGGCGGCCCATCATCTGGGGCGTCGCCGCGCTCACCATGATCGTGGGCTCGATCCTGGCGATCACGCAGACCGACATCAAGCGGATGCTGGCCTACTCGTCCGTCGCGCACGCGGGCTTCCTGCTCGTCGGCGTGATGGCCACGTTCGGCACGGCCGCGCAGAACGCCGTCTCCCTGAAGGCGATCCTGTTCTACCTGGCCGTCTACAGCATCACCACGGTCGGCGCGTTCGCGGTGGTCACGCTGGTGCGCGACCCGGGCGGCGAGGCCGGGCACCTGTCGCGCTGGGCCGGGCTCGGCAAGCGCTCGCCGATGCTGGCCGGGGTGTTCGCCTTCTTCCTGCTCGCCTTCGCCGGCATCCCGCTGACGAGCGGCTTCTTCGGAAAGTACGCGGTGTTCGCGGCCGCCCTGAACAGCGGTACGCAGCCCGGCGACTCGATGGGCGGCTGGATGGCCGGTCTGGTCGTGGTGGGTGTGGTGGCCTCGGCCATCGCGGCGTTCTTCTACGTACGCGTGATCGTGCTGATGTTCTTCAGCGAGCCGGCGGCGGACGGACCGGCGATCGCGGTGCCCAGTATGGGGACCGTGGCCGTCATCGCGGTTTCGCTGCTGGTTACCGTAGGGGTGGGGCTCTACCCGGAGTCCCTACTCGGTGTCGCCAACGACGCTGCTCACAGCCTGTTCATCAGATAAGGGGATTTGTATGTCTGCGCCTCCCGTGGTTGACCTTCCCATCGAGGACGAACGGTTGGCGCAGGACCTAGCCAACGGAATGGCCGCGGTCGAGAAGCTTCTGCGTTCGTCGGTGGAGAGTGAGGACGCCTTCGTCACGGAGGCGTCCAAGCACCTCATCGAGGCCGGGGGCAAGCGGTTCCGTACGTTGATGCTGCTGCTGGCCGCCCAGTTCGGCGACCCGTCCGCGCCGGGTGTGGTGCCCGGCGCGGTCGTGATCGAGCTGACCCACCTCGGCTCGCTCTACCACGACGACGTCATGGACGAAGCCCCGGTGCGCCGGGGCTCGCCGTCCGCCAACGCCCGGTGGGACAACACCGTGGCCATCCTCACCGGCGACTACCTCTTCGCCCAGGCTTCCGACCTCCTGGCCGACCTCGGTCCGGAGCTGATCCGCATCCAGGCGCAGACGTTCTCCCGCCTCGTACAGGGTCAGATCAGGGAGACGGTCGGGCCGAAGGCTGATGAGGACCCGATCTCCCACTATCTCAGCGTGCTGGCGGACAAGACGGGCTCCCTGATCGCCGCCTCCGGGCGGTTCGGCGCGCTTCTGTCGGGGGCGCCGTCGGACGTGGAGGAGCGCCTCAGCCGCGCGTGCGAGGCCATCGGGGTGGCCTGGCAGCTCGGGGACGACCTGCTGGACGTGGCCTCCTCGGGTGCCGAGTCGGGCAAGACGCCCGGCACGGACCTGCGCGAGGGCATCAGGACGCTGCCGGTCCTGTACGCCCTGGCCTCGGCGGCCGACCCGCGGCTGAACGAGCTGCTGTCGGGTCCGGTGGCGGACGAAGACGTGGCGGAGGCGCTGACCCGGCTGCGCGCGCACTCCGGCATGGTCCAGGCCCGGGCCGAGCTGGACTCGTGGGTGGACCGGGCTCGTACCGACCTTTCCGGTCTTCCTGACATTCCGGCCAGGGCGGCTTTTATAGCTCTATGTGATTATGTGGTCAAGCGTTCTGGCTGATTTCCGCATCCGGGCGGCCGCGCGCGCGGCGCGGAAGCTGTCGTAGGTGAAGATCGCCAAGGCCAGCCAGACGATCGAGAACCCGATCCACCGGCTGGACGGCATCGTCTCCTTGGCGATCAGCACCCCGACCGCGAACTGCAGGACGGGCGCTATGTACTGCAGCAGGCCCATGGTGCTGAGCGGCACCCGAATGGCGGCGGCCCCGAAGCAGATGAGCGGGACGGCCGTGATGACCCCCGCGCCGACCAGCAACAGCGCGTGCCAGACCCCGTGGTGCCCGAACGTGGCCTGCCCGTCCGCCTGCAGGAACACCAGGTAGCCGAGGGCAGGCAGCAGCAGGACCAGCGTCTCCACGGCCAGGGCCTCCGTGGCCGCCACGTTGGCCCGCTTCTTGACCAGCCCGTACACACCGAAGCTCACCGCCAGCGTGAGCGCGATCCACGGTAGCCGCCCGTAGTCGAGCGTCAGCACGAGCACCGCCAGCGCCCCGAACCCGACCGCCGCCCACTGCAGCGGCCGCAGCCGCTCGCGCAGCAGCACCACTCCGAACAGCACGCTGACGAGGGGGTTGATGAAGTAGCCCAGCGCGCTCTCCACCACGTGCCCGCTGTTGACGGCGTAGATGTAGGTGCCCCAGTTGACGGTGACGACCACGGCGGCCACGGCCAGCAGCGCCAGCTTCGCCGGCTGCCTGGCCAGCTCGCGCACCCAGGACCAGTGCCGGCGCAGGGCCAGCACGGCGACGACGGCGACCAGCGACCAGGCCATGCGGTGAGCCAGGATCTCGACGGCTCCGGAGGGTTTCAGTAGTGGCCAGTAGAGGGGGAACAGGCCCCACATGGTGTAGGCGGCGATCCCGAACAGCACGCCACGCCGAAGATCAGGCATGGATCACATCTTCCGGCATTACCACCTTTAATCACAAATTTCATCCTCTATACGGAAATGTGTAGACCCGCTAAAGCGTTGCGGGCTATGTAGCCTGGGATCAGACCCTATGGAGGTAGTGCGATGGGCTGGCTGTTCGGCAACAAGCCTTCGATGGTCCGACCCGAGGACGCCCTCCCTGGCCGCCCGGACCCGATCCCCGTGCCGTCCCGGCACGCCGTCCTGGCAGCCCCCCTGACCCCTCCGTACACCTCGGACCCGGCGCCCGCCTCGGTGGAGGTGGCCGACTTCGGCCTCGGCTGCTTCTGGGGCGCGGAACGCAAGTTCTAGCAGACCCCCGGCGTCATCACCACGGCCGTCGGCTACCAGGGCGGCTACACCCCCAACCCGACGTACGAGGAGGTCTGCAGCGGCCTCACGGGCCACACGGAGGTCGTCCGGGTGGCGTTCGACCCGGCGAAGATCTCGTACGAGGAGCTGCTGCGGGTCTTCTGGGAGGCCCACGACCCCACCCAGGGAATGCGCCAGGGCAACGACGTGGGCACACAATACCGGTCGGCGATCTACTACCACTCGCCCGAGCAGCTGCCCGAAATCACCGCAAGGATCAAGGCAGATCCTGCTCACTACGCCGAGGCTCGTAAGGCCACGAGCGGTGATTTCGGGCCGGTGCAGGTCTCCGCGTGAGCCCGAAGCGCGGAGACCGGGTTACGGTATCTTTTTAAAGTGCCGAACGGCTACTGCGGCATCGGCGTACGGGTGTGGCCTGCCCGGTTGGTCTGACATCTGGCGAGGCGTGAGCCTGGACTCGCTCAGGGATCGCGGTTCTGTGCAGAAAGATATACAGTTGACGTATGACTGTCCTGCACGACGCTACTGAGCTGAGCGTCACCGAAGCGGCCCAGCGAGGGATTGCCCGCCTGGTGGCTGATGCGGAGCAGGGGACCGATCTGGTGGTCACCCGTCGGCATCAGCCGGTGGCGGCAGTGGTGAGCATCCGCCGGCTCAATCAGTTGGAGGAAGCTGCGGCCGATCTGCGTGATCTGGCGCTTGTACTTGCTCGGTCGGCCACGGATACGGGGGGGCGTGTCTCGCTCGACGAGGTGCTCGCGGCTTTCGGGCACACCCGCGAGTCGTTGGCCGCGATCCCGGACGACGAGTGACCTGTGTCAGACGTCGTCTTTACGGCGCCGGCGGTCGATGACCTCCGACGCATCGGTCCAGACGCGGCGCCCAAGGTGCTGAAGAAGATCCTTCTCCTGCTGGAGAATCCCGAGGCCGGCTACCCGCTTGGTGGAGAACTGACCGGTTTCCGGAAGCTTGTGGTCGGTCGTAACACCTGGCGCGTCGTCTATCGCATCACCGAGGACAAGTCGGTGGAGGTCTGTGAAGTTTGGGCCGTGGGCGAGCGGGCCGACGCGGAAGTCTATGCAGAGGCGACGGCGAGGGTGCGCGAGGCGGATGCCCACCGTCCAGAGATCATCCAGCTCGGCCAGGTGATCGAGCGCCTCGGCACTCTCGCCGATCATATTCATGTGGAGAAGACGCCTCCTAGAGAGCCTGTTCCGGATTGGCTCGCGGACCGACTGATCTACACAGTGGGGATGGCTCGCGAGGACGTCGCCGCTCTTGATCTCCAAGAGGCCGTCGACATGTGGGCTGAGTACCGGTCGAAGCCCAGCTGAGCAGCACATCTATGACCTGAAGTGGAGTGCTACCACCAGCAATACCTTTTTAAAGTGCCGAACGGATATTGCGGGATCGACAGGACAGGCGTGGCCTGTCCTGTCGATCTGACCTCCGGCGAGGCCTGAGGTCGGCGAGACACCCTTGTCTGGCCAGGACAAGGGTGTCCCAACCTTGGGACGCTCATGTCTCGTAAACTTGGTGGCATCAGCGTGATGCGCGAGGAACTTCATCACCTGGTGGACCGGCTGCCCGAAGAGAAGGTCGCGCCTCTGCTCCGTCTGGTCCGGGATCAGCTCGATGAGCAGCAGGCGGTGCGCGATCTGCCCTTCATCGGAATGCTGGAGGCAGAGTCGGATTTCGCGGAACGCGCCGAGGAGATCTTGCGGGCGGAGGACAATCGTCCTTTGTGATCGTCCTTGGCGGAGGCTACCTTCTTGCGAACCTTCGGTGCGGGCCTGACCCTGGTTGACCTTACTGAGCAGGATCTTGTGCGTATGAGCAGTCTACTCGCACTCTAAAACGTGCCTCAAGTGAAGCGCTACCACCAGCATCTGTACAGAGTGCCCAACGGGTACTGCGGGATCGGCGGGACGGGCATTTCCCGGAGCTGTATCCGGCTTGAATCCCGACTACCAGAACCAGCACGATCACGATCAGCGTCGAGCACCTCCGGGTTGAGGTGCAGGGCCGGGCTGTGGATGAGACATCATGGGTAGGTCACCTGATCTCTTGAGGGCGGTTGGTGGCAAACCGTCGGCCCCCGCCGATCCCTGGCAGGTGGGGTGGGGCCGACGGAGTCTTCAGGCCAGCGGGAGGTCGCCTTCCGTCTGCTCGACCACTGCTTGGCCGAGTCGGATGCGTAATGGTGCGTCGTTGATCATGGGAGAGGCGGCGGGATCTTCGAGTGGCTGTGGCCGGACACGGGCGGATCCGCGAGTACGAGCGGCGGCCCTCAGGTGCTCTGCGCGATCGGGTCCTGCCATCGGGGCTATTGTCCTCGACATGATCATGCATTCTGAGCTTCTGGAGCGTGGGCATCCGTTTCGGCAGTGGAAGACGTGGCGGTTGCCGGGTACACAGCTGACGCTCACCGGATATTCGCGCGCCAACGACAAGACGTTCTTCCACATCCCCGAGTTGAAGCTCGGCCTCGACGCCGGGTTGGCGGAAGGTCGCCAGGTGGACACGGTGCTGTTGACGCACACGCATCTGGATCACTCCAAGGACCTGGACTTTCTGGCGACCCGTGCGACCGGCGTCGACATCTACGTGCCTGACCAGGCGTTACCGTACGTGCGAGGCTACCTGCGCGCGACGACCGAGCTGAACCAGGTGGCCGCCTTCGATCCGGCCCTGGCCGCCGGTGCCCGCGTGCACGGGGTGCGGCCGGGGGAGGAGCTCTGCTTCGGCAAGCATGGCTCCCACACCGTGCGGGTGCTCGATACCGAGCACAAGGTGCCCAGTGTCGGGTACTGCGTCTCGGAGAACCGGCGGGCGCTGCTCCCGGAGATCGAGGAGCTCAAGGCGACGCTTGGCGCCGGTGAGTTCGGGCGGCTTGTCGCGGACCACCGCAAGAAGGGCATCGCCGTCGACCGGCAGGTCCAGCGGCCGTTGTTCGCCTATCTCGGTGACACGCACGCCGACGCGCTCGGGCGCAGCCCGGGGCTCTTCGAATATCCGATCATCATTACCGAGTGTACGTATCTGGACGACGCGGAGCTCGATCGGGCCCGCCGTGTGGGGCATACGGTGTGGAGCCAGCTCAAGCCGTTCGTCGTGGCGCACCCGGAAACCCTTTTCGTGCTGACCCATTTCAGCCTGCGGCATTCCGATCGGGAGGTGATCGCGTTCTTCGAGCGGGAGGGCGTGGCCAACGTGCTGGTCTGGGCTCATGCCGAGGCTTACCTGCCCGAGCAGCACCAGCACTGACACGCCTCCCGTGCCGCCGTGCCGGCGGGTGGCGGCATCGAGGTCGAGGAAGCGGGCCAGAAACCGGTCTCTGGTGCGCAGGGGCCGGCGCGACAAGCGATCATGGCGCGGGCGCTGCTCGCCGCGTACCGGGGCTGGGGTGTCTGTACGGTCTCCACGATGAGTTTCACCGCCGGGCCCACGGGGCCGCGCGCGATCGCATACTCGCATTTGCCCCAGTCCAACGGTCTCCTGACACGGACCGTTCGGCCCGGATGAAGGCGACGAGCCCGGCGACGATCAGCGCGACGGCGGTGACGGCCGTGGGGCTCGACCAGCCTTGCCCGGGCTCGCGAGGGGGGCTGGCCGGCGGGTGATGTTCCGGTGGTGATCCAGTTTGGTTCACTCACCGGCCGTTGCTCGGCCAACCTTCCACCATCCTTCCGCTATGTGCCGATGGTGAGCTTTGTACCGATCTATCCGATCTAGGTAAGGCTGCCTCGATGACAAACACTTCGCAGGAGGATGAGGTTCGGCGGGCCGTGCCGCATACCCGGCGCAGGTTCCTGACCGTCAGCGGTGCCGCGATGGCGCTGGCGTTAGGGACGAACCTCGCGAGCGGTAACACGGCCAGCGCCGACTCGAAGAAACTGCGTTCGGACCCGTTCACGCTCGGTGTCGCCTCCGGTGACCCGCTCCCGACGGCGGTGGTGTTGTGGACCCGTCTCGCTCCGGAGATTTTCGATCCGCTGGGTGGGATGCCGGACAAGAACTACAAGGTCGAGTGGCAGGTTGCGACGGATGAGAGGTTCCGGAACGTCGTACGCGCCGGCTCGGCGACCGCCCATCCGGAGTATCGCCACTCGGTGCATGTGGACGCGCGCGGCCTGCGGCCGGGCCGGGAGTATTTCTACCGTTTTCGCGCCGGCTCCTACCTCAGCCCGACAGGGCGGACGAAGACCGCGCCGGAGTCCCGGGACCGGCTCTCCAAGCTCCGCTTCGGCATCGCCTCGTGCCAGGCCTACCCGGACGGCTACTACACCGCCTACCAGCACCTGGTCGAGGAGGACCTGGACGTCCTGCTGTTCCTCGGCGACTACATCTACGAGAACGCCGTGAACACCGTGGGTGGCGACCGGTTCGACACCTCCGCCCAGGTGCCGGACATCTTCCAGGCCGCACCGGTCACCCTCGACCAGTACCGGCTGTTCTACTCGCTGTACAAGGCCGATCCCGACCTGCAGGCCGGGCACGCGGCCCTGCCCTGGATCCTCACCTGGGACGACCACGAGGTCGTGGACAACTACGCAGGCGGGGTCAAGGGAACCGTGCCGGTCGAGGACTTCCTCGTGCAGCGGGCCAACGCCTACCGGGCCTACTGGGAGCACCAGCCGCTGCGCCTCGAGCAGTTGCCGAGCGGGCCCGACGCCCAGCTTTACCGGCGGTTCGACTTCGGCGACCTGATGCAGGTCAGCGTGCTCGACACCCGCCAGTACCGGAACGCCCAGCCGCGTACGATCACCGGCGAGGCCCAGATGAGCTGGCTGCTCGACGGGCTGAGCGAATCGGAGGCCCGCTGGAACGTCATCGCCAACCAGGTGATGCTGGCCGAGCAGCGCACCACCCTCACCAACCCGCCCGGGCTCAACGTGGACGCCTGGGACGGCTTCCCCGAGGACCGGCAGCGGCTCTTCGACGGCATCGTCGAGCGCGAGGTCGAAGGTGTCTGCGTCGTGACCGGCGACACCCACACCAACTACGCCAACGACCTGAAGCTCAACTTCGACGACATGAACTCGCGGACGGTCGGAGTCGAGTTCGTCGGCACCTCGATCAGCAGCGGACGCGACGGGTTCGACACCAGTCCCCAGTTGGAGCTGCAGTTGCAGGCCAACCCCCACAGCAAGTTCGAGAACGGGCAGCGGGGCTACGTCACTTTCGACGTGAACCGCGATGAGATTCGCGCCGACTACCGGGTCCTGCCGTACGTGACCCGCCGCGGTGCCCCCGTCGAGACCCGGACCTCCTTTGTCTCCGAACGGGCCGAGCCCGGCCTGAAGGCGGTATGACCATGACCCGTTTCACCTTCCTGCGCAGCCCCCGAACCTCGGTGGCGGTCCTGGCCGCGGCTTCGATCGCGTTGCTGGTGGGGCCCGCGGTGGCGAACGCGAGCGGCTCGGGGCACGGCAATGCGCCCCGCGAGCCGGGCGTCGAGGTCTCGGTCGCCGAGGACTCGGCGGGGCTGAACATCTCCACCGGTCAGTGCGGCGGCGCCCCGGTCACCGTACGGCTGACCAACGCGGGCACGCAGGCCGTCTATGCCGACGCCACGCTGTCGGCCGATCGCGCCCTGACCCTGCAGCGCACCATGATCTCGACGTACCTGCCCGCCGGCTACACCGCCCAGGTGCCCATCCCCGTGACGGCGCCGCTGGGCACCGACCCGGGGTCCTACCCGTTCAAGGTGTCGGCAGGGAAGTCCACGGCGACCGCGGCGATCAACGTGACCGCCACGGCTCCCGACCCGAACGGAGATCTCGCCTGGTCGGCCTCCAAGATCAGCGCGTCCAGCGTGCACGCCGGATACCCGGTCTGCGGTGCGGTCGACGGGGACTCCGACGGCGAGCACTGGGGCACCGCCACCGGCTGGAACGACGGTAACTCGACGATCTGGCCGGACTGGTTCGAGTTGCGGTGGGACAGCCCGCAGACCGTGGGGCGCGTCACCCTGCACACACTGGACAACACGAAGTATCCGGCCGCGCGCTACGGGCTGAAGGACTGGGATGTCCAGACCCTCACCGACGGCGAGTGGAGGACGGTCGCGTCGGTACGCGGCAACACCCAGGGGGTGGTCGACACCACGTTCGAACCCGTACGGACGAGCGACCTGCGCGTGCTCCTGCTCGCCGGTAACGGCGCCGACGACTACTCGCGGATCGTCGAACTCGAGGTCTTCGCCTCCTGATCAATAAGCGAGGGACGGTCACCCGCGTGACCGTCCCTCGCAGGTCGTCGCGTTTTCCGTCGGGGGTGGACAAGGAATGTTTACATGGCTGTCATCCGGCCCTTCCATGATTTGGGTACGCGGTATCGCGTCCCGGCGCCTGGGCCATGGACAGTGGGAATCGGGCGACAGATATTGGACGGGAGCGGAGGTATTTCATGGACGTGCGCCTTGACCATCTCGTCTGCTGGGTCTCGGATCAGCTCGGCTCGCTGCATTTCTACGAGCAGGTGATCGGGCTGCCCGGGGTGCGGGCGGAGGAGTTCAAGGATGGAAAGGCGGCTTTCCCGAGTGTGCGGATCTCGGCCGAGACCATCCTCGACCTGATGGCCTACGACGCGGCGAGGGGGGTGGACGAGGGCACCGGCGTGAACGGCACCGCCGGGCACCCGATCAATCATTTCTGCCTGGCGGTGGGCAAGGAGGATTTCGACGCGCTCCAGGTCCGGTTGAAACAGAACGGGGTGGAGATCACTGGGACGAGCACCAACACCTTCGGCGCCCAGGGCATCGCCCCCGAGACCATTTATTTTCCCGACCCGGATGGCAATGTGCTCGAAGTCCGTTACTACGAGTGAGGTACGGGCCGGGTTTCACCATTGTGCGGGCGGCCGATTTTCATTGCGGGATCGGGGGATCTCGCCATTGCGGGCGAGCCGGTTTCGTCACGGCGGCGGCCGGGTGATTACCGGGACTGCCCGAAGCTCCTGAGCCCCGAGGAGGCCGTCCGGTCGCGGAAGTGTCGGCCGGACCTGGTACACAGGCGGCATGAGTGTCAGCGTCGACGAGTTTCTCAAGCTGCTGGACGAGCTGCCGGATGTCCGGATGAGCCATGGTGGCGAGTGGGTCGGGCTCAAGGTGCACGGCAAGGGGTTCGGCTATCTGTGGGAGGCGACCGAGACGGTCGGGCTCAAGGCCACGATCGAGGAGCAGATCGCGCTGGTGGCCGAGCGGCCCGACGTGTTCGAGGTGCAGTTCACGGCGGGGCGGTTCGGGTGGGTGGTCGTGCATCTCGACAGGATCGACGCCGATGAGCTGTTCGAGCTGATGGCCGAGGCGTGGTGCCTGACCGCGCCCAAGGGGATGGTGGCGGACTTCGAGGCGGCTCATCAGATCGCCCCCCGGGAGGACGGTGTGCTGTAGGGGAATGGTGGGCCCGCTGGGTGCGCTGGGTGGGGTGTGGACGTTCGGTTGCGGGAGTGGCATGCGGGTGACGCGCCGGTGGTGTTCCGGGCCTTCCAGGTCCCCGATCTGCGGCGGCAGGCGCCCTTCCCCGTGCTCACGTTGCAGGACGCCCACGGCTGGATCGCCTCGTGGCAGGGGGCGGGGCATGCCTTCGCCGTGACGGCCGGCGGGCGGGTGGTCGGCAACGTCGCGGTGCTGGGCATCGACGGCTACGGCAACGGATGCGTGTCGTACTGGGTGATGCCGGCGGCCAGGGGCCGGGGGATCGCCGCGGCCGCCACCAGGCGGCTGGCCCGGTGGGCGTTCGGCGAGCGCGGGCTCTCCCGGCTGGAGCTCCGGCATCGGATGAACAACCCGGCCTCGTGCCGGGTCGCGGTCAAGGCCGGATTCCGGGCGGAGGGCATCGAGCGGGCCGGGCGCGGTCACGACGGCAGGCGCCTCCAAGGCGGGCGCCACGAAGGGGGCCGGGGTCCGGGCGGTTACGAGGGCGGGGGCTTCGATGTTGAGCGGCATGTTCGCCTCGCCGGCGACTGAGTGGCAGCGATCGGTCGGCTGATCTACCCTTTTGTGGTGGACAGCGAGAGTCTGGCCGCGGCCGGGCTGCTGGCGGCCCTGAGCCGGGCGTCGGAGACTCTCGCGGAGTTACGTCATCCCTTCGTGAGAAGCGAGCGTTTCTCCTATTTCCTCCCTCCGGCCGGCGCCCGTGTCGGCACCCTGTTCATGCTCCCCGACGGGCGCGAGGTGCGCTTCGAGGTGTCCATCGCGGCCACCGGCAACTCCTTCCAGGTGACGGGAGTCGTCACGGCCGAGGACGGGCCGCCGCTGCTCGAACTGCCGAGCAAGACTTTCGCCAGCATCCACGACGGCCTGGCTGTGCTCGACGACTACGCGGGGGAGGTGGCGGCCCCGGCGGCGCGACTTATCGACCAGCTACTGGACGACATTGTCTGATTGTCAGACAATGGCCGCATGAAGAACGGACCGCTCGCCGTCGTCGCCGCCTCCGTGCTGTGGGGGACCGCTGGCACGGCGGGTTTGCTCGTCTCCGCCGACTCCGTGGCACTGGCCGCCGCCCGGCTGGTCATCGGGGGCACGGCGCTGGCCCTGTTCGCCGGGACGCGCCTTCGCACGGTGATCTCGCCGGGATTGCTGCTGGGCGCCGTCGCGGTGGCCGGGTACCAGTTGTGCTTCTTCGCCGCCATCGCCCGCACCGGGGTCGCCATCGGCAGCGTGGTGGCCATCGGCAGCGGGCCCGTGTTCACGGGGCTGCTCTCCTGGCTGTGGCACGGCCGGCGGCCCAGCGGGCGGTGGACCCTGGCCACCACGGCCGCCGTCTGCGGCTGCGCGGCGCTGATCGCCGGCGGCGGGGCCGAGGCGGGCGGGCAGGTCCTGGCGGGGGTGCTGCTCGCGCTGCTCGGCGGCCTGTTGTACGCCTTCTACGCGGTCGTGGCGTCCTCGGCGATCGGCCGGGGGGCCGAGTCCGGGGCGGTGATGGGGGTGATGTTCGGCGGCGCCGCCGCGATCATGGTGCCCGTCCTGATCGCCGGCGGGGTCGAGTGGCTGGCCGCGCCGCGCGGGGTGCTCACCGTGCTCTACCTCGGGCTCGGCACCACCGCCCTGTCCTACTTCCTGTACGGCCGGGGCCTGCGCACCACCCCCGTGGCCACGGCCGCCACCCTGGCCCTCACCGAACCGGCGGTCGCCGCGCTGCTCGGCCTGGTGGTGCTCGGCGAGCGGCTGCCCCCGGTCTCGATCGCGGGACTAGTCCTGCTCGCTCTCGGCCTCGTGGCGGTGGTCGTACCGGAAAGGGAGCTAGAGTCGCAGCCGTGACGTTGCCGCTCAGACCCGTCTCCACCGTCGGGGCGCTCGCCGACGCCCTGCGCGGCAGAGTGCTCTCCGGCGAGATCGAGCCCGGCACCTCGCTGCCCGAGCAGGAGATCGCCGCATCCTACGGCGTCGCCAGGCCGACCGTGCGGGAGGCGCTGGCCATCCTGGTCCACGAGGGACTGCTCAGGCGCGAGCGCAATCGCAGCGCTTATGTCCCTGAGGTGACGATCTCGGACCTCGACGACCTCATGTACGTGCGCCGGCCCCTGGAGGACCTGATGGCCCGGGCGGTGACCGGGCGGCGGGTACCGGAGGCTGAGGCCGCGCTGGCCCGGATGGACGCGTTGCCCGCCGACGGGCCGTGGTCCGAGGCCGTGGCCGAGCACATGGCCCTCCACGAGGCGCTGATCGAGGCGGTCGGGAGCCCGCGGCTGGAGCGCCTCTACGGCGTGCTGGCCGCCGAGACCCGGCTGGGGCTCGTCCGGCTGCGGGAGATCTACAAGGACAGGGATGTGCTGGTTCGCGAGCATCGCGAGTTGCTCGACGCGATCGCCGACGGGCCGGCGGACGCCGCGCGGGCGGCGGTGGCGGCACATCTCAGCCACTCGTGGGGCTCGCACTAGCCACCCGCGGAGCCGTCCTTTGCGGGGGATCCGCACCATTAAGTCCGAACCCTTGCGGGACTGCCCCGGAACTCGCAAGAATCGCGGCCATGCACGGCAACCCGATGCCGGACTCCTACGTGTATGTCACGGAAGAGGGCGTCACCCGTCACTACGCGGACGGGAGCGTCGAGGCCCTCGCGTGGGAGGACGTGGTGGAGGTCCGTGTCGTGGCCGAATCCGCGGAAGACGTCCTCTTCATTCTGCTCGACCGTGACGGTGAAGGCTGCGTGGTGCCGCGTTCGGCCACGGATGCCACTTTTATCGCCCGTCTGCGTTACCTGCCCGATTTCGACCTTGAACGGCTGACCGTGGCCGCCAATTCCGCGCATGACGGGGTTGTGGTCGTCTGGCGCAGCCCGGACCCGCCATCCGCATTGCCGGATCTGGAGTACGACTAGCCGCGCCTGACTGTCCGGTTCATCGCCCGGCAACCTGGCGAAACACCGCCGTAAACCTCACACTTTCCTCTCTGCTGCTGGCACTTTTGGATCGTTCCGTCAAGCCCCAGCGGCACCCGGCAATCGTCCGGTTGTGGACATTTGACGTTATTCCCGATAGCGGAATCGATCTTTAGTCTTTAGTGGGGGCCGCCGCCCTTGATTGTGCGTGGGACTTGTCAACCCATGTGGTTCAAGGAACGTCAAGTTATCGCGGTGCACAGAGTTGTCACAGGGTGGTGCTATGAGGGTGGGGACTGGGGAGTCCGTTGCCGTGCTCCTCAAGGCCGTGCCACGCCGTGCGTCGAGCATCTGGACGCGGGCGTACTTACGGCTCCTGTTATGCGGGGACACGATGTGCGCGCTGCTCGCGTGCTTATGCGTGCTGAGCGTGCGACTGGTCGCCGGGGCCTACATACCCTTGGTCGAATTCGTCCTGGGATTCGGGCTCGTCATCGTCTGGCCGGTCGCGCTCATGATGGGCGGAGCCTACCGCCAGCGCGCCAACGGTGAGGGAACGGAGGAGTTCAAGGCCGTCTTCAACGGCGGCATCGGCCTGATGGCCACCGTCGCCATCCTGGCCTACGCCACGCAGACCGCCATCGCGCGCAGCTTCGTGATGGCGATGCTGCCGCTGGCACTGCTGGTCACGCTCTACTACCGGCACCGGATGCGCAAACGTCTCCACCGAAGGAGAGCGGCGGGCGACTACATGCGCGAGGTGATCGCGGTAGGACACCGGGAGTCGATCCTCGACCTGGTGATGCAGTTCAGGCGGCAGCCCTATCACGGAATGCGGGTGGTGGGAGCCTGCCTTCCGGATGCCACGGTGGACGTCGACCTGGACGGGATCCCGGTGCTGGGCTCCTTCGGCGACGTGGCGAGCGTGGTCGAGAGCGAGAGGGCCGACGCCGTGGCGGTGCTGGCCTGTCCGGAGCTCGACGGGGCGGCGCTGCGCCGGCTGGCGTGGAGCCTGGAGAGCGCGCGTACCGACCTCTTCGTGGCCCCCGCGCTGCTCGACGTGGCGGGGCCGCGCATCAGCATCAGGCCGGTCGCCGGGATGCCGCTGCTGCACGTGGAGCATCCCGAGTTCGACGGCGCCAGGCAGGTCGTCAAGGCCGGCTTCGACCGGCTGGGGGCGGCGCTCGCGCTGCTGCTGCTCGCGCTGCCGCTGCTGGGGCTCGCGCTGGTGATCCGCCTCACCAGTCCGGGGCCGGCGTTCTTCTACCAGACACGGGTCGGCAAAGGCGGCAAAAACTTCCGTCTCGTGAAATTTCGTACGATGGTGGCTGATGCGGAGCAACTCAAGGGCACGCTTGCTGACGCGAACGAGTTCGACGGGGTGCTCTTCAAGATTAGGAACGATCCAAGGATCACCCGCGTAGGCGCCAAGCTGCGCAGATACTCGCTGGACGAGCTGCCGCAGCTCCTCAACGTCATCCGCGGCGAGATGTCCCTCGTCGGGCCGCGCCCGCCGCTGCCCGACGAGGTGGACCAGTACGGCGCCGACGTACGCCGCCGCCTCGTCGTCAAACCGGGCATGACCGGCCTCTGGCAGGTCAGCGGCCGCTCGGACCTGACCTGGGAGGAGTCCGTACGCCTCGACCTGAGGTACGTGGAGAACTGGTCGCTCATCCTCGACCTGCAGATCCTCTGGAAGACCTGGTCCGTCGTCACCCGTGGAGAAGGGGCTTACTAGCGTGAAAGCACTCGTGCTCGCCGGCGGGTCGGGCACACGGCTCCGGCCCATCACGCACACCTCCGCCAAGCAACTGGTGCCGGTCGCCAACAAGCCGGTGCTGTTCTACGGCCTGGAGGCGATCGCGGCGGCCGGGATCACCGAGCTCGGCCTGGTGGTCGGGGACACGCACGCGGCGATCGAGGCGGCGGTGGGGGACGGCTCGGCCTTCGGGTTGCAGGTCACCTACCTGCGGCAGGAGGCGCCGCTCGGGCTGGCGCACGGGGTGCTGATCGCCCGGGAGTTCCTGGGCGGGGAGGACTTCGTGATGTACCTCGGTGACAACTTCATCGTGGGCGGCATCAACGACCTGGTGGAGCGGTTCGCCCGGGAGCGGCCGGCGGCCCAGATCATGCTCACCCGGGTGGCCGACCCGACCCAGTTCGGGGTGGCCGAGCTGGACGCCGGGGGCCGGGTGATCGGCCTGGAGGAGAAGCCGGAGCTGCCCAAGAGCGATCTGGCGCTGGTCGGGGTCTACCTGTTCGGCCCGGAGATCCACGCGGCGGTGGCGGAGCTGAAGCCGTCGCGGCGGGGTGAGCTGGAGATCACCGACGCGATCCAGGGACTGATCGAGGCGGGGTTGCGGGTGGAGTCGTCGGTGATCTCCGGCTACTGGAAGGACACCGGCAACGTCACCGACATGCTGGAGGTCAACCGGCTGCTGCTGGAGTCGGTCGAGCGCGGCGTGAGCGGGCGGGTGGACGCGGCCAGCGAACTGGTGGGCCGGGTGGTGGTGGAGCCGGAGGCGGTGGTCGAGCGGTCCAGGATCGTCGGCCCGGCGATCATCGGCCGGGGGGCGCGGATCCGCGACAGCTATGTCGGGCCGTTCACCTCCATCGGCGCCGGCTGCGCGGTGACCGACAGTGAGATCGAGTATTCGATCGTGCTGCCCCGGGCCTCCATCGCCGGGGTGGGCCGGATCGAGTCGTCGCTGATCGGCCATGACGTCGAGGTCACCCCGGCGCCCAACACGCCCAAAGCCCATCGTCTCGTACTGGGCGATCACAGCAAGGTGCAGATCAGTTCATGACAAGAGTCCTGGTGACGGGCGGTGCGGGGTTCATCGGCTCCCATTTCGCCCGCAGTTTGCATGACATGTCGGTGACCGTCGTGGACAGGCTCACCTATGCCGGAAACCGGGCGAACCTCGAGAAGGTGCCGCACGAGTTCGTGCACGGCGACATCTGCGACGCCGAGTTGCTGGCCAAGGTGGTGCCCGGTCACGACCTGGTGGTGAACTTCGCGGCCGAGTCGCATGTGGACCGGTCGATCGAGGGCGCCGCCGAGTTCGTGCGGACCAACGTGCTGGGCACCCAGACGCTGCTGCAGGCGTGCCTGGAGGCGGGGGTGCCGAAGGTGGTCCAGGTGTCCACCGACGAGGTGTACGGGTCGATCGACATCGGCTCCTGGGACGAGAGCGCGCCGCTGCGGCCGCGGTCGCCGTATGCGGCGTCCAAGGCCGGCGGCGACCTGATCGCCCAGGCGTACGCGATCACGCACGGGCTGGACGTGTCGATCACCCGGTGCGGCAACAACTACGGCCCGCGGCAGTATCCGGAGAAGGTCATCCCGCTGTTCGTGACGCGGTTGCTGCAGAACCGGAAGGTGCCGCTGTACGGGGACGGCGGCAACGTCCGGGACTGGATCCACGTGCGGGACCACTGCGCGGGCATCCGGCTGGTCGCGGAGCGGGGTGAGCCCGGCGAGGTCTACCACATCGCGGGCACGGCCGAGCTGTCCAACCGTGAGCTGACCGCGCTGCTGCTGGAGTCCTGCGGCCGGGGCTGGGACCTGGTCGAGCAGGTCGCCGACCGCAAGGGCCATGACCGCAGGTACTCGCTGGACGACGCCAAGCTGCGGGCGCTCGGCTACCGGCCGGAGATCCCGTTCGAGCAGGGGCTGAAGGACACCGTCCGCTGGTATGCCGAGCATCGCGATTGGTGGGTCAGTTGAGTGCGGTTGCGCCGGGAGGCGAGGGCGACATGAGGTGGCTCATCACGGGGGGCGGCGGGATGCTGGCGGCCGACACCCTCGACAGGACCGCGGCGACGGGCGAGCCGGTGCTCGCGCTCGGCCGTCAGGAGCTGGACCTGTGCGACAAGCGCGCGGTACGCGACTTCGTGTCGGCCTACCGGCCCCGAGTCGTGATCAACTGCGCCGCCTGGACGGCGGTGGACGACGCGGAGACGCGCGAGGCCGAGGCGCTGGCGGTCAACGGGCACGCCGTGCACTGGCTGGCCGAAGCCTGTGACCTGGCCGGGGCTCGGCTGGTGCACGTGTCCACCGACTACGTCTTCGACGGGGACGGCTCCCGGCCGTACCGGGAGGACTCACCCACCGGCCCGGTCAACGCGTACGGGCGGACCAAGCTCGCCGGGGAGCGCGCGGCGCTGGAGCACGGGCACTACGTGGTGCGCACCGCCTGGCTCTACGGCGCGCACGGCCCGAACTTCGTGCGCACGATGATCAGGCTGGCGGGGGAGCGGCCCACCGTGGACGTGGTCGACGACCAGCGCGGGCAGCCCACCTGGACGGCCGACCTGGCGGACTTCCTGGTCCGGCTGGCACAGTCGGCCCTGCCGGCCGGCGTCTACCACGGCACCAGCGCGGGTGAGACCACGTGGTGCGGGCTCGCCAAGGAGATCTTCATGCTGCTCGGCGCGGACGCCGCGCGGGTGCGGCCGGTGCCCGCCGCCACCTTCCCGCGGCCGGCCCGGCGGCCGGCCAACAGCGTGCTGGCGCACACCAGGTGGGCGCCGATCCGGCACTGGCAGGAGGCCCTGCACGCCGCCTGGCCGGTGCTCACGGGGACCGCTGTGACGGGTCAGGGGCCGGACGCCGCGAGCACGACCCGGCCGGAGGCGAAGGCGGGTCCTCAATGCAGCGTGGCGTAGAACTTCCGGCACGCCTCGTAGTCCGGCAGCAGCCCGGCCACCCGCGCCTCCTCCAGGGTGGGGGCCTTGGCGTCCTTCTCCGACAGCACCGGCTCCAGATCGGCGGGCCAGTCGATGGAGATCGCCGGGTCCATCGGGTCGACCCCGTGCTCCCGGCCCGGCGTGTACGGCTGCGAGCACAGGTAGACGACCGTGGCCTGCTCGCTGAGCGCCATGAACGCGTGCCCCAGCCCTTCGGCGATCAGCACGGAGTTCCGGGTCTCGTCGTCCAGCATCACCGCCTCCCAGCGGCCGTAGGTGGGCGAGCCCACCCGCACGTCCACGATGACGTCCATGATCCGGCCGGACACGCACATCAGGTATTTCGCCTGACCGGGCGGGACCGCGGCGAAATGGATGCCGCGCAGCACGCCGGCGTTGGAGACGGTGCAGTTGACCTGGGCGACGTCCAGCCGGTGCGGCAGCCTGGCCGCTCGGAAGGCCTCGGCGAGGCTGCCCCTGGGGTCGGTGTGGACGGTGGGCCGGAAATGCCACGAGCCCTCGATCGAGAGGCGATCCATGATCGCAGCATGCCAGATATTTCACCAAAAACAGATAGAGAGAGGGATATTTAATGATGACCTCGGTCTTCGCTAACAGCGCCGTAACCGACGAGGTCCGGCGCAGGCTGCTTTTCCAGGGCGAGGTGTTCGTCTACGCCGCCTCGCCCGCCACGACCGAGCTGATCGGTTTCGCCCGGGAGCTGATCTCCGAGGCGTTCGGCGACGTGAACCCGGAGACCGCGCAGCACGAGATGCCGGTCGAGGAGTTCGCGAAGTTACTCGCCGACCTCAAGCCCCGCTTCATCCACCACCCGCGGTGCAAGAAGTTACTGCCCGCGGTCATCGAGGAGCGCGGCTGCGACCTCGGGCAGACCTATTTCGACGTGCCCCGGCTGCGCACCTCCACCTCCAACGACTACCTCGTCTCCGGCATCTCCTACGCCTTCCACCCGCACCGCGACTGCTGGTACTCGGCGCCGTTCAGCCAGGTCAACTGGTGGATCCCGGTCTACGACGTGGTGCCGGAGAACGTCATGGCCTTCCACCCGCGCTACTTCGACCAGCCGGTGCGCAACGGCAGCGCGGGCTACGACTACGCCGAGTGGAACCGTACGAGCCGGCAGAGCGCGGCCGGCCACATCCGCAGCGACACCCGCGTGCAGCCCAGACCCGAGGAGCAGATCGAGCTGGAGCCGCAGGTCCGGGTGGTGCCCGAGGCGGGTGGCACGCTCATGTTCTCCGGCGCCCAGCTCCACTCGACCGTGCCGAACACCTCCGGCAGGACCCGCTTCAGCATCGACTTCCGCACCGTGCACCTCGCCGACGTGCGCGCGCACCGCGGGGCGCCGAACGTGGACGCCGAGTGCACCGGCACCACGCTGCGCGACTTCGTGCGCTGTAACGATCTCGCCGCGATGCCCGAAGATCTCGCGCTGGACTACGAGGCCCGAGCCCTGGCTGGAGTGAGCTGAATGACCACCTGCCGACTGTGCGGCGCGGGCGGGCTGGCCGGGGTCGTGGACCTCGGGGCGACCCCGCCGTGCGAGCTGTTCCTGACGGCGGAGCGCCTGGACGCGCCCGAGCCCACGTATCCGCTGCACCTGCGGGTCTGCACGACGTGCTGGCTGGCGCAGCTACCGCCGCTGATCACGCCGGAGGAGACGTTCACCGAGTACGCCTACTTCTCCTCCTACTCGACCTCCTGGGTCGAGCACGCGCGCCGGTTCGTCGAGGGGGCGGGACTGCGGCCGGACTCGTTCGTGGTGGAGGTGGCCAGCAACGACGGGTACCTGCTGCGGCACGTGGTCGAGCGGGGCGTGCGCTGCCTCGGCATCGAGCCGTCCGCGAACGTCGGCAGGGCCGCCATCGACAAGGGGGTGCCGACGCTCACGGAGTTCCTCTCACCGGAGGTCGGCCAGCGGGTGCGGGCCGAGCACGGGCCCGCCGACCTGGTGGTGGCCAACAACGTCTACGCCCACATCCCGGACGTCGTCGGCTTCACCCGGGGCCTGCGGGCGCTGGTGGCCGACGACGGGCGGGTCTCCATCGAGGTGCAGCACCTGCTGACGCTGATGGAGCTGAACCAGTACGACACGATCTACCACGAGCACTTCCAGTACTACACGGTCGCCTCGGCGCAGCGGGCGCTGGCCAGTGGCGGGCTGCACCTGGTGGACGTGGAGCCGCTGCCCACGCACGGCGGGTCGATCCGGCTCTGGGCCCAGCCGGCGGAGGCCCCCGTCTCCCCGCGGGTGGTCGAGGTGCTGGCGCGGGAGAAGGCCGCCGGGCTGCACGAGCTGTCCGGGTATGAGGACTTCGCGGCGCGGGTGGCCAAGGTGCGGCGGGACCTGCTCAGGTTCCTGATCGACGCCGCCGACGCCGGGAAGACCGTGGTCGGGTACGGGGCCCCGGGCAAGGGCAACACGCTGCTCAACCACTGCGGGATCCGGCCGGACCTGCTGGCGTACACGGTGGATCGCAATCCGTACAAGCACGGCAAGTTCACTCCGGGATCGCGGATCCCGATCTTCGAGCCGGAGCGCATCGCCGCCGACCGGCCCGACTACGTGCTCGTGCTGCCCTGGAACCTGCGGGACGAGCTGGTCGAGCAGCTCGCCTACGTCCGCGAGTGGGGCGGCGCGCTGGTCTTTCCCATCCCTGCTCTGGAGGTCGTCGCATGAAAGTCGTCCTCTTCTGCGGCGGGCGCGGCACCAGGATGCGCAGCGACCTGCCGGGCGGCGACATGCCCAAGCCGATGCAGCTCGTGGGCCCGCGCCCGCTGGTCTGGCATGTCATGCGCTATTACGCGCACTTCGGGCACAAGGAGTTCATCCTGTGCCTGGGCTACGGCGCCCAGCACATCAAGGACTTCTTCCTCACCTACCAGGAGACGGGGTCGAACGACTTCGTCCTGCGTGACGGCAGGATCGAGCTGCTGTCCACCGACATCTCCGACTGGCAGGTGTCGCTGATCGACACCGGGCTCGACTCCCCGATCGGCGAGCGCTTACGCCGGGCCCGACCGTACTTGGACGGAGACGAGATGTTCCTGGCCAACTACGCCGACGTGCTCACCGACGCGCCGCTGCCGGAGATCATCGAGCGCTTCACCACCTCCGGGGCGGGGGCCTCGATGATGGTGGTCCCGCCGACGAACACCTTCCACGTGATCGACGTCAGCGAGGGCGGCCTGGTCGGCGGCATCACGCCGGTCAGCCAGATGCCGCTCTGGGTGAACGGCGGCTTCTTCGTGCTGCGCCAGGACGTCTTCGACCACAT
Source organism: Nonomuraea sp. B12E4 (assembly GCF_039871825.1). Classification (NCBI taxonomy): domain Bacteria; kingdom Bacillati; phylum Actinomycetota; class Actinomycetes; order Streptosporangiales; family Streptosporangiaceae; genus Nonomuraea; species Nonomuraea sp. B12E4. The sequence continues at coordinate 224,228 of NZ_JBDPME010000004.1, read as the reverse complement.
CCCGGAGAACGGCGACCTGGTCGCGGACGGTTGCGCGGAGCTGGCCAAGCAGGGGCGGCTGCTGGCCTACCCGCACCGCGGCTACTGGCGGCCGAGTGACACCGTCAACCAGCGGCTGGAGCTGGATCGTTCCTGGGCGCGGGGCGAGCGGCCCTGGGCGCTGTGGGAAGCATGATCGGCCTGCGGCCCGCGGCCTGTGACGGGGTCGTCGCGCTCGGCGCGCACTGCGACGACATCGCGATCGGGGCCGGCGGGAGCCTGTACACCCTCTGCGCCGCCCGCCCCGGGCTGCGGGTGGACGCGCTGGTCCTGTCCGGCGGCGGGACCGAGCGCGAGAAGGAGGAGCTGAAGGCGCTCACGGCCTTCTGCCCCGGCGCCGACCTGTCGCTCACCGTGCTGGAGCTGCCCGACGGGCGGCTGCCCGCGCACTGGGACGAGGCCAAGAACGCCCTGGAGGAGCTGCGTGCCAGGACGCGGCCCGACCTGATCCTCGCGCCCTGGGCGGGCGACGCCCACCAGGACCACCGCGGTCTGGCCAAGCTGGTGCCGACGGTCTGGCGCGACCACCTGGCGCTGGGCTACGAGATCGTCAAGTGGGACGGCGACCTCGGGCGGCCCACGGTCTACCAGCCGCTCGCCGACGGCGTGGCCGAGACCAAGGTGCGCCTGCTGCAGGAGCACTACCCCTCACAACGCCACCGCCCCTGGTACGACCGGGAGGCCTTCCTCGGCCTCGCCCGCATCCGGGGCATCGAGTGCGACGCCCGGTACGCCGAGGCGTTCCACGTCACCAAGTTGACCATTGATCTGGCTGGAGGCTGACTTGCGGATTCTCTTGACCGGGCACCAGGGCTACCTGGGCAGCGTGATGACCCCCGTGCTGCTGGCGGCGGGACACGAGGTGATCGGCCTGGACTCGGGGCTGTTCGCCGACTGCGTGCTCGGCCCCGCGCCGGACGACCCGCCGGGGCACGCCGTCGATCTGCGCGACGTGCCCGCCGGGCTGCTGGCCGGCGTGGACGCCGTGGCGCATCTGGCCGCGCTGTCGAACGACCCCCTCGGCTCGCTGGCCCCCGAGTTGACCTACGACATCAACCACCACGCCTCCGTGCGGCTGGCCCGGCTCGCCAGGGACGCCGGGGTGCGCAGGTTCGTCTACGCCTCCACCTGCTCGGTCTACGGCGCTTCCGGGGGCGACGAGCTGGTGAACGAGGACGCGCCGCTGCGGCCGGTGACGCCGTACGCGGAGTCGAAGGTCAGGGTCGAGGACGACCTGGCGAAGCTGGCCGACGACGACTTCTCGCCGGTGTTCATGCGCAACGCCACCGCGTTCGGGTTCTCGCCCCGGCTGCGGGCCGACATCGTGCTGAACAACCTGGTGGGCCACGCCGTGCTCACCGGCAAGGTAAGGGTGTTGTCCGACGGCACGCCGTGGCGCCCCCTGGTGCACGCCGAGGACATCGCCGAGGCGTTCCTGCGGGCGATCGAGGCGCCGCGGGAGGCCGTGCACGCCCAGGCGTACAACGTGGGCAGCGAACGCAACAACGTGACGGTGGCGGAGATCGCCGAGGAGGTCGTCGCGGCCGTGCCCGGGGCCGAGCTGCTGATCACCGGGGAGACCGGCAGCGACCCGCGCTCCTACCGGGTGGACTTCTCCCGGATACGCGCGGCGCTGCCCGGCTACGAAGCCCGCTGGACGGTCAGGGCGGGCGCCGAGGAGCTGGCGGCGGCCTATCGCGCCTACGGGCTGACGCACCACGACTTCGACCGGCGTTTCACCCGGCTGGCGCGGCTGGCCGACCGCCGCGAGATCGGCACCATCGACGCGGAGCTGCGCCCGTGACGGTTCCCGCATCGATCCCTTCGATGACCGGCGAGGAGATGCACGCGCTGGTCGAGCGCCTGTATCCGATCTGCCGCAGCATCACCGGCGACGGCGTGCGGCGGACCCTGGAGATCGTCGGCGAGCATCTGCCGCTGGAGGTCACCGAGGTGCCGACGGGCACGGAGGTGCTGGACTGGAACGTGCCGAAAGAGTGGAACATCCGCGACGCCTACGTCAAGGATCCCGCCGGGCGGCGGGTGATCGACTTCCGGGAGTCGAACCTGCACGTGGTGGGCTACAGCGTGCCGGTGTCGGGGACGTACACGCTGGAGGAGCTGCGGCCGCGCCTGCACACGCTGCCCGACCGGCCGGAGCTGGTGCCCTACCGGACCAGCTACTACGCGGAGACCTGGGGGTTCTGCCTCAGCCGGCAAGTGCTCGACGGGCTCGGCGAGGGGCCCTACGAGGTGATGATCGACTCCACGCTGGCGGACGGCTCGCTGACCATCGCCGAGCACGTGGTGCCCGGCGAGCTGGCCGAAGAGGTGGTCGTGTCGTGTCACGTCTGCCATCCGTCGCTGGCCAACGACAACATGGCGGGCGTCGCGGTGGCGGTGGCGCTGGCGCTCGGGCTGCGGCGGCCCCGCTACACCTACCGGTTCCTGTTCATGCCGGGGACGATCGGGGCGATCACGTGGCTGGCGCTCAACAGGGAACGCGTGCGGCTGATCGCGGGCGGGCTGACTCTGGCGTGCGCGGGGGATCCGGGGGCTCTGACGTACAAGCGGAGCCGGCGTGGGGACGCCGGGATCGACCGGGCGGTCACGTACGTGCTGCGTGACCGGCCGCACGAGGTGCTGGACTTCTCGCCGTACGGGTACGACGAGCGCCAGTTCTGCTCGCCCGGGTTCAACCTGCCGTTCGGCAGCCTGACGAGGACGCCGTACGCCCAATACCCGGAATATCACACCTCGGGAGACAACCCGGGGTTCGTCACTCCGGCGGCCCTGGCCGACACCCTCGACGTCCTCAACCGGGTCGTCGAGGTGCTGGAGGGCGACCGTACCTACCTGAACCTCAGCCCGTACGGCGAGCCGCAGCTCGGCAGGCGAGGGCTCTACGAATCCCTCGGCGGGCGGAGTGACACGAAACAGGCCCAGATGGCGATGTTATGGGTGTTGAACCTGTCCGACGGGGAGCACAGCCTGCTCGACATCGCCCGACGATCCGAGTTGCCCTTCGCCGCTGTGGAAGGGGCGGCCCAGGCACTGCTTGATGCCGGACTGGTGAAGGAGAAGACGTGATGGACCTCAGGGTCGGAGACGTCGTGGAAGTGCGCGATGAAGCTGAGATCCTCGCCACGCTGGATGAGCGTGGCGAGCTGGACGGGCTGCCGTTCATGCCCGAGATGGCCGCCTACTGCGGCCGGCGACTCACCGTGCACAAGGTCGCGCACAAGCTCTGTGACACGCAGACCCGCACCGGGCTGCGCAAGATGGAGCGTGCCGTGCACCTGACCGGCGCGCGCTGCGACGGCTCGGCACACGGCGGGTGCCAGACCGCCTGCTCCATGTACTGGAAGGAAGCCTGGATCAGGCGGGTGGACGGAGCGCCCTCGGAGGCGGCGCCCACGAGGCCGGCTTCCGGCTCGCGGCTGCTGCCGCTGCTGGAGGTCAACACCCGCCGTCCGGACCGGCCGGAGCGATATTCCTGCCAGGCGACCGAGCTGCTGCGGGCCGCGCCGGCCTGCGTGCCCCTCAAGGACGTCTCCCAGTACGCCAAGGACGTCCGCTCGGGCAACGTCGGCCTGCGCCGCACCGTGCAGGGCATCGCGATCGGCCTGTTCAACCGGCTGCAGAACGCGGCCAGGCGCGCCCTGCCCCGCCGCCTGTGGATCAAGGGCGGCCTGCCGTGGGGGTTCCTCAGGGGCGGGGTCACCGGGCCGACGCCCACGGAGATCCTCGACCTGCGCCCCGGCGAGCTGGTCAGGATCAAGCCGAAGGAGGAGATCCTCAGGACGCTCAACACCGACCTGCTCAACCGCGGCATGGGATTCGAGCAGGAGATGGCCCGCCACTGCGGCAAGACCCGCCGGGTCAGGGCCAGGGTCGACCGGTGCATCGACGAGAAGACCGGCCGGATGCTGTACATGAAGAACCCCTGCATCGTGCTCGACGACGTCGTGTGCGAGGGGGTGCACAGCCTCAACTGTCCACGCGAATTCGTCCCGTTCTGGCGAGAGATCTGGCTGGAACGGGTCGGGTGAAAGGCATGAATGGAAGACAAAGTCGAGTCCATCGGTCGTAAGGCGGGCCGTGGACTGCGATGGAGCCTGCTCGGCAACGTCGTCACCAAGGCGGCCTCCTTCGCGATGAGCCTCGTGCTCGCGCGCCTCATCGCGCCCGAGGACTTCGGTATATACGCGATCGCCCTGGCGGCGACGCAGTTCGTCATGCACATCAAGGACGCGGGCATCATCGCCGCCACCGTCCAGTGGCGCGGCCGGCTCGACGAGATCGCGCCGACCGCGACCGTGCTCGGTTTCCTGTTCGCCACCGGCCTGTACGGGATCTTCTGGGTGGGCGCACCCTGGTTCTCCGAACTGGCCGGCAGCGCGGAGGCGACCGGGGTGGTGCGGCTGCTCACCATGGTCATCCTGGTCGAGGCCGTGACCGCGGTGCGCAGCGCCGCCCTGATGCGCAGGTTCGCGCAGGACAAGCTGGCCCTGGCCAACCTGGCCGGCTTCGCGGTCAACGCCGGCCTGGCCATCTCGCTGGCCGCCGGCGGCGCGGGCGCCTACAGCTTCGCCTGGGGGCAGGTGGCCCAGGCGGTCGTCACCGGGGCCATCGTGTTCGTCTCGGCACGGGTGCCCGTGGCCATCGGCTTCGACCGGGACGTCGCCGGCAGGCTGCTGCGCTTCGGGCTGCCCTCGGCCGCCGGTTTCGGGCTGGAGGCCGTCCTGATGAACTCCAGCTTCGTCGTGGTCGGCGCGATCCTCGGCAAGCTGCAGCTCGGCTACTACCTGCTGGCCTTCAACGTCTCCAGCTGGGTGCCCGGGGTGATCGGCACGGCGGTGCGGTACGTCTCCTTACCCGGCTTCTCCAGGTTGGCCGAGGACGGCGACTCGCTGGCCGAGGGGGTGCGGCGGTCCGTACCGATGCTCGTGACGTTCGTGCTTCCGGTGGCGCTGGTCATGGCCACGCTGGCGCATCCGCTCATCGCCTTCCTCTACGGCGTGGAGTGGGATCCCTCGGCCGGCGTGCTGCGCTGGCTCGCCGTGCTGATGGTCGTGCGGATGCTCACGTCGTTCCTGGCCGTGGACATCCTCACCTCGATGGGCGCGACCAAGAGCACGATCTGGCTCAACCTCGGCTGGGCGGCCGCGCTGCTGCCCGCGCTCATGGTGGGCGCCCACTACGGCGGCATCCGCGGCGCGGCGATCGGCCACGCGGCCGCCGCCGCGCTCGTCGCGCTGCCGCTGTGCGTGCTGCTGCTGCACCGGCGCGGCATCCGCCTGGCGCCCGTGATGCCCGGGCTGGTCCGACCCGGCCTCGCGACGCTGGCGGCCGGCACGCTCATGGTGCTGTTCACCGGCGCGTTCGAGGGCAATCCGCTGCTGGAGCTGGTCGTCGTGGGCGGCGCGGGCATGGTCGTCTTCGCAGCGGTCGTGCTGCCCCCGGCGGTGCTGAGACAGCTGACAGGAAAGAAGGTCTCCCCATGACGCTCGTGTCCTTCGGCCTGCCCGTCTACAACGGGGCCGCGCGGCTGGAGCCGGTCGTCAGGTCCGTGCTGGCGCAGGACCACGCCGATCTGGAGCTGGTGATCTGCGACAACGCCTCCACGGACGAGACGGGGGAGCTCGCCCGCGCGCTGGCCGCGGCCGACAGCCGCGTCCGCTACCACCGCCAGCCGCGCAACGTGGGGCTGGTCGGCAACTTCACCTCCGTGCTCGGGCTGGCCAGGGGGACGTACTTCCGGTGGGTGGGCGACGACAACTGGCTGGACCCGGCCTACACCTCGCGCTGCCTGGAGCTGTACGCCCGGGACGCGCGGCTGGTCCTGGTCACGAGCCAGATGGAGTACGCCGGCCCGGACGGCGGCAAGCACAGCGGCTCCTACGACGGCACCGCCCTGCTGTCGGACGACCCGATCACCAGGTTCGCGGAGCTGCTGCGTCTGCTCAACGACAGCCATCTCACCCTGGACCCGCTCTACGGGCTGCTGCGGCGCGAGACGGTGCTCGCCATGGACCGCCGCGTCATGTTGCACGAGGACCAGATCCTGGCCGCCAACCTGGCCCTGGCCGGGCCGTGGGGGCACGTGCCCGAGGTGCTGGGCGGGCGGGGGTGGGAGAGCCAGTCGCTGGCCGGCATCGCGCGGAAGATCGGGGTGGGCCGGTGGCAGGCGAGGTTCGCCACGCTGCTGGAGTGCAGGGAGATCCTGCGCGGGCTGCCGCGCTTCGAGCTGAGCGCGGAGCAGCGCGGGCTGGCCCGCCGGGCGGTGCTCAACATGTACGTCACGCGCCACCGGCGCACGGTCCGGCACCGTGGCCGCAGGCTTTTGAGGATGGCCCTGAACCGATGACTCATCGCACCCCAATTCTCGCAGGGTGTTACCCGGGTTGCGGTTAGGGTTTCCATTCTTCTGTAACGAGAAGTGGGAATTTCCCGATTATTTATGGCGATATCCTGCCGGTGGAGCGCCGTCGAGTCAGGGGGAGACGTGGATTTCTGGAGGTCGATTCTTGACCTTGCCCGGCGCTGGACAATCGGACCACCGATAATCGCGCTGGCGCTGGCCGCCGCCCTGGCCGGCTATCTCCTCACCCCGACGCGTTACGTGACGACGGCCTCGATGCTGCTCACCACGCCCGCGGCCGGCGGCACGCTCAACGCCGACCCCGACATCCCGGTGGGGCTGACCAACCCGCTGCTGCAGTTCAGCGACGGCCTGCGGACCACCGCGGGCATGCTCATCCTGTCCATGAACGGGCCGGACGCGCTGCGCGACATCGGTGTGCGGCCGGACGGGCCCACCGAGGTCACGATCGACGACGGCCGCTCCAACCCCGATCTGCTCGGCATCAGCGGCAACGGGCCCTACATCTACGTGAAAGTGGACAGCGACTCCTCGTCCTCCGCGATCGCCGTGATGGAACGTGCCCGCCAGCGCATCAGCACCGAGCTTGTCCAGCGGCAGCGGGCGTTGCGGGCGCCCACCTCCACCCACATCACGATCCTGGACGTGGTGCCGGCGATCCCGCCCGAGCCGGAGACGGAGGGCAAGCTGCAGTCAGGGCTGGTGGGGTTCGTGGTCACGGTCGGGCTCGGTTTCGGCCTGGCCTACTTCGCGCGGCAGCGCGGCCTGCTCGATCGGCGCAGGGCACGGCGACAGGCGGAGCAGGCGCCCGAGACCGAGACCGGGGCGGAGGTCGACCTGAGCTCGGCCGAGCCGCCGCAGGCGCCGCACGAGGACCTCGCCGACGCAGACCGCGAGGACGGCACCCGGCGGGACGGCACCCGGCAGGACGGCGACGGTGCCGATGGCGACGGTGCGGAGGGCGACGGTGCGGAGGGCGGCAAGGACGGCCAGGCTGACGACGAGAGCGGCAAGAGCGGCAAGAGCGACAAGAGCGGCAAGAGCGACAAGGACGACGAGCGCGATGAGGGCGGTACGGGCGGCGGTGACGTGAAAGGCCACGAGGACGAGGACCTGCTGATCATGGATGACGGCATGCCGACCGGTCCCATCGCGGTCGTGCGCATCGGCGGAGCGCTCCCGGGGCGGGACTAGCCCGCGTGCTCACCCCGGACGATCCGCGTGCAGCGCTCCAACGCCGCCTGACGGACCTCGGGCGGCGTCCTCGACTTCGCCGAGATCATCATGCCGACCGCGTCGGGCCCCAGCCGGTCGGCGAAGGCCAGCGCGGTGGCCAGGTCCATGGGCGTGTCGTCCCAGCTGTTGTGGCAGATCGTGGTGTCGGAGGGCGGGTGGGTGCCCAGCACCTGGTCCACGAAGACGCCGTACAGGATGAACTCCGAGATGTGCAGGCGGGCGTTGAAGGCGTCGAGCCAGTCCTGCCCCGAGACCTCGGCGATGCGAGCGCACATGGCCCGCACGATCGCCGGATCCCAGAAGTTCAGCGAGGTCACGTAGTCGTGCAGCGGCGGCCCGGCGGCGGGCGGCAGGCCGAGCAACTCGCGGGCCACCTGGTGCCAGCGCAGGTGCCTCGGCATGCCCGCGTGCACCGCGTTCTCGGCCCGGTGCAGGTGCAGTTGGCCGTCCGTGGTGAACCGGGCGGGCGTGGTCGGGCGGACGAGCACGATGTCGGAGTCGGCGATCAGCACCAGGTCGGCCTCGATCTGGGCGGCCACCGCGATCTTGATGGCCTGCTGGATCACCCAGCCCCGCACGGGCGGCCAGGGGCGCCGCAGGTTGCCCCACAGGCCGCGGGGCAGGCGCCGGTAACGACGGGGCAGCACCTCGGGCTCGGTCAGCACCCGGCAGCGCGGGCCCGCGTACGGGGCGAACACCGCCTTGTCGGCGCTCGGCACGATCACGTGGTGCACGGTGTCGGCCGGGGTGAGCTCCAGCACCGAACGGTGCAGCTCCGCGAACAGCGCCGCGTCCGGCCCGTAGCTGGGTGTGATGACCGCCAAGGTGCTCACGAAGATCTATCGCGGGACCGATCCAAGTGTTACCGCCGCATCGGTAACACGGCTCGGCATCCGGCACGATTTGCCTAGCGAGCACAGGGGAGGAAGCTCGTGGATTTCTGGGGGACGGTCCTTGTCATCGTCCGTCGCTGGTATGTCACGATCCCGATGTTCCTGCTGACCCTGGCCGGGACGTACGCGATCTACATGTCCGTACCCACCCAGTACGTCTCCAACGCGGTGCTGGTGCTGACCACCCCCATCACCGGCGGCACCCAGCCCGCCGAGCCCGGCAAGAAGCTGGCCCGGACCAACCCCCTGCTCAACTTCGACTGGGGGCTGAACATGACGGCCACGATCCTCATCCAGGCCCTGAACACCTCGGAGACCGTCGCCGAGCTGGGCGTGGTGCCGGGCGGGCCCGTGTCCTACGTGGTCACCAACGGCAACAGCAACCCCGAGACGCTGGCGACCGGGCCGTTCGTCTTCATCGAGGGCAAGGGGCCCACCGCCGAGGCCGCCGGGACGATCGTGCGGCAGGTCATCCAGCAGGCCGACGTCGAGCTGGCCGAGCGGCAGCGCTGGCTGAACGCGCCCGTCTCCACCTACATCCAGGCACACGAGATGGTCCGGCCGACGGTCGCCGAGGCGCAGCGGACCAGCAAGCTGCGGGCGGCGGCCGGGGCGGCGCTGCTGGGCGGGATGGGCAGCCTGGTCTCGGCGTTCGCGACGGAGAGCGCGCTGGCCGCGCTGCGCAGGCGGCGCGCGTGACCGCCGACGTCAAGCTCGCCCCCGCCGTGCGCGGGGCGGTGCCGCGCCGGGCCGACGCCGCCACGGTCGCCGCCCTCTTCACCGTGGCGCTGATGCTGATCCCCGCCAGGCTCGTCTTCCGCGGCCTGCCGTTCTCACTCACCCCGGCCGACGCGTTCGGGCTGGTGGCCGCCCTGCTGTGGTTCTGCGCGCACTTCACCAGCACCCTGGGCGCGGCCAAGGGCCCGACCCCCGTGCGCAGCGCGCTGTTCTGCTACACGATCGCCATGGTCGCCACCTACTTCTACGCCGCCTCCAGCTACCTGCCCGGCGACGAGGTCAGCCTGGCCGACCGGAGCATGGTGCTGGTCGTCGCCTCGGTCGGCATCACGCTCATGGTGTGCGACGGCGTACGCACGCGCGACCGGCTGGATCTGGTGCTGAAGACCGTCGCGGTGGCCGGCGCGGTGATCGGGGTCATCGGGGCGCTCCAGTTCGTCCTGCACTTCGACGTGACGAACTACCTGACGCTGCCCGGGCTGCGCTTCACCCAGGAGGAGTCGGCCATCCTGGAGCGCGGCGGCCTGAACCGGGTCGCCGCCACCACCGGCCACCCGATCGAGTTCGGCGTCGTCTGCGCCATGATCCTCCCGCTGGCGCTGCACTACGCCTTCCGCGAGGCCCGGCTGCGCTGGTGGGTGTGCACCGGCCTGATCGCGGCCGGGCTGCTGTTCTCCGTGTCGCGCTCGGCGGTGCTCAGCCTGGCCGCCGCGGGCGTGGTGCTCTTCGCCGGCTGGCCGAAGGAGCGCCGGATCTTCGGGGCGCTGGCCGTGGCCGGGTCACTGATCGCGATCAGGATCGTGATGCCCGGCGTGCTCGGCACCATCGTGGACCTGTTCGCCAACCTCAACACCGACTCCAGCATCAGCTACCGGACCCACGACTACACGGTGGCCGGCACGGAGATCGCCAAGAGCCCGTGGCTGGGCCGGGGCCTGGGCACCTGGTACGCCCCCAAGCACCTGATCTTCGACAACCAGTACATCTCATCGCTGGTCGAGACCGGCGTGATCGGCCTGCTGGTCTTCGTCGGGCTGTTCGTCGCCGCGCTGTGGTCGGTGCTGCGGGCCCGCCACCTGTCCCGTGACCCGGTGACGCGTGACCTCGCCCTGGCCCTGACGGCCTGCCTGGTGGTACCGCCGCTGGGCTCGGCGACGTTCGACCTGCGCTCGTTCGCCACGGTCACCGGGCTGTCGTTCCTGCTGATCGGCGCGGCGGGCGCGCTGCTCAGGTCGGTGCGAGCAACCGCTGCCGCACCCGCGCCCACGACTGAGCCGCCAGATCGCGCGGGCTGATCACGCTCACCGGCAGCGGCCAGGCGATGGCCAGGTCGGGGTCGTCGTACCGGACCGCGATGTCCTCCTCCGGGTCGTGCTCCCGGTCGATGCGGTAGCAGACGTCGGCCTGGTCGGTCAGCGCCTGGTAGCCGTGGAGCAGGCCGCGGGGCACGTACAGGTGGGCGAAGGTCTCGTCGTCGAGCACCGTCGCCATCTGCCGCCCGAACGTCGGCGATTCCGGGCGGGCGTCCACCAGCACGTCGTGGACGGCGCCGCGGGCGCAGCGCACGAGCTTGGCCTCGCCCTGCCCGCCCCGGCCGTGCAGGGCCCGGATGACGCCCCGGCGCGAGCGCGACTGGCTGTCCTGGATGAAGGCGGCCGGGTCGAGCCCGTGTTCCCTGGCCAGCGCGGCGTCGAACGTACGCGTGAAGAAGCCCCGGTCGTCGTGGTGCTGGGTGGGGATGAACAGCAGCACCCCGTCGAGTGCGCCGCGCTCTACTCTCATGGCCCCCATATTCCATGATTCATCCGCCGAATATTCGTTTCTCATTATTTTCCGGGTCTTGTTATGGGAAGGCGTAACGAGTCCCTCTTGTCTCGCGATTACCTCGTGGAAAGCTCGGGTCGGCTGCGAGCGCGGGGGGCGATCGTATTTCCGCGGACCACTCCCTGATGGCTGCCCTTCCCCGGGTCCGGGTCGGCGCCATCGACGTGGCCTCGATCACCGAGTCGGCGCTGGCCGACCGGGTCGCCGCGGGCTGGCGGGCCGGCCGGGGCGGCTGGATCGTGACAGCCAACGTCGACATCGTGCGGGCCGCGACCCGCGATCCCGCGCTGGCCGCGCTGGTCGCCCAGGCCCCGCTGGTCGTGGCCGACGGCATGCCGGTCGTCTGGGCGGGCCGGCTGGCGGGGATCCCCATCCGGGAGCGCGTGACCGGCGCGTCCCTGGTGTTCACGCTCTCGGAGCGGGCCGCGGCCGAGGGGCGCTCGGTCTACCTGCTCGGCGGTGACGAAGGGGTGCCGGAGGCCGCCGGTGATGCGCTGATGGAGCGTTACAAGGGGTTATGGGTGGCGGGGGCGTACTCGCCGCCGTACGGGTTCGAGACCGACCCCGGGCTGCTGCGCGAGGTGGTCGAGCGGGTCGTGGCCGCGGCGCCCGACCTCGTGCTCGTCGGGCTGGGGTTCCCCAAGCAGGAGCGGGTGATCGCGCTGCTGCGCCCCGGCCTGCCCCGGGCCTGGCACCTGGGCTGTGGCGCGGGCATCCCGATGGCCGCGGGCAGGTTCAGCCGGGCGCCCGAGGTGCTGCAGCGCAGCGGCGCCGAATGGCTGCACCGCCTGGCCCTCGAACCGCGCCGGCTGGCCCGCCGCTACCTGGTGGACGACGCTCCCTTCGCCGTGCGCCTGCTGGTCCAGGCGCTCCGCACCCGCCTCCGGAGAGGGTGAACGATGCTCGCGGTAGTGATCGTCACGTACCACAGCGGCGCCGTCATCGCCGACTGCCTGACCTCCGTACGCGCCGCGCTGCGCGACGCGGGCCCGGCCCGGGTCATCGTGGTGGACAACGCCTCCACCGACGACACGATCGACGTCGTACGCCGGGCGGACCCGGCAGCCGAGATCCTCGCCCTGCGGCACAACGGAGGTTTCGCGGCCGGGGTGAACGCCGGCGCGGACGCGGCCGAGGACTGCGACGTGCTGGTGCTCAACCCGGACATCCGCCTGGACGAGACGGCGATCACCCACCTGCGCGAGGCGCTGGCGCGGCCGGGGACCGGCATCGCCGTGCCCCGCCTCGCCGGGCAGGACGGCGCCCCGCAACTCTCGCTGCGCAGGCGGCCCACGGTGCTCAGGGCGGTCGGCGAGGCACTGCTCGGCGGATACCGGGCCGGCCGGGTGGGCCCGCTGGGCGAACTCGTCGTGGACCCCCGTTCCTACGCCGCCGCGCGGAGCGCCGACTGGGCGACCGGCGCCGCCTGGCTGGTCTCCCGCGCGTGCCTGGACGCCATCGGCCCGCTGGACGAGCGCTACTTCCTCTACTCCGAGGAGACCGAGTACATGCTGCGGGCCGGCGACCGCGGATTCGCCGTCCGCTACGAGCCGCGGGCTCGGGCCGTGCACCTCGGAGGCGAGCAGGCGAGCTCCAGCGCGCTCTGGGCGCTGTCGGCGGCCAACCGGGTCAGGCTGCACCGCGAGCGCCACGGCGCGCTCAGGGGCCAGGCGATGCGTGCCGCGGTCGCGCTCAACGAGGGACTGCGCGCGCTCACCCGGGGCCGCGCGGGCGGCCACCGGCACCGGGCCGCGCTGCGCGCCCTGTGGGAGCTGCCGGCCTGGCCCAGCCCGCCCGGCCGGCCGGAGCGGCCCGGTTACGTGTGCTTCTCCGCCCAGGACTGGTGGTACCACAACCGCGCCCACTCCGACTTCCAGCTCATGCGCGCGGTGGCCCGGCACCGGAAGGTGCTGGTGGTCAACAGCATCGGCATGCGCATGCCGAAGCCCGGCACCTCCACCCAGCCGGTGCGCCGGATCATGCGCAAGCTGCGGAGCGTGGCCAAGCTGGTCCGGCAGCCGATGCCCGGCTTCTACGTGATGTCGCCGCTGCCGCTGCCCTTCTACGGCTCGCCCCTGTTACGCGCGCTCAACGCGGTGCTGGTCCGCACCCAGGTACGGGTGGTGTGCCGGGCGCTGGGCCTGCGCGACCGGGTGATCATGACGACCATCCCCACCGCCTGGGACGTGGTACGCCCGATGCGCAGGCGCGCGCTGGTGTTCAACCGGTCGGACCGGCACTCGGCCTTCCCCGAGTCCGACACGGCCACCATCGAGGCGCTGGAGAGGGCCCTGCTGCGGCAGGCGGACCATGTGCTCTATGTCAGCCGGGCGCTGATGGCGGAGGAGCGCCCGCTCACCGGTGAGCGCGCCCACTTCCTCGACCACGGTGTGGACCTGGAGCACTTCACCAGGCGAGAGCGCCTGCCCGCCGAGCTGGCGGGCGTTCCGGGGCCGCGGGTGGGCTTCTTCGGCGCGCTCGACGACTACCTGGTGGACTTCGACCTGCTGGAACGGGTCGCCGCGGAGCTGCCGGACGTCTCCCTCGTGCTGATCGGCGACGCCACCGTGCCGATGGGCCGGCTGACCAAGTATCCGAACGTCCACTGGTTCGGCTTCCGCCGGTACGAGGACATCCCGGGCTATGGGTCGGGGTTCGACGTGGCCATCATGCCGTGGCTGGACAACCCCTGGATCAAGCACGCCAACCCCATCAAACTGAAGGAGTACCTGGCGCTGGGCCTGCCGGTCGTGAGCACGGACTTCGCCGAACTGGCGAATTACACTGACCGGGTCAGGATCGCCACCAGCCCCGCCCAGTTCGTCGCCGCCGTCCGAACGACCTTGAGCGACGGCGGGCCGCAGGAGCCCGCCGCGTTACGCGAGTCCGTACTCGGTGCGTCGTGGTCCTCCCGCGCCGCCGAACTCATGACCCTGGCCGAAGGGCCGTAGGTAACAAAGGTTGAGGAGAGGCAATGGGGAGAAAGCGGTCCCCCGCGTCCGTCTTCGGCATCGGGGCCCTGGCCGTCGTGCTCGTGCTGGTGCTGTCCTGGTTACAGCCGGGGACGCCGGTCCAGCCGTCGCTGGCCAAGGTGCCGTGGGAGGGCGGCCCGGTCTATTACGCCCGATACGCCTCGGCCTCCCAGGCGGGCTGGGTCAACTCCGGGTTCTTCCCCGTGGGCCTGTGGCTGGAGTCGGTCGTGGAGCCGGAGGACGCCCCCGACGACAAGGCGCTGGGCATCAACACCTACGTCGGCCTGACCGGCACGAGCAACCCGCAGCTCGTACGTGACAACGGCATGTCGGCGCTGACCAGCAAGCCGCTGGTCGGCTACGGCAGCGAGACGGTGGGCTACGTGCTCGACGACGAGGTGGACATGTGGGCCGGGGCCGGCGCGGCCGGCTGGACGGGCAACCGCCCGGGCGAGGGCGACCTGTGCATCCCGAAGGACGAAGGCTGCGGCTACACCGTGCTGTCGGAGCAGAAGAGCCGGTTGCCCAAGGACGGCCGGCCGCACTACGCCAACTTCGGCAAGGGCGTCATCGTCTGGCAGAGCGAGTCGGACGCGGCGAAGTTCGTCAACGGCTACACCGACATCGTCTCCTCCGACGTCTACTGGTACACCGCCTCGGGGATCTGCGAGGACGCCAAGAACTACCTCAACCTGGCGACCGACCAGTGCCGGTTGTCGGCCAACTACGGCGCCCTCATCGACAAGCTCCGCCGGCTGGACGCGCAGGACGGGCGGCTGCAGCCGATCTACGCGGTCATCGAGGTGGGCTGGCCGGGCGCCGACGACAAGCGCGCGATCGAGCCGCACGAGCTCGCCGGGGCCGTCATGAGCTCGCTCATCCACGAGGCCCGCGGGATCATCTACTTCAACCACAACTTCGGCGGCCCCTGCCAGTCGCAGCACGTGCTGCGCGACCACTGCGGGGACCGGATCAGGCCGACGGTCGTCGAGCTGAACAAGCGCATCCACCAGCTCGCCCCGGTGCTCAACACCCAGTCCTACAAGCACACCTTCAACAAGGGCCTGGACACGATGCTCAAGTCGTACCAGGGGTACTACTACGTGTTCTCCATGCTGGGGCGGGGTGTGCAGCCGGGCACGCACACGCTCTCTCTGCCGCCGGGGATCAGGGCCGACAAGGCGGAGGTGCTCTTCGAGGGGCGGACCGTGCCCATCGACGGCTCGGGGCGCTTCAGTGACACGTTCGCGGCCGAGCACTCCTACCACATCTACAAGATCCCGATCTGACCCGGTCGGCGGCGGCGGAGCAGGGCCGCGAAGCCCGAGCGGGCGATCCGGTGCCCGGCCAGCGCCCGCACGCCCGCGCCCAGCAGCAGCGCGGCGTGGTACGCGGCGCCGGCCGGCCGGCCCCTGCGCCGCCTGAACAGCTCGGCCTTGTTGACGATGAGCAGCGCGGCCAGGGCGGGGTCCGTGCCCGCCGCGCCGCCGATGTGCTCCACCACCGAGCGCGGCTCGTACCAGGTGGTCCAGCGGAGGTCGGCGGCGCGCAGGCAGTATTCGGTCTCCTCGCTGTAGAGGAAGAACGACTCGTCCCACGGGCCGATCTCGCGCATGGCGGGCACGGCCAGCAGCATCGCCGCGCCCGTGGCCCAGGCGTACGCACCGGGGCGCTCGTAGGCGCGGGGGTCGGTCACCAGCTCGCCGAGCCGCCACAGCCGCCCGGCCAGGTTCCCTCCGATGAGCGCCTCGGCCACGGCCCGGCCGACCGTGGGCATCCGGCGTAACGACGGCTGGGGGGATCCGTCGGGATTGACCAGGTGCGGCACGGCTATTCCGCGACCGGGAGCACGCAGCGCGGCGGCCAGCGGGGCGATCGACCCGGGCGCCAGCCGGCAGTCCGGATTGACGACGTAGACGGCGTCCAGCGTGTCCAGGTCCAGGGTGCGTACGGCGGCGTTGATCGCGGCCGCGTAGCCGGCGTTCCTCCCGACCCGCACCGTGCGCACCGGCAACGGCGCGGCTGCCCGCGGCGGTGGCGTGCTCGCCTGTGGCGGTGGCGTGCTCGCCTGTGGCGGCTGTGCGGCCCGTTCGGCGATGGCCAGGGAGTCGTCGGCCGAGGCGTTGTCGGCCACGACCACCGCGACCAGGTCCACGCCCCGCGCGGCCGCGGGGAGGCTGCCCAGGCAGCCCTCCAGCACGTCGGCGCTGTTGTAGGTGACGACCACCACCGCCACACGCGGAGAGGTCCCGTCCACCGGCCGTTCCGTCATCCCGTGGCCGCCCGGTACCACTCCACGGTCCGGCGCAGCCCCTCCGCCAGCCCAACGCGCGGCCGCCAGCCGATCAGCTCCAGCGCGGGCCCCGGGTCGGCGGTCTGCGGCACGTCCAGCGGCCGGTCCGGGACGGCCCCGAACGGCGGCGGCGACTCCTCGCCGGCGATCCGGTAGAGCAGCTCGACCGCCTCCCGCACCGACACCTGCGTCCCCGTGCCCACGTCGAACGCCTGTCCCACCGCCCGCTCGCTCAGCCCGGCCAGCACGAAGGCCTCGACCACGTCGTCCACGTAGACCCAGTCCACGACCTTGGCCCCGCTGGTCAGCCGCGGCTTGTCGCCCTTGAGCAGCGCCAGCGTCACGTACGGCACCAGCTTGGCGGTGTCGCGCTGGCCGGGCCCGTACACCATGGTCGGGCGCACGATCGTGTAGGGCTGTCCCCACAACCGGTGGTACAGCTCGGCGTAGCCGGTGGCCGCCGCCTTGGCCATCGCGTACGGCGACGGCGGCGGGCAGTGCCCGTTCCCCGGCCGCGGCTCCTCGCTCGACCCCGCGAGCACCACCCGGCAGCCGGGCCCGGCTGCCGTCAGCACGTTCACCGTGGCCGTGAGGTTGCCCTCCAGCGTGGCCCGCACGACGGACACGTCCCTGGCCCCGTTCACCTCGCCGGCCAGGTGGAAGACCACCTCGGGCCGGACGGCGGCGAACAGGGCCTTGACCGCCTCGGTGTCCCGCAGGTCGGCGCCCGTGGCCCGGCTCGCCCCGTGGACCTTCGCGCCCAGCTCGCCCAGCCGCCTGACCAGGTGCGCGCCGATGAACCCGGACGCCCCCGTCACCAGCACCCGCCTGTCTTGCCACTCCAACGGACAGCGCCCCCTTCCGCAGGCACGCGAACGGGCCCGCTCGGATACGCGGCCCCACAAGGGGTCGCTCGGACAAGCAGGCCCATCAAACCGTGAATGCCGCCTACCGCGCTAGCGCCGGCGTTTGGAGCAATGCGGGCACCCCTGGGCGTGCCGGTGGCCGGACCCCACCGGCCGCCGTCCGGCCGACAGCGACGAGTCGCTCGTCAGTGTCGCCCAGCGGGCGCGTCCCGCCGGGAACGGGCGCGCCGCCGCCCCCAAGGGGGAGCGGCGGCGCTTCGACGCCGGTCTCAGTTGATGCGCCAGGTGTCGCCACCGAGCAGCAGCTCGCTCAGGTCGCCCGGGCCCTTCTGCGCCACGGCCTCCTCAAGCTGCTCGGCCATGAGCACGTCGTAGGCCGGGCGGGCCACCTGACGGAAGATCCCGATCGGCACGTGCTCGAACGCCGGCTCGTCCAGCCGGCTGAGCGCGAAGGCCACCGACGGGTCCGGGTTGTGCGCGTCGTGCACAACGATCCGGTCCTCGCTCACGCCGTCGCGGGCCACCACCTCGATGCCGCCGTTCGCCGAGCGTACGACGGCCTTGGAGGCGCTCACGATCGGCTGGCCGTGCTCCAGCCGCAGCGTGATGTCGTCCCGCAGCGCCGGGTCCTTGAGCTGCTCGAAGGCGTTGTCGTTGAAGATGTTGCAGTTCTGGTAGATCTCCACCAGCGAGGTGCCCTGGTGTGCCGTGGCCTCGCGCAGCACCGACTGCAGGTGCTTGCGGTCTGAGTCGATCGTCCGGGCCACGAACGACGCCTCGGCGCCGATGGCCAGCGAGATCGGGTTGAACGGCTTGTCCAGCGACCCCATCGGCGTCGACTTGGTGATCTTGCCGACCTCGGACGTCGGGGAGTACTGGCCCTTGGTCAGCCCGTAGATCCGGTTGTTGAACAGCAGGATGTTCAGGTTGACGTTGCGGCGCAGGGCGTGGATCAGGTGGTTGCCGCCGATCGACAGCGCGTCCCCGTCACCGGTGATCACCCACACCGACAGGTCCGGCCGGGAGGCGGCCAGCCCGGTCGCGATGGCCGGGGCCCGGCCGTGGATGGAGTGGAAACCGTAGGTGTTGAGGTAGTACGGGAACCGCGACGAGCAGCCGATGCCCGACACGAACACGATGTTCTCACGCTTGAGCCCCAGCTCGGGCAGGAAGCTCTGCACCGCGGCCAGGATCGCGTAGTCACCGCAACCCGGGCACCAGCGGACCTCCTGGTCGGACTTGAAGTCCTTGAGGGTCTGCTTCACGTCGGTCTTGGGGATGAGGCTCAGCCCCTTGCCGTTCACCAGCTCAGTCACTGTCGATCACGTCCTGGATGACTCCGGCCAGCTCCTCGGCCTTGAACGGGAGCCCGCGCACACGGTTGTAGCTGATCACGTCGACGAGGTAACGGGCCCGCAGCAGCAGGGCGAGCTGGCCGAGGTTGATCTCGGGCAGCAGCACCTTGTCGTAGCGCTTGATGACCTCGCCGGTGTTGGCGGGCAGCGGGTTGAGGTGACGCAGGTGCGCCTGGGCGACCGCGCCGCCGTTGCGCCTGATGCGGCGTACGGCCGCCGCGATCGGCCCGTACGTCGAGCCCCACCCGATGATCAGCACCCGCGCGTTCCCGTCGGGGTCGTCGACCTCCAGCGGGGGCACGTCGATCCCGGCGATCTTGGCGGCCCGGGAGCGGACCATGAGGTCGTGGTTGTTCGGGTCATAGGAGATGTTGCCGGTGCCGTCGGCCTTCTCGATGCCGCCGATGCGGTGCTCCAGGCCGGGCGTGCCGGGGATGGCCCACGGGCGGGCCAGGGTCTCGGTGTCACGCTTGTACGGCAGGAACTCGCCGTCGGTGCCGTTCGGCTCCGTGGCGAAGCTCTGCGAGATGTCGGGCAAGTCGGAAATCTCGGGCAGGCGCCAGGGCTCCGAGCCGTTGGCCAGGTAGCCGTCCGAGAGCAGCATGACCGGCGTGCGATATTTGACGGCGATCCGGGCCGCCTCGACGGCCGCGTCGAAGCAGTCGCTCGGCGACATCGGGGCCACGATCGGCACCGGCGACTCCCCGTTGCGGCCGAACATGGCCATCAGCAGGTCGGTCTGCTCGGTCTTGGTCGGCATGCCGGTGCTCGGCCCGGCCCGCTGCACGTCCACGATGATCAGCGGCAACTCGGTGGTGACCGCCAGGCCCACCGTCTCGGCCTTCAGCGCCACCCCGGGACCGGACGTGGTGGTCACGCCCAGCGCCCCGCCGAACGCGGCCCCCAGCGCCGCGCCGACCCCCGCGATCTCGTCCTCCGCCTGGAAGGTACGGATGCCGAACCGCTTGTGCTTGGACAACTCGTGCAGGATGTCGCTGGCCGGGGTGATCGGGTACGAGCCCAGGAACAGCGGCAGCTTCGACTGCACACTGGCCGCGATCAACCCGTACGCGAGCGCCTGGTTACCCGAGATGTTGCGATAGACGCCGGGTGCCAGTCGCGCGGGCTTGATCTCATAGGAGACGGAGAACGACTCGGTCGTCTCCCCGTAGTTCCACCCGGCCTGGAAGGCCGCGATGTTGGCCTTGGCGATGTCGGGCTTCCTGGCGAACTTCTGCTCAAGGAACTTGATCGTGTGCTCGGTCGGCCGGTGGTAGAGCCACGAAAGCAGGCCGAGGGCGAACATGTTCTTCGACCGTTCGGCGTCCTTTTTAGACAGGTCGAAATTCTCCAGGGCCTTCACGGTGAGCGATGTCAGCGGCACCGCGTGCACCCGCCACTCGCTCAGCGAGTCGTCCTCCAGCGGGTTGGCGTCGTAGCCGACCTTCTGCAGATTGCGCTTGGTGAACTCGTCGGTGTTGGCGATGATGTCGGCGCCCCGGGGCAGGTCGCCGAGGTTGGCCTTGAGGGCGGCCGGGTTCATGGCCACGAGCACGTTCGGCGCGTCGCCGGGCGTGAGGATGTCGTGGTCGGCGAAATGGAGCTGGAAGCTCGACACGCCAGGCAGGGTGCCTGCGGGTGCGCGGATCTCGGCCGGGAAGTTGGGCAGCGTCGACAGGTCGTTGCCGAACTCCGCCGTGCCCGCGGTGAAGCGGTCTCCGGTGAGCTGCATACCGTCGCCGGAGTCCCCGGCGAACCTGATGATCACGCGGTCGAGTTGCTGGACCTGCTTCGTCACAGCTCAGTCCTCCTCGACGCGCCAAGGCGCGGTTGCTTTGGACGCGTTCTCTGTTTCCATGCTAGATCCTCGGAAGGTCACGCGTTTGCGACCCGCAAACTGCGGGTAAACGCGGGCGCGGTCGGAGTCAGTGTGAGGTGGGAGAACGACGACACAGTCCGGACGCGAGCCTGCAGAGGTCTACATGCAGGCGGGCGAACAGGACGGTTCGGGTCACGAGCGCCAACTATACGTCCCCCCAACACGTGCGCTACGTCAGGGGCTGCTTACTCGGCAGCTCGTTCCCTGACCTGTACAGGTGTCCGGCCTGCATCCCGGCAGAGCCGTACAACTCAGGAACGGTGACGAAGCTGTAACCCTTCCCACGCAACCTTTTGAGGATGTCCGGAACCGCGTCAACGGATTCCCGACGGATGTCGTGCATAAGAATGATCGCACCTGGATGCGCCGCACGCACGGTCCGGTCCGCTATGTCCCCCGAATTCGCGTCGGAGCAGTCTCCCGAGTCGACGTCCCAGGTCACCAGCGCCAGGCCGAGCTGGGCCGCCACCGCCCGCAGCGCCGGGCTCACGGTCCCGTACGGGGGGCGTACCAGGGTGGGGGTCTGCCCGATGGTGGTCGACACCATGTCCTGGGTGCGGCGCAGCGAGTCGGCGATCTTGCTGCTCGTCTGGGACGCCAGGTCCATGTGTCCCCAGCTGTGGTTCCCCACCAGGTGGCCCTCGTCGCTCATCCGATGCAGCAACCCGGGCTGCGCGGCGGCGTTGCTGCCGACGGTGAAGAACGTGGCCCGCGCCTGGTTCCGCAGGAGGATGTCGAGCAACCTGCCGGTGTCCGGCCCGGGCCCGTCCTCGAAGGTCAGCGCCACGCACTTGACGGCCGCGCAGTTCACGCTGCCCGCCCGGTTGCTGGCGGCCGGAGGGCGGGCCTGGGGGAGAGGGAGCCCGATCTCCTTGGCGCCGCTCTCCTTGGCCTTGACGCTCGCCCGGGCCCTGGCGCTGTCCTGGGCCCGCCGCCCCAGCGCGGACAGCAGCGGTGTCGCCTGGGCGCTCGGCACCGCCACGGCCACCCGGCCGAGCGAGCACGGCCCGACCTGACAGTCGTCGAACTCGACCACCAGGTCGCCGCTCCCGTTGAACGCCAGGGAGTCGAACCGGTCGCCGCCGGACGTCGCGCCGCGCCAGTCCACCTGCGGCCCCCGCCCTTTGAGCTGCTCCCTGACCAGCGCGGCGAGCCGCTCCAGCGGGCCCTTCCCGGCGATCAGGCCGGTGGAGCCGACGGCCTTGCCGGTCTGCGGGTCGTACCAGTAAGTACGGGTGGAGTTGCCCCAGGTGTCGCCGACGAACTCGCCGCTGCGCAGCCGCACCGCGAGCGCCTGGGGAGTGGCGGCGGCCACCTGCCAGTCCACGTTCAGCTCGGGGTGCCTGCGGGCCGGGGCGCCGGTGCGGGCGCGGAAGACCCGTACCTGTCGCTGGACCTCGGCCTTGAGCGCTCTGTTGAGCGCGGGAGCGTCGGCGAACTCGGGGTAGTTGATGTGCACGTATCGCCGGCTCGTGTAGTCACCCATGGCCATCGTTCTGGTGGACAGGCCGACGACGGTCGCCGGATCGACGAAGTCGATCAGCGTCGGCTCTGCCGGGACCATGATGTCCCGCTCGGGGTAGGCGGTGACCAGGCCGCAGCCGCCTGTCGCGCCTGTTGAGAGGGCCAGCAGAGCGATTCCGGTGCAGAATCGCGCTTTGTGCATGCAGTCACGTTATGGGATTGATCTTGAAGTTTATACCGATTTTGTGGGATTTGGCGTGATAGGGCGGATGCCTTGACCTGGGCTTGGTATTGGCTGGGTAACGGTCGGGACGGCGGGCTTCGGGTCTCATCGGCCCGGCCTGGGTTACCATCCCGTCATGGACGGCTATTTCGGGTCCTACGTGCTCGTCGCCGCGCTCCTGGCCATCGGTGTCGCCATCGTGGCCGGAGCCCTGATGGCCAACCGGCTCCTCCGCCCCAGCCGCCCCACCGCCGAGAAGCTGACCACGTACGAGTGCGGGGTCGACCCGGTCGGTGACGGATGGGCGCAGTCGCAGGTCCGCTACTACGTCTTCACCTACCTCTATGTGGTCTTCGCGGTGGACGCCGTCTTCCTGTTCCCGTGGGCCACGGTCTTCGACGCCCCGGGATACGGCCTGACCACGCTGGTGGAGATGTTCGTCTTCCTCGGCTTCATCGCCCTCGGCATCGTGTACGCCTGGCGCAAACGCGTACTCACCTGGACCTAGCCCCCGGCGGAGATCCTCTTGCCTGAGCTGCGATCCGCGCCAGAATGGACACCATGGCAGCGACCGATCTCCCGATGCCCACAGTCGGCCCGATCTCCAGATTGGCACCCAAGCCCATGCGCTTCGTGCTCAACTGGGGCCGGCGCTATTCCCTGTGGGTGTTCAACTTCGGGCTGGCCTGCTGTGCGATCGAGTTCATCGCGGCCTCGGCCAGCCGGCACGACTTCATCAGGTTCGGCGTGATCCCGTTCGCGAACGGTCCCAGGCAGGCCGACCTCATGATCGTCTCAGGGACGGTCACCGACAAGATGGCCCCGGCCGTGAAACGCCTCTACGAGCAGATGCCCGACCCGAAATACGTGATCTCGTTCGGCGCCTGCTCCAACTCCGGCGGCCCCTACTGGGACTCCTACTGCGTGACGAACGGCGTCGACCAGATCGTCCCCGTCGACGTCTACGTCCCCGGATGCCCGCCCAGACCCGAAGCCCTCCTGTACGGCATCATGAAGCTGCAGGAGAAGATCGCGGGGGAGAAGCTCAGCGACCGTTACGTCTGGTCCCGCTCCCACGCGGAGGAGGCGTGAACGCGGGCTTCGGCGGCCGGCTCTCGGCGAGGTTCGGCGAGCGGGCCGAGGCCACCGAGTCGTACGGTGACATCACGATCGACGTCGCCCCGGCCGACTGGCTCGAACTGGTGACGTTCGCCCGCGACGACCTCGGCTACGCCTACTTCGACTGGCTGACCGGAGTCGACGACCCGCCGGAGGCCTTCCTCGTGGTGGCCCACGTCTATCATCCGCCCGCCGGCGAACGCCTCCTCCTGCGCACCCGCGTCCCCCGCGAGCATCCCCACCTCCCCACCGTCGTGGGCGTCTACCGAGGGGCCAACTGGCACGAGCGCGAGACGTACGAGATGTTCGGCGTGATCTTCGACGGTCACCCCAACCTCGTGCCGCTGCTCCTGCCCGACGGCTTCGAGGGGCATCCGCTGCGCAAGGAGTTCGTCCTGGCGGCGCGCGTGGCAAAGCCGTGGCCCGGTGCCAAGGAACCCGGCGAGTCGGGACACGGTGCCCCGAGCCGCCGCAAGACGCTTCCGCCTGGAGTGCCAGCCGACTGGGGGCCGCCCGATGCTTGAAGTGGTGCTGAGCTTCGCCGTCATCCTCGTCGTGTTCCTGGTGCTCCCGCTGATCGTGGGGCAGACCGAGCACAAGGTCATGGCTCACATGCAGTCGCGGCTGGGCCCCATGTACGCGGGCGGCTTCCACGGCTGGGCGCAGCTCATCGCCGACGGGGTGAAGTTCATGCAGAAGGAGGACGTCATCCCGGCCGCGGCCGACCGCCGCATCTTCATGATCGCGCCCGGCGTGGCGCTCATCCCGTACCTGGTCGTGCTGATCGCCATCCCCATCGACCGCGATGCCGTGGCCGTCGACCTCGACCTCGGCCTCTTCTTCGTGCTCGCCGTCATGGGCATCGGCGTGCTGGGCTCGATCATGGCCGGGTGGGCCTCGGCCAACAAATACTCGGTGCTCGGCGGCATGCGCTCGGCCGCCCAGCTCATGTCGTACGAGCTGCCGCTGGTCCTGGCGGCCTCCTCGGTGGCGATGGCCGCCGGCACGCTGTCGCTGCCCGGGATCGTCGAGGCGTGGCAGTGGTGGTGGCTGCCGTGGCAGGCGATCGGCGGCGTCGTCTTCTTCCTGGCCGGCCTCGCCGAGCTCCGGCGCCCGCCGTTCGACATGCCGATCGCCGAGTCCGAGATCATCATGGGCCCGATGACCGAGTACACGGGCATGCGCTTCGCCCTGTTCATGCTCGCCGAATACGCGGGCATCGTGGTCCTGTCCTTCCTGACCACCGTGCTGTTCCTGGGCGGCTGGCAGGGCCCGTTCCTGCCCGGCTGGGTCTGGACCCTGGTCAAGGTCTTCCTGCTGTCGTTCGTGGTCATCTGGCTCCGGGTGACCTTCCCCCGGCTGCGCGAGGACCAGCTGCAGAAGCTCGCCTGGGCCATCCTCGTCCCCCTGGCCCTCGTGCAACTGGCCCTGACCGGCGTGGTGAAGGTCCTCCTCTGACTCTTTCGCAAGGCGTTTACCCGGTGGAGCTTTCGTGAGGCGTCCGACCCGGCCGAGCCTTCGTAAGGCGTAGCCGCGCGCGGAAACTTTATCCCCGCCTTATTCGTCGTTACCGGCAAGGGGCCTTTGGGGAGAATGCCAGTGAACCAAATCCTGCCGATCGCCGGTGCGATAAAGGGAAGTCGCTGCCCAAAACCATGCTGGCCTCAGACGGGCAATCTCTGTCCGTCACCGACCAGGCGTCAGGCCATCCGGTACGCGTGACGCCGGCCCGCCTTTACCGCTATCAGTACGACCAGCAAGTCATGGTCGCCGGCAGCAAACAAAAGCGCCACACCAGCCAGGGCGTGGCCGTCAGCCCTTTGTTGCTGGTCATCCGCCCGGTCAGCGCAAGACTCCACCGCCCCGAGTGAAAAAAGGGCACCGCCCTGTCCTCGCCCGGCGGCCTGTACCTGAGCACCAGACCCGACAACAGGCTCCGGGTCAACCACGGCGACGAACTCCTGGCCGACCTGCCCATCGGCGAAGCCCCCGGCCAGGCCCTCAGCCTTCTCCTCTACAGATACGACGGCCTGACGGGCCTGTTCATCCTCGACAGAACCGGCCGAGCCCTCCACCACCTCCCGGGCCCCTGGCCCCCGGAAGACGCGAACCGCTTCGTCAAACGCCACAACCTGCTCCTGTACGTACACCGTCTGACCCGCAACGAGTACCTCACGCTGCTCCACTCCACCCACGAGGCAACCCCGTAGTCGCCCTTGCTCGCCAGCCCGGCTCAGGTCGCCGGCTCATCGCATTCCTCCTGCGACTGCTTCCGCCCGCGGCCTCGACCACTCACGGAAGCCCGCGAATCGAGCCCGGGATCGGGCCCGGCGCAGGGCGGGAGTGTGGGTCAGGCCCGCGAGTCGGCCCCGGGATCGTGAGCGCGGGTCGGGCCCGGGATCGGGCCTGTGGGTCGGGAACGTGGATCAGGAGCGCGCGGGACAGCCCGGCAGAACCGTTCCGTCAATCCGCTGCTGTACGCCCTCACCGAGCCGACCCTGGCCGGCTTCTACAGCTACCTCGCCACATCGCTTTGAGGTCGGTTTCCCGGCCATGAGCTGCGAAGCCAATTCCCCGCCACGCGCTACGCGGACGGATGCTCCTTGCCGGCCACCCCTTCCAAGGGAACACCGCGCACACTGAGCAGCAGGAGCAGGGCGCAGCCTCCAGTGAGCGCGATGTCAGCGACGTTGCCAACGAACAGGCCATAGTCAATGAAGTCGACGACGTGGCCCTGAGCGAACCCAGGAGGGCGAAAGAGACGGTCAAGCAGATGGGAGGCGGCACCGCCCAGCAACGCACCCAACACGATGGTCCAGGCCGTCGAGCGCAGCCGACGTGCGACGTACAGAATGCCGACAACCGCCGCAGCCGCCGTCAGCGTGAACACCCACGTCGCCCCCTCCCCAATCGAGAACGCGGCACCAGGGTTCAACAACAGCCGGAAGTGAATCAGCTGTGGGATCACCGTGATGCGCTCACCGTCCGAAAGCGCAGAAAGCGCCCAGAACTTGGAGACCTGGTCTGTGAGAAGGACCATTGCCGCCAGCACGATCATCCATCCGTACGGCCGCAAGCCCAGCCTCGTAACCTTCGAAGTCGGCCCGCCTGACATCCTTACCTCAATCCCACAACACGCACCCATTCGCCCCGAATCTAGCCAAAGCCCGCCCAGAATGATCCGCTCGGCCAGGACGTCTGTGGGTGTTGAGGTCCAGAAGATATTGATGGCGTGGAAGACGCCGGGGACGAGCCGCTCATGGGCGGCCGGATGACGCAGAACATCGTGCGCCGTCGCGACCAGGTGCTGCGCCCTTGAGTCCTGACCAGACGGAGTACACGATCACCTCCGCCATCTGGAGAACGTGGGCTTCCCCGAAGCGACGATTCCTCGCGTCACGTCCTTGTCGATCGGCACGAGACATCCCAGCCCCGCACGTGCAACCTCAACGACTCCACACCTGACACACCCCGTTCACCCAAGAGCCCTGACCCAAAGCCACCCCGACCCGCGCTCACCCCGACCCACGCTCAACCTGAAACCAGCACCCCGCACCCCGTACCTTGCACCCCGCACCCAGCCCGAAGACCGACGCGTACCTGCTCAGTCCCTCAGTGAATGATCGCCAGCATCACGTCAGAAGCCGAAGGCCGATCCCCTGGACTCTTGCTGAGGCAAGCCCCCACAACCCCCCGCAATCCAGGCGGCAACGGCGACAAGTCCGGATGAACCGTCAACACCCGGTTGAAAACGGCAGGCACAGTGTCCTCCCCGAACGCCGGCCGTCCCGTAGCCGCAAACATGATCGTCACTGCCCAGCTGAACACATCGGAAGCCGGCCCCACAGCCTCCCCCGTCAACTGCTCGGGCGACATGTAAGGCGGCGTCCCCATCACTTTCCCAGACGTCACAGTCACTTGATCAAGCGCCCGAGCGATCCCGAAGTCGATCACGCGCGGCCCGTCGTTCCCGATCAGCACGTTGCTCGGCTTGAAGTCACGATGAACGACCCCCGCCTTATGAATGGCCGCCAACGCCCCGGCTGTGGACAACGCCAGCCGCGTCAGGCTGTCCTGGTCCCGAGGCCCGTGCTTCCGTACGAGCTGCTCAAGCGACGGCCCCTCCACGTATTCGCTGACAATGTACGCGTGACGGCCGGTGATGTTGACATCGAGCATCCTGGCTGTGGAAAACGTCGCCACCCGCCGGGCCGCGTCCGCCTCCCGCGCGAACCTGACCCGCGCCGTCTCATCCACCAGATCGTGCAACACCTTCACGGCCACCCGCGCTCCGTTGGGCGCCGCCGCGAGATAAACCGCCCCCTGCCCGCCGCGCCCGAGTGACTTGAGCACCCGATAATGCCCGATCCACTCCGGTTGCCCAGAAGGCAGGTCGAGCGAGGGCGCGGTGGTCCGCTGTCGCAGGTCCACCTGCTGATAGACCGGTGCCCTGGGCGGCACCGGCTGGTACGTCGGCGCCCTGAACCGCGCCCGCACCATGAACGGCACCAGAATCCCCGAGTGAATGACCCCGCCGAGCCAACTGACGAACAACCCAAGCGCCACCAGCACACCCAGCGGCTCAGGAATGTCCTCGAAGTCGTTGTAGGCGAGCGCCGAGATCACGAAGGAGCCGATGGCGACGAGGTAGACGGACGCCGCGAGGGCCTGCCAGACGCTCCGCAACCAGTAGGCCGCGAACCCGATGCTGAACGGAGTCGCCAGGCCACATGTGAACAGGGGCAGGCAGGCCCACACCACGGCGGCCGCCCACGCCCCGCCCCCGGGGCGGACCTGATGGCTCTGCTGCATGGTCGAGAGACTATCGCCATAGCGTGGCTCATATCGGGCATGCGCACAGCTTGTGGATAACCTCCTGTCAACCTGTGGATGGCTGTGGAAAAACCGGGGACAACGCTCTGGCGCATTCACGTCTGCGGCCAAGTGCGTCATGATGTTGAACCATGGCGCGCATTCCGGGAGTCGGACTGGCGAAAGGGTTGACCATCACCCTTCGCCACATGCTGCGCAAATCAGTCACGCAGCAGTATCCCGAGGTCAAGCCCGCCCTCCCGCCCCGCAGCCGAGGCGTCATCGCCCTGGTCGAGGAAAATTGCACCTCTTGCATGCTCTGTGCCCGAGAGTGCCCCGACTGGTGCATCTACATCGACTCGCACAAGGAGACGATCCCGGCCCCGGAGGGCGGCCGCGCCCGCCAGCGCAACGTCCTCGACCGCTTCGCCATCGACTTCTCGCTGTGCATGTACTGCGGCATCTGCATCGAGGTGTGCCCCTTCGACGCCCTCTTCTGGTCTCCGGAGTTCGAGTACGCGGAAGGCGACATCCGCAACCTCCTCCACGAAAAGGACACGCTGGCAGCCTGGACCCCCACGGTCCCGCCACCCTCGGCTCACGACCCCGGCGCCGAGCCCCCGAAGGAACTCACCGCCGCTCCCCGCCGCCCCGCAGGCACCCGTTCGGACTCCTCGAAGCCCGCACAACCCCGACGCACCCCACCTACGCGTCGCACCCAGGAAGCCCTCGCCGGCGAGTCACCCACCCCAGCACCACCGACGACCCCAGCCGCCACGACCCCGGCGTCCGACCCGGCGAACGGCCCGGCGAACGGCCCCGCGGACACACCCGCCCCCACGGCACCATCGCGCACACCGGGCGAGCGCCCCGAACGCCCCCGCCGCTCTATCTCGAACGTACGGGGAATCCGCCCCCCGGGCGCCCTCCCGCCCCAGCCCTCCACCACCCCTTCTGAGCGGCCGCAAGGCACTGACACGCCGCAACCGGCAGCGGGCACCACCTCGTCCACGGACGCGGAGACGAGCACCGGCCGATCCCCAGCAGTCGGCACCGACGCTCCCACGGGCACCAGGACGAGCCCCGCTCACACAACAGGCGACACCGCCGCCGAGGGCGGAAGCGACGCGACACAGTCCGCCCCCGGGCAGGCCACCTCCCAGAGCCGGCCTGACCCCATCTCTGATGGTGGGACGCACGCCGCACCTGAGGACCGCTCTCACGCCGAGGGCGCGACGAACCTCACCCCCAACTCCAGCAGCCGGACAACAGAGCGGCAGCAGCCGTCAGGACCGCCCCCAGGAGCCACAGGACTGCCCTCAGGGGAGGCTTCGTCCACAGGCGAGTCGCCGCCAGAAAAGTTGTCCACAGCCCAGGGTGATCCGCAACCGGAGCCCGGGCCGGAGGAGCAGACTTCTGCCGCGAGCCCCCGCAGGCGCAGGATGGCCGATCCACGGTCCATCCGGCCACCCGGACGGCTCGGCCCTGACGAGACAAGGGAGTCCGAGGAGGAGTCGTGACCGAGGCGGTGCCCTCCTACCTGTCACCCACCGGGCAAGAGATCGTCTTCTTGCTGCTGGGCGCGGTAGCGGTTGGATCGGCGCTGCTTGTCGTCACGACCAAACAACTGGTCCATGCCGCCCTGTGGCTGGTGGTCTGCTTCGGCGCGCTGGCGGGCGGCTATCTCGTGCTGACCGCCGAGTTCGTGGCCTGGGTCCAGGTGCTGATCTATGTGGGCGCGGTGGTGGTGTTGATGTTGTTCGGCATCATGCTCACCCGCGCTCCCATCGGCCGCTCCGCCGACCTCGACAGCGGCAACCGCCTGGTCTCGGCCCTGGTGGCACTGGCGACGGCGGCCATCCTGGTAACGGTGGTGATCGACGGCTTCCGCACGGCCTACACACCGCTACGACCGGGTCCCGGAGCCGCGAAGGAGCTGGGCGCCAGCGTGTTCGCAACCTGGGTCCTCCCCTTCGAGGCCCTGTCCGTCCTGCTGCTTGCCGCATTGATCGGCGCCATCGTCCTATCCCGCACAGACATCCGCGGCGCCCCGCCCCCTGACCGAAAGGCGCCCAGCCCGCCCCCCACCCAGACACCCAGCACGGGCCCCCAGCACACCCCCGCAGCCGGCACACTCACGCAGCCAACCGCTCAGCCGACCGGCACGAGCACCCAGTCACCCGCGCAGACACTCGGCACGGACACGAGCTCATCAGACCAGATAGCCGGTAGCCCTCCACCCGAACAGGAAGCCGGCAGCCAACCGCCCGACCAAACCGGGGGTAGGTAGTGCACATCGTCTACCCTGCGGTCATCTCCGCGCTGCTCTTCTCCATCGGCGTCTATGGCGTGCTCGCCCGACGCAACACGATCCTCGTGCTGATGTCCGTAGAGCTGATGCTCAATGCCGTCAACCTCAACCTGGTCGCGTTCGACGTCTGGCTGGGCGACCGCCTGCACAGCGGTCAGGTGCTCACGCTGTTCGTCATCGTCATCGCAGCGGCCGAAGTGGGCCTGGGCCTCGCGATCATCTTGGCGCTCTACCGCAACCGCCGCACCGTGGACATCGACCACCTGCGAGACCTTGCCGAGACACACGACGCCGAGGCCGACTCCATGGACGACGGATCGCGCGACGGCGACGAGCTCACTGAGCGCCGACCGGCAGAACGCACGAGGACCGAGCGAGCGGAACGGGCAGACCTCGCGGGACGGAATCGCGCAGAGCAGACGAATTCCACCGACCCAACAGAGCCGGAAGTCCCGGCAAACGCCATGGAGACCGAAGCCCGGACGAATGCCACGGAGTCCGAAGATCAGGCGAAGGCCGCAGAAGCCGACAGCGGACGTGAGGGCGAGAAGCCCGTCAAGCGAGGTGGCACGCTATGACGACATTTCCGCTGCTAGCGGTGCTCCTGCCGTTCATCGCCGCCTTCGCGGGTCTTCTGCTCTCCCGCTGGCCGCACCGACCCACGACCGCCCCCGCGCCAGGACGAGTGGGAGCCTCAACACCAGGAGCCCCCACGTCAGGAGCCCTGACACCGGGGACCCCCGGGCCAGGAGGCCCCGTGCCAGGAAGCCCTGTGCCGGGAGACCCTGCCCCGCAGCAGCCCCCGCCCGGCGCGCCCCTGGCTCCCGAGCCCGCCTCGCGCGACCTCAAGGCCAGAGGGGAGACGGAAGCCCACGCCACAGGCAAAGCGGCGAATGGGCGAGCCAACACCCGAGCAGCCTGGCTGGCGATCCTCCCCACAGCCACCGCAGCGCTCCTGACCATCTGGCTGGCCTGGGGCCCAGGCTTCGCCTTCTTCAGCAGCGACGGCACCCCCACATCACCACCCCCCACGGGCCAGACCTACGGCTCGATAGTCACCGGCGGCATCCCGATCTCGCTCACCCTCCAGGCCGACAACCTGTCGAGCATCCTCGGTGTCCTGGTGACCCTCGTAGCCCTCGCCGTACAGGTCTATTCGGTCGGCTACCTCAAAGACGACACCCGCTACCCCTCCTACAGCGCCTTCATCAGCCTGTTCACCAGCGCCATGCTCCTGGTCGTCTACGCGGGCGACCTCCTGGTCCTCTACGTCGGCTGGGAGATCATGGGCCTCTGCTCATACCTCCTCATCGGCCACTGGTGGGAAGATCGGGCCAACTCCCGCGCGGCGGTCAAGGCGTTCCTCGTCACCCGCCTGGGCGACGTCGGCTTCCTCTTCGGCATCTTCGTGCTCGGCACGGCGGCGGGCAGCTTCCGCGTCACCGAAGTGCTGGCCAAGGTGCCGGAAATGTCCACGGCCACCCTGGTGACCGCCACGATGCTCCTGCTGGCCGGGGTGGCGGGCAAGAGCGCCCAGGTGCCGCTGCACACCTGGCTCCCCGACGCCATGGCGGGCCCGACGCCGATCAGCGCCCTGATCCACGCCGCCACCATGGTCGCCGCCGGCATCTTCATCGTGGCCAGGCTCTTCCCGGCGTTCCAGCACGCCCCGCCCACCATGGACGTGCTGGCGGTCATCGCCGCACTGGGCATGCTGGGCGCCGCACTGGCGGCGCTGGCCCAGGACGACCTGAAACGCGTGCTGGCCTACTCCACGGTCAGCCAGCTCGCGTACATGGCAGGCGGCCTGGCCGCGAACTCCGACACGGCGGCCATCTTCCACCTGCTGACCCACGGCGCGTTCAAGGCCCTGCTGTTCCTCTGCGCGGGCGCGGTGATCCACCACGTCGGCTCCAACCTGATGACCCAGATGGGCGGCCTGCGCCGGGAGTTGCCGGTCACGTTCGTCACGATGACGATCGGTCTCGCCGCCCTCATGGGCATCCCTCCGGCCAGCGGCTTCTTCAGCAAGGACGGCGTCCTGGCGGCCATGGACGACGCGCTGTCGTCCGGCGTCCTGACGGACGCGGCCGCCCTCCTGCTGTACGGCTGCGCGCTCGCCACCGTGGCCGTCACCGGCGCGTACGCCACCAGAGCATGGCTGCGCACCTTCTTCGGCGAGGCGAGAGCCGTGGCGCTCCCGGAGCCCGCACCCGGCACGGCCCACATCGTGGACGTCAGGGAGGCCCCCAGGACGATGCTCGTGCCCGTCGTCCTCCTCGCGGTCCCGGCCCTGCTGCTGGGCTTCGCCGGCGAGCCGCACCTGGACCTCGGTGTGGCGTCCATCAGCGTCGTGCTCGCCGTGCTCGGCGCCGGTGTCGTGTACGCGGTGTGGCGCAGCGACCCCGTCGCCGACCCAGCCCGCCTGCTGGGCCCGCTGAGAGTGCCGTGCGAGCGGGCGTTCTACGTGGACGGCCTCTACGCCGCCCTGTTCGTACGCCCGGTGCTGGCGCTGGCCAGGCTGGTCGTCAGGACGGACGACGTGGTCGTGGACGGGGCGGTACGCGGCTCGGGCAGATCGGCGCGCGGTTTGTCCGGAGTGCTCCGACTGGCCCAGAACGGCAACGTCCAACTCTACGTAAGCGGCGTGCTCGCCGGCGTCCTGTTGATCGCGGTGGGTGCGGTGATGTTCACATGACGGCCCAGCCTCGCCCCCAACCACCGACACGACCTCGCTCCCGAGCCCTGGCACGGCCTCATGCCGGAGCCCTGGCGGCGCTCTTGGACGTCGGGATGGGGGCGTGCCCGTGTTGTCCAGGCTCGGGTCGTTCGTCGAGGACGGTGATGTTCGCATGATGGGTGGCTGGCTCCCGGGCACACTGCTGGCCGTGCCGCTG
Source organism: Nonomuraea sp. B12E4 (assembly GCF_039871825.1). NCBI lineage: Bacteria > Bacillati > Actinomycetota > Actinomycetes > Streptosporangiales > Streptosporangiaceae > Nonomuraea > Nonomuraea sp. B12E4. The sequence continues at coordinate 190,922 of NZ_JBDPME010000004.1, read as the reverse complement.
CTCGGCGCGCTCATGCTCCTGCTCGCCCCCCAGGTCCTCCGCCCGTTCCTGCGCACGTACGGACTGCTCATTTCGGGTGTCACGTTCGTCCTGGCCGGGCTGCTCGTCGCGACGTTCGACTATGGCCGCGCCGCAGGGCTGCAGTTCGAGGTGGACTGGCCGTGGATCCCCGGCCTGGGGTTGCGCTTCCATCTCGGCGTCGACGGGATCTCGCTGCCGCTGGTCGCGCTGACGGCCCTGCTGACGTTCCTGTGCTTCGTCTACCTGTGCTGGGGCAGGACCAGGGACTCCGGGCCGTTCATGAGCGCCAGGCCGCGGGCGCTGGTGTTCACGCTGCTGGTCCTCGAAGTCGGCATGATCGGTACGTTCCTCGCCCTCGACCTGCTCCTCTTCTTCGTCTTCTTCGAGATCGTGCTCATCCCGATGTACTTCCTGATCGGCATCTGGGGCGGCGAGAGACGCCGGGCGGCCGCGGTCAAGTTCGTTCTCTACACCCTGCTCGGCTCGGTGGTGATGCTGCTCGGCCTGCTGCTCGTCTGGGTCCAGGCCGGCACCCTCGACATCGAGGCGCTCAGCGCGGCCCACGGCACCGGAATGTCCAGATCGGTGCAGATCCTGGCATTCGTTGCCATCGGCATCGGCCTGGCCGTCAAGACGCCGATGTGGCCGCTGCACACCTGGCTGCCCGACGCCCACACCGAGGCGCCCACCGTGGGGTCGGTGCTGCTCGCCGGGGTGCTGCTGAAGATGGGCACCTACGGCTTCGCCAGGATCGCCATCCCCCTCCTCCCAGAGGGTGCGGCGGCGGTGGCGCCGTGGCTGGGTGCGTTCGCCGTGGTCGGGATCATCTACGGAGCCCTGGCCTGCCTCGCCCAGCGCGACCTCAAACGCATGATCGCCTACTCGTCCGTCGGCCACATGGGCTTCGTACTGCTGGGCTTCGCGACGCTGACCCCGGTCGGCACCAACGGCGCCCTCTTCGCGAACGTCGCCCACGGCCTGATCACCGGCCTGCTGTTCTTCCTGGCCGGGGCGATCAAGGAGCGTCACCACACCGCCGACATGCCATCGCTGGGCGGCGGCATGCTGGCCACGTCGCCACGGCTGGGTTCGGTGCTCACGTTCGCGGCGATCGCCTCACTCGGGCTGCCCGGCCTGGCCGGGTTCTGGGGGGAGATGCTGGCGCTGTTCGGGGCGTTCCAACCGGCGAACGGGCTGCCCCGCGGGCTGTTCCTCACGTACATGGTGATCGGCGGCGTGGGCGCGCTCCTGACAGCGGCCTACTTCCTGATCATGCTGTCCCGCGTCACCCACGGACGCCCCCGTGACCCAGCTCCGGCCACGCCGCTCCACGGCATACCAGACAGCGAAGACGAAGCCGACGGCATGAGAGCAGCCGGCACCCCTGACGAACGCCTCACCGTGCCTGTGAGCTCATCCGGGCGCCCCTCGGCCACGGGAACCCTCGCCCCCAGCCCCGAGGCGCCTGTCGGCGCTCCTGGGGCGCACGGGACGCCTGTCGACACACCTGGGGCGCTTGGGGCGTCCGCTGACACGCCTGGGGCCTCTGAGGTGCTTGCCGACCCGCCCCCGCCGCCTGCTGGCACGTATGGAGCGTCTGCTGGTGCAACTAGGGCGCCTGCTGGCACATTCGCGGCCTCCGGCGGCATGCTTGAGGTGCCCAGTGGCGTGCTTCAGGTGCCCGGCGGCGCGCCTGAGGTCCGGCAGGAGGACATCAGGAGGCACGAGCTGCTGGCCTGGACCCCCCTCGTGGCCCTGACCGTGCTCTTCGGCCTCTGGCCCGGCCTCCTCCTGTCACTCACCACCCCGGCCGTGCAAACCCTGCTGGGAGCCCTCTCATGATCCAGCAGATCGACTACTTCCTGATCGCGCCCCCGCTGGTGCTCGCCCTGGTGGCCGCGTTGGTGCTGCTGCTCGACGCGTTCCTGCCCGCCCGCCCGGCCGCCAGGACCGCACTCGGACTCCTCACGCTGGCCGGTGTGGCGATCTCCCTGGCCTTCGTCGTCGCCCAGGCGATCAGGGGCGGTCCACCGCAGTCGACCTTCTGCGTCCCGCCCAACCTGGCCGGCCCGGCGGGTCAGGGGCCGGCGATGTGCTCGTTCGTGGTGGATCAGTTCACGCTGGTGTTCGCGGGCATGGTGCTGGTGGCCGCAGTGGTGGTCGTCCTGATGTCGATGACCCAGCTGGCGGGCGGCGGCATCCCCGTGGGCGAGTGGTACTTCCTGCTGCTCTGCACCCTCGTAGGCGCCATCACGCTGCCCGCCTCCCGAGACCTCGTCATGCTCGTGGTGGCCCTCGAGCTCCTCTCGCTCCCGGTCTTCGCCCTCACCGCGATGAAACGCTACGACGGCCGCGCCTCGGAGGCGGCGGTCAAACTGTTCGTGGTGTCAGTGGTGTCGACGGCGATCATGCTGTTCGGCGTCTCACTCCTGTACGGCATCGCGGGCACGGTCTACCTGTCCCGCCTGGCGGCCGTGCTCAGCGGGCAGATGCCGGCACCAGGCGTGGACCCGGCGCTCACCCAGGGGCCGCCCGCCGTCGTCACGGTCGGCGTGGTGCTCGTGGTGGCGGGATTCGCATTCAAGATCGCGGCGGTGCCGTTCCACTCATGGGCGGCCGACGTCTACCAGGGCGCCCCCGTCCCCGTGGCGGCCCTGCTCTCGGTCATCTCCAAGGCGGCGGGGTTCGCGGGGCTGATCCTCGTACTGGTCGTCGGGCTGGCCGGGCAGGCCACCACCTGGGTCCCCGTCGTCGGGATCGTCGCCGCGCTGACCATGACCACCGGCAACCTGCTCGCGATGCGCCAGCGCTCCGCCGTACGCCTGCTGGCCTGGTCTTCCGTCGCCCAGTCCGGCTACATCCTGGCCCCACTGGCGATCGCCGCCACAACCGCCCAAAGCACCACGGCCACCGCCACCGCCACCGCCCACATCGCCACCGCGACAGCCCAGACCACCACCGCGCAAACGGCCACCACAGCAGCCCAAACGGCCTCCGCTACCGCCCAAGGCATCGCCGCCCCCGCGACGACGGCCCCCCTCCTCCCCGAAGCCGTCTCGGGCGCGATCAGCACGTCCATGGCATACCTGGTGATCTACGCCGCGATGAACCTCGGCGCGTTCGCGGTGGTCATGCTCATGTCCAGATCCTCCGCCCGTAACGAGCTCGACGACTACCGTGGCCTGGTGTTCCGGAGCCCGGCGGCAGGCCTGGCGCTGGCGTTCTGCCTGGTCTGCCTGGCAGGTCTGCCTCCGGGCCTGGCCGGGCTCTTCGCCAAGGTCTTCGTCTTCCGCGAGCTCGTCGGCGGCGGCTCCGGCTGGCTGGCGCTGATCATGGCCATCAACACCGTGATCGGCCTCTACTATTACGCCACCTGGACGGCCCGCCTGTTCACCCCAACTCCGGCCACGTCCCCATCCCTGGTCGCGGCAGCATCCCCGCTCCCAGCCCCGGCAGCGTCCCCCGCTCCGGCCGCAACAAGGCCCTCCACCATCGGCGCCCCCGGCCCGACCCCCAACTCAGCCGCAGAAGCACCTCTCACCGCCGAGCCCCGAACCCCAGCCGAGTCCCCGACCCCAGCCATGGCGACATCCCCCGCCCCGCACCGCCCACCCCCCACCACATGGCTGGCCATCGGTCTCGCCCTACTGGTGGCCGTACTGTTCTCCCTCGCCCCTCAGTTGGTCCTGGACATGACCTCTTTGTCCCCCTTCGGCTGACGCGCCGCACCCGCGCCACTGACACGCCCCATGAGGCATGAAAGTCGCACTCCGCCCTCAGCTGAGTACACCGGGGAACGAAGAGCCGGGTCATCAACGTTGGACGTGGTGAACCCAGGCCACGAAGGGGGGAACCTTGCACCACAACGGTCTGCGCACCGCCGTTCTGCTCGGAGGGCTGTCCGCGCTGATCATCACGGTGGGCGCGTGGTTGGGCGGCGGCGCCGGAGTGCAGTTCGCGCTCATACTGGCTCTGGTGAGCAACGGGGTCGCCTACTTCTTCTCCGACCGCATCGCGCTGTCGGCCATGCGGGCCAGGCCGGTCAGCGAGGTCGAGCAGCCCACGCTCTACCGGATCGTGCGAGAGCTCTCCACCGAGGCGCGCCAGCCGATGCCACGCATCTACATCTCGCCGACGGTGCAGCCGAACGCGTTCGCGACGGGCAGGAGCCCGCGCCAGGCCGCGGTCTGCGTGACGTACGGCCTGACCAAGCTGCTCGACGAGGCCGAGCTGCGCGGGGTGATCGGGCACGAGCTCTCACACGTGTACAACAGGGACATCCTCGTCTCCTCCGTGGCGGGTGCGCTGGCCACGATGATCACCTGGCTCAGCTACGTGGCCGTCTTCTTCGGCGGTTCGGACGACGACGAGGGGCCGGGCTTCGTGGGCGCGCTGCTGATGATGGTGCTCGGGCCGGTGGCGGCCGGGATGGTGCAAATGGCAATTTCCCGCACCCGGGAGTTCCAGGCCGACGAATCGGGCGCCAGGCTCACGGGTGACCCGCTCGCGCTGGCCTCGGCGCTGCGCAAGATCGAAATGGGCGCCCGCAGGCTGCCCCTTCCCGAGAACAGCCGGCTCACCTCGGCCTCCCACATGATGATCGCCAACCCGTTCAGCGGCTCGGGCTTCGGCCGCCTGTTCTCCACCCACCCGCCCACGTCCGAGCGGGTCGCCCGCCTTGAGCGCATGGCCGGCTACCGCCGCTGACCCATGGGCCGATCTCCGCGATTAACCCAAGCCGAACAGCGGCTCTGGAACGCCTTCCCCACCGGCGAAATCGTCGAACTGGGCGCGGTGGAGATCGGCCGCGGCCGTACGGCGGGGGAGAACGCGCCCTCCGACGGCGCCACCTGGGGCCCCGAGCGCTCGATCAGGGCCAAGGTGGTCGCCTCGCTCCTGCTCGGCGCCCGCGACGGGGGCACGGGCTCGGTCCCCGCCGTACGCCTGCGCGGCGCCCGGATCACCGGCCCGCTGACGATCATCGGGGGCACCATTCCGCACGAACTCGTCCTGAGCGGTTGCCATCTGGACGAACCCATCCGGCTCACCGGCTCCAGCACCCGCACCATCCGCCTGACCGACTGCAGCTTCCCCGGCCTCAGCGGCGGCGGCATGCGGGTCGCCGGCCATCTCAGCCTCTCCGGCTCCAACGTCACCGGCACCATCCGCCTGAGCCGGGCCCAGTTCGAGAGCGGCCTGTGGCTGGGCGGCACCAAGGTGGTGGCCGACGACGAAGAAGAATGGGCACTGGACGCGAATGCCGCAGTCGTGGATTCGGGCACGTACATGCGCAATGCCGACTTCACCGGAGGAGTCGTCCTGGTCGGTTCCCGCTTGAACGGCGGATTCTTCCTGGACGGCGCGAAGCTCACCAATCCCGGCAAGGACGCGCTTTCCGCCGACAACATGGTGGTAGAGGACACCATGCGCTGCACCGACGGGTTCCTGGCACAGGGCTGCATCCGGCTGCGCGGCGCCCGGATCAACGGCACGTTCTCCCTAGACGGAACCGTACAGAGCCCGGACACCCCCTACGCCCTGTACATGAGCCACATGGAGATCCGCGAGCTCCATCTGAGACCGGCGAAACCCATCGAAGGCGTCGTCACCCTGGCGCACACCACACTCGGCACGTTGCTGGACGACCCGGACACTTGGCCGGACAAACTACGCCTGAACGGTCTTACCTACAGCCGCCTGCGCGGCTCAGGCGTGGCGCGCCGCATCGAGTGGGTCACGCGGGATCCGGAGGGGTTCCGGCCGCAGCCGTACGAGCAGTTGGCCGCCTGGTACCTCAGTGACGGCAACGACGCGCTGGCCCGCCGCACCCAGCTCGCCAAGCTCCGCGCCCGGCGGCAGACGCAGGGACTCGGCGGCCGGTTGTGGGGCCGATTGCTCGACGTCGCGGTCGGGTACGGCTACCGGCCCTGGCTGGCCGGCATGTGGTTCACCCTCCTGCTCGCGCTCGGAACGGTCGTCTTCGCCCTCAACCCGCCCAGAGCACTCAAACCCACCGAAAGCCCCGATTTCAACGCCTTCGCCTACGCCTTCGACCTCCTGCTCCCGCTGCCGGCGTTCGGACAGCGAGAGATGTTCGACCCGGGCGGGTGGACGCAGTGGCTCGCGTACGGGCTGATCGTCTCGGGCTGGATCCTGGCAACGGCGCTCATAGCGGGCGCTACGCGAGTTCTCCGCCCCTCGTGATCTTCCGCAGGATCACCACGAGGTCCTCGGGAAAGAACGTCTCCTGGGTGCTCTCGAGCTCCTCGGCACTCCACCACCGGTAGGCGGTCGTCGTGTCCTTCTCGATCTGCTCCATGTGGTCGAACGACACGGCGGCATCGCCGACCCGGATTGCGAAGAAGGTCTGATCCTGGGTGATGGCGTACTGGGCCCAGGAGAACTCGATCGTGCCGGTCCCGTACGGTCCGGTGAAGTCCGCGGCCTCGGCTCGGATCCCGGCCTCCTCGAACAGCTCGCGCGCCGCAGCCTCCTGCAGCGTCTCGCCACCCTCCAGGGCCCCGCCGATGGTGAACCAGAAGGGCTTGTCGGCGTTCGCGGGATCGAAGCCGTAAAGCAGGAGCACCCGGTCTTGGTCGTCAATAGGCAGGGCACGTGCCGTGACCCGGCGCAGGGGGATCTTTGTCACGAGTAATGAGCTTACGATCCAACCCCGCAAACCGCGCCAGCCCACCCGACTCCGAACCCATCGCCACAAGGCCATGAGGACACCAACCAGCGCGCGCGAGCCTTAACCCACCACCGATCACGGCCTGGACCGATCTTGACGATGGTGGGCTGGGCTCTGGGCCACTCCACCACACTGCCGACCACGCTTGTTACCGACGACATACCTGGTTACATACGTACTTGCGTGTCCAGAGTGGCCCAGATCCCAGGAGCGCACACGAACGACCCCGGATCCGCACATGACGACGGCGTCCATGGGGCGCATGCGATTCGCAGGGCGTACATGCACCTGAGCGTGACCCGGCTCCACGATCAGAACGAACCCGAAGCCCACGCAGGCCGACCGCGGCAGCCTCGCGCGCCGCTCCACTACCTGTAGTTCACAAACTGCAGGGCTATGTCCAGATCCTTCCCCTTAAGGAGCGAAATGACATCCTGCAGGTCATCCTTCTTCTTCGAGCTGACGCGAAGCTCTTCGCCCTGAATCTGCGCCTTGACCCCCTTGGGGCCCTCGTCGCGGATCAGCTTGGAGATCTTCTTGGCGTGCTCCTGGTCGATGCCCTCCTTCAGGCTGACCAGCATGCGGTATTCCTTGCCCGACAACTTGGGCTCACCCGCGTCGAGGATCTTCAGCGACAGCCCCCGCTTGACCACCTTCTCCTTGAACACGTCGAGTGCGGCGTTCGCCCGCTCCTCGCTGTTCGCCTTGATCTCGATGTTGGTCTGACCGGACCAGCTGATGGCCGCCCCGGTGCCCTTGAAGTCGAAGCGGTGTCCGATCTCCTTGACCGTCTGGTTCAGAGCGTTGTCGACCTCCTGGTGGTCGATCTTGCTGACGATGTCGAAAGATGAATCGGCCAAAACACCCATCCCTTCAGCTGCGAAAGTTTCTGCGGATCCTGCTTCCCGGCGTACGCGAAGGGACCCAGCGAACGAGCCTAGCCAGCATCGGCGCGCTGTGCAGGACCCCGACCTCTTGCTCGCCCGTGTGCAGAGAAGGATCCTGGTTCAAGCCCTTCTTGCAGTTTCCGATGGGATTGGTGGGATTTGTGCTGGTAATCGGAGCCGGCTTCGGCCGTACCGGAACCTTGTCCTTGAAGATCGCCCTGGAGCGCCTGGGCTTCGGCCCATGCCACCACATGACCGAGGTGATCGATAACCCTGCCCAGGTGCACCGCTGGCTCGCCGTGGCCGAAGGCCGCGAGACGAACTTGGACGCCGCCCTGTCCGGCTACAACTCCTGCACCGACTGGCCCGCGGCCGCGTACTGGCGGGAGTTGGCAGCCCGCTACCCGGACGCCAAGGTCATCCTCACGGTCCGCGACCCGGACCGCTGGCTGGCCAGCATGAACGCCACCATCTTCCAAGCGGCCAAGCGCGGATCCACCTGGCCAGGCCGCACCATCACCCGCATCTCCAGCCTCATGGGCACGGACCTCGCAGCCTTCACAAAGCTCACCCGCCTGGCTGTCCAAGAGCGCGTATTCGCCGGCCAGTTCGACCCCTCCCACGCCCTCAAAACCTTCGCTGCCCACATAGAAGAGGTAAAAGCCACAATCCCCCCAGACCGCCTCCTGGTCTTCGACGTCAAGCAGGGCTGGGACCCCCTGTGCACGTTCCTCTCCACCCCACCCCCACCCGACCCCTTCCCCCGCGCCAACGACGCGGCCACCTTCAACCAGCACTCCCGCTCCGCCGCCGGCCTCCTGTTCCGGCGCAGCCGCTAACCACGATCCGGTACGGACAAACTGGTGTCACGTACACCTCGGAAGTCCGCTATCCTTCTGTCTGTCGCCGCGAGAGCGGATGGCACGGCAGGTTGCCCGAGTGGCCAAAGGGAGCGGTCTGTAAAACCGTCGGCTCAGCCTACGCAAGTTCGAACCTTGCACCTGCCACACCAGCGGGAAGAGGCCCGTCACCAGCGGAAACGCGGTGACGGGCCTCTTGCTTTGTGTCCGGCCGTCTACGGCTGACAGCGGCTCAGTACGGGTGGCTGCGCCGAATACGCGCCGAAGATCGTCAGTCTGCCTTGGGGGCGTCCGGCCGCTCAGCGGGGGCGGCCGGGGGCAGCGCCGTTTCGATGCGGCGCATGGCTTCGACCTGTCCGCCGGCGATGCACTTCGCGTAGACCCGCAAGAGCACGTCCACGCTGTGGCCCGCCCACTCCGCTACCTGGGGAGGGTTCACGCCGGCGTTCAGCCAGGTGGACACACAGGCGTGCCGAAAGTCATACGGCCGTGCCGCGATGCCCGACGCTTGCTCGGCGGGGCTGAGGGCGCGCTCGCGCGCCTTGTGCCAGACCGGCAGATAGGTGCTGTCCCGGATGATGCCGCCGCGCGGCCCGGTGAAAATGCGGCCCTCACGACCATGGTTAAACTCGGCGCGATGGGCATGCAGTAGCGCCACGAGATCCGGGTGAATGGGTACCTGGCGCTTTGCTTTCACCGGGCGGTGCTTGAGCCCGCGTCGTTGTCGCGCTTTGCCGTCGTCCGTCCACTTAGTGCCGACCTCGGGGTCAGAGTTCGTAAGAACGAACTCGCCCCATTCGCCACTTTCGGGAAGATTCTTGATGTTCTCCGTGCGCAAGTCGATGACCTCTTCCGGGCGTAGGGCAGCGTAGTACATGCAACCGAAGAAGGCCGCGAGCCGTTTGCCCATGGCGCCTTCCTTTGCTACCTCGGCAAGGATGGCGCGGGCTTGTTCGCGGTTCGCTACGACACCAGGATCTACGGCCTCATCAGTTCTTGGTTTGGTCCACGTAACGCTGTCGAGAGGATTAGCCTGCAAGGCGCTGATCTCCCGGGCGAACTTGAAAGCGTTGTTGAGGACTTGTCGTTTACGCTTAACTGTGTTGCCCGCTGCGGCTGTCCCATCCTGCTTGCGACTGATCCTGTCGAGCACGGCCCGTGTGAGGAGTGGGCCGCGCTTGGGACGCGTCAGTTCTCGGACGTCGATGGTGTTCTCCTGCAGCCACCGAACTACGTGCTGGATGTCCTCGGGAGGGTCCAGCCAACGCACGGCGGTGTGCTGGCCTTTGGCGGGTTCTGCGCCGTCGCGGACTCGTGTACTGAAAACCCAACCGCGTAGTGCCGCACGTAGCTCTTTCTGGTCGGGCCGTCCTGCGTCGCTCATCAGTAGCGCTTCGGTGGCATCGGTGAGTGCTTCGGCGATGCTTTTGCGGTGGTTCCCCGAGGCGTACGGCCATTTAGTGTCCGTATAGGCGCATGTGAACGTGAACCAGCTTAGGGCTTGTTCGTCCCGCCTCCATGAGATCGGTCGCCCATCTTCGACGCTGAATGCTTCGCCCCTGTTGGCCGCGACTGTCAGTTCGGCCTTGAAGTTGTCTGCTTGTGTTTTGCCCCGGAATGGTTCCTTGAAGGGTTTTTCACCTACTCTCCACCGGACGGTATAGGTGGTGACCTTGGCGCCCTTATATATGTCTGTTTTCCAGATGCGAACGTTGTAGCTGGTTTCCATTACGCAGCATCCTCCAAGCTGGTCAGCCAACGTTCGTAGTCGATGCGGCGGATGCGTAGGTCGCCGTTGGGGAGCTTGAGGCAGCGCGGGGCGCGGCCTTTCTGGCGCCAGTCGTAGAAGGTGGATCGGGCTATGCCGAGTTCGGTGCAGAACTCGGCGACGGTCAGGGGCTTGCCTGCGGCGGTGGCCATCAGCGCGGTCCTTCCGGATTCGTGATCGGCATGAGGCGTGAAGGCAGGGTTCCGAGGCCCTGTTCGGGGCTTCCGGGCGCGGTTGTGAGGGGGGTAGCCGTACCAGCCGTACCAGCCTCGTTTTTGCTGGTCAGGGCCGGTACGGCTTTTTCGGTGGTACGGCTCAAGCCGTACCAGGGGTGCAAGCCGTACCGCTTTGACCTGGGGAATTGAGGCTGGTACGGCTGGTACGGCTTCCCCTCTCGATGGGCACGACAGCGCCATCTTCGGCGGGCTCGCACGGCTGATCGTCACCGCCTGGCGGAGGCTCGACGGCGGGGCAATAGCGCGCCCAGGCGTCGGTGAAGTCCGTGCGGTGGTAGCCCTTGGCTTGCCCGATGGGTCGGGGGAATCGGATGGTGGCTGAGCGGATGTCGTACTCGCGCAGCATCGCGCCGAGTCTCATGGCAGTCAGCCCAGTCGGGCCGTGTTCGTTCCAGCCTCCTTCGGGGTTGGCCTTGAGCCGTTCCAGCAGGACGGTGGTGGGCAGGGCGGTGTCGGCGCCAAAGGCGGTGCGGCAGTCGGTGAGCAGGCGCAACCCCGGGGAGGGGCGGCCGTTGTCGTCGGCTTCGGCGGTCATTGCGATGGCGGAGGCGCGGGCGCGGTCGGGCCAGGTGCCGCCGGCGTGGTCGGCGATGATGACCAGGGGTTCCCAGGTGTCGGCGGCGCGGTCTTCGACGGGCATGGCGGGTTCGGCCTCCTCCAAACGGGTCAGGTCGGCGCGCAGCCACTGGTTGAGTGCGGCGGCGAGCTCGCGCAGCGCGGGGCGGTCGCGGCGGTGGCGGTAAGGGGCGGCTTTCTCGCCGGGGGCGCGGCGGCGCATGCGGACGACGATGGCGCGGTCTTCGATGGTGTCGGGCATGGCGCCGATGCCGGCGAGTGCGGCCATGGCGAAGGTCGGGATGCTTTCGACCTGGTTGCGGGCGGCGTCGTAGCGTTTGGCTGGCCGGTTGCGCTGGTGGCCGGCGTTCAGCAGGCCGCGTAGGTCTTCGTTGCCGTCTGCTTTGGGGCCGAAGATGGTGTCGGCCTCATCGACCAGGATGGTGGGCGGGTCGTTGGTGATGGAGCGGTAGATGGCCGGCGATGAGGAGTTGACGGTGATGAACGGGTCGTGGCAGGTCGCCTCGACGATGTCCAGCAGCCGGGACTTGCCGCACCGCTTTTCGGGGCCGCGGACGACCAGACGCGGGGCGTGGGCCATGGCGGGTTGAGCGTGGGTGGTGGCGATCCACAGCGTGACGGCGTCGGCGGCCTGCTCGCTGGGCAGGATGACGTAGCGGGTCAGGGCGGCGCGGAGTTGGTCGAGCAAGTCGGCGCCGGTGGGCGGGTGACGTTGGGTCATGCTGTCTCCCCAGACTCAAGAGGTTCAAGGGCGGCGGGTGCCGGGTTATGTGGCGCGGATGCCGGCGTCGATGCCGTGCCTGATGATCACGGTTAGCGCTCGGGTGGTGCGCGGGGTTGGGCTGGCGGCGTTGGCCGTTTCGGCGGCGGCCTGCAGGGCGTGTTCGACCAGGTCGCGGGGCAGCGCGCCGCGGCCGACGAACTTGCCGAGTTTCCAGGCGGCCAGGTTCAGCGTGCGGTTGCGGTGTCCGTCTGGCGCGGTGGTCACTCGCTCCAGTTCGCCGGCCATGACGGCGCGCAGGTAGGCGGTCAGGCGGGCGGCGGTCAGCCCGGCGAGGGGGTCGGGGGTTGAGGAGGGCGGCGGAGGCGGTGGAGCGAGCCTGTCGGCCAGCCAGTCGGGCAGCGGCGCCGGGGGCTGGTCGCGGACGATGGTGTAGCGGCCGGTGCGGTGCGGGCCACGCACGTGACTGCCGGGGCCGACGACGTACCCGCCGTGGCCTCGGGTATCGATGAGCCAGCCCAGGCCGCGGCCTCGTTCGCCTGAGGTGTTGCCCAGGCGTACGGTCGGCGGGGCGGTGAAATACAGGTGGGCGCCGCCGGATCGGGTGGTCACGGTGAGGGTGTCGCCGGGGTAGGGCTGGCCGTGCTCGGCGCACAGAAGGCGGAAAACCTCCTCGCCGGATGCGACGCCACGTCGCGCCCATGCGGCGGGCGGTTGCTCGCCGGGTTTGGGCAGGTCGAGGTCGATGACGAGTAGGTGGGAGGGGCCGCAGGCGATGCCGAGGTTGTAGGGGGCGCGTCGCCAGCAGGCGGCGAGTTGGTCGGGGTCGGTGGTGGCGTTGTGCTCCCAGGCGGTGAAGCCGCGGGCGGGGTATTTGCCGTGCGGGGTGATCGGGAAGACGTGCCAGCCGCGCCGTGCGGCGTCAGCGACGGCGCCGGCCAGGTCGGTTGTTGTGGTCATGGTGCGTGATGTCCTTCGGTTCGTAGCCCCTGCAAGCCAGGGATGGACTCCCCCCGGCTGGTGGCCTTGTCGGATGGCTGGTAGAGCCACCAGCCGGGGGGTGGCTGGTCAGGCGGCATGATCGAAAAGGCGTAGTTGGCGGGGGCGTCGGCGAGCGCGCGTGAGTCGGTCAAGGACCTTTCCGTGCCACCGCAGGGCGGCCTTGGGGCAGTTGGCGCAGTTCTTGTGCACGCCCACGCACTCGGGAAAGCGGGGGTAACCGCGGTGGCGCTCGCCGTCTGACCAGGCTTGGGAGTCGGCTGAGCTCAGGTCGGCGCCGTACAGGTCGAGCCCGTCAGCTTTGACGCCGAATCCGTGCGTGTTGCGCAACCCGCGGTCGGCCAGGGTGGCGACGATCTCGGCGATCTCGCCGGTGTGCTGGCGCCGGCAGACGCTACCGAGGCCCACGAGCGGCAGCGTGCGCAGGTCAACGCCGGCGTCGGCATACATGCGCAGGATTTCGAGATAGTGCGACAGCAGCCACCCCTGCGCTACGGGGATCAGCCGCTTTTTGAGTTCTGCGGGCAGCAGGTCGCGCAGTTCGAGGTAGTTGGCCACGGTCCACGTCTGGTGCTTGCGGACCGCGTCGTCTAACGGTTCGTCAGGGCCGTCTGGGGGGATGCCGCGGGCGGCGCGGGTGCCATGGAAGTACCTGGGATCGGTGTGTTGGAGGTGCTGGTTCTTGCCGTAGATGATCGGGGGCTCGCACATCCAGTCCATCGGGGCCACGAAGTCGGGCATCCCGATGTCGCGGGCGTACCAGCAGACGAGTTCGGCGTACTCGGCGGCTGTGATGGTCCACTGGCCGTACATTTTGATCTCGGTGAAGCCGCCGGAGTCGAGCGCCCATCGGCCCACGGCCCGCGGCAGTGTCTTGCGGTGGCGTAGGCGGCGGGAGGACACGAACAATCGCACGTCGCGGAAGCGCTCGTCAGCCAGCCAATGCGGGTGATGCGTGCCGAGATAGAACACCGCGGGCGCGCTCGGAGTGCGAGGCTCAATGCTTTCCACGTGAGGCCCCTGTCGGGTGGCGGTCAGCCGTCGTGTACGCCGGCGGAGACGACGCGTCGTGTGGACCTGGTGATGATGCGTCGTTCTCAGCTGGAGGCGACGCGTCGGTTCCGGCCGCAGGCGACGGGACAGCAGTGCCGGCGAAGACGGCCCAGGCGCGGCTGACGGCACCGGAGCCGGGGAACAGGTCGTCGAAGCTGTCCCCGGGCGCGGCGCCGAGCAGGTTGAACACCCACCGGCAGAATGCGGCCGGCTTGGCGCCGATGACCCTGCCGGGCAGGGTGGTCATGGCGGACACGCCGTGCACGAGGGAGTCCACCCGTCGCGTGGATCCCCGCGACGGATCGCTAGGGCGGCCCTGAATGTAGATGACCGGTTCCCAGGCGCTGAGCGGCCAGCGGCTCGCGGTGGGACGCTCGCCACGGTGCCAGGCCGCTACCCGCACCCCTGGCGGACACAGCGCCAGCACCGCGGGCAGGGCGGTGGCTGAGGTGGACAGCGCCCACCCGTCGTAGGCCATCAGGTGACGGATCAGGGTCTTGTGGTCGACTTCGCCGGCGTAGTCGGGGTGCCCGCGATACAGGCGCGCGTTGCCCGGATAGGGCGGGTCGGCATAGGCCAGCCGTAGCGGTTGGCCAGCCGCGACGCCTTGAGCAGCGCCGATGCCTACGGTGCGGGTGAAGCGGTGGCGCGCCTGTCGGCAGCGCACCGAACAACACACCGCGTCTCGCCTGGCGGTGGCGGGGATGGGGCCTGAGCACCAGGCGCAGAGCCGTTGCGTGCCGTTGGCGGAAGGGGAGGCGTCGAGTTGCGCCGTGGTGGAACGCGACGCGTCGGGCTCGACGTCGGGGACGCGTCGCGTTGCGCCGGCGGCAAGCAACGGCTCCCGGTCCTGGGTACAGGGGACGGCGGTCGTGGTCATGCTGCGTCCTGATGCACGGCAGGGTTAGGGTTGTCGGGCAGGTGGCCCCAGTGGGTGCCGAGGATCTCGGCGTCGGCCACGATGGGCACCCCGCGGAAGCTGGTGGTCATCGCCTGCTGGAGGGCGTTGCGCAGGCGTTCGGCGTCGCGTTCGGGGGCGTGGATGATGACCTCGTCGTGGACGAACAGCCACAGTCGGGCCTCGGGGTGGGCGGTGGCGAAGCGGTAGACGGCGGCCAGCAGCAGGTCACGGGCGGTGGATTGGACCATGTAGTTGCCGTTGGCGTAGCCGCGGGCGGGGTCGGCGGGGATGCGCCGGCCGCTTGGCGTGGTCACCACGCTCTGGTCTGCTAGGCGTTTGGTGTAGGCGATCACGCGCGGGTAGGTGGACTGCCAGCGGTCGATGACCTGGCGGGCCACCTCGTCGGTAACGCCGGTCTGGCGGGCGAGCGCGGCGGCGCCCCCGCCGTACAAAGTGCCGAAGGTGCACCGTTTGGAGATGGTGCGTTGCTCCTTGGTGTAGCCGTCGCCGTACATCAGGGCGGCGGTGGCGTCGTGGATGTCGGTACCCGAGGCGATCACCCGCTTCAACGTCGGGTCGTCGGACAGGGCGGCGGCCACCCGCACCTCTACCTGGGAGAAGTCGCAGGAGACGAGCACGTGGCCGGCATCGGCGCGGAAACAATGCCGTAGCCGCGGGTCGTGCTTCTTGAGCGTCTGCAACGCCGGGCCGGTGATGCTCATGCGGGCGGTCTTGGCGCGCAGGGTGTTGATCTGCGGGTGAACGCGGCCGGCCGGGTCAGCGGCGCGCAGGAACCCGGTCAGGTTGGCGATCAGGTTGGAGGTGCGGGCCACCGCCAGGCGGGCGGCCAGCAGTTCGCGCACCGGCTCGGGCAGGGCGCTGGCGTGCTGGTCGGTCAGGGTGGTGAGGGTGTCGGCGGTGACCTGCAGGCGGCCGGTCGGGGTGCGCGGCAGGCCGGTGACGCTTGCTTGGGTGAGTTGCTCGTCCAGCCAGGCAGCGAACCGGGGCGAGCCGGCGGGGAAGCCGAGCGCCTGCTGGATACGGGTTTCGGCGGCGTGGTGCTCGCGCTGGACCTCCTCCAGCAGGGCGGTGGTGTAGGGGCGGTCCAGCAGCAGGCCGCGGATGGTGATGCCGGTGGCTTGGACGGCCAGCCACTGTTCCAGGCGTACCAGGTGGGTGAAGTCCAGGCAGTGGCGCAGCAACGCGGGCAGCAGTCGGCGCACGTAGATGGCGTCCAGCCCGGCGTAGACGACGTACGCCTCATCTGAGGTGGGCAGGTGGTTCCAGCCCCAGGTCAGCCAGGTGTGGCCGGCGCGGTGCCCGACCGGGGCCAGGGCGCGCATCCGGGCGTGCAGGGCGGCCTCAGCCTGCTGCAGCCCGTCGTCGAGGTGGCGGCCGGTCAGCTCTTTGAGCCCGTGGCCGGCGCGCTCGTCGGGGTCGATCAGCTTGGAGATCAGGTGCGTGTCGATGACGCGTTGCCCCAACGCGATGCCGAACGCTGCCCAGATGGCCAGCGGGTCGTAGGGGGTGTGGGTGACGAAGCGGCGCGCCGGGTCGGCCAGCGTGGCGCGGATCGCGGCGTGCTGGGCCGGGTCGGCGGGGTCCAACACCCACGCCTCGCGGGTGGACCCGAACTGGACCAGCCGCACGGTGAAGGCGGGGTCGAACTGGCGAGGGCCTTTGTCGTCGACGGCGCTGGTCTCCACGTCCAGCCCCAGCATCGCCTCGGCGGCGGCGAAGCAGGCGAACGCGGCCGGCTCGAATGCGGCGGGGGCGTGGATGGTCATGGTGTGGCCGGCGTGCTCACGCACGTAGCAGGTCGTCGAGCCGACCGGGGCGGGGGCCGACCCTGCGATGGGTGTGGTGGTCATCGGGTCTCCGTGGGGTGGCAGTGCGGGCAGGTCCACAGCACCGGTGCACTCGTCGGCAGCACCGCGGGGTGGTGGCAGTGCGGGCAGGCGGGCGGCCTCGGCGCGGGCAGCGCGTCGGCCAGCCAGCCGTAGCCGTCACCGGCCAGCACGGCATCACTGGCGACTGGGTCAGCGGCGACGAAGCGCACCCCTGATGCCACCGCGTCGGCCACGGTGGGGGTGATGGTGAACAGCGACGCCTGGTCGTCGATGGCGTCCATGGTCGTTGACGGCATGGAACACGGTCCTTCCAGGTCAAAAGGGGGTTGCTTCGGAGCGGTGGGAGCCCAGGGCAGGCCGCACCGCTCCGAAGCGGGGGCATGGGACGATGACGGGTCAGAACGGCGGCGCGTCACCGGCGGCAGCAGCAGCGGGGGCGGGCTGGGAGGAGGCCCACGGGTCGTCAAACCCGCCACCCGACGCCGAACCGTTGCCGTTGCGCTGGCCGTTGCCGCGGGCGGCCTTGACCGGCCGGGCGGTGGCGAACCGCAGGCTGGGGCCGATCTCGTCCACGGTCATCTCCATGACCGTGCGCTTGTCGCCGTCGCTGGTCTCGAACGTGCGCTGACGCAGCCGCCCCGAGGCGATGACGCGCGTGCCCCGGGTCAGCGACTCGCCGACGTGCTCGCCGAGGTCACGCCAAGCCGAGCAGCGCATGAACAGCACCTCGCCGTCCTCCCACTGCTCAACGCTCTTGTTGAAGGTGCGGGCGCTGGAGGCGATGGTGAAGCCGGCCACCGCGGTGCCGCTCTGGGTGTAGCGCAGTTCGGGGTCGGCGGTCAGGTTGCCGATGATGGTGATCGTGGTCTCGCCGGACATGGCGGGCCTTCCTTCCAGGATTTCGGGTTGTTGAACAGACGGGAGTACGGCGGGAAACCGCAGCGCCAGGTGGTCACTGGTCACAGTGGGTGCGGCGGCGTAGCCGCCAGATCAGCCGTAGGCGGATGCCGGTTCCGTGGCAGACGGGACAGGCCGCGGGTGTACAAGTGCGGGAGCGGCACAGGACGTAGGGGTGCCGGGCGCAGTAGCCGAGGTAGGTCAGACCGCCCATCACCACGGCCAGGTAGAGCACGGGAATGAGCGCATGCATGACAGGGGCTCCCGTCAGGTCAGCGGACGTTGAACAGGCGCACCCCGGCGCGGAGCTTGTGGCCCGTGCCGGCGCAGTCGGGGCAGTAGCCGAAAGAGTGCGCGAACAGGCGGCTACGGCGCTCTCCCGAGCCCCGGCAGCGGCGGCAGTCGGTGTAGGGGTGGCGCTTGAGGTTGAACCGGTAGACCGCCACGAGGAGGACCATCAACAGCGCCAGCAGGGTCACGCAGACCGCGATGGTGACCAGCGTGGACAGGACCGACGCGCCGGTCATGACTGGTCCTGGCGGGTGTAGGGCTCGGCGTAGCGGCGGCCGAAGCTGGTCAGGGCGATCTGGCGATCCTTGGGGGTGGGGGTGGCCGGTTCGTAGCCGTTGACCCCGACCACCGGGCACAGCGGCTCGCCGTCCAGGTGCGACCAGGACGGCGGACGACCCCAGGCGGGCGTCCATGAGCTGGGCTCGTCGTGCTGGGCCGGCTCGTGGCACTCAGGGCAGATCGGGGTGATCTCGATGAAGCCGAGAGCTTCCAACTCGGTCAGGGTGTCATCTCCCACGCCGGCGTCGTCCTGGAGCGTGGCGACCGGTAAGGGGCCGTGCGTGCGCAGGTGACGCAGGGCACGGAAGGCCGCCTCGATCGGCGCGGCGGCGTTCTTGCCGGCTTGGGTGAGGTGAATGCGCAGCTTCGGGTGGGCGCGGGCGGTGATGACGATGCTGCGAGCCGGGGCCTCGACGCTGCCGTGCAGGCGGCCGGTGACATGGCCGAGGTCTGCCAGGCCGCCCAGGTCCTCCGGACTGGCGCCGGTGAGGTCACGAAGCTTGGTCGCGAGGAAGCCGACGCGGGTGGCGCTGGCGCTGTGGATGGCCAGGTAGCGCAGGACGCGCCATTGGGGCGGGCTGAGTTTCAGCGGGTTCACGGTCAGGGTTGTCCTTCCGGTGGGGTGTGCGGGCAGGCTCGCGCGCACGGCTGCGCGTGGGATGCATCCGCGAAAGTTTTTGATCTTGATTGGGAGGGGGCCACGAAGGGGGCCACGCCTCAGCAGAAGGGGGGCCACACCAGGGGCCACGAGGGGGCCACGAGGGGGCCACGGAGAGGGGCCACGCATCGTGGCCCGTGCTGTGACCTGTAACTCCCTCCCCCAGCCCCCGCCCGTGGCCCCGATTGGGGGGCCACGGGATCATGAGGGGTTAGGGGAGTTCGGGCCGGTGCTCCATCAGGTAGCGCTGGCGCTCGTCGTCGTAGGCGCCGATGACGCCGGCCTCTGACAGGCGCTTCATCTGCTTTTGGAACCAGGCGCGGGAGATGTCGGTGGTCTCCCACAGCACCTTGAAGTCCCCGGTGCCGACATCGCGGGCGCCGTCGTCCCACAGTTCGTGCAGGCGGGCCATGAGCGCCGCGCCGCGCTCTTCCGGGGTCATCTTGGGCTCCGGCGGGGCGAAGGTCAGCGGCGGTTCCCCTTCGGGGAAGTCGGTGATCTCGTCGTCGATGCCGGCGTTTACCTCGGGGTCGGGGTCGTCGGTGGCCAGGTACTCGGTGGCGACGTTGCGCACCTCCTCATCGTCGGTGTCGTCGTCTTCGGCCGGGTTGTCCTCGGTCCCAGTGATAGGCAGCGGGGTGGGGGTGGACAGGGCGCTGGCAGACAGCCGCGACAGGGCGGCGGTCATGGCGTCGATCTGCTTGTGGATGGCGGGGAAGGCTGCGGCGTGGGCGCGCATCTGGGCGTTGGCTTGTTCGTCGTCGAACTCGCCGGTCGCGGTGATTCCCCAGGCGTAGGTGCGCATGGGCATGGTGATCCGGTCCTCGGGGATGGACGGGGCGTCCAGGTAGGCCATGCCGGGCTGCTTGTTGCTCCACAGCTCCGGCCGGCATCCGGCGTCTTCCTGGGCCTCGGACAGGCCGAAGGTGGCATCGGCGGCCGAATCGACGCCGAAGCACATCTTGGCGAGCTGGCCGCGGGCGATGGTGGGCATCTGGGTCCAGTCGCTGCGCTGCAGGGACAGCACCACGGTGCCGCCAGCGCTGCGGATGGCCTTGATCAGGGACAGGAACTGTTCCTGCTGCTTGTCGGTCAGGGCGTCGTAGATGTCGGGGAACTCCTCCAGCCACAGCAGCCAGTAGGTCAGCCCGCACCCTTCGACCCACTTTTGCAGGTTCTTGCTGGCCAGCAGGTCGGTACGCGGCTTGATCTTCTCGAACATCTCGGTGAGCAGGGCGCGGGCGCCCTCTTTGGTGGTCTCCAGCCGGTGCAGGGCGGCCTTGAGCGGTCCCAAGGTCTGCTCACCCTTGGTGATGTCGATGGCGAACACCGCCACGTCGCGCCGGGTGACGACCTCGGCCAGGAGGTTCCAGGCGCCGCCGATGGACTTGCCGGAGCCGGTCTTGCCCATGATCTGCACATGGTGGCCGACGATGATGTATTCGACGTCGTCCAGGTCCTGCCACAGGCCGGGCCGGATCGGCGCCGCGATGGACGCGCCGACGTGGGAGGGGCCGGGCCAGGCGATCGGGCGCTTCATCACCCGCGGGTCCGAGATCGTCACGCTGGCCTTGGAGGCGTCGTCCGGGTCGATCGCGGTGGTGATCGAACCGGGCGGCAGGCCGATCCCGGATTCGACGTAGGGGACCTTCTTCTGCAGGTCGTCGGCGATCTGCTTGCCCTCGGCCAACTGGACTTCGCCGGTCACCTTGTGGGCGGTGGCCTTGATCGTGCGGGCTTGCACCTGCGGCATGCCGGCCTTGTCGGCACCGCGGCCGAACAGGAAGCTCAGCGGGTCGGCCAGCGCGCCGCCGACGTCGATCTGCTTAGCGCGGATGACGGTGCGGATGTTGAACGACAGCGCGAACCCCACCCCGCCGATCAGGATCAGCCGGCCGGTCACCATCGTGGCCGGGCCGTGGATGGTGGCCGCGCACACCCACAACCCGCCCGCCAGGGCGGTCAGCGTGGTGTGCGCGCGTCCGGTCAGGCTGCGCGCGTGCGACAGGTGCCAGGTCAGCGCGGTCAGCACCAGCACACAGACGATGATCAGCGCGGTGGTCCAGGCGGTGATCTGCGGGTCGTCGCTGCGCAGCGTGTAGTGGAAGGCGGTGCCGAGGCCGAACAGCAAGGCGCCGATCAGCCAGGGCGGGAAGTACAGCAGCGCCTTGGACACCTCGCGGGTGGCCACCTGCTCCCAGGAGTTGGACTCCGGGACCGCGGGCAGCACCGCGTGCGGCGTCGGCGGGGTGGTAGTGCGCGGCATCACATGCCCTCATTCCAGTTGAAGGTGCTGCGCCGCTTCTCGGGGTTGGCCTGGGGCAGCACATCGACGAATTCCTTGCGGAACTGGGCGTGGAACTTCACCAGCTCCACGCCGGCGCCCTTCTGCAGTTCGGCGGCGCGCTTAAGCCGCTTGACCACGCGCTTGGCGCGGCGGCGCACGTCGGGGGCGCCGAACACGCTCAGCACCGGGTGGCCCTTGAAGCTGCGGATCAGCACCTCATACAGCTCATCGGAGCCGAGGGCGAACTCCTCGCCCAGGTCGCGGGTGAGGTTGCGGCCGACCTGCGCATACCGGGTGATCGCCGAGGGGCCTTCCCACGGGATCGCCGACAGCTCCGGGATGCGGCTCTTGCCGCTGCCTCCTGCGGGTCGCGGGCTACTGGTGCCTCCCATGGGCTTGCGCTCCCCTCTCTGGCCGGGCAGGACATAGGTGGTGTCGTTGTGGAACGCCTCTTCTCCGGTGAAGGTCACGGCTCCTCCTCTCGTGCGGTCTGCCGGATGATGCCGGCGATGCGGCGGGTGATGTAGGCGAGCCGGGGCACGCCGACGTAGGCGGTGACGAGCGCGTCCAGCGCGCCCAGGACCAGCAGGACGACCGTCCACACCTGGGACAGCACCGGGCGCAGCCAGGGCCAGGCGACCCAGACCAGCAGCATCGGGACGACCAGCCACCGCCAGGTGCTGAACGCGCCCCCAAGTAGGAGGCCGGCCAGCAGCAGGACGGCCACGGCCACGACGGCGCGACGCAACAGCCGCGTATACCGGGCCACCGGGACGGTTGGGGGTGTGCGG
Organism: Nonomuraea sp. B12E4; assembly: GCF_039871825.1. Taxonomy (NCBI): domain Bacteria; kingdom Bacillati; phylum Actinomycetota; class Actinomycetes; order Streptosporangiales; family Streptosporangiaceae; genus Nonomuraea; species Nonomuraea sp. B12E4. The sequence goes on along the minus strand of NZ_JBDPME010000004.1, from coordinate 169,156 downwards.
GGCGGGGCGGCGTCGGTGATGGCGTACACCGTGCATGGGGTCGTGCGTCGGGCGTCGGTCATCGTCATCACCGCCCCCGCCGGCCGCGAGTCCGGGCCTGGGAGGTGGAGGTGGCGCGTCGGTCGGGGCCGCGCACGATGGCACGCATGGCGGGCTTGCCGGCCAGGTGGGCGGCCACCAGGGCGAGCCAGCCACGCAAGGGCGGTCCGGCGACCAGGCCCGCCACCGCGCCGGACAGCCACAGCGCCACCTCGTGCGGCCACGGCGTCAGGTTCGCCACGGCCAGCCCGGTGGCGGCCGACAAGGCGGCCAGGCTCACCAGGGCGCCCAGCAGAACTTCGGTGATGGAGCGGCGGCGGCTCATTCGGCCACCTCCCCACCGTGCCCACCGTGGCCGGGATTGTCGGGCGTGCCGCGGAGCTCGTTGCGCAGCGTTGAGGCGACCTCGGTACGGCAGCCGAGCGCCTGCTGGATGACCCGGGCGGACGGCTGCGGCGGCACCTGCCCGGCAGCGATCAGAGCGTGCAGGCGCTGCCGGTGCACGTTCTCGGGCAGGCCCTTACGCACCCCGCCGAAGGGCTTGCCATGATCTTTCGGCGGCTCGGTGTTTGCGCTGTACCATGCGACGGTAAGGGGGGCTACTGGATCACCGGCGGGCAGCAGCGCCAGCACCGACCACAGCGCCGGCAGCACCCAGATCGCGGTCACCGCCGCAACCGGGCCGAGGCTGTGCACGATCAGCGACAGCAGGTCGAAGCTGTCCAGCGCCAGCGCGGGCCAGCAGTTGAGCACCAGCGTCAGGCCCAGCAGCAGCGCCTCGGTGCGGAACATCTTGCGGCCCTCGTCGCTCTTGCGGTCGATGACCTGGCCGCGCATCGCGCAGTACGCCTGCACGGCGACAGTGGCCAGCAGCGGCAGGCTGAGCGCGGGCTCGACGCCGAACGCGGCCCACCAGCCGATCGTGTGCGCTTTCAGCTCCAGCGCCTTGGCCACGGATGCCTGCACGCCGATGCTGGAGACGGCCAGCGCGATGCCCGCCGCGGCCATCACCATGGCGGTGATCGTGCGGCGCACCTTCTGGTCACGGTAGGCCAGCGCGGTCGGGTCCTGGGCCAGCTCATGCAGCCGGGCCGCCTCGTGCGCCTTGCGGCGGCGGCGCCGCACCTTCGGCGTGTCGATCAACAGGGGCGCGTCGTCGTCTTGCAGGTCGGCCAGCCGGTGCGCCTCGGCGACCTGCTGACGCAGGCGCCGTACGCGTCGGGTCTCGCCGGTAATGGCTCGCGTGCGGCCGGCGGAATGCGACGCATCCTCGATGGTGGGGGTATCCGTGGGGGCATCGTCCGAGGCGGCCGGCGGGGCGGACGGCTGGTCCAGGAGATGGCGTTCGAGGGCGGCCAGTTCGCGGGCGATGGCCGCGTCGTCGGGGTCGGGGGGTGGGATGGCGAATGTGGTCATGCGGCATGCTCCATTTCGCGCCGGTCGGCGCAGTCCAGGCAGGTGCCCAGGTGACGGGGCAGCACGTAGCCCACGTCACGCGAGCAGTCGGGGCAGGTCCGGCGGGCGGCGTTAGCCTTGGCCAGCGCGACGCGCTGCCGGGTGGTCGGGGTGCGCTTGGGCAGGGCGAAGCGCACGTCGTAGAGGTAGGCGGCGCGGACACCGCCGCGGGCGTGGTAGCGGCGCGACCTCCACAGCACTTGCCCCTGCACGCCCTGCCCGCCGGGCCGCAACCCAGCGGCAGCGAGCTGGCGCAACGTGAGCAGGTGCGGCGGCGCCATCCGCCACGGCCAGGTCGGAATGCCGTAGCGCTGGCCGGTGGGATCCCAAAAGCGGGCGCGGATTCGGCTCACGGCTCCTCACCGCTCCACGCTGGCGATCACGGGAGACAGGACCCTGTTCATCTCGGCCACCAGAACCTCGACGTAGGCGCGGGCCAGCGTCACCAGATCCGCCAGCGGCCCACCAGGCTGGGGCGGCAGCACCGGCAACGGCTGCGTGGGCAACGGGAAGGCCAGCGCGGCACTGGCCATCAGGAAGTGCTGGCCGCGGCTGATCTCCTGGCCGCCGGGGTCCAGGTAGCGCACGGTGTCGGTGCCGAAGTCGGGTTCGGTGGGCCAGTCTCGCCACCACTCGCCGGCCCGCCACTCGCGCGAGCTCGCCAGCGGTTGCGGCCACGGGGTGACCACCGCGGCGAGGCCGATCAGTGAGCCGTCCCAGTCGTTGACCTCCACCTGGGCCGACAGCAGCCTCGGGTGGCGGCGCACGTAGCCGGGCGCCATGATGGGGCCGGTGGCCACCTGCCATGCCGTGGCCGCGAAGCGGGCCGGGCTCGGCTGCTCCCAATCCCACGCCTCGCGGAAGTGCTCGACGTGATCGCGCACGTAGTGCCCGTATCGGGAGACTCTGTCGCTGGCCATCTCGCGGTCGTAGCCGGCGTCGATCCACACCGCGCGCACGCGGGAGGCGCTGATGGTGCCCATGTCAGGCCGCCTCCCTCTGCTGGCAGCGGCATCGGCCGATCAGGTGCGCGGCGAAGTAGCGGACGGTGTCAGCGAGGATGGGCGCGTCCAGCAGGCCCAGCCACCAATCAGGCGGGGTGTCTGCGGGCATTCCCATGGCCTGGCACAGTTCGGCGAATGTGCCCCGGCGGATGCGGGTGGGCACGCCGTAGGCGCCTTCCAGGTCGGCGGTCAACCCGCGGCGGTCGTGGCAGCCCCGGATGTCCAGGAAGCAGCCGGCTGGGGTGATGACGCCCACGTGCGTCCACTCCCAGGCGTCCCCACGCCAGCGCTCCACCAGGGCGTACAGCCAGTCGGTGGCCTCGTGCAGGGCCGCGGCTAGCAGCCAGCAGTAGCCCCAGGCGAAGAACTCGTCGGCGTTGTCGTTGATCACGCCGGGGTGTAGCACCACGCGGGTGAGGCCGCGTCGGTTGGTGGGGCGGGATGGCGCGAACTCCACCGCCACCTGATCGAGCGACTTGCCGGCGGCGGCCTGTTCCAGGTGCGGGTAGCGGATCGTGAGACGGCTCATCACGCCACCTCCGGCGATCGGGTGGAGGCGTCGTGTCCGCCGGGGAGCTCGGCGATTTCCTCGGCGGTGAGCCCTGCCCACACGCCCGTCTGCGGACGTGCGTCCAGGGCGTAGAACAGGCACGAGGCCCACACCGGGCACTCCCGGCACACTTCACGGGCCACCTGTTCACGCGCCGCACGCTCGTCGGCGGGCTCCTCGGCGAAGGTGCCTGGGCCGGTGTGCAGTTCGGGGTCGAACATGCACGCGGCCTCCTCCACCAGATGCCGCGGCATGCCCTCGGTGAGGTCGGCCAGCAACGCCAGCGCAGCGCGATCTCGCGCCAGCGCCCGCGTTCCTCGGGGAGGCGCACTGAGGTCGTAGGTCATGATGGGTGGTGCTCCTTTGCAGGGAGTCGAGAGGGGGCGGCTCAGGTCTTGGCGGATCAGAGGCCGCCCCCGGCGCCACGCGACACGTTGCGTGGCGCGCTGTCAGCGCTGAACGACGGGCTTGTCTAGGTCGCGGTGGTGCAGCGTGACCGACAGGCCGTCTCGGCGTAGCCGGTTGGCCAGGTGCTGGGCAAAGACTGGCGCGCGGTGCCGGCCCCCAGCGCAGCCATCGGCCACGGTGACCGGGCCGGCGCTCGGGCCAGACAGGAACGCGACCACCGCACTGGCGGTGGCCTCCAGCAACGCGGCGATGCCCGGCGTGCCTAGCACCGTGGTACGCACTGGCTCATCGTGCGCGGTCATGTAGCGCAGCTCAGGTGAGATGTGCGGGTCCTTGAAGTGGTGCCGCAGGTCGATCGTCAGATGCGCGACGGGCGGTCCGGCGTGCAGGTAGCCGAACGAGACGATCTCCACCGAGGGGAGGCGGTCGGGCCGGTCCATCATCGGCGGCCTTTCCGCCCGATGACCGGCGTGGTCCGTGAAAGCTCGCGGTCGTACGCTGCCCGGACGCGCGGGTTCTCCCTGCCCCAGTCCGGCTGCTGGTGGCGGTGCGCAGCATCCCGGGTCAGCCGGGACTGCGCTCGGTCGTAAGCCTTGTCGCGCGGGGTCTGTGACATGCTGGATGTCTCCTTTGATTGGAGCCGGACGGCGCGCTCTTCTCTTGGCGGGGTCGGGCGCGCCATCACCGGCAAACTGGCGGACGAAGTGTTCCTTTCGTGATCGGGGGGTGCGCTTGAGGCGCGTCGGTCGTGCCCGCCCGGGACTTGCACGCCGGGTGTCTGCTGGTCGGGCTCACGTGGATTTAGGCGCTGGCGTCTACCTCGACGTAGACGCGGACACTTGACTGCTTGGGGGCCGAAGGGCACAGGCCCTTGATCGCGGTCACGGAGAACGTCTCACGCAGGGTCAGCACGGCGTCGGCGACGTCAGCAGGCGCGCCAACCAGGCGGATGGACAGCATCAGCACTCCTTTGATGGGTAAGCAGAGGAAGCTCGTAGCCCCGGCATGAAAACGGCCGGCGTGCCCCGGCAGGGAGTCGAACCCTGCCTGCGACCATCGGGGCGGACGAACGATGTGCATCGCACCTCAGGTGGAGATCAACCGAGGTTGCTGGCGAAGGATGCCAGCGCGTCGACCACGGACATCAGCCAGTTGAAGGCATCGGTCGTGGCGACGGCGGCCTTGTCCGGCTGTCGGACGATAAAGACCAGGACTGCGCCGGCAAGTAGGAACAGCAAGAAGCGACGCAGCGGTCTGCGCTCGGAGTACACGAGGGCATCTATCCCTTCAGGCAGCACGGGCGGGAAGGCTGCGCCATCTGGCACAAGCACACACACGCCGTGGCAGAACGGACGTAAGCAGAAGTGACGCAGGGGATCGTTTGCCCTGCATAGGCCGCCTTTTCGGTGGGAGGCGGTGACCCGGATTCAGTTGATCAAGTGGCGACAGCAACAGCCCGGCGGCGCGCGGCCTCATGGCCGCCTTCCTAGGGATCTTTTGAGCTGTGCTGATGCGTGCCAACTTAGCTAGTACTGTGCTAGCACGCAATAGGGCGCTACAGGACACTTACGGTTTCGGCGAGTACGCTGGTCAGGTGACGATTAGCGACAACGACCCCCGCCCCCCGTACCTCCAGCTAGCGGACGCTCTGCGGAAAAGCATCGAGTCGGGCGAACGTGCGCCAGGCAGTCGCTTGCCGTCGATCCGTGACCTTGCGCGGGACTACGGCATTTCAGCTCAGACCGTCCAGAACGCCCTCCGCGAGTTGCGGACTGAGGGACTGGTGGTCTCTCAGCAAGGTCGGGCTTTCTTCGTTCGGGATCCGAGCAAGGAAGGCGGTCCCGAGCCCGCCCTCTCGGCCCGCGTGTCGATCCTGGAGGCGACTGTGAAAGATCTCGCCAACAGGCTCGCGAAGCTTGAGCAACACCCTCAGGACCAGTGAGGATGCTCCTGCGGCTAGATCAATCCCTCACAGGAGCTGTCAAGTTCGACCGACTGAGCAGCGTGTCCTGTTCCGTGTCATTTCCGCCTCCCTTCCTCCTAAAGTGGTGCGGCGTGTCCTGCGTCACATCAAGGAGACCGCCGAAGGCCAAGGCATATCCATGGCGTCTCGCACGGCACTGAAATGGCAAACCGTCTAGCGACGGCGGCAGCGAACAGTTACGGTTTCCGTACTCCGTGCAAATCCATAAAGGCGCTGGCGGAAGGCGTGGCGGTGACCACCAAGACAAGGGTCAAGACGCCCAACCACGTGCTTCGCCGCATCCGCGAAGAGGAGCGGCGCGAATCGCGTGAGGAGTTCGCACGAACACTGGTCGCCATTGCTGACACGATCGGTGAGCATGGCCTTGCCTGTGACGCGCGTCTGGTCGCGCGCTGGGAGGATGGAGAAGTCGGGCGACCACGTCCCGCATATCAGCGAGCCTTGGAGGCGTTGACCGGCAGGAGCTTCGATCAGTTGGGGTTCCGGCCCCGAAATGCCATGGAAGTGCCATCGCAAGATGCGCTTGCCCCCGAGAGACTGTCGCTCTATGCGGACGAGGAGGGGCAAGTGTGGGCAAGCGTTGACCGGAGGACGTTTCTCGTGGGGGGCAGTGCAAGCGCATTGCTCGCACAGCTAGGAACGGATCTGCCCCTCATCGGCGGGTTGAATGATCTGTACGGCTTCGCCGGCCACGCCAAGGTGAGATGGCCTGATCTGAAACTCTCGCGACCGACGCCGGACTTCGGTGTCGATCTCACGGCACTACTTCCTGACGGTCGCGCTATGGAGGGCGCAGTTTTGCGCATGCAGTTCCATGCGGGCAGCCCCTCTGAGGGGCGTGTCATGACGAGACTGACGAACGCCCCCCGTTGGGCGGAGTTCTCGCGTGCGACAAGTCGCGGACTCCTGGTTGCGGCCGACCGATCGGCCGACGAGTCGCGGTTCTTCGCGATGGATGCTCGGGAGGCGCGACGGCGGCTCGCACAATCTCCTGACTGCGACACTATTGCGATCCCCGGCGCTTACGAGCTCGACGACTTCACGTACGGCCTGCTGTGGGCGGCGGCCAGCCTTGACGATGGTCTACAGGCAGACGATCAGGAGCTTGCAATCTCCCGGGAGGAGCTTGCGCAGTACGAGGCGCTCACCTCCTCAGCAGTAAGCCGTGAGGCGGCTCCGGATCTCGGACGGGTGTCCCACGCGTGGCTCGGGTCCGACTTCTGTGCTCGGCATATCCTGCGCAACCTGACCAACCTGCCCGAACTCCCGATCTTCTGGACTCGTGAGCAGCGTGGCGAGGAGGCATGCACATGGTTGCTGTTCGACCACAAGTACGCTTATCTGCGTGGGGTTCGTTCTGCTACCGGAGATCAGGCATCGGTGCGGATGTTCTGCATCCCACACAGGGCCGTCCAGGATTCGCCGCGCCATGAGCGTGTTTTGCTCTTCGTGTCCATCGCGTTGATGGAAGCCACGGGGATTCATACCAAGGTCTGCGATGATCCCGCGTACGCCAGTGTTGAGGGATTCGTCCTCGGTGGCGAGCAAGCGATCATTGCCAACTGGGTTCGCGGCGCGGGTATGTGGCACGTGGACACTACCCAGCGTGTCTCTGTCCTCCGTGAGTTCCGTGAGGCTACCGGCCAAGTTGGGGCGCATTCCGTCATCGAAGCGAGCAGCCCTGCAGAGCGGCTTCGCGCGCTGGCCGCGTATCTCGAACTGGACTGGGCGTGGCTCGTTAGCCGATGCCGGGCGCTCGCTCACGTTGGTACGGCCGGACTGCTGCGTCCTCGCAGCCGATTGATCTCGGTTGCCGGCATCGACGCAGCATGCGCTTTTGTCAACGACATGGGCCCGAGCGTCGCGTGACTGGCCTGGCCACGTACTCCAACCTGTAGAAAGGTGCTCTTATGACTGCCCCTGCCCGCGTGGCGGTGTTCTCCCTGGGCGGCACCATCGCCATGGTTCCCGGAGCCAACGGGGTTGTGCCCACATTGACCGCCAAGGAGTTGCTTGCGGCTGTTCCTGGGCTCGACAACATGGCTGTCGAGCTGGACGTGCAGACCTTCCGACAACTCCCCGGCGCATCGCTCTCCTTTGCCGACCTCGCCGAGCTCGCCGAAGCGATGGAGGGCGCGGTGCGTAACGGCGCGAACGGCGTTGTGGTCACTCAGGGAACCGACACCATCGAGGAGACCGCCTACGTGCTGGATCTCTTGTGGAGCAACGAGGCTCCGGTGGTGGTTACGGGAGCGATGCGGAACCCGTCCATGGCTGGCGCAGATGGCCCCGCCAACCTGCTGGCCGCGATTCGTACAGCAGCAAGCCGTACGGCGCGCGACTTGGGTTGCTTGGTCGCTTTCAATGACCAGATTCACGCAGCGCGCTGGCTCCGAAAGACCCACACCAGCAGTCCGGCGGCGTTCGTTTCGCCGAATCATGGGCCGATCGGCCACGTGGTCGAGGGGCACGTGGACATCCCGTTGCGTATGGCGAGAGGGCCGATCCTGACGCCTGAGACGTGGCGTACGGTCAGAGTCGGTCTGTTCACCGTCGCGCTGGGCGACGATGGAGAGCTTGTTTCAGCCATGGGCAAAGAGGTCGACGGTCTGGTTGTCGGCGCTTTCGGTGTCGGGCATGTTCCTGCGGACATGGTGCCGGCACTGGCCAAGCTCGCGTCGGTCAAGCCCGTCGTGTTGGCCTCGCGGACCGGCGCCGGTCCTGTCCACGAGCGGACGTATGGCTTCGAGGGGTCAGAGTCCGATCTGCTGGCGCGCGGTTTGATTCCAGCGGGTTACCTTGACCCTCTGAAGGCGCGCATTCTTCTCCACCTGCTTCTCGCGTCGGGGGCCGGCGCCGGGTCGATCAGGGAGATGTTCGCGGCGGTCGGGGGCCGTGGATGAGTTCTTGGCGATTCGATGGATGAACACATTCGACCTTTGGAAAGAATCGAGAGCGCATGCGAGCCCGTGAGCTGACGACCGGACGTACTTTCGGAGTCACCTTCGACCACGGTGATGACTTCATGACGGCACTGACGAAATTCTGCCGTGAACACGGCATTCGCCAGGGCTATGTCCCCATGTTCATCGCGGGCTTTGCCGAAGCTGAGATCGTGGGTACTTGCGAGAAGCTTGAAAACCCCGAAGCTCCAGTGTGGACCAAGGTTCACCTGACCAACGCGGAAGCCATGGGATGCGGCACCATCGCGGCGGCTCCTGAGAAAGGCGGCATCCTTCCTCACATCCATGTCGCGCTCGGACTCAAGGAGCGGTCTGCGGTTGGCCACACGAGTCACCTACTGTCAGCTCGGGTGCAATTCCTAACAGAGATGCTCGTGGTCGAAGTCCTCTCACCGTCCATGACGCGGCCTCGGAATCCGGAACTGTACGACGTACCGCTATTGACCTTCGGAGAATGACGTGTCGCAGGGCGAAGTGACTGGGGGCGGCGAGGACACGTACCGTAAGACCGCGGAGACCTTCAGCCATCTTCTTGGGGGCCCACTAATCTACCCAAAGACATTGCCGCCACCGCGAGTTACCGTGATGGACAACGCGCCCCCCAACTTCCTTTGGGAGCGAGCCATGGTCAGAGCGAAACACCCGCGAGTCGTAGTCGATCCGGCAGTACCGGCGGAAGATCGTGCCAGGATTCTGCACCTGAACCCGGAGGATCGAGACGAGGCGCCACCCCAGCCGGGACCTTCGATTCGCTGGGAGCCGAGCACCGTTGAGTACTACTTCCGGACTCGCCACGCTAAGAAGAGCGCCGCGGTAGGTGTGATCGGGGTGGCGGGCTTCATGGTCGGGCACCGCAGTCTGAATCCCTTCAGCCTGTGGCTTTCCCCCGACCTGAGCGGCGTCCTCAAAGTTTTGGGCGCGGTTCACGATGTGGTACTGGTGGCATGCCTGCTGGCAGTAGCCGTACCGGCCCTGTACGTACTGGCGATCGTGGCCACGAGCATCAAGTTCGGCCAAACTTCTGGTCACCGCTTCTGGAGCCAATACCACGATCATTATGTCACCGTGGGCGAACTCGATGAGCGAGGCCGCGCATTACTGGGGCGAGCTCAGCAGGCAATCGACGATATCTTGCACTCCGAGGTCCACCGTGATGACGTGCTGGACAAGGCGCGAAATGAATCGGTTCTTCCGCAACAGGAATGGGAGATCGCGCGGGCATTGAGGGCCGAGAGTCGTCTTCGTGCGCGGCAAACGAGCATCGACATCGACCGAGGGGTAAGCAATCAACGGGTGGAGGCATTGGAGGAATATGCCGCGGCCGTACGGGCGGCTGATGCCGCATACGTTCTGGACCGCGGTACCGGTGAAAGCCTCAATCAATCCGAGATCGGTGACTTGACTCTTCACGCCCGCGCGGCAGAGTCGGTCTACCAAGACACCCTGCGATCTTTGCAGGCAGGCACCGAAAACCGATCACCCTAACCTACCCAAGCACCTTCTCGGCTAGATGCGACAGCTACATCGCCTATCTTCAGGTCGCCGCTAAATAGCATAAACTCGGTGCCGACCTTTTGTGTCTGTGCAGTGTGAGAAATGCTATATCGCAGGCATGGATTATCAGGGTATAGGGCTCGGATTCGGTCGTCTACATCATAGGTCAGGATCCATGGATGGGGCATTTTTGCTAGAGTTATGGCCAGCTGCTCATGCTCTGGCCAGGAGTGCGAGCTCATATATAGATCGTCGCCCTGCGTCAGATATGGCGGATCGACATAGAGGAAAACCGGCCGCTTGCGCCGCGATAGTGTAGCTAGGAAACCTAGGGCAGATTTTTGCGTGACAACTATTTGAGATGTCATACTTGCAATGTGTCGGATTCGAGCAGTTAGATCTTTACGATTAAATCGAGCGTCAATCTTCCACTTCCCTGTTTGCTCCAGGCCGCCGATAGGTCGTGCCGTGAGTATCCCTGACCTGTTGCATCTATTTAGGAAGAACGCGGCGAATCCGAGATCCAGATCGCTCCTTCCGTCTGGAGACAGATAAATCTCGCGATTTTCATGCCATGAATCTAGGCTGACCTCCACGGACTCTATCCGCTCAATGAACTTTTCTGCATCCCCCAGGATACTTCTCCAGAATGCAGCAATGCCTGGATTTAGGTCGTTGATTAGGAGCTTGCTAATATACCCCTCCGATAGAAGGTAAAGCCCCGCGCCCGCACCTCCGGCGTACGGCTCCGCATAGACGTCGATCTGGATCGGCTGATCTGCCAGAATCCGTGCAAAATAAGGGCCCAACTTGGCTTTGCCGCCGGGGTATCTAAGAGGCGAGATATAGCGCATCGTTCAGAGTACCGTGTCAATCCGCTCAAGGAATGGACGGAAAGCTTGACTGAATCTGCGAGCCAGATGGTGGTCGGGAATCAAGCTAGGGTTGTGCACAAAGCCATTCAGGTACTCTATTCCGAGCTCAGACGCCTCTAGATAAGCCTGAGCTAGCTGCTTATCCCTTTTAATGGGATGCTCGATTTCTGGGTCTAGATACTTGAGCATACTAAGGATCTTACGCTTCAGCGAGTCCTTCTCGCTCGCGCCTGAGAGAGCGAGTGCCTCCTGGGAGGACACGGAAAGTTCCACGATCACCCGTGCCATAACGCACGCGATACCAGGAAACACTCCTAACTCGATCGACCGGCACTCTTTTAGGAGGTTCTGGACGCGATGTGGATGGTGCGGTAGGCGCAGGTCCTGGAGCAGATATTTCTCCGGCTTAGCCTCGGCCTTGCGAGGCCTTTCACTTTGTTGCTGTTGACCGGCGGCAGACTGCGACTGCGACGTTCCTTGTGCAGAGGATCCACTAGTGGAAGCCGTGCCGGTGGAGTCGGCCGCCGCGGAAGTCTTGCCTGCCTCGCTCGACTCATCATCGCCTGTGGAGTCGACTTCCGCATCCAAGCTCTCGTCCAAGAACTGACCCGAACCCGAGCTAACGTCCCTCAGTGGTTGAGGCGTTTCAAATGCGTCGGCGAGCGCGGGCCGTCGAGGCCCCGCTTCCCTAAGGGCGTCGCTCCGTATAGCAGCATTCTTATAGGCATCGACGGACTTGTTCAAAATGTATGCAAATGCCCACGCGAAGAAGTCCCGCAACTGCGACGCCGTATGGCGTGCATACAGAACCTTCTCGCCCGAATCGTCCGTCTCGATCGTGAGATGCAGGGCAGTTAAAACATCCGATGAGAAGAATCGCCCGATGTTGGTAAGCTTCTCCCTTTTTACGTTCTGCACTAGGCGAAGGATCTCATCGTCTGTGGAGTAGATCTCCTCCATTTCGTTCGCGATCATTATTGATCGAGCCGTGCCAGCCTCAATGGTCTTATTGTTTCGGCGACGATGGGTGGCTATCTGGCTAGCTCCCCACGCTTTTACGCCAACGCCATTGTTGAGGCCTGTGTGGCGAAGAACGATCCAATGATCCGCTTGCTCCCGACTGGATGCTACATGCGTGTAGATCGACTTTGGTGCTTCTCCGGTACCAGCGATTCGCTTGAACGCCTTCTGGTATGCCTCTTCATTGGCGAGCAGAGGGTCCTTTAGTAGCTTAAGGGCGGCAAATCTCCGGTTACCCTCTAGAATCAAGTACTTCGATCCACTTTTTATTGCGATGGGCAGCTCTGCCGGATTCGACTCGCCTTGTCGTATCATGTCTTTAGCGAGGTTTATCAGCTGCTCTGCACCGTCGTCCAGCAATCGGTTGATTGCCTGCCTATCGCTACTTGTTCCGTCCGGAAGCCGCGGGTTCTCGGGATCGAGAATGACCTGTGATGGACGAAGATTTGCATACGGCATTGAAACCCCTCGTCACGACTCCGGCCGAGCTCTTCCCTCTGCTCGCGTGGTTACGGGTTGAAGCGAGCATCTGCATCTTGGACACATCTGGGCACATCGTAGACGGTTCCACGCCGTCTGGAAAGATCACTATCAGTAGATTTGTCACTTACCGTGCGTCTCTCGCGACAAACCGTTTGGTCTTGGCCTGATGCGCATGGCGGGCCGCTGGTCACAACCGGCCGGAGAGTCGCAGCGCGGCCGGCGACCGCCCACACTGCGCGGATGGTGAACCGTCGGTGTGTTTACGCTGACGCGCTGGGCTTCTGGATCTAGCGCGAGGTAAGTCGAACGGGACCTCTTAGTGGCCCGTGGACGGGTGTTTGTCGCAAGGCGGTGACCTTTCTGCCCACCGCAAGATGCTCTTGTCTGAAGGCTTCTCAGCCTTGATCGTTTCTTCGCTGCGTCGAATGCGCGCGAAGTTGGCAACTGCCTGGGGCAAACGGCCAGGTCAAAGCAGGTCTTGGGGGTGCCCTGTAAAACCGTCGGCTCAGCCTACGCAAGTTCGAACCTTGCACCTGCCACCAGCAGTAAGTGCAGCTCAGAGGCCCTTCGGGGCCTCTTCTGCGTTTCAGGGGTACGCAGCCAGATGCAGCCCTGAGCGGCCGTTTGTCGGTGGTCGCGGGATATACGCGGGATGGATCACGGGGCGTTTCCCCAGGTGGGTGCCCATGATCCGGGATGTGCGCGGGATGATGCAGCCCTGTAACGCCGAAAGGCCCCGGGGGAAGCCGGAGCCCTTCGAGGAACGCTGTTCGTGATCTCATGCGGTGAGTACGTCCGCTATCCGCTGGTTGACGATCTCCTCCTGACCGTCGATGCACTTGGCATAGACACGCAGCAGGACATCCACCCCGTGGCCGGCGCGGGCCGCCACCTCGGGAGCCGGTACGCCGCCGTTGAGCCAGAGGGATACAGCCGCGTGCCGGAGGTCGTACGGTCGCCTGGCGAGTGGTGAGGCGACCTGGGCGCGGGCTCCTAGTTAGTAAACGCTCGCTAACTGCTAGGGTGACGTTAGCGAGCGTTTACTAACTACGTCAAGGGAGCGAGATGGGCACCAGAGATGTGATTCTCGACGCGGCGGCCGGGGTCATGGCCAAGCAGGGGCTGGCTAACGTGACCACCCGTCAGATCGCCCGGGCCGCCGGGTTCACCGAGGCGGCCCTCTACAAGCACTTCGCCAACAAGGCCGACCTGCTGGTCGCGGTGATGCGCGAACGCTCACCCGGCTTCGACCGTCTGGCCCAGGCGCTGCATCCCGACGCCGGTACCGGCCAGGTCGTGGATCACCTCGCCGCCATCGCCGAGGCGGCCATCACCTTTTACGCCGGAGGCTTTCCAATGTTCGCCTCGATGTTCGCCGACCCGGCCACGCTGACCGCGCACAAGGCCGAGATCCGGCGCAAGGACGTGGGCCCGCACAAGGTCAACGAAGCCGTGGCCGCCTACCTGAGTGCCGAACAGCAGCAGGGCCGACTCCATCCGGAGGCGGACGTCCAAGCCGCTGCCGCGCTCCTCATGGGTGCGTGCTTCCAGCACGCCTTCCTGGGGCACATGTCCACACCCGCGCACCCGGACACCAGCGATGCGGCCGCCGCCTTCGCCCGCACCATGTACGCCTCACTCGCCCCTTGATACCGCAGGCCGCCGCGCCCGCGCCGGAGGCATGCAGTAAGGCCGGCCGCGTAAACCGCGCACGCATGCGCTGATCGCCTCGCCCCTGTGACCCGAGACGTGCCCTCCCCCTGTGATCAGCTCTGTACTGTCCTTCGGCGGCCCTTCCGCTCGTCCGCGCCGGCCGTCCGGCGTTTGGCGCGTCGCCCCGCCTTTGTGCGCGTGTACAAACTGATCCCTGCGCTTGCTGCGTGGGGCCGATATCGGGCGAAATGGTGACGTAGAGAAAATCGCCTGCGACATAAAGTGACCTTCCGGTAGCAACGGTGGTTATCCCAGCCCCATCACCAACCGGAAGGTCTGCCGCCGTTGTACGCCACCGCTCCCATCGCTGTCACCCGTAACGAAGAAACTGCCTGCTCATGCGTGGCCTGCCGATACGGCCGCGGAGCCGATCACCCCATCCGGGCGCCCCGCTACACCACCGACATGAGCGACAAAGAATGGCAGGCCATCAATCCGTCGATGCCCTGGCCGGCCTGGTTGCACGGCAACGGCGGACGCCCCGAGAAGTACTGTCGCCGCCTGATCATGGATGCCATCCGGTACGTGGCCGACAACGGCATCAAGTGGCGCAATCTGCCCGCCGACTTCCTGGTGCCCTGGCGCACCGTCCATGCGATCTTCACCCGCTGGTGGCAGGACGGTGATCTCTACGCTCTCCACAACGACCTGCGCGAACAGGTCCGGATAGCCGGCGGGCGCGAACCGGAGCCCAGCGCCGGGATCATCGACTCGCAGTCGCTGCGAGCCGCCGAGACCGTCGCCGCCGGCTCACGCGGATACGACGCGGCCAAGAAGGTACAGGGCACCAAGCGGCACATCATCGTGGACACCCTGGGCCTGCTGCTGGTCGTCATCGTCACCGCCGCCAGCGTCCAGGACCGCGACGGCGCCAAGCCCGCGCTGACGCGGCTGCGCGACTGGTACGAGCGAATCGCGCTGATCTGGGCCGACAGCGCCTACGCCGGCAAACTCGTGACCTGGCCCCAAAAGCACGTCCGGCTCACCCTGGAGATCGTCAAGCGCAGCGACGATGTCAGCGGCTTCGTGGTCCTTCCGCGCAGGTGGGTGGTGGAGCGCACGCTGTCGTGGATCTCCCAGCGCAGGCGATGCGTACGTGACTATGAACGGTTATCCGACCATCACGAGGCCATGGTCCTGTGGGCGATGATCATCCTCATGGGACGACGACTCGCACGATCAGCCCCTCCCCAATCGACCTGACGATCGGTTTGTACACGGGCACTTAGCTTGCCATTTAACCTCCGACCTTCACATTTGTGATGATCGGGAACGGAATACGCTTTTCCGGCATAGCGGATTGTCACCATTGCGGTACGGTGTGTCGCCATGACATAGGGCGGCCACCGTCTCATCTTCGCTTCGGAATCCATAACCCGAAGAGGAGGCGGTGGCCGTGAGGTCCATGCTGGCACGCGCTGCAGGCGGCGTCCCAGAACCTGAGGAGAAAGAGCCGTACGGCGAGGCGCTGGTGGAGCTGTCGGAGTTCCGGCAGGAGTTCCATGAGTGTCTGACGGCCCGCGCGGATGAGCTTTTTGAGCTGGCCGAGGCGATGTTATGCGCCGATGGGCCGGTCAAGACGCTGGTCGGGCTGGCGTTGGCGCCCGAGCATCGGCGTGGGCACGGCGCGTTGTACGACGCGATCAATCACGGAAGCATCGAGATCAACCGGCTGCGGCAGAGACTGGCCACCCTGCCGTTGCCGCGCGCGGCGGACGGGCGGATCGTGCTGGCCGTCGATGTCAGCCCGTGGTTGCGTCCCGGTGCCCCCACCAGTGCGGAACGGTTGTTCTGCCACACCTACGGGCGCGGCAGGAACCAGCACGAGATGATCCCGGGCTGGCCGTACTCGGTGATCGCCGCGCTGGAGACCGGCCGCACCTCCTGGACCGCGGTGCTGGACGCCGTCCGGCTGCGCCCGGACGACGATGAGGCCGCTGTCACCGCCGCCCAGGTGCGTGACCTGGTCATCCGGTTGATCGGCGCCAGGCACTGGAGCGAGGGCGACCCCGCCATCCTCATCGTCTTCGACGCCGGCTACGACATCGCCCGCCTGGCCTTCCTGCTGGCCGATCTGCCCGTCGACGTGCTCGGACGACTGCGCAGCGATCGCGTACTGCTCCGAGCCGCCCCCTCGCGCCGGGAGTTTCTGCTGGCCAGTCCCGCCGGTGGCCGCCCGCCCAAGCACGGTGGCGCGTTCCGGCTCAAGGAGGAATCCACCTGGGGCGAGCCGCGGCACCGCACCGCGACCCAGACCAGCCGCTACGGCAACGCCACCACCATGTGCTGGGATCGGCTGCACCACCGGCTCGGCCGCCGCTCGGCCTGGATCGATCATGTGGGCGACCTGCCCGTCATCGAGGGCACGCTGATCCGCCTGCAGGTCGAGTACCTACCCGGCGAGCGTGACGCCAAGCCGCTGTGGCTGTGGAGCTCGGCGATCAGCATCACCGCCGCGCACCTGGACCGGCTCTGGCAAGCATTCCTTCGCAGATTCGATCTTGAGCACACCTTCAGAATGTTCAAGCAGACCCTCGGCTGGACCACACCCAAGATCCGCAATCCGCACGCGGCCGACCTGTGGACCTGGCTGGTCATCGTCGCACACACCCAACTGCGCCTGGCCCGCCCGCTCGCGGTCGATCTTCGCCGCCCCTGGGAGCGCCCCTGCCCGGTTGAGCGGCTTACCCCAGCCCGTGTCCGCAGAGGGTTTCGCAACCTCCGCGGACGGCTGCCACTGCCTGCCAGGGCACCGAAACCAGCCGCACCCGGTCCCGGACGCCCGCGGGGATCAGCCAACCGGAGCCGCGCACCCCGCTACGAGCCAGGCAAGACCGTCACACGCGCCGCCACACTCACTGAACGCCAGCGGCAGGCAGGTTAAACGTCAAGCTTAGAGACCGCACGGTCGTTCCGGGTGTTCGACCGTATGGCGGTCTATGAGCCCGGAGTGCCCGTCGCTCCCGTCCCCACCGGCTGGATGCCCCCTTGCTGGGAACGGCTGGCCGCGGGCGATCCCTATGGCGCGTTCGTTCACTTCATACGAGGGTCGGGCGGCGCGCCGGCCTTCATGACCAAGCTGCCGTACGGGTATCTGCGCTTTGCCTTGCGCATCGGCTTCCGCGGGCCGAGCTGGCAGCGGATGCGGCCCCTTTCGGAGGCTAATGTCGCCGAGCACGAACAGATTGCAGCCCAGCAGGGCAGGCTTGCCGAGTTCGCGGCCGTCACCGCTTCGGTGCTGCTCCTTCGCGGGAGCCGCACCGCGCGCGCCAGCAGAGCCGAGTTCGACGCCCTTCCCAACGCCACGCTCGAAACCTTGAACGGCCTCAACCATTTCGGGCCGGAAGGGAAAACAGCCCCGGTTGTGGCTGAGCGAGCCGTGGCCTTCCTCCTTTGAGGGTTCAGCCAAGCGGTCTCGCGATCCTTTCCGCAGTCGGCGTCACCCCCGGCGACACCCCGTGGTCCGTCGCGCAACAGCCAACCTGTCCGTCGCCAGTCGCCCGACGCTCCCGGCACTGAGAGCGAGCCACACGCAAATCCGTTGAGGTGTAGTCGAGCGCCGACTACGTTGATCCGACATGGGTCGAAGCCGTCCTCCCCGCCGTCTTGTCGTCGGATCGCTCACGTACCACTGGAGAGCAGGTCACCGCCACGAGCATTACCAGGACGAGGCAGATCTCCCCCGATACGACGACTGCCAGGAGGTCCTGACTCTCCGGCAGGTGGGGGCCCCGGGCCAGTTCGTCATCGTCTTCCATGAAGGGCCCGGCCGCCTGGTCAACGACGGCATGTTCCTCCACAACGGCGGAGTGGTACGAACCAGCGACAGCGCCTACCTCAACCTGCACCGCCCAGGGGTCGCCCGTGCCTTGCTGGACGAAGCCCTGGAGCGCGGCCACGACTTCGCAACTGCCGAAACGATCGAAATCGACGGGTGGGAACTCATTGATGGCGCGCTTGGACGCCTGCACCCACCCGGTCAACCTGCACCGCAGGATGATCAAAACCTGTGATCATCGAGACCCGCGACGGAGGTAACCGCCGCCCTTCTGATAGAACTCAACAATCCAGGTCAGACAGTCCCTGAGCGCGAGCTACACCCATGCCTTTTGCGATCTGGCGTTGTCTCGCTCAGCCTCGGCGATCCGCCGTTTGGCCCGTGCGTCGGCGGCGGCAGCCTTGGCGGTCTGCTCGGCGGCCTCGGCCCTGACCTGGGCGGCGGCCGCTTCAGCGGCCTTGCGCCGAGTTGGATGCGCAAGGGATGGGCGAGTGCACGCATCGCCTTCGGGTCCTTAATCTTCACGCCGGCCAATCGACTTTCGAAACATCCCTTTTCGCAGCAACCTTTCGAGAGCCAGGACCGGGTCACCATTTCACCGTGGCCACCGGTGCGAGCATGACTCCTATTCTAGAGCGCATGATCTATAATGAAGGTGGCCTGGGGCGCCCACCGTCCTTCCGTCGCCGATGCCTGCGTGTGCGCGTGGCCGCCTTCCCGTGAACTGCCTGCATCAGCGCCGGTGTCGTCTCAACCTTCGAGGATCGACCATGCACCCTCATGACGCCCAATCCGCGCTCGACAACATCCGTCGCCTGCGAAGCAAGACCATCGACGAATACCTCCGCCAGAGCTTCGCGTTCTCCTCCGCCCTCCCCGCTCTGCTGATGATCTTTGCTCAGCTCGCATCGTTCGACGTCCCATGGCCTTACGCGATCTCCGTCCGGATGGTGGCCATGGGCGTCGCCTTGCTCGCGTGGTGGGTGATCTGGAGCAGGACCCCCGTTCAGAGGAGCTTCACCTCCACCGATTTCGGCATCGTCCTGGGGTGGGCGGCCAGTCTCCTGGTGGCCTTCGTGGCCTTCCGGATCATCACCTGGATGCTCGACTTGCCCGTTCCCGCCACCATCGCCGCGGCGGCAACGGTGGTCGTCGGCATCGTGATCATTTCGTGGTCCAGCCGTACATACGGGCGGCTCCTTCGACGGCAACCGCAGGCGCCGCCGACGAACCCGTCCTTCAACGAGTTCCTGAACGTTCCGATCCGGCAGTCGATCATGGCGATCCTGACCACCCCTGCCGTCACCTGGGTTGAAGTCGGCTTCCTGAAAGACGCGACCAAGACCGATGACGTCTGGCTGCGCCAGGAGCTCTCGGTCCTGGCCCAGGCCGCTCATGTGGTGATGCGCGAAGGGCTGGCGCTAGGGGGCAGACGTACTTACGTACAGGTGATGCTGCAGGGCCGGCGGAGCTTCGAGTCCCACACGGCGGCGCTGGAGCACATCGCCGCGGTCACCCGAGCCACCCCGTGAACCCCAGCCGGCCCCTGGCCGGCCTCGACCGCGGCCTACGGCATGCCCCGGCTCCCGAACCCCCTTAAGGTGGCGGCATGGCACGCCCTCGCACTCATGATCTCGATCAGTTGCTGGACGTCGCCGAGCGGCTGGTAGCCGACAACGGCCCGGAGCGGTTCACGGTGCGTGCGCTCGCGGCGGCCTCCGGCGTGTCGAACGGGGCGATCTATCATGCGTTCGGGTCGCTGCCGGTGCTGCTCGGACGGCTATGGCTGCGCGCCGCAGGAGATTTCCTGGATCTGCAGGTCGAACTCGCCGACGGGGTGCACGGCGACGGCCACGAGGCTGCGATCGAGGCGGTCCTGGCCGTGGCCGGTGCACCCGCCGTCTTCGCCGACCGGCGGCCCGCTGCGGCCCGCATGCTCATCGCGGTACGCCGTGACCAGTTGCTCGGTCCGCAAGTGCCGGAGGAGCTGGCGGAGGCGATGTTCGCCCTGGACAAGCGACTGCTGGAGTTGCTGAAGCGCCTGGCGCGGGCGCTGTGGGGCCGAGCCGACGGGGCGGGCGTCGAGGTGGTGACGCTGTGTGTCGTCGACCTGCCGACGGCCGTGTTCAGCCGGGCGTTGACCGCACCTACCCTGGACGGCCGTCCCGCCATCGAAACGGACAGCCGGGAACGGCTGAACGCCGCAGTCCGCGGCGTCCTCACCCTCCCGCCGCCCCCGCAGAAGAAGCGAGCTGTCCCCTCCAGCACGAGCTGACCAGGTCACAAGGCCGAATGCCAGGGGCTCCGAACACGCCCCTGGGCGAAGGGAACGAAGGCGGCAATCGCCTGAGACCGGAGAGCCGGCAGGGCCGTCATCCCTCGCAGCCACAACTACGCCTGATGGCGAGAGAAGCACGCGCGGGCGTCCGCGGAGGAACCATCATCAGCCCGGCGCGCGGGGTCACCGCGGCCGAACATGGCCTTCCCGCGCAAGCCCGAGACGGACGACAGCCGCGTCCTGCGCCGCAGCTTCAACTACGACAAGGGCGTGGACGAGGTGGGCGACCTCGACGCCGGGCTGCTCTTCAGCTGCTTCCAGCAGGACCTGCACCGGCAATTCGAGGAAGTGCAGATGCGCCTGGTGAACGAGCCGCTGGTCGACTACATCACGCCCTTCGGCGGCGGCTATTTCTTGGTGGTTCCCGGCGTGCCGGACGCGTCCAGATTTCTTGCCCAAGGCCTACTCACTTGATGCGCAGGTAAGCAACTGCGGGAGCGCGGCCGCTCTCGGAAAGAAGGACGGCCTCCGCAGATAGCGAGGTGGTGCCGTTCCCAGGCGCTTTGCAGCCTCGCGGAAGCCATCGTTCGCGCTGCTGGACGGCGCGGCCAACAGGAGAATCTCAGCCTGCCCGAAGGCCGAGGCGGCACTTCGCCGCTATCTACATTGAGCCGTTGTCCTGCGACGGGAAAGGGTAGGGCCGGCCACGTCGGCCGGCCCTACCCGATCAGCCGATCAGGGTCAGATCCCGAAGGTCTCGCATCGCTTGCCGACGTCGGTGTTGTTACCACCACCGGCGTGCGCCGTGTCCGAGTCGGCACCGCAGTCGATGCCGTCGTTGCCGCTTCCGGCTGTGATGGTGTCGTGGCCACCGCCGGTGGTCACCGTGTTGTTGCCGTAGCCCGCATTGACCGTGTCGTCGCCGTCGCCGGTGGTGATCTGGTCGTTGCCGGAGCCGGTCGTTACGGCGTTCGTGCCGTCTCCGGCCTTGACCACGTTGTTGCCGCCGCCCGCGTCGATCCAGTCGTCGCCGCCGGTCGTGGTGATCTTGTCGTTGCCGCTGCCAGTCGTGACGCAGTCGTTGCCGTCGTTGCCGTTGACCGTGTCGTTGCCGCCCCGCCCGACAATCAGGTCGTTGCCGTGCGTGCCGGAGATCTGGTCGTTGCCTGTCGTGGTGACGATGACGTTCTGGATCGCGATGCCGGCGCACGCGGTCGCGGGCATGCCGTCCGCGCGGATGCCGACGGTCCCGGTCTGCTGTATTCCGGTCAGCCCGGTGACCTTGCCGTTGGCCGATGTCTCTGTGTAGGTGACCGATCCGCCCTTGTCGACGGTCAGTGTGATCGGGGTACCGTTCACGTTGACGGTGACGACCGCCTGCTCGCCATCGACCGTCTTGATCGTGCTGGTCTTCCCGGAGCCGGTGAGCTCGTAGGAGCCCTGTGCCAGCGCGATCGTGACGGCGCTACCGGCCAGCTCGAACTTCGCGGGGGCGGAGCCTGCACCGACGTTTACCTGTACGCCTGAGGGGTTGTGGGCGTCGGAGATCGTGAGGGTGTGGCCGTTGCGGCTTAGGATCTTGCCCGACGTGGTACCCCCGGCGAGCGCGTCGGAGAACGTCTCGTTGGATGGGTTGTTCGCCTGCGAGGTGCCCGGCGGGAACGTCACGTCCACGTCGTCGTTGATGCCGTCCTTGTCCTTGTCGTGGTCGAGGGCGGCCTTCACCGCGTCGAGTCGCTGGGTCAGCGCGTCGGCGTCCGGACCGGCGGGGAGCTTGGCGATCGCGGCCTCGGCGGCCGCGATCGTCTCGGCCGACGGGTGGGCCTCCGCGGCGGCGACGGCGTTCTGCGCGTCCTCGAGTCCCTCGTCCTCGCCCCCGGCGATGTCGACATCCATCGAACCGATGATGAAGGGCAGGTTGTTCGCGCCGACGATCCGCATGTCGGCGTCGCCGTTCTGGCGATTGCGGAACATCACCTGCGGCATGTCGAGCGTCGCGGTCTGCCAGGTGTTCACCTGGTCGGCGCTGATGTTCACCCGAGGAGTGCTCTGGTAGGCCGACCCGGTGGCCGCGGAGTCGTACTGAAGGACGAACGACCCGGCCACCGGTGACCGGTACTCGATGGTCGCGGTGCCGTCGTACGGCCCGCCCTGGATGAACTTGTCGTCGACCACCAGGTAGAGGTTGTTGCCGGTGTTGAAGGTGTTCTTGTCCACCTGCAGCGCCTGGCGGCCGTCGATCGTGATCTCGTGGGCCGGGCCGCTCTCGTAGGGCATCCAGTTCAGCCCGTTGGGTTCGCCGGAAAAGTCCATCGATACGTGGGTCACGGTCGGCTTGGGCGGAGCGACGTCGATCTTCACCCCGGAGACGGCGAGCGGGAGGTTGGCCGCAGCCGACAGACGCATGTCGGCGCTGCCGTTCTCACGGTTGGTGAACCGGATGTCGGGGATGTCGATCGACGCCGTCTGCCAGGTGTTCACCTGGTCCGCGCTGATCGTCACCGGCGCCGACTTCTGGTAGGCCGAGCCGCTCGTCGCGGAGTCGTACTGGAGAACGAACGAGCCCGGGACGGGAGAGCGATAGGTGAAGGTGGCCTTGACCGCGTACGGTCCGCCGGAGATCGCCGCGTCGTCGACGAACATGTACAGCTGATTAGCTCCGCCAAAGGAGTTCTTCTGCAGTTGGATCGCCTTGCGGCCGTCGACCGTGGTCTCCTCGATGGGTCCGTCATCGTAGTTCTTGTACGTCAGCCCGTCACTCTTGTCGGCTGCGAGGTCGAACGAGACGCTGTACTTGTTGGGGGTCGGGTTCTGCCCGGGGTCGGGGTTCGGGTCGACCCAGTCGGAGCGCTCGGCCACGTACGCCTTGCCCTGGGCGTCCTTCTTCAGGATGAAGTAGTAGTCGACCTTGTTGTCGGGCAGCGTGACGAACTCGGCCTTCAGGGAGTCCTTCGTGACGGTCAGCCGCATCGCGCCGAAGTCCGTGGCCTCGCGGTAGACGCTGCCCGGAGCGGTGCTGAACAGGGGCGTGAGGCCCTCGCCGCTGTTACCGGTGATCGCGATGTTGTAGCCGTCGGACGTGATGACGTGCTCTGCGTGGTGGTCGTGGCCGGCCAGGATCAGATCGACGCCCGGCGTCATCAGCCACGCTTTTTCCGGATTGTTGCCAGCTTTGCCGGAGCTGTAAATGGGCTGGTGGCCGCCCGAGAGGACCCACGCTGCGGTGCTGTTGTCAACCGTGTTCTTGTACTGGTTGTAGATGGGCGGCTTCGCGGTGCCCGACGCCGACTGGCAGTTGACGTCCGGGTTGAGGAAGTCCACCAGCCCGTTGCCGAACCCGGCCACGAAGGCCACCGGGACCTTGAAGAAGTCCACGCTGGGCTTGATGCTCTCCGGGTTGCAGCCGTTGCCGTAGTCGTGGTTCCCCATGATGGGGAAGAACTTGCCCGTGTCGATGTCGGCCTTGTACGGCGCCTGGGCTTTGACGACCTCCTCGGGGCGACCCTGCTGATAGGTGTTGTCCCCGACGGTCAGGATGTAGGCCGGGTTCCACGAGTGGACCATGTCGGCCACCTGGTTCTCCGAGGCGCAGGCCCGGTCCACACCACAGCCGCCGTAATCGCCGATCACGGCAAGGACCAACTGATCCTGTGGCGGCTTGCTGGGGTCCACCGCCGGGGTGATCCGCTCCAGTTCGTCCCCTGCCTGGGCCACCTGGGCCATCTCGGCCGTCTGAGGCGCTGCCTGGGCTACCTGGGGGACGACCACACTGATCGCCGCAGCCACCCCCACAAGTGCCCACAACGCGCTTTTCGTGAATGACACGTATCCACCTCTATGGATCTCGCACGGCCATAGTCGGGCGGGAGACTAGATGACACATCAGACGACAGGATGAATACGGAACGAATTCGCACGTACGATCGCATGGCGTGCATCGTGGCAGGGAGATCCGGCGGCACCGCGGCAGCATCGCCGCCACCACCACGACCACTGGGCCGTGGGTGCAGGCCGCTTTCGACACCCGACCGCCTAACCGCCGGCCTGCGCATCCTCGACGGGCAGCGTCCGCGGATCAAATCGGGCCGGCCACCCACCGTGGCGTTCTCCGACCAGGTCCTGCTCACCGTGCTGCACCAGCGGCTGGGTCTTGTCACCTGAAGCAGCGATACCCTCGTGGCGGCAGACGGAATGGTGTGAGCGTCTGGCAGGGCGGTTACTGGGTGAGAAGTCCTACGGCATCCGAGGTGAGACGGCTGAGGTTTTCACCGGGGCGCAAAAAGTTGTGGCAGCCGTCGAGCTCGACGTACGCCTCGCGGAAGCCGGGGTCCAGTATCGCGAAACGGGTGTGATCGCCGTGGCAGTCGCTGGATGGTGCGGTGTCCAGGGCGGTGAGTAGGGCGCGCAAGCTGGTGCCTTTGAGGACGCGCGAGGACTCGAGTCTTCCTATTGGCAGGTCCATCGGGTCAAGCCTGTCCGCGGTCTTGTTCTCGATCCGGAAGACGCACACCCGCAGGCCTTCCGGCGGAGGATTCCATGTCTGCGGGCGGTTCGATGTCGGCGGAGTGACGTTCAGCCGTCCAAAGCGTTGGAGTACGTCCGGATATTGGTCGTGGCAGCCGGCCCGGAAGGACTTCTCACTTTCCAGGCTCTGGATGGGGATCTGTTCATCCACCTGGTACGGCAGGCGACGAAGAGCGTTCAAGGCGGAGGGGTACGGTCCTCCACATATCCCAGTCGGTGGCTTGGGTAGCACCGCCCTGCCGGAGGGATCCACCAGGACGAAGTAGTCGACGAAGATAGCTTCCAGTGTGCAGATCGTGGGGAACAGCGAGCTCTCGGAGGAGCGGCGGAGCTCCGTCATCAGTTCGTCGGCGGGCCCGTCGGCGTGTTCTTGGATCACCACCTCCCAGCGCCCCCGGCCCGGTAGGTAACGGGACTCCCAGCGGCAGCGGATGACCTGGGTCGGGATGAAGTCGGAGGGGAGCCGCTGGCGGGGCATGGCAAACAAGTCAGGACTGGACCTCTTCGGGCACGAAGCTGTGACGACGTGATCCAGTGGTGGGGTCTTGTCTTCCGCGCTATCGCGTTCGATCAGAACAAGGGCGGCGAGTATGGCGAGGACAATCCGAAGAGATCGCACCCCACTGGGACGTGACACCCGTTCTCTTTGGTTCACCTTGGAGTAGATCAAGTAACCTTCGGCGGTTCGACTGGGGATGGGATGCTGGGCGGAGACGTGTGCGTGCTGCACGTCCGCGAAGCTGGCGCGGGATATGCGCGGGATGGATCCTGTGGCGTTTCCCCAGGTAGACGGCCATGATCCGGAGTATGCGCGGGATGACGCGGCCCCGCAACGCCGAAAGGCCCCGGGGGAAGCCGGAGCCCTTCGAGGGATGTTGTTCGTGATCTCATACGGTCAGTACGTCCGCTATCCGCTGGTTGACGATCTTTTCCTGGCCGTCGATGCACTTGGCATAGACGCGCAGCAGGACATCCACCCCATGGCCGCACGCCGCGCGTGCGGCCTGGGGGCCGTTCTCACGCGTGGCCGTGCTCGGGCCGCGCCAGGACGAGACGCCGCGAACCTCGTCCTTCTCAATCGCCAGGCATCATTCAGATCATGAGCCATCCCGAAGTCCGACTCCGGCAGCTCGAACCCACCGATGTCGACGCCGTCCACTCCTGGGCCTGCCTTCCCGAAGTCTGCCGGTATCAGGCATGGGGGCCCAACTCCCTCACCGAAACACGTGAGTTCGTGACAGAGGCCGTAGCCGCATGGCACGAGCAGCCACAGATACGCTTCGCCTACGCAGCCCTCCATGACGATGACGTCATAGGAATGGGAGAGCTCCGCATCCGCAGCCTCCAGCACGCCCAAGGAGAGATCCAGTACATCACCCACCCCAGCCTCTGGGGCCGCGGCCTGGGCACCGCCATCGGCCGGCAACTGCTGCACATCGGCTTCCACCAACTCCGCATGCACCGCATCTACGCCACCTGCGATCCGCGAAACGCCGCCTCCGCAGCCATCCTGAAGAAACTCGGGATGACGCATGAAGGCCTCCTCCGCCACACCGCCAAATTGCGCGACGGCTGGCGAGACTCCGCCCTCTTCAGCATCCTCGACAGCGAATGGACCGAATTTTGGCCGCCCTGACGCCTGGGCCCATGCGCTTCTTCGAGCTGCGCCGGCGCATCGACGGCATCAGCGAGAAGATGCTCTCCGCCAAACTGCGGATCCTGGTCCGCGACGGTGGCGGGCCTCTCACGTTGTGCCCGGCTGTCTACCGCTGGCACCGGCGGACTACGGTTGATCGTCCCCTGTACGTATCCCACACGATCAAGGCCGGCAGATCGTGATCGCCTTCTGAGCACCATCCCTGACCGGGACCAGACCTGGTCGACACGACCCTCCCCGGGCCCCGCCGGGGGCCGGGGCCGGGAAACGGCGGAGCCGAGGGTGTCGAGAGTCTCCGCGGGCCCCCGCACCGCTGACCGGCGCCGGCGCATGAGAGGAGACCCATGACCCACGTGCTGCTCACCGGATTCGAGCCGTTCGACGGCTCCAGCGTCAATCCGTCGTGGCAGGCGGTGCAACTGGCCGCGACCACGCCGCCGGAAGGGGTGTCGCTGACGACACTGATGCTGCCGGTGGTCTTCCACGACGCCATCGCACGGCTGCGCGCGGCCGTCGAGGAGTCCGGTGCCGAGGTCGTCGTCTGCGTCGGGCAGGCGGGCGGGAGGCCGGGCATCACGGTTGAGCGCGTCGCCATCAACCTCGATGACGCTCGCATCCCTGACAACAAGGGCGCCCAGCCCGTCGACGAGCCCGTCGTCGTGGACGGCCCGGCAGCGTACTTCTCGACCCTCCCGGTTAAGGCGTGCGTGGCCGCCGTCCGCGACGCCGGCCTGCCGGCGTCCGTCTCGCACACGGCGGGCACATTTCTCTGCAACCACGTGTTCTACGGGCTGATGCATCTCATCGACTCCGGCCGGCCTGGGGTACGCGGCGGCTTCGTGCACGTTCCCTACCTGCCCGAACAGGTCCCGGGTGGCGACAAGCCGTCGATGTCCGTCCACTCGATCGCCGAAGCGCTGACGGCGATCGTGTCCGCGGCGGTCACCACGACCACCGATCTGAAGGAGACCGGTGGTTCTCTCCACTGATCCACTGCCGACCGTCGCCGATCTCGCCCCCCGCTTCGCCGGCCTCGCGCTGGAGAACGTGACGCGGGAGTTCCCGAACGCTCCGCAGCACCTCGTCACGGGTCCGGGCGACATCGCGCCGCCGCGCGTCCACCATCCGGCCTTCTACGGCTCCTACGACTGGCACTCCGCGGTGCACATGCACTGGCTGCTGGTACGGCTGCTCCGGCGGAACCGGACGGAGATCGACGAGGCCGCCGTTCGTGAGGTGCTGGACCGGCACCTGACGCCCGAGCACCTGATGACCGAGGCCGTCTACCTGCGGGCCAACCCGACGTTCGAGCGGCCGTACGGCTGGGCCTGGCTGCTCGCGCTGGCGGCTGGGTGCGCAGCGGCCGGCGGTGACGGTGCGCGGTGGGCGGGCGCACTGCGGCCGGCGGTGACGGCCGTCGCCGAGCTCGTCGAGGGGTGGCTGGCCAAGGCCACCTATCCGGTCCGCCATGGCGTTCATGCCAACAGCGCGTTCGCGCTGGGACTGGTGCTGGACTCGGCCGAGGCGGCGGGGTGCGCGGCACTCGCGGGTGTCGTCACCGAGACCGCCCGGCGCTGGTTCGGCAGCGATCGCGACTATCCGGCGGCCTGGGAACCGTCCGGGCAGGACTTCGTGTCGCCGGCCCTCACTGAGGCGGATCTGATGCGGCGGGTACTGACTCGCGAGGAGTTCGCGGCGTGGCTGTCGGCGTTCCTGCCGGGGCTGGCACACGGTGAGCCGCAGGCTCTGCTGGAGCCGCCGATCGTGTCCGATCGACGCGATCCGCACATCGGGCACCTGATCGGGCTCGCGCTCAGCCGCGCGGCGGCGCTGTGGGCCATCGCTGCCGCGCTCCCAGCGGACGATGGGCGGCGCCCGCGGCTCACCGCTGCCGCTGAGACGCAACTGAAGGCCGCCCTGCCCCAGGTGATCGCCGGTGACTTCGTCAGCGATCACTGGCTCGCCACGTTCGCTGTGCTCGCACTGGACGCCGCCGATTCGGCGTGATGCCTGCCCGGCATGGTCATGTCTGCCCGGCATGGTCGTGCCTGTCCAGCATGGTCGTGCCGCGGTCAACCAGCTTCGGGCAGAACGTATCGCTGGGCGGAGATCACCAGGCTGTCAGCTTGTGCGGTCGCATGCGCGGCGGTCATCCTCCGGTGTCTTCCTCGATGGCGTCTTGGAGCGTGGGTGGCGTGGTGGTGGCAGGGGAGGATGGTGCGGATTTCGCGCGTTGCGCTCTTTGCGGTTTTGAGCGGCCGGCCGGCCCTCGGTGCGGGTGCCGACCGGCCGGCATGCTGTCCACAGGATGCGCGGCGGGCCCCTATCGGGTCGTGAGCGCCTCTATTGGGTGAGGAACGACAGTAGGTCGTTGTTGAAGTCACGTTCGAGGGCACCGGCCAAACCGTGCGGTGCACCCTCGTAGATCTTCAAGGTGGCGTCCTTGACGAGCTGAGCGGATTCCAGCGCGGAGGCGACGATGGGCACGATCTGGTCGTCGTCCCCGTGCGCGATCAGGGTGGGGACATCGAAGCGCTTGAGGTCCTCGGTGAAGTCGGTCTCGGAGAAGGCCCTGATGCAGTCGAGCGCGCCTTTGACACCCACCTGCATGCTCCAGAGCCAGAAGGCGTCGATGACCCCCTGCGAGGGTTGCACGCCCGGCCGGTTGAAGCCGTAGAAGGGGAGGGCCAGGTCCTTGTAGAACTGGGACCGGTCGGCCGTGACCCCGGCCCGGATACCGTCGAACACCTCGATCGGCAGACCGTGGGGGTTGGCGTCTGTCCTGAGCATCAGCGGCGGGACCGCACCCAGCAGTACGGCCTTGGCGACCCGGGCGGTGCCGTGCCTGCCGATGTAGCGGGCCACCTCGCCGCCGCCCGTGGAGTGCCCGACCAGTACGACATCGCGCAGGTCGAGCGTGTCCAGCAGGGCGGCCAGGTCGTCGGCGTAGGTGTCCATCTCGTTGCCGTGCCACGACTGGCCGGAGCGGCCGTGGCCGCGACGGTCGTGAGCGATGGCGCGGAAGCCATGGGAGGCGACCAGGTGGAGCTGGTTGTCCCACGCGTCGGCGTTCAGTGGCCAGCCGTGGCTGAACACGACGGGCCGGCCACTGCTCCAGTCCTTGTAGAAGATCTGCGTGCCGTCGGCGGCGCTCACGTAGGGCATTTCAGGTCCCTTCCAGATTGGTGTCGATGGGCTCGACGCTAGATCCGCGACGCCCGGCGGCAATCGGTCAGATGACTGCACCCGTACGGATCGCCGGTTCGCTCACGACTTCGGTCAGGTTCCGATGGCGGGTTTCCGGAGCGAACAGGACGGCAGTGAAGGCGATCGCCGCGCACACCACCAGCAGCAGGGCGATGGGCCAGGACGCGCCGCCGGCGCCCGCCACCAGGGTGGCCGCCACGAGCGGGGCTGGGCCGCTGGTCAGCGCTGCCGTCCACTCGCGGGCGATCGCCACGCCGCTGTAGCGGTAGCGGGTGTCGAACAGCTCGGTCAACAGCGAGGCCAGTACGGCGAACATCCCGGCGACGCAGACGCCGTACCCCACCGTGATCGCGAGGATCACCAGCTCGGGCCGGCCGGTGTCGACCAGCCAGAACATCGGGAAGGCGAACACGCAGAGGAAGAGCGCGATGCTGAGGAAGACGGGACGGCGGCCGACACGGTCGGCCAGCAGCCCGAACAGCGGCGTGGCCGCGATCGCCACAGCGGAGGCGAGCAGTTTGGCGCCCAGCCCCACCGTGGCCGGCAGACCGAGAGTCCTGGTCACGTACGACAGCACGAAAACATTGAGGATGTACGCGATCGCACCGAAGGGGGCGTTGGCCGCGAAGGCGATCAGCAGGATCCGCGGCTGCCTCCTGATGACCTCCAGCGCCGGGAAGCGGCTCAAGCCTCGCGCGCGCTCGCGTTCGAAGAGCTCCGACTCCCGCACCTGGAACCTGAGGAGCAGTCCCACGCCCACACCCACCAGGCTGAGCAGGAACGGCAACCGCCAGCCCCAGGTCTCGAACGACGGCAGCGCCGTGACCGCGGTGAAGACGAGTGTGGCGGTCAGGATGCCGATCTGGACGCCCGCGCCGGGAAGCGAGGCCCACAGGCCCCGCCGGCGGGGGTCACTGGTCTCGGCCACCATGACCAGGGCGCCCGCGTACTCGGCTCCCGCGCCGAAGCCCTGCGCCAGCCGGAGCAGTGTCAGCAGGACAGGCGCCGCCGGGCCCACCTGTTCGTAGGTGGGCAGCAGCCCGATGCCGACCGTGGACAGTCCCATCAGCAGCAGCGTCATGACCAGCATGGGCTTGCGCCCGACGCGGTCGCCGAAGTGGCCGAACACGACACCGCCGATGGGACGGGCAAGGAACCCGACCGCGAACGCGGCGAAGGAGCCCAGAGTGCCCGCGAGAGGCTGGTCGGCGGGGAAGAACTGTTTGTCGAAGACGATCGCCGCTCCCAGCCCGAAGAGGGCGTGGTCGTAGAACTCGAGCGCAGTGCCGATGACGGCGGCCTTGGTCACCGGTCTACTTGCCATGTCTGCCTCCTGTGGTCAGGGCCGGGCACCCGCGCCGGAAGGCGTCCGGCCCGGTCGATCGCCTCCTGGGCGGCATGGGTGCCGCGCAGGCGTTGAGCGTGAGAGATCCGTGGATGACTTCCTGGTGGAGCGCCGCGGTCACGGGCAGGCCCGCCGGCTGCTCAATGGGAGGCCGGGTCTGACCGTTATGTGACCGCGCGAGGGCGGACGTCGTCAGGCGGCGGCCTGGCGGATGAGGTCGGCGACGACGGCGACGTACACCAGCGACGCGACGTCATGGCCGCTCCTGAGCTGGGTGGACACAGGCCCGACGCCTGTCCCGCTGCACTCCATACAAGCCGCGCACCCGCTCCGCGGCCACGCAGAACCGGACGCAGAAGTGGTGCGGAACCGTCAGGTCGCGGCGTTCGCCAGGTCGCGGCAGCGGCTGCTCGCCTCGGTGTCGCCGATGGCCTCGTACACTTCGGCCGCGCGCGCGTAGGTATGGCAACTCTCGCCAGTACGGTCCTCGTCGGCCAGCACGGCCGCGAGTGTCTCCAGGGCGCGGGCCTGCGGGACGGGCAACTGAGCCTGCTCCATGAGGCTGATCGCCTCGGTGAGCCTGCTGATCGCCTCAGACCGGTGGCCGAGCAGTCCCAGACATTCGCCGACGCGGGCAAGCGCGATCGGCCGGGCGAACGCCGCGACGCTCGGCGTCATCCCCGACCGTTCGTCGTTCAGCAGCGCCAACAGGTCGAGGTACTGCTCAAGCGCCTCGTTGTAGTGTCCGGCATCGCGAAGGCAGGTGCCGAGGGCGCCGAGACAATGGCAGTACCGGTCGATGTCGCCGTCGGCCTTGAACATTTTCGCCGCCTGGATCTCCGACGCGATGGCCTCGTCGAGCCGCCCGAGCCGTCGGAGCGCGCCTGCCGCGATGTGGTGGGCCAAGGCGATCTCCCCTGTGGCACCACCGCGAGTTGCCAGGTCCATCGCCTGGGCCGTGTAGCGCAGTGTGGTCTCCAGGTCCTCCCGTGGCACCAGATGGACCCAGGCCAGCAGGTTGAGCTGCGTGGCCTGCCGGACCGGATCGCCCAGGGCGGCGGCGGCCTCGGCACCGAGGGTGAAGACCTCGTGCCAATGCGGTGCGTGCATCCATCGGTCGGAGAACCAGTGCATCGACTCGGCGCAGTCGAGGACGGCGGCGGACCGGCCGATGCCCGCCATGTGGCGTAACGCGCCCAGCCAGCTGTCCACGTTCACGCGCAGCCAGTGGTCGGCCTCCTCCGGGGAGGACAGGTCGGCGTCGGGCCGGTCGGGACGCTCGTGCCCCGGCTCGAACCACCGCCCGGCGCTGGTGGCCATCTGCAGCAGCCACGACGTCATCGTCACGGTGATCGCATCGCGCTCGGCCGCGGGCTCCTCCTCCCAGAGCCGGTCGCGGGCGAACAGCCGGACCAGGTCGTGGAAGCGGTAGTGCCCCGACATGTTGTCCTGCAGCAGGCCGAGGTCGACGAGTTCGTCGAGGGCGTCCCATGCCCCTTCGATCGTTGTGCCGCCCACCACGGCGGCCAGCGCGGCGTCGAAGCTGCGGCCCGGCACCAGGGCGAGCCGGCGGAAGACCCGCCGTGTCGAGTCGGCCAGGTGCTCGTAGGACAACCCGAACGCGCTGGCGATCTTCAGGTCGCCGGCGCTGAGCTGGTCCAGGCGGCGCTCCTCGTTCGTCAGCCGGGCGGCGAGGTCGGCGGCGTTCCAGCCGGGCCGGCTGACCAGCCGGTTTCCGGCAATCCGCAGTGCGAGGGGCAGGCCGCCGCACATCTGCGCGAGCTGCCAGACGGCCGATCCCTCGTCCGAGGCGCCGCGGTCCTTCAGGATTGCGTTCAGCAGCTCGGTGGCCTCCATCAGGGGCAGGGGCCCGAGGCTGAGCCTGCGCACTCCTTCCAGCCCGGCCAGCAGGCGGCGAGCGGTCACCAGGGCCTTGCCCGACCCGCCGCCAGGCAGCAGTGGCCGGACCTGCCCCTCGGAGGCGGCGTTGTCGAGCACGACCAGCGCGCGCCGATCGCGCAGCAGCGACCGATACAGGGACGCCCGCCCGGCGACGTCGCCCGGGATCTGCTGCTCTGCGCTGCCGAGTGCGCGAAGCAGCAGGCCCAGAGCCTCTTCGACGGGCAGGGGTTGTGGGGACATGCCGAACAGGTCGAGGAAGAACACCCCGTCGGGGAAGTCCGGCCGCAGGGCGTGGGCGGCGCGGACGGCCAGGGTGGTCTTGCCCAGCCCGGCCGGGCCGGTGATGAGGCCCACGGCCGCGACCCCCGGCACATCTCCGGTGTGCATCAATTCGCTGGTCCAGGCCAGTTCCGCGGCTCGGCCGGTGAAGTCGTCGACGGAGCGGGGCAGCTCGCACAGGCCGGTGGCGCGGGTCCAGCGGTCGCGCAGGCGGCCCCCGCGCGCCAGCTCGACAAGCTGTTCGCGGTCGGCGTCGGCCAGGCCGAGGGCGTCGGCCAGCGCGGTGACGGTCCGGTGCTGGGGGCCCTTGCTGCGTCCGCGTTCCATGTCCGACAGCGTCCGGGCGCTGACGCCCGAGGCCTCGGCGAGCTGCTCCAACGTCAGGAGTGCCGCGTGCCGATGGCGACGCAGCACCTCCGCGAAGCTGAACGGGGTGGTGATCGAGTGCTCCTTCAGGTGAAGGATGCCGCTCGGACGGCACGCGACGACGTGGAGACTTCAATACTCCTGCAACGATCTCAGCGGTTCAACAGCCGTCGGCGACGTTCATCAGGAGCTTGGGAGGGCGATCAGGCCCCTGGGTCCCACCGGGGGTCCGGGTGCCCGTTGTCAGAGACCGAGTGCCCGGGCCAGGAAGCGTCCGGCCTGGTCGATCGCCGCCTGGGCGGCATGGGTGCCGCGGAGGGCGTTGAGCGTCATGAACCCGTGGATGACTCCCTGGTAGCGCACAGCGGTCACGGGTACGCCCGCCCGCCGCAGGTTGGCGGCGTAGGCCTCGCCCTCGTCCCGCAGCACGTCGGCCTCGGCGGTGAGGACCAGGGCCGGCGGCAGCCCGGCGAGCTGGTGCGCCGTGGCCCGCGACGGCGAGGCGGTCAGCTCGTCGCGCCGCACCTCGTCGGCGGTGTACTGGTCCCAGCACCAGCGCATGCCGTCGGCGCGCAGGAAGTAGCCCTCGGCGAATTCACGGTAGGAGGGGCTGTCGCAGGAGGCGTCGGTGGCCGGGCACAGCAGCAACTGTGCGGCCAGGCGCCCACGGGCGGCCAGGGCGAGCGCGGCGGCCAGGTTGCCGCCGGCCACCGCGATCTTCGAGGTGTCCAGGCCGTGGGCGCCGCCGTACGCGCGTATCCAGGTCAGCGCCGCCTCCCCTTCGCCGAGCGCGGCGGGGTACCGGGCCTCGGGCGAGAGGCTGTAGTCGACGAACACCGTCGCCGCCCCAGACCCGCAGGCCAGTTCGCGGGCCAGCCGCCCGTGGGCGTGCTCGCCGCCGAACACCCAGTCGTCGTGCAGGTAGAGCACCGCGGGCAGCGGGCCTGCGGCGTGCTCGGGGCGGAAGACGGTGAGCCTCGTCCCCTCGATCGGCTGCCGGGTGACGCCTGGAACGCGGAGGTCCGGGCACTGGACCTCCGCGAGCGCCCGGCGGCCCGCTTCGAGCGGCATAGCGTGCAGGTAGGGAGGGCCGGCGGTAGCATCGGCGAAGGCCTGGGCAGCCGGTTCCAGGACGGGTCTGATCATTGACTGCTCCACGGGCTGATGCGAGGCCCTGCTGATGCTAGGAGAAGTCAAGACACTGGTCATTCGTAACATGACGTACTTATGCGACCATTCGATCACGGGGCTCTGGCGGGAGGGATGCCGTGATCACGCTCTTCGGGCGCGAGCGCGAGGTCGCGCAACTCGCGGAGCTCGTGGACCGCGTTCACCAACGCGGAGACGCCCTGGTCGTACGCGGTGCGCCGGGGATCGGCAAGTCGGCCCTGCTGGCCGTCGCCACCGAGCGGGCCGAGGCCCGGGGCCTGCTGGTGTCCACCGCGTCCGGGGTGCAGAGCGAGACCCATCTGCCCTTCGCCGGGCTGCACCAGTTGCTGCGGCCGATGCTCGGCGCCGCCGGTCAGCTGCCCACCCGCCAGCGCGAGGCGCTGCTCGGCGCCTTCGGGATGACCGACGTCGGCGACCCCGAGCCTTTCCTGGTCGCACTGGCCGTCCTCAACCTGCTGGGTGACGCGGCGACCCGCCGGCCCCTGCTGATCGTGGTGGACGACGTCCAGTGGCTGGACGGCCCCACCACCGAGGTGCTGGGGTTCGTGGCCAGGCGCGTGCGATCGGATCCGATCGTGCTGCTGATGGCTTTGCGCGACGGCCATCCCACCAGTTTGGACGCCAGCGACGTCCCCGAGCTGCGGCTGACCGGCCTGGAGCCCGCCGCGGCCGAGGCGCTCCTGGACGCCCAGGCCACCGGGCTCAGCGTCGGCATGCGCTGGCGCGTGCTGAGCGAGGCGGCCGGCAACCCGCTCGCCCTGGTCGAGCTGCCGCTCGCGCTGGATGCCGGGACGATCACGGACGAGACGGCGGTCCTGCCGCTCACCGCGCGCCTGGAGCAGGCCTTCGCCGTGCGGCTGGCCGAGCTTCCGCCGCACACCAGAGCACTGCTGCTGGTGGCCGCGGCCGACGACGGCCACGATCTGGCCTCCGCCTGCGCCGGCGGTGGGGTGGTGACGGGCACCGAGCTGACCGCCGAGGCGCTGGCTCCGGCCGTGGCAGCGGGCCTGGTCGAGTTGCACGAGCAGGCCCTTCGCTTCCGCCACCCGCTGGTGCGTTCGGCGATCTACCACAAGGCCGGCCCCACCGATCGCCTGGCCGCCCACGCCGCGCTGGCCCTGGTACACGCCCGCGACCCGGATCGCAGGGCCTGGCACCGCGCCGCGGCGCTCGCCCATCGGGACGAGTCCGTCGCCGCCGAACTGGAGGGCGTGGCCGCGCGGGCCCGGCAACGCGGCGCGATCCCGGTGGCGGTGACCGCCCTGCGCCGGGCGGCGGAGGTCAGCGAGGAGCCCGCGGCAGGCGCCCGCCGCCTGCTGGCCGCGGCCGAGCTGGCCTTCGAGCTCGGCCGTGGCGACGAGGCCGCCGAACTGATCGCGATGGCCAAGCCGTCCTACCTCGGCGAGCTGCCGCGCGCCAGGGGCGTCTGGCTGAGCGAGGTGCTCGGCGAGGGACGTAACGAGGGACGTAACGAGGGTCCCGCGCGGATCCGCCGGCTGGTCATGACGGCCGAAGCGGCGGAGGCGGCGGGCGACCGCGAGCTCGCGCTCAACTTCGTCCGTGCGGCGGCCATCCGCTGCTGGTGGAGCGATCCCGGCTGGGAGCAGCGCAGTCGCGTCATCGCCCTGGCCCAACGGCTCGCGGCCGGCGACGACGACCCGGAGCTGCTGGTCACCCTTGCCACGGCGGGCGCGGTGGAACACGGGGCGGAGGTCATCGAGCGCCTGACCAAGATGCGCGACACCCGGCTGGACGGGGGCGTGACCAGGCTGCTCGGCATCGCGGCGAGCACGGTCGGCGCCTTCGACCTGGTCGGCGACTTCATGGAGATCTCGATCGCCGATCTGCGCACCCAGGGCCGGCTGGGCCTGCTCACGCGGGCGCTCAGCACGCAGGTGTGGCGGCAGATCTTCTGCGGCGACTGGGCCGGGGCGCTGCTGGTCGCGGAAGAGGCCGAACGCCTGGCCCGGGAGACCGCTCAGCCGCGACGGCTGGCCACCGCCCTGGGGATGCTGGGGCTGCTGGCCGGACTCCGCGGTGAGGAGGAGCGCGGCCTGGTGCTGGCCGCAGAGGGGGAGCGGGTGCTCGGCACCGTCGCCATCAGCTCGGTCGCGGCGCTGCTCCAGCATGCCAGGGGCATGATCGCGTTGTGCGCCGGGCGGTATGACGACGCGTTCGGGCACCTGTGGCGGCTGTTCGAGCCGGGCGACGTCGCCCACCACCTGATCTGGCGGCAGTGGGTGATCAGCGAGCTGGCCGAGGCCGCCGTCGCGGCCGGCCGCCCGGAGCCGGCCCGGCGGGCGGTGGCCGACCTGGAGCAGGTGGCCGCCCGGACCCCGTCTCCGCTGCTACACGTGGGGCTGCGGCACACCCGCGCGCTGCTGGCCGACGACGCCGATGCCGAGGCGCTCTACCAGGACGCGTTGGGCGCCGACCTGTCGCGCTGGCCCACCGCCCGGGCGCGTCTGCTGCTCGCGTACGGCATGTGGCTGCGCCGCCGGCGGCGGATCCAGGAAGCACGGGTGCCACTACGGGCCTCCCGCGACGCCTTCGACGTGCTCGGGCTGCTCGCCTGGGGTGAGAAGGCCCGCCAGGAGCTGCGGGCCGCGGGCGAGGCCAGCGACCTGCGCGTGGCGCCGGCCGCCGAGCTGCTCACCTCGCAGGAGCTGCACATCGCCCGGTTGGCCGCCGCCGGGCTGTCCAACAGGGAGATCGGTCAGCAGCTCTACCTGTCGCACCGCACCGTCAGCACTCACCTGTACCGGGCCTTCCCCAAGCTCGGCATCACCTCGCGGGCGCAACTGCGTGACGCGCTCGGAGATACGTCACGCGACTGATACCGGGATCCGTCACGCGGAACGTACCGTCGCTGCGTGCCGTCATCTCGCCAGGAACTCCATCACGAGCTCATTCCACTGCTCGAAGTGGGTGAGCGGAGCGCCGTGCGGCGCGGCGGGAATCGTCGCGAGCGAGCTGCCGGCGACCGCCCGCGCGACGCGCGTCCCGCTGTCATCAGGGGGCACGAACGAGTCTCCCTCGCCCTGGATGATCAGTGTGGGCACCGTGACGCGGGCCAGTTCGGGGCGGGGGTCGGCGGCGCCCCACACCGCCAGCGAGCCGGCGGTCGCCTTGGGGGAGGACTCCGCGGCGTGCCGCAGCAGGTACTGGCGCGTCGGCTCGTCCAGCGTGCTGTGCCCGTCGACGGCGAAGAACCTGAGCAGCAGATCGTCGAGCATGGGGATGCGGTGCCGCTTCGAGGCGGTCAGCAGCTCGTGCGCGAGCGGGTCCGGATAGAGCACCGGACTGCCCAGCACCAGCCGGGCCACCCGTTCGGACGCGGCGGCGTAGCCGACGGCCTCCGCGCAGCCGGTGGAGAAGCCCACCAACGTCAGCCCGGTCAGGTCGAGGCTCTCGATCAGGGCCGCCAGGTCGGCTGTGAAGGTGTCGAGGTCGTAGCCGTGCCAGGGATGGCTGGAGCGCCCGAAGCCGCGCCGGTCGTAGCAGACCACCCGGCGGCCGGCCTCGACGAGCGGGCCGATCTGGAGCTCCCAGAACCGGTGCGAAAGGGGCCAGCCGTGCACCAGGACCACGGGCGGCCCGTCACCGACGTCCTCGAAGAAGAGGCTCACGTCTGTCCCCACCTGTAGTCGCGGCACCCGCCCAGCATGCCGCACCCCGGAAGCACGGCAATCGGTCAACTGACTGCACCGAGGAGACGAACCACGTGGACATCATCGGACGGGCCGGAGAGCTGGCCACGCTGCGGCAGACGATCGACCGTGCGCCCGGCGTCCTGCCCAACATCGTGCTGCACGGGGACCCGGGCGTGGGCAAGTCCGTGCTGTTGCGGGCCGGCGTCGCCTACGCCCGGCAACAGGGCATCAGGGTGCTGGGCGGCAGTGGCTTCGAATCCGAGGCCCAGTTGGCCTTCGCCGGACTGCACCAGTTGTTCGCACCGGTGATGGAGTATCTGGACCGGGTGGAGCCCTTCCACCGGGACACCTTGCGCCGGGTGCTGGGGCTGCGGGACGGACCGGCCCCCGACCGGCTGGCGATCTCGGTGGCGTCCCTGGCGGTGCTGGCGGCCGTGGCCGAGGACGGGCCGGTGCTGATCGCCGTGGAGGACGCGCACTGGGTGGACCATCCCACGCGCGAGGTGATGATGTTCATCCTGTTACGGCTCCAGCCCTACGACGTGCGGGCCGTCTTCGCCCGCCGGCCGCTGACGGCCACCGAGCGCGTCACGCCCGGCATCCACCTGCTGGAGGTCGGGCCGCTCGACGACGAGGCGGCCGGGCAACTGCTGGACCTGCTCCATCCGGGCCTGCCGCCGTCGGTGCGCGAGCGGGTGCTCGCCGAGGCCGCGGGCAATCCGCTGGCGATCAACGAGCTGCCGCAGACCTCCGCGGGTGTGGAGCTGCTGCCCAGCGGCGCGTCCCTGCGTACTCGGCTGGAGACCGGCTTCGCGGGCCGGCTGCTGGAGCTGCCGCCGCGGATCCGGACGACGCTGCTGGTGGCGGCCCTCGACGGTGATCGGTTGGAGCATCGGGCCGAGCTGTCGCCGTACGAGCTGCTGGAGGCCGAGCGGGCGGGCCTGGTCACCCGTGACTCGACCCCGTCGGGCCTGCGGTTCCGCCACCCGCTGGTCAGATCCGCGATCATCAAGACGGCCTCGCCGGAGGAGACGCGCGACGCGCACGCCGTGCTGGCCGAGCAGCACAAGGCCGATCCCGAGCTGCGCATGTGGCACCTGGCGGCGGCCACCGTGGAGCCGGACGAGCGGGTGGCCGCCGAGATCGAGAAGGCCGCCCGCGCGGTGAGCCTCAAGGGCGGCACCGGGCTGGCGGTCAAGGCGTTGCAGCGGGCGGCCGACCTCACTCCCGACCCTCCGGCCCGCGCCGCGAGGCTGGAGCACGCCGCTGAGCTGGCGAGCGAGTCCGGGCAGCTCGACCTGGCCCAGAGCCTGCTGGACCAGGCGCGCCGCCACCTCGACGACCCGGCAAGGGCCCTGGCCACCAGGGCGCAGATCCTCATGC
This sequence comes from Nonomuraea sp. B12E4, assembly GCF_039871825.1. Taxonomy (NCBI): domain Bacteria; kingdom Bacillati; phylum Actinomycetota; class Actinomycetes; order Streptosporangiales; family Streptosporangiaceae; genus Nonomuraea; species Nonomuraea sp. B12E4. Next base: position 129,626 of record NZ_JBDPME010000004.1, on the reverse strand, counting down.
TGCGCGACGGCGACCTCGACGCCGCGCGCCGTCTGCTGCGTGGCACACCGGCGGCGGGCTCCCTGGTCAGGGTGATGGCCGCCTCGTACACCCAGGATCCGAAGGAATGGGCGGAAGTCACCGACGTGGTCACCGGCTGCGACGACGATCTCGTACGCCTGCTGCACGACGTGTTCCTGGGCCGGGGTTCGGCGACGCTCGTGCGTACCGCCCTCGACGCCCTGCCCGCCGACGCCCCGCCGGGGCGCGTGGCCGCGCTGTGCCGGGCAGCCACCTGGATGGACCTGCTGCCCGACTGCCGGGACCGCATCCGCGGCCTGATCGACGGCGAGGTCGGGCGGGGTGCGGTGACACACGCCGCCAGCGGCTACTGGCTCGCCGCGCACGACCATTTCCTGGCCGGTCGGTGGGAGGAGGCCGAGAGCGCGGCCAACGCCGGACTCGACCTGTGCGTACGCCACGACCTGGACCTCCTGGCCCACGACCTGCGCTGCAGCCTCGGCTGGCTCGCCGCCGCCCGGGGCGACTCCGACAGCGCCAAGGAGTACAGCAAGACCGTCGAGCAGTGGGCCGCGCCGCGCGGCAGCGGCCTGCACCTGTCACTGTCGGCGCGCAATCTCGCGCTCGCCGCGATGGCGCACGGTGACTACGACAGCGCCTACGCGTACTGGACCGGCATCAGCCCACCAGGCGTCATCCCCCCCTATGTTGCCTACGCGCCGTGGGCGGTCTTCGAGCTGGTGGAATCGGCGGTGCGCACCGGCCGGATCGAGGAGGCCAGGGCGCATGTCGCCGCGGCCGGGAGCCTGGCCGAGCGGACGCCCCGGCTGCGCCTGCACATCAGGGCCGCACAGGCGCTCGTGGCGCCGGCCGACGAAGCCGTCGCGCTGTTCCGGGCCGCGCTCGCGTTGCCGAGGACCGAACGCTGGCCGTTCGACCACGCCCGGGTACGGCTGGCCCTGGGCGAGTTGCAACGCCGCCGCCTGCAGCCCGGCGAGGCGAGGCCCGAACTGCGCCGGGCCGCGGACCTGTTCGCCGGCGTCGGTGCGACCGCCTGGCGGCAACGGGCCGAGCAGGAGCTGCGGGCGACCGGCGTGGCGGTGACGCAGCGGCCCAACGCCGCGCACGGTCTGACCGCCCAGCAACTGGAGGTGGCGAGGCTGGCCGCCTCCGGACTGAGCAACAAGGAGATCGGTGAGCGGCTGTTCCTGTCGTCCCGCACCGTGAGCGCCCATCTCTACCGGATATTCCCCAAGCTCGGCATCACCTCGCGGGCCGCACTACGTGACGCACTCGAAAGCGTGACCCCCTGATGCAGTCAACTGACCGATTCATGCCACCCGGCGAACCCCGGATGCTCGTGCTGCGACGACAGCACGAGCCTCCAAGGAGAAACCCGCCATGACCCGCACCCAGCCCCGCCCCGGATTGAGCCTCGCCCTCGCCACCCTGACCCTGACGCTCGGCCTGACCGCCACCGTCGCCCCGGCCTCGGCCGCGCAGTCCACGACCACCACCGGTGGCGCCAAGCCGACCGTGGTGCTCGTGCACGGCGCCTTCGCGGACGCCTCCGGTTTCGACGACCTGATCGCCCGCCTGCAGAAGGCCGGATTCCCGGTCCTCGCGCCGGCCAACCCGTTGCGCGACGTGGCCGGCGACGCCGCGTACGTCTCCAGCGTCCTGGACACCATCACCGGCCCGATCATCCTCGTCGGGCACTCCTACGGCGGCATTGTGATCACCAACGCCGCCCGCGGCCACGACAACGTCAAGGCCCTGGTCTACCTGGGCGCCTTCGCACCCGACAAGGGTGAGAGCGCGCTGCAGCTCGCCCAGCAGTTCCCCGGCAGCAAGCTCGGCGACGCGCTGCTGGCCCGGGACTACAAGCTGCCCGACGGTACGCCCGGCGGGACCGACGGCTACGTCATGCTCGACAAGTTCCGCGAGGTGTTCGCCGCCGACCTGCCCGCGAGCAAGACCCGGCTGATGGCGGTCTCGCAGCGGCCCGGCAGCGTCACCGGGCTGAGCGGCGGCAGCGGCGAGCCGGCCTGGAAGACCATCCCGTCCTGGTACCTGATCCCCACCCAGGACAACGTCATCCCCCCTGCCGCGCAGCGCTTCATGGCCAAGCGTGCCGGCAGCAAGGTCAGGGAGATCCGCTCCTCCCACGTTGTCATGACCTCCAATCCGGACGCCGCGACCGCGGTGGTCCTGTCCGCCTACAACGCCACGCGCTGAAGGAGCCGACCATGACACCCGACACCATCGTCCTCATCCACGGCTTCTGGGTGACGCCCCGGAGCTGGGAGCACTGGATCACGCACTACCAGGCCAGGGGGTTCACGGTCCTCGCCCCCGCCTACCCCGGCTTCGAGGTGGAGGTGGAGGAGCTCAACGCCGACTCCACGCCGATCGAGCAGGTGACCGTGCCGCAGATCATCGAGTCGCTGGAGACGCTGGTCCGCGGCCTGGACACGCCGCCGATCATCATGGGGCACTCGGCGGGCGGGGTGTTCACCCAGATCCTGCTCGACCACGGCTTCGGCGCCGCGGGGGTGGCGATCAACTCCGCGCCCACCGAGGGTGTCCAGGTGGTGCCGCTGTCGCAGATCCGCGCCACGTTCCCGGTGCTGAAGAACCCGGCCAACCGGCACAAGGCGGTCGGCTTCACCTTCGACCAGTGGCGCTACGCCTTCACCAACACCTTCCCCGAGGACGAGGCCCGGGCCACGTACGAGCGGTACCACGTCCCCGCCTCCGGCCACATCTTCTGGGGCAGCGCGCTGGCCAACATCCACCCGGGCAAGGACGACAACTGGGTCAACTACCACAACGACGACCGCAGGCCGCTGCTGTTCATCTCCGGCGAGAACGACAACCTCATGCCGCCGAAGGTCCAGCGCTCCAACGCCAAGCACTACAAGTCAAAGACGATCACCGAGGTCGTCGAGTACCCCGGCCGTTGCCACCTGATGCCCGCCGAGAAGGGCTGGGAGGAGATCGCCGACCACGCGCTCGACTGGGCGCTCAGGCACGCGGGCTGAGCCGAGCGTCCGGCGTGGCCACACGGCCGCGCCGGACCTCGGCACCCCCACCCGGAAGCCGCCCACCCCGTCAGGCGATCGCCGCCGCCCAGGTGATGGCGCTGCTGAGACACCACGGAAGGAAGCGTTCACATGACGAAGGTCGGCTTCACCCACATCGGCGGCCCGACCGTGCTCATCGACTTCGACGGCTGGCACCTGCTGACAGACCCGACCTTCGATCCCCCCGGGAGAACCTACGCCTTCGGCTGGGGAACCTCCTCCCGCAAGCTCACCGGTCCGGCCATCGCCCCCACCGACCTGCCACCCATCGACGCGATCCTGCTCACCCATGTCCACCACGGCGACAACCTCGACGATGCCGGCCGAGCCCTGCTGCCGGCCGCCGGAACGATCGTGACGACCTCCTCTGGCGCCCGGTCCCTGCCGTACCCGGTCCGCGGCCTGCGGGCCGGGCAGGCGACCCGCCTGGAAGCCCCCGGGCGCCCGCCCATCGACATCGCGGCCACGCCATGCCGGCACGGCCCCCCATTCAGCAGGCCGATCGTGGGCGAGGTCATCGGCTTCGCCCTCACCTGGCCCGGGCAGGACCATGGACCACTCTGGATCACCGGGGACACCGTCTACCACCGCGCGCTCCGCGACGCGGCCACCCGCCTGCGGCCCGGAACGATCCTGCTCCACCTGGGCGGCGTCGGCTTCCCGATCACCGGGCCGCTGCGCTACACGATGACCGCCAGGCAGGCCACCCGCCTTCACGAGACGATCGTTCCGCGCACCGTCCTGCCCGTCCACTACGAGGGCTGGCAGCACTTCCGGGAAAACCGCGAAGGCATCGAGCGGGAGCTCGCCGGCGGCTCATCCACTCTGCGTGAAAGCCTCCGCTGGCTTCCCAGGGGCACCTCGGCGGACGTCGTCGTGTGACCGGTCGGAGCTCGCGGGGCGGAAGAACTCGGTGAGTGCCTTGGGCCAGGGACTCGGGATGGGTCAGCGGGGCGGCGTGGCCGGCGCCGGGGATCTCCCGCACCCGCGCGTCGGGGACGTGGGCGGCCACGTGCCGCGCGCTGGCGGGGTAGCAGGGCCTGGTGTCGGATCCGTGCAGCACCAGCACGGGAGCGGAGATCGCGCCGAGCACGGCCGGATCCTCAGTGATGGGCCCTCCGGATGCCACCACCTGCTGGAGGAGCTTGAGCAGGTGCGGGACGTAGCGGCCCGCGGCCTCGAAGTAGCCGGCGGTCTCGGCCACGGCGATCTCCTCGTCGTTGAAGGGCGCGCCCGCGAACACGCGGATCGCGGCCGTCAAGTCGCCCTCGGCGGCCAGTTCGCCCATCCGGGTGACGGCGTCGCCGATGGCCGCCTGCTCCTGCGCGTCCAGCACGCCCCGCATCAGAGGCTCCAAGAGGGCCACCGCGTCCACCGCGTCGGACCGCGCTGCCACGCCGAGTGCCAGGTTGGCGCCGGCGGACCAGCCCTCCAGCCCGGTCGGTTCCCCGACGCTGTCGATGTAGGCGAGGACGTCGCCGCCGCCACGGTGAACAGCCCCGCCTTCGACCCGAAGTAGCGGTATACCAAGGCGACGTTGACGCCGGCGTCCGCGGCGATGTCCCTGACGTTGACCGCCTCGTAGCGGTCACGGGCGAACCGCCGGCGGGCCGCCTCCAGCAGCGCCTGCCGCGTCGCCGCGGCGTCCCGGCGTCGCCGTGGCCCCGCCGGGCCCCGGGGGGCGCTTTCCTCCGCCGCCATCACCGTCACCACCATGACTCGACGTCAACGGTGGTAACGCTAGCCGACGCCTGCCCTTCTCCCTCCTAACAGGGTCACGGTCCCGTCATGACGCGCCGCCTCGCCGGCGAATCCACCCACCTGATTCTGGGCCTGACAAGGCGAAACTCACGCCAAGTGAGCATTTCCGAATATGCGCGTGGAACGAAACGAAAAGAAGATGGTTTTATGGCCCTTTCGGAAAAACAACCAGTGCTCGTCTTACGACGTTCCGGGCCGGAAGCCGTCGGGCCGAACCTGAAAGTGGTCTTCTTCTCCTTCATGTTCTACGGATTCGGCTGGGGACTTTACACCGCCGTGCTGCCCGCGATCCGGGCGAACTCCGAGGTGACCAATGGAGAATTCGGCACGGCGTTGCTCGGAATGGCACTGACCGCAATGCCGGTAATGCTCACTTTCGGGCGGCTGCTCGACCGATTCGGCCGCGCGCCCGCCGTGATCGCGGCCGCGCTGTTCGCCCTCACCCTGCCCTTACCGATCATGGCCTCGTCGCTGGACCAGTTGGTCGTCGCGCTGCTCCTGTTCGGGATGGGTACGGGAGCCGTCGAGGTCGTCGTCGTCAGTCTGGCCGCGACGGTGGAGAGCACCTCGGGTGTCAGGGTGCTCAACCGCGCGCACGCCTTGTTCAGCGGCGGCCTGGTGGCGGGAACGGCCTGCGCCGGGCTGTTCGCCTTTTCGGGACAGAACCCGGGAATTTCACTCTTCGTTTTCACCGGTGTCATCCTGCTCGCCCTTCCCGCCGCCCGGCGTATGTTGCCGCCCCACTTGATGCCGCGACGGGCCGTCGATACGGCGGAAAAACCGCGCCCGCGAATCGACCGGAAAATCGTGCTGCTCGGTGCCCTCGCCGCGCTCGCCATGCTCGTCGAAAGCGGCGCCCAGCAATGGAGTGGAATTTTCCTGCGAGACGTGACCGGAGCGTCGCAGGCATTGGCGAGCCTGGCTCCCGGAGTGTTCGCCTGCGGGATGATCACCGGACGGTTGTGCGGACATTGGGCCGCCGCCAGGATCTGCGACCGGTGGATCCTGGGAATCTCCGGCCTGAACGTGACGGCGGGCGTCCTGCTGATCGCGACCTCGACGCACCCCGCGGTCACCCTGCTCGCCATCGCCTTCACCGGTGCGGCCTCCTCCGCGATCACCCCGACGATCTACGGCTTCGCCGGCCGGTCGGCCACGTCCGGGTGCCGTGGGGCCGTCATCGGGACGACGACGTCGATCGCCTACGTCGGCCTGCTCGCCGGTCCCGCGGTGGTCGGCATGCTCGCCGAACTCGCCGGGCTCCGGACGGCCGTCGGCCTGCTCGCCCTCATCGCCCTGGCGGTCAGCCTCGTTTCGCTGCGTTTCGCCCGCGATGGTTAGGGAGTCGGCTCGCGTCGCCCGCGATGGTTGTTAGGACGTGAGCTCGCGCACTATCCCGACAGACGTCGGAGCGGGCGGCCGCGCGCTTTCGGCATCTGCACCGTGACGGGGAACACTTCCGAGCCATATGGTGCGGCACGTTCGTCGAGGAAGGTGTTTGTTGTGATCTTGAACCGTGGCCGCCGTTTACCCCAACGATTGTCGATCAGGACCCTGGCGGTGTTCGGTGCCCTGCTGCTCGGCGTATCGCTGAACATGACGCAGGCCGGCCAGGCCGACACCATGGCGTTCGAGCCTCCCGCGATGCGGCCCATCGACCCGCAGCGCGTACAGGACCAGCAGGACATGACCTGGCAGGACTACAAGCCGATCCCCGGAGTGAGCTGGGCAACCAACGGCGCGATCCCCACCGATCGCGCGCTGCGGGTGGCACTCGTGGCCGTGGACTTCCCCAACCAGCCGTTCGTGATCACCAAGCCGAAGAAGTCCGACCCCTTCGGTAACCCGCAGATCGACCCCATCACCCGGGATGAGGTCCCGCGGTTCTACGCCGACTTCTTCAACAAGCCGAGCCCGGTGAACAACTTCCAGACCATCAACGGGTACTGGATGGAGCAGAGCGGCGGAAAGATCGGCGTCCCCTCGATCACCGCCTACGGGCCGTACGAACTGCCGAAGGACTCCTTCCAGTACGGCCTCAACGACATCGGCCAGGAGCAGCAGCAGGGCTGCCCCAGCCAGACCACGGTGACCGGGAGCCAGGCCGACGTGACCACCATCGCGGTGGCGTCGACCGAGTTCCTCAAGGTCGGCGACGTCATCACGATCGCGGGGGTGTCCCCGTCCGGACGCAGGGTCGTCACCGGCATTCCGGACAGCACCCATCTCACCCTTGACGGGACGGTCACGGTCACCGACGGGGCCGGCATCAACAACTGTGCCGGGACCAGGCTGGAGACCGACGCCGACAAGCTCTGGCACGAGGACGCGGACTGCACCGGCAACTGCGGCTACGACGTCGTCCTGCGGATCTACGCCGGTTACGACGAGACCTCGGTGTGGCAGGAGTTCGGCGAGATGACGTTCAACTCGCCGGCGGACGTGCCGCGCGAGACCTGGGGCAACCCGAACCCGGACCAGCCCACCACCGTACGCAGCCGGTACGTCCCCTGGACCTCCTGGCTCGCCGGCTCGCAGTTGTGGGGCCAGGCGACGGTCCGGCAGGGTGAGAGCTCCGGCACGATCACGCACGAGCTGAGCCACTTCTTCTTCAGCATCGGTGACAACAACAACAATCCGTACGCGCAGCCGTACCACCGGGCGGGTTCGGGCCCGTGGGACATGCTGGACCGTGGCTCGTTCAACGGGCCGGGCGGTCCGCACAACCGCTGGCAGGTCCCCGCGCAGCAGGGCGCCTCGATGGGAGCCGAGCAGACCCTGCGGAACAAGATCGGAATGGGCTTCGTCCCCTATGCCTCGGTGGCGCGGCTCAACCGTGACGGGCTGGCCAAGTCCGGCCTCGCCGTCGTGGACGTGATCGCCAGGGCCGTGAACACCAGCCCGCCGCCGAAGGGCTCCCGGGCGGGGCTGCAGGTGCTGCTGGACGGCAACGCACCGGCCGACCGTTCGCCGGCCTGTGACGTCAACACCAACCCGCTGTGCGACGGCGGCGGCCCGTCCGGCGGGTGGAGCAACTACACGCTTGAGACGGTGCAGCGGATCGGGTACGGCTCGTTCCAGCCGGACAACGGCGTACTGATCGCCAAGAACAAGCCCTACGAGCCCGGACAGGACGGCAAGGAGGGCTCGACCTGCGGCTACAACTGCTTCACGTGGGTCGTGGACGCGCATCCGGAAGACATCGACCAGCTCGACTACGAGCGGCCTGACGGCACCAAGGTGATGCGCACCATCGGCGACTACCGGCAGCTCAACGACGCCCTGTTCCACGCCGGCACGAACTCGGGATCGAAGAACGAGTACGTCGACGCCGCGAACGGCCTGCACTTCTACATCGTCGACAAGTACGAGGACGCCAAGGGGTTCCTGCACTACGTCCTCGGTGTGCAGAACCCGGCGGGCGCCGGGCCGCAGCGGCGCGGCGTGGCGCTGGACAAGGGGAGGGTAGGCGGCAAGGCCCCCGAAAACGCCACCAACTGCTCCTTCCAGTTGACCAACACCGGCAAGGACGCGGCCACCGACCCGGCGCTGCATCCGCAGGACGAGCGGGCCCAACTGCGCAACGACGTCTACCGGCTGTCGGCTTCGGCGTCGGGCTCGGGCTGGTCGGCCCAACTGCCCAACAACCTGACCACGGCCGCGTTCGGCGGGTCGGTCGACGTCCCGGTCTACGTGACCCGTACGCCGGGTAGCGCCCACTCCGCCACGATCAAGCTGACCGCGACCTCGGTGAGCGACCAGGGGAAGACGGCCACCTCCACCTGCAAGGTGAAGACCAAGGACACCGACCACTGACCCGGTGACCCCTCCACTCGCCCCGGCCCGGCACACGTGGGCAGGGGCGAGCTTCGCTCTACCCTGTTTCCGCAGGTTGAGCGGTGTGCGCGGCGCCGATGGTCCTGATCATATGGCTGCGGCTCAACGGCGACATCATGCACACCAGGGGGGTCCCGCCCCGGTCCGGAAGGTGTGACCGGCTCCTCGGTGACGCACATCACATCATGGATTTCCGATGCGGCGACGGATTTCAACACGGCGGCTGGTCTGGATGCGGAACAGAACCCGACCACCACTCCGGAGGCTCTGATGTCCTTCAAAACCGCTGTCGTCACCGGGGCCAGTCGTGGCTTCGGGCGCGCGATCGCCGCCGCACTTGTCGCCACGGGTGCCGGCGTCGTGGGTATCGCCCGGGACGAGCAGGAGTTGCGCGCCGTACGCGACGAACTGGGCGAGGGCTTCACCGCCGTCGCCGCCGATGCCACCGACGAGGCGCTCGCGCAGCAGGTGATCCGCGAGCACCGACCTGACCTGCTCGTCCTCAACGCCGGGGCGGCGCCCCACATGGCACCGCTGCACGAGCAGACCTGGGAGACCTTCAGCCGCAACTGGCACACCGACACCCGGCACGTCTTCACCTGGACCCGGGCGGCGCTGCGGGAGCCGCTGGCGCCCGGCAGCGTGGTCGTCACGATGTCCAGCGGCGCCGTCCTGGGCGGGTCCCCGCTCAGCGGCGGATACGCCAGCGCGAAGGCGGCCATCAGATACCTGCGCGGTTACGCGGCCGAGGAGTCGGAGCGGGCCGGGCTGGACATCCGGTTCCGTACGCTGCTTCCCCAGCTGACCCCGTTGGGAGGTGTCGGTACGGTGGGGGTGACGGGCTACGCCGCACGCCAGGGCGTCGATCGGGACGCCTTCGTCGAAGGCATGAGGCCGCTCCTCACCCCCGAGCAGGTCGCCGAGGCCGTCGTGGAAATCGCCGGGAACCCAGAAAGCGCTCCGGAGTACATGGTCGGAGGCGCCGGATCGCGCCCGGTCGGCTGAGCCGCCGCCAACAGTGGATCACACAGCATCTCCGGGAGGAGCCGCGATGCCGTCGGACACCGAGTTCGCCGCCCTGGCCGAGCAGTTCCGGCCGGAACTGCTCGCGCACTGCTACCGGATCCTCGGCTCGATCCATGACGCCGAGGACCTGGTGCAGGAGACGTACCTGCGGGCGTGGCGGGCGTACGGCCGGTTCGAGGGCCGGTCCTCGGTGCGCCGATGGCTGTACAAGATCGCCACCATGGCCTGCCTGACGGCGCTGGAGACCCGCTCGCGGCGGCCGCTTCCGTCGGGACTGGGCGCCCCTTCGGACGATCACCGGGTGGCCTTCGTCTCCCGTGAGCCGTCGGTGGCATGGCTCCAACCTGCGCCCGACGCGCTGTTCAGGGCCGGTGACCCGGCGGCGATCGTGGCCGGGAGAACGGGGGTGCGGCTCGCCTTCATCGCCGCGCTCCAGCTCCTGCCCGCCCGGCAGCGGGCCGTGCTGACGTTGCGTGATGTGCTGGAGTTCCGTACGGCCGAGGTCGCCGAGATGCTGGACACGACGACCGCGGCCGTCGACAGCGCGCTCCGCCGCGCCCGGGTCCGCCTGGCCGAGGCAGGACCGGTGGAGGACGACCTGGCCGAGCCGGACGAGGAAACCCGCCGGACCCTCCTCGACGATTATGTCGACGCGTTCACCCGGGCCGACTCCGGCGCGCTGGTCAACCTGCTGCGGGCCGATGTCGAGCTGGAGATGCCGCCGAACGAGGTCTGGTTCACCGGTCGGCGGGCCGTCGCCGGGTTCCTGGCCGACCGGGTGCTGCGCAGGGACCGATTCCGGCTGGTGCCCACCGGCGCCAACGGCCAGCCCGCCGTCGTCACCTATCTGCGCCTTGGCGACGGCCGGTACGAGGGGCACGGCGTCCAGGTCCTGACGCTGATCGGGGCCCGGATCGCGCGCATCACGGCATTCAACGACCCAAGCCTGGTGCCGACGTTCACCCTCGCGCCCGTACTCACCTCCTGAGCGCCCGGCGGGAGGGATGAGCGGCGCGAGCGTGAGCCTTCCTACGCTTGCCGGCGCACCATCTCGTTGATCCAGGTGGGCGCGAACGGAGACGTGCAGCCCGGGGAAGTCGGGTAGTCCTTGAGCACCTCCAGGCGCTCACCGATGCCGATCGCCCGGGCGCGGTGCTCGGCGTGCTCGATCCCGATCTGGGCCAGGCAGTTGTTCATCGCCCACTGCAGCCGGTACGGGGCGTCCTTCATCTCCGCCTCGATGACGTCGAGCAGCCCTGGAAGGTCGAGGTCCTCGGGCTGCTTCGCCACGCGTTCGGTGGTCAGCGCCCAGCCGGCGCTCGCGACCACCGGGTCCGGATCGGCCAGCCAGGCTCTGCGTAGCTCTTCGGAGTGCGGGTTCTTCTTCACCACGTAGTTCACGAGCCAGTCGTGCACCTTGGGGGCGCGCGTCTCCCGCACCATCACGTCCAACTCGTCTCGCCCGAACGCCTTCGGGCGGCAGATCAGGAGCGCCAGCAGTCTCGCCGCGGTGTCATCCGTCTCCCAGAGCCGGCCCGCGAGCTCCTGCCGCGTCTTCAGCCGCTTCGCGAGCGCGCGCAGCTTGCTGAGGTTCACACCGTGATCGTCACCGTGTTTCTCGTTGACCTGGCGGGTCCTCGGGTCCTCGAGCGCGGCCAGCTCGGCCATCACCTCGGCCACCGTGTCGGTCAGGGTCGTCTCGGCCACCTCAGCCTCCAGTTCATGACGTGCGAGCAGCCTACGACGGAATTCGGCCTCCCGTCGTGGCCGCCGGTTCGGCGGCGGCCACCACGACTACCGGTGCGGCTCCTGCGGGTGCGTGGCCAGGGGCTCGACGGACACGTCCATCCATTTCCACATCGGCAGCGAGATCAGCGCCTCGTGCAGCGCCGTGGGGTCCTCAGCCTCGTAGAGGCCGATGGTGGCGTTGCGCCCGGGGACCCGCCACAGCCGTTTGAGGATCCCCGCTTCCCGCAGCTCCATGGCGCGCTCCCGCTCGGCCTTGCGCAGGTGCTCGCGGGTGTGGTCCGGGGTGTCGGGCGGCAGCAGGTTCTCCGTGCGTACCAGGAACTCCATCGGTCTTCCTCTCAGGACGCGTTGACGGCGAGCAGCAGCTCGGCGAGTTCCTTGGGGGCGGTGACCATCGCTTCGTGACCGGTGGCGAGATGGTGTACCGGCCAGCCGAGCGCCGCTGCCCGCTCGGCGTGTGGCTGGAACACCCGCATCCAGTCGGTGCACTCGACGAACGCCGCCGGCACCCGGCCGGAGCCCCGGACCCGCAGGGGCTCCGTGTACGTGAGCCACGGGTGCGGGGTGAGGCGCGGCTCCAGCCAATCCAGGTCCGCCCGCTCCGTCACGCCCAGCACGTGCAGCGAACGTACGGGGATGAGCCAGCCGAAACCAGGACCGGCGACCGATTCCCGGTAGTGCCCGGCCACCTTCTCCGGAAGCAGGTCGATCGCGGCGTCCCCGTCGGCGCCCACGAAAGCGTCCAGGTAGACGCGCCTGGCCAGCCGGTCCGGGACGCGGTCGGCGACTCCGGTGACCACCTGACCGGCGTAGCTGTGACCCACCAGCGTGACATCGTGGAGGTCGTACGCCTCGATCAGCGCCACCACGTCCTGGACATGAGTGGACAGCCCGACCGACGGGCTGAGGAGATGGGCGCGGTCGCTCAGGCCGGTCAGGGTCGGGGCGTGGACCTCGTGGCCGGCCTGGAGCAGCGACGGGATCACCCGCCGCCAGGCCCAGCCGCCGTGCCACGCGCCGTGCACCAGGACGAACGTGCTCATGACTCTCCCAGGTCTTCGAACAGAGCGAGCGCCGCGGCCGTGTTGGAGGCGGGCACGTGATAGGTGTCGTGGACGCGCGCGACCCTGTCGCTCAGCGCGCCGCGCATGACGAGCCACATGATCAGCTCGATACCCTCGGTCCCGGCTTCCCGGATGTAGTCCTCACGGGTGAGCGCGGCCAGTTTCTCCGGCTCGGACTCGATCGCCTGGAGGAACATGCGGTCGAACTCGGGGTTGATGAGCCCGGCCCGCGCGCCGGCGAGCTGGTGCGACATGCCGCCGGTGCCGAAGACCGCGACCTTCAGATCCTGCGGGAACGACCGGATCGCCCGGCCGAGCGCCTTCCCCAGCGCATGGCAGCGGGCCGCCGTCGGCTGCGGATACTGGATCACGTTGACCAGGATCGGCACCACCGCGCACGGCCACGCCGCGCCGGGATCCGGGCAGTAGACCGACAGCGGCACGGTCAGGCCGTGGTCGACGTCGAGCCGGTGAAAGGTCGCGATGTCGAACTCGTCGTCCACGAGCTCACCCACAAGGTACGCGCTCAGCTCCGGTGCCCCCGTCACCCGCGGCACCGGCCTGCGGCCCCACCCCTCGTCGGCCACCTCATAGAACTCGGCGGTCCCGATCCCGAACGTGGGCACCAGGTCCATGCCGACCGCGTTCGCGTGGTCGTTGTAGACGATCACCGCCACGTCCGGCCGGTGCGCGGCCATCCAGGCACGCGCCGGCTCGTAGCCGTCGAACAGCGGCTTCCAGTAGGGATCGGCGGTCTTCCGGTGGTCCATCGCGGCGCCGATGGACGGCACGTGCGAGGTCGCCAGGCCCCAGATGATCTCAGCCAAATCTCCGCCCTCCCGACCGCATGACGGCCGCGAACTCCTCGGCCGACATCTCGGTGAACACCCCGCCGAGATACTGCATCGACCTGTCGTCCAGCACCGCGAGCTTGAACGTGTAGAAAATGGACCCACCCAGGTCCAGCATCGCGACCCAGTCGCGGTCCAGGATCGCCTTCCTCTGCTCCGGCGAAAGGCCGTGGGCGTCGCAGTAGGCGGCCTCGTCCTGGCTGAACCTGCGCCGGTTCTCGGCGTTCTTCAACGACCCGCACAGGCGGTTGATCGCGTAACCCCGCCTGCTCGCCGCCAGGTCGTGCAGGTAATTGTCCTGCGCCTTGCCCATGTCATCCCCTTCGGTGGCGCTGCTCGCCCTCGGCGACCGAGTCCAGCAGCCGCCGCCGCCAGAGCTCGGCCTTACGCAGTTCGCTGAACGTGAAGATGTGCAGCCCGCGGATGTTGCCGCTGGTCTTCGGCGCGGCGACGCTCAGCCGCCGGGCCAGGCTCGTCGGGTCGTAACCGCTCGGAAGCAGCAGGCGCCACAGCAGGCCCCGCTGCTTACGCAGGAACCGCGCGGACTGGCCCAGGCCGATGGTCGCCGAGATCCGCATCAGCTTCTGCCGGTTCACCGGCCCCGGTATCCCGACGTGGACCGGGAGGCCGACACCCGCGCCGGCGATGGCGGCGGCCCAGCCCGCCGTCGTGCCGGCGTCGAAGCACAACTGGGTGATGATGCGGGTCGCCATCGGCGCCTTCCGCTTCAGCGCCACCTCCAGGGCCTCCCGCGCGATCGCCGGGTGCCCCTCGGGGTACCCGGCGATGCCGACCTCCGCGAAAGGGTGGTGAGCCTCCTCCATGGCCCGCAGCAGCGAGTACGCGTCCTCGAACGCTCCGGCGGGCCTCGGCACGTCACCGCCGACCACGAACACCGACCGCACCCGCGCCTCGCGCAGCCGGGCCACGACGTCGGCGACGTGCTCCTTGTCCAGGAACTGGCGCGCGGGCAGGTGCGGAGCGACGGCGTAGCCGTGCCGTACCAGGCGCTCGGTGAGCTCCAGCGTCGGGCCGAGGCCCTTCGCCGCGGTGACCGTGACGGTCAGCGGAACGGTGTCCGGCACGTGCTCCAGCACGTCCTGCTCGGCGTTCCTGAACGGCATCACCTCGTAGCTGGTCCCGCGCAGCAGATCGGCGAGATTCGCGTCGCCCTCCTTACCGAGACCGCGGATTTCGAAGCTCACCTGAACCAGTAGAGCGAAGGGCCCGGTGAATTTCGTCGGGCATAGAGGCAGGGCTGAATGCGACAAATGACCGAGATACCGGCGGCGGTAATGACGTAGATCAGACCGGTCTTCGGGACCTGACTTCGGAGACGCTGTGGCTCCTACCGTCCTAGGTGGCGGCCGACGACTTCGAAGGAGATGCCGGATGGGTTCGTTGCTGGTGATCAGTGCCCACGCGGGGGACTTCGTGTGGCGGGCAGCAGGGGCGATCGCGCTGGCCACCGCACGCGGCGACCGGGCCAAGGTGCTGTGCCTGACGTTCGGCGAGCGGGGCGAGTCGGCGCGGGCCTGGCGCGAGGGCGGGACGCTGGAGGAGATCAAGGAGCTCCGGCGGGTGGAGGCGGCCGCCGCGGCCGAGGCGCTGGGAGCGGAGATCGAGTTCTTCGACGCGGGGGACTATCCGCTGCTGGAGAGCCCGGCGCTGGTGGACCGGATCGTGCACGTCTATCGCGAGGTCAACCCGTCCGTGGTGCTGACCCACCCGCTGGCGGACCCCTACAACCAGGACCACCCGGCGGCCGCCCGGATGGCGCTGCAGGCGCGGGTGCTGGCGCAGGCCGTGGGGTACGACGCGCCAGGCGAGCCGCTCGGGGCGCCGCCGGTGTTCTTCTTCGAGCCGCACCAGCCCGAGCAGTGCGACTTCAAGCCCGACGTGCTGCTGGACATCACCCCCGTGTTCGACACCAAGCGCAAGGCGATGGAGTGCCTGCCGGCCCAGCAGCACATGTGGGACTACTACACCGACCTGGCCCGGCGCCGCGGGGTGCAGCTCAAGCGCAACGCCGGCCCGAACCTCGGACTGCCGCACACCACCATGGGAGAGGCCTACATGCGACTTTACCCGCAGGTCACGAGCACCCTGTCATGAAGAACGTCATCGTCACCGACCCGCCGCGCGCCGACCTCGACCACGTCACCAAGCTGGCCGAATACGGAGTTGCCACCGTGCACGAGGCCCTCGGGCGCGTCGGTTACCTCGGTCCGGAGCTGCGCCCCGTCCACCCGGGATCGCGCGTCGGCGGAACCGCCGTCACGGTCCTGTGCTGGCCCGGCGACAACCTGATGATCCACGCCGCGGTCGAGCAGTGCCGGCCCGGCGACGTCGTCGTCGTCACCACCACCTCCCCATGCCGTGACGGGCTGTTCGGAGAGCTGCTGGCCACCGCCCTGCGGGTGCGCGGGGTGCGCGGGCTGGTCACCTCCACCGGCGTACGCGACGTCGCCGAACTGCACACCATGGGCTTCCCCGTGTGGTCGGCGGCCGTCAGCGCGCAGGGCACGGTCAAGGCGACGGCGGGCGCGGTCAACGTGCCGATCACGGTCGGCGGGCAACTGATCCGGGCCGGTGACGCGATCCTGGCCGACGACGACGGCGTCATGGTCGTGCCCCGTCAGGACGTCGCGCCCGCGATCGAGGCCGCGCAGGCCCGCGTGGACAAGGAGTCGGCCTCGCGGGAGGCGTTCAGAAACGGCCGGCTCGGACTCGACCACTACGGCCTGCGCGCCAAACTCGCCGAACTCGGCGTGGAATACGTGAGCGCCGAGGAGAACGACCGCCGGCCACGCTGACAGCGTCACACGAGAAACGGGCAGAACATGAGCGCGAAAAACCTCCAGGAACTCCTCGACCAGGCCGGCGACACGGTGGAGCTGCTGCGGAACTCCCAGCTCGGGGCCTACATCTACCCGGTCGTCCCGTACGAGTTCACCAACTTCCGCCGGGAAGTCATCGCGTGGAACGAGACGGCGGTGCTGTACGACCAGTCACACCACATGGTGAATCTGTTCATCAATGGCCCGGGCGCCCTGCGGCTCATTTCGGACACCGGCATCAACAGCGTCGCGAATTTCCCGGTGGACTCGGCCAAACAGTTCGTCCCCGTCTCCCCCGAGGGAGGCGTCATCGGTGACGGGATCCTCTTCCGGGAGGCGGAGGAGGAGTTCATCTTCGTCGGGCGCGCCCCGGTCGCCAACTGGCTGACGTTCCGGGCCGGCCAGGGGTACGAGGTCGAGCTCCGGCTGGACGCCCGCTCACCGTCGCGGCCCTACGGCAAGCAGGTGACCCGCGATCTGTGGCGTTTCCAGATCCAGGGGCCCCGCGCGTGGGAGATCATCGAGAAGGTCAACGGCGGCCCGGTGGAGCAGTTGCGCTTCTTCCGCCTGTCCCACCTGAACGTCGCCGGCGAGCGGGTCCGCACCCTGCGGCACGGCATGGCGGGCGCGCCGGGGCTGGAGCTGTGGGGGCCGTACGAGACCTATGACAAGGTGCGGGACGCCATCCTGGAGGCGGGCCGCGAGTTCGGGCTGGAGCCCTGTGGCTCGCGGGCCTACTCCTGCAACACCCTCGAATCCGGCTGGATCCCGTCACCGCTCCCCGCGGTCTACACCGGCGAGGAGCTCCGGCCGTACCGTGAATGGCTCGGCGCCGACAGCTACGAGGCGACCAACGCGCTGGCCGGCAGCTTCGTCTCCGACAGGATCGAGGACTACTACGTCAACCCGTGGAACCTGGGCTACGGCTCGTTCGTCAAGTTCGACCACGACTTCGTCGGGCGCGACGCGCTGGCGGCCGTCACCCCGGAGACCCAGCGGCGCAAGGTCACCCTGGCCTGGAACGCCGAGGACGTGGCCAGGCTCCTGGCCGGCCCGGTCGATCCGGACGGCCCGGACTACCAGTTCTTCGACCTGCCCAACGCCAACTACGGATCGTCCAACTACGACTCCGTGACCGACGCCGACGGCAACCTCGTCGGCCTGTCGATGTTCACCGGCTACAGCGCCAACGAGCGCAGGGCCCTGTCCCTGGCCACCGTCGATCCGGGCGTCCCGCTCGGCGCCGAGGTCCGCGTCATCTGGGGTGAGCCGGACGGCGGCAGCCGGAAGCCGACCGTGCAGCCGCACGAGCAGTTCGCCGTGCGCGCCGTCGTGAGCCCCGCCCCCTATTCGGTGATGGCCAGGGAGCACTACAAGCCGGGCTGGCGCACCACCTGAAGGGGCCGGATCAGGCCGGAGCGGTGACCACGTGCGGTTCGGTGAACTCCAGCAGCCCGTCCTGCCCCATCTCCCGGCCCACCCCGCTCTGCCGGAAGCCGCCGAACGGTGCCCGGTCGTCGCAGGCGGACGCGTTGGCCTGGTTGATCCAGGTCGTCCCGGTACGCAACCGCGCGGCGACGGCCGCGGCACGGTCGAGGTCGGGCGACCAGACCGAGGAGCACAGCCCCGACCACTCGGTGTTCAGCCGCTCCACGAGCGCGTCCAGGTCGTCGTAGGGGAGGATCGGCAGGGCCGGGCCGAACTGCTCCTCCGTGACCACCCGCAGGTCCTCGGCCGGATCGAGGACCAGCGCCGGGCGGAGATAGTGGCCGCCGCCGGCGACCGCGTCCTCGTCCACGCTGCCGTACTCCCGCACCTCCGCTCCCTTCGCCCGCGCCTGCTCCAGCAGGTGCCGGACGAGGTCGCGTTGCCGTGCCGTGTTCAGGGGGCCCATCGTGGTCGAGGGATCGAGGCCGCCGCCCACGCGGTGGCCGTCCAGCGTGACGCCCAGGGCCTCGACCAGCTCCGAGTATCGTGAGCGGGGGACGTAGACGCGTTTGACCGCCATGCACACCTGACCGGTGGTCATGAAGGCCGCCCCGGCGAGGGCCCCGACCATGCCCTCGTCCAGCCGGATGTCGTCGAGCAGGAGCGCCGGGTCGTTGCCGCCGAGCTCCAGCGTGACCCTGGCCAGCGACCGGGACGCCAGAGACATGACGGCGCGGCCCCCGGCGGTGCTGCCGGTGAACACGACGTGTTGCACGCGCGGATCGGTCAGGAGCGGCTGGACGGCGTCATTGGTGCCGGTGATGACGTTCAGCACGCCCGGCGGCAGCTCCCGCGCCATCACCCGCAGGGTCTCCGCCATCGCGAGCGGCGCGGTGGGCGGCGGCTTCACCACGGCCGTGTTCCCGGCGATGAGCGCGTACGGCAGGCTCGCCCCGAGGATGGCCAGCGGCCAGTTGAACGGCACGATGAGGGTGACCACGCCGGCCGGAACCCGGTGGATCCGGGTGGCGAAGGGCGGGGCGGCGAGCGTGGTCACCGGTGCGAAGTCCTTCGCCAGCGCGGCGGCCGAGCGGGAGCGCACCTCGAAGACGGCCAGGTCGATCTGAGACTCCTGTAGGCATTTGCCGTTCTCCCTGGTGAGGAGCTCGGCGCGGGCGGCGGCCGATTCGGCGAGCGGTTCGAAGGCCGCGAGCACCAGTTCGGCCCGCTCGGTCGCGGACCTGGCGGACCAGCCGGTGAAGGCCCGCTGGGCGGCGGCGACGGCGCGTTCACAGTCCTCGGGGGTGGCCGCCGCCGTCCAGCCCACGACGGTGTCCGGACGGCTGGGGTCGTGGACCGGGATGCTTTCCGCGGTGGTGAGGGTCTCGCCGTTGATGACGAGACCGGTTGCCGGGTCGCCGGGGGACATCGTGTCAGCAGTCATCGAGTTCGCGGCGCGGACACCGCGTCTCCGGCTCGGAGGGTGCCCAGGTCGCTCCCTCCCTTCCGTCGCGTCGCGTCGTGGAAGCCGGTGCCATAAAGGCCGCGGCATCGAAGGTCCGGACGTTCTGCCAGGACGCTACAGCTCCCGGCGGGGCGCGTCGTCGCGACAATGACGACCCGGGCCCTGTCGATTCCGCACGGTGGGCCGCGACAAATGACGTACGGCACCGCCCGCGGAGGTGGGTCAGCCCGGAGGGACGAGCCCTTCGCGGATGGCCAGGAGTGCGGCCTGGGTCCGGGAGGTCAACTGGAGCTTGGCGAGCACGTTGCTGACGTGCGTACGGGCCGTGCGCTCGCTGATGGTCAGCCGGCCGGCGATGTCCCGGTTGGATCGGCCCTCGGCGATCAGGATGAGGATCTCCCGTTCCCGGACCGTCAGCGAGGTGAGGCCGCCGGTCGGGGCCGTCATCCGCCGGGTGAGCCGGCGGGCGATGGTCGGGTTCAGATGCACCCCGCCGGTCACCGCCGCGCGGATGGCCATGGCCACCTCTTCGGGGTCGGCGTCCTTGAGGAGATAGCCGGCCGCGTCGGCGGCGAGCGCGGCGTGCACCCGCTCGGCCTCGCCGAAGCTGGTCAGCGCCACGACCTTGACGTCAGGATGTGTTCTGGTGATCGCCTCGGTGGCCGCGATCCCTCCCATGCCGGGCATCTGCAGGTCCATCAGAACGACGTGGGGCAGCGGCCGGCCGAGAGTGTGCCACTCGTTCAGCAGGGCGATGGCCTGTTCGCCGCTGGCGGCCTCCCCGATCATATTGAATGTCGGAATTGTCGAGATATAGGCGAGCAGGCCGCGCCGTACGATCGCGTGGTCGTCGACCACCATGACGCGGATGACCTCTGGCAGGGTCGTGCCGTTGCTCATCGCCGTTCCTTTCCCGCCGCCCTATCTCGCCGACGGTAGCGCGACCGTGACGGTCCAGCCGCCGGTCTTCCGGGGGCCGGCGGCCAGCCGCCCGCCCCAGCGCTCGGCACGTTCGCGCATCGACACGAGCCCGAGCTTGTCCTGCGGGGCCGCTGCCGCCGCGCCGGGTGCCACGTAGAGTCCGCACCCGTCGTCCGAGATCTCGACGACCAGGCCGCCCTCGTCGGCCCTGGCGAAGCGGATGTCCACCGAGGCCGCCCGGGCATGCTTCACCACGTTGTGCAGCGCCTCCTGGACGATGCGGTAGACGTCCTCCTGAAGGTCGATGCCGGCGTCCGGATCGAGGTCGGACGGGACCCGCACGCGTACGGCGATGCCGGTGCGCGTCTCGACGCTCTCCGCGTGCGCGCGGACGGCGTCGACCAGCGACTGCGCGCCGAGGTCCAGGGGGCGCAGCTCGAACACGAGCCTGCGGAGGTCGGTCAGCGCGCTCTCGGAGAGCTGGGCGATCTCCTCCGCGGCGTTGCAGACCGCGGCCGGATCGGCGCCGGCGCGGTCGAGCTCGGCGCGCAGCGCCTTGGCCTGCATGCGCATGGAGAACAGTTGCTGGACCGCGGAGTCGTGCAGCTCGCGGGCGAGCCGGCGGCGCTCCTGCTCCCGCGCCTGGGAGCGGGTCTGGGAGAGAAGGGAGGCGGTGTCGGTGGCGACCGCGGCGTGATCGGCCATGGCCTCCAGAAAGGCCAGCGAATCCGAGCAGGGGTCTTCGCCCGGGACGTAGTAGGTGTTGATCACACCGACGATGCGGTCCCGCACGATCATGGGTAACGACACGAAGTCGTCCCAGTCCGGGCGATCCATGATCTCGTGAAGCGGCGCCCAGCGCGGATCCGCCATGATGACGGGCTTGCGGTGCCGGACCACGACCGGCTTCCTGGTCTGGATGGCCTTCAGGAAGAGCACGACGGCGCCTCGCCGCCGGCAGGCACTCAGGCGCTGGATGAAGTCGGGGGCCTCGCCGAAACCCGCCATCCCCAGCATCCGCAGCTCGTCCGCGGGATCGTCCACGGCCAGGATCTGGACGGCCGCGATGTTGGTGGTCAGCACGATCTCGTGAGCGACCGCGTCGAGGGTCGCGCGCAGGGAGCAGGAGCCGGCGACACGCGAGGCCGCCCGGGTGATGGCCGCCAGCCGCTCCTGCTGGCGACGTGCCTCCGTCACGTCGCTGAACCACACCGCGTACCCGTCGTCGCCCACCGGCGAGATGCGGTATTCGAGGTCGCAACGGTGTCCGTCCGGGGCCGGCCACGCGCCGGTGTGGCGTGCGGACGGGCCGTTCCACTCCGGGGTGGTGACGAACGGGGCGGGCCGCCCGATCAGGTCGGCGGCGGGCAGGCCGAGCACCTGCGTGGCCGCGTCGTTGACCATGACGAAGCGGCCTGCCACGTCCAGCAGGGCCAGGCCGTCGCTCGACACCTCGACGAGCGCCCGCATGATGTGGGTCGAGTCGGTCGGGCCGGTGTGGATGGACGGGTCCAAGCCTTGGGGCACACCCTCATCATCGCCCCGGCCCTCCGCCGCGCCAACCCGCCGCCCGTTCCGTGCCTCGCGAAGTACGACATATGACGTAGGCGGGCCACCGCAGAAGACTGACGACCGACCGGGGCAGCGAGTCTACTTTTTAGTCCACCTGTGAGATCTTCATCACACAGGCACTCACCCCTCTCCGCCTGTTCGAGGAGCACCCCGTGGCTTCCCCCGCGTCCACCAGGCAACCATCGACCAAGAGCCTCTTCACGGCGAGCTTCGTCGGCACGTCGATCGAGTGGTACGACTACTACATCTTCGGCACCGCCGCGGCGCTGGCGTTCGGCGCTCTCTTCTTCCCGCAGGCCTCCAGCGCGGCGGGCACGCTCGCGGCCTTCGCCACCTTCGCGGTCGGGTTCGTCGCCCGCCCGCTCGGCGCGGCGATCATCGGTCACTTCGGCGACCGGATCGGCCGCAAGTCGATGCTGATCCTCACCCTGGTGCTGACCGGCGGGGCGACGTTCCTGATCGGCGTGCTGCCCACCTACGCGGCCATCGGCATCGGGGCACCGCTGCTGCTGGTCGTCCTGCGCATCGTGCAGGGCTTCGGCGTGGGCGGCGAGTGGGGCGGCGCCATCCTGATCGCCACCGAGCACGCCTCGCCGCGCCGCCGCGCCGTCTACGGCAGTTTCGCCCAGTTCGGCGTGCCGATCGGGGTGCTCACCTCCAACCTGGCCTTCCTCGCCGTCTCCGGCCTGTCCGACGACGCCTTCCTGTCCTACGGCTGGCGCATCCCCTTCCTGCTCAGCGTGCTGCTGGTGATCCTCGGCATCGTGGTCCGCAGCCGGCTGCAGGACGCGCCGGAGTTCGAGCGTGTCAAGGAGCAGCGGGCCACCAGCAGGGTGCCCTTCACCGAGCTGGCCCGGCGGCAGCCGCGCAACCTGGCGATGGCGAGCCTGGCCTCGATCGCGGCACCCGCGGTGGGCTACACCGTGATCGTCTACATGCTCACGTACGGCACCACCGTGGTGGGCTTCGAGCGCAGCACCTTGCTCACGCTGATCCTGGCCTCAACCGTGGTGTGGATCGGCACGATCCTCGTCTCGGCCGCGCTGTCGGACCGCTTCGGTGCCAAGCGGATGTACATCCTGGGTGCGGTGACCGCCGTGATCTGGCCGTTGCCGATGTTCGCCCTGGTCAACACGGGCAACTCGGGTGCGGCACTGGTGGCGTTCATCGTGGCCGCGATCGTGCAGGGCCTGATGGCCGGTGCGCAGGGGGGCCTGTTCACCGAGATCTTCGACGTGCGCTACCGCTACAGCGGCATCTCCATCGCGTACCAGCTCGGAGGCATGATCGGTGGCGCGCTCACGCCCATCGTGGCGACCGCCCTCTTCGAGTCCTACAAGTCCTCGACCGCGATCGCCCTGTACGTGGCCGGACTGTGCCTGATCAGCCTGTTGTCCCTGTTCGGCATCCGGAACACCGCCGCACCGGAGGAGGCGAGCACCGCCGCGCCGACGCCCTCGACCGGCTGAAGCGGCCGGGGCGCTCAGCGGCCGGTTCGGCCGGGTGCGGGGCCGCTGTCAGGCGGCGGCCTGGCGGATGAGGTCGGCGACCACGGCCGGCTGGGAGACGTGGACGGCGTGGCTGCCGACGGCCTCGACGACGGTCGATCCCGCGCGCTCGGCCATGACGCGCTGCGCCCGCGGCGGGATCATGCGGTCCTCGGTCGCGACGAGATACCAGCTCGGCTTGTGCCGCCAGGCCGGTTCGGTGACCGCGCCGCCGAGCGCGTCGACGCCCCAGGGGACCTGCGCGTCGGCCATGAACGCGGCCGACTCCGCGGGCAGGTCGGCGGCGAACGCCCCGTGGAACTTGTCGCGGTCGAGGAGCAGGAAGCCGTCGCGCGGGGGCAGGATGGGCGGCACCGGCGCCCCGGGCGGCGGGTCGGCGATGAGCGTGTTGACCGACTCGCCCTTGTCGGGGGCGAACGCCGCGATGTACGCCAGCGCCGCGACGTTGGAATGGGTGCCGGCCTCGCTGATGACGGCCCCACCGTAGGAGTGGCCGACGAGGACGGCCGGTCCGTCGAGCGAGTCGAGGACCTGGCGGGTCGCTGTGACGTCGCCCTGGAGCGACAGCGTCGGGTTCTGCACGATCCGAATCCGGAAGCCGTCCCTGGAGAGCTCGTCGTAGACACCCTGCCAGCCGGATCCGTCCACGAAGCCACCGTGCACGAGCACGATGTTGTCGATGGTCGTCATGGGCACTCCTGACCTGGATGGACAGGCCCGATTGCCTGTCCGACGCGCCCCCATTCAAGTCCCGGGCAGAGCGCCGGACCATGCAGAACAACATGCAGAATTCCACGGAAAGCGGCGCGGGCACTCGCCGGGCGGCGCTGCTCGCGGGGCTGGCGGCGTTGCCCGGAGTTGTTCTCCCTTGCGGTCGTTCCGGGGCCCGCCTCGGGCGTGTTCGGCGTGCCGCTGGCCGTCGCCGTGCACGCGGTGATCGCCGAGAGCCGGATGGCCGGGGCGGCCCGGGGCGCCGCCGATCAGCCGGAGCCGCTCATCTGACCGCCATCGCTTCGCCCCGCCTGGCCGGCGTATTGAGCGAGGGCTTCGCCGGCATGGTCGTCCTGGAGCGGCAGCTCGCGCCGGGTGAAGATGTCGGTCAGCAGGCTGATGGGCACGCCGGCCTCTGTGCGGTAGCGGAACTGCTGGTCGAGGTTGAGGCTGTAGCGGTTGCGGCGTCCGACTCGGTCGCGGGTCAGGTAGCCGGCCTCGTACAGGTCGCGCACGATGTTCTGTGCGGTGCGTTCGGTGATGCCGATGCTCGCGGCGATGTCACGCAGCCGGACTTCGGGGTCGCGCGCGATCTCTATCAGAACCCGCGCATGGTGGGTGAGAAAGGTCCAGGTGGACGCAGCGGATGGGGAGTCATCGGACATGGTTACGGCTCTCTTCGCCTTCTCCGCGCCGGCTGGGCGCAAGCCGGGCGGACGAGACCTCTTGCATGATTATATGACGAAATGTCTTTCGGGTAATGTCTTTCAGGTTTACTGTTTCTGGTGACGGGCGGCTACGCCATCGCCTCCTCAGGTGGGCAAGATCGAAGGAAGGGCTATGTCTATCACCGTTCTACAGCCATTGCCGAGCGGCTGACCGAGGTGGAGCCTCAATGACTCCGCTGAGCCTGGATTGCCGTCGGTTGCCCGGCGGGACAGTGGTCACGGTGGTCGGCGAGTTGGACGCCACCAACGCGGACTGGCTCGAGTCCTTTGTGGAGCACGGCCGGCGCCCCGGCGTGCCGGTGCTGCTCGATCTGCACGGGCTGACCTTCATGGACAGTCACGGCATGAACGCGCTGCTCCGCCTCCATGCGGCCGGGCCTCTGCACCTGATGGCGGTGCACGGCCTGCCCGCCCGGTTGCTGCGGATCACCGGTATGTGGCCGGTCCTGAACATCCATGCCGGCCTGGCGCGGGCCCTCGCGGCGCTGGGCGACCACGCCGAAGCGAGTGGCCACGCTGAAGCGAGTGACCATGCTGAAGCGAGTGACCATGCCGAAGTTCGCGGGAACTCCATGAAGACCGTGAGCCTGGCCTGCCGCCATCTGGAGCGGGCCACGGTGATCACCATCGCAGGCGAGGTGGACGCCACCACCTGCGAGCAGTTGCGGGCCTTCATCGAGAAGGCGCGCCGGCGTCCGGACGAGCATCTGATCTTCGACATGAGCCGGCTGGCCTTCCTGGACCTCTCCGGCGTGGGCGCGCTGCTGGCCGCCGCCCCCCTGGCCGGGGAGCACGACGCCGGCGTGCACCTGGCCGCACTCCAGCCACGGCCCGCCCGGATCCTGGAGATCACCGGCGCGTGGCGCGGGATGACCATTCACCATGACGTGGAGCAGGCGATCTCCGCCGTACGGTCCAGCGATGACACCTCATCCGCTGCCCCCGCCTAGCCGACGCGCGTCTTGACCGGTCGCCGTGGGGTAGTCCCCGCCAACCGTCTTCCGCCTTCGGGTTATCGATCAAAGGGATTTGATGTCTCCGCCGCGTATGCACCACCGGCACCTCACCGGCGTGACCGTGATCACGTTGTCTGGAGAGGTCGACCTCGCCGGTGCCCCGCGACTGCACCACTTCATCGGCGAGGCCCGCCAGGCACCGGCCGACCACCTGGTCTCCGACATGACCGACGTGAGTTTCATGGACAGCAGCGGCCTGACGGGCGGGACGGCCGGGTCCGCTCACATCCGCTTCACGGCGACCGCTTCCTGAGCGAGTCTGCGCAGGGCGCTCATGGCACGGTCGCCGACCACTGTCCAGACCAGCATGCGCTCGGCCGACTCCTCCAGCGTCGCGGGTGACAGGGCGAGCTCGACGTCGACTTCGGCGATGGCGTAGGCCGCCTCCGCATAGCGGTCGAGCAGGCCGAGCGCGTCACCCAGGCCGAGCGCCTCGGCCGCCGCGACGGCCGCGGCCAGTTGGGCGCGGGCCGGGTTGCCGGGCCCGACCGCCCAGCCGTGGCGTTCGATGAGGTCGTCGACCCTGGTCGCGGCGTCCGGAGCAACGACGTCCGCCCCCGCGGGCGTCGGGGCCGGGAACGCGCCGCCCAGCGCGTACGCGGCCTTGCCCATGCTCCGGAGCGCGGACTCGCCGGGGTCGTCGAGCACGGCGATGACCCGCTTGGCGGTCGCCACCGACAACTGGCCCACCTCCAGCAGGGCTCGCACCAGCCGGAGGCGGCGAAGGTGGGACTCGCCGTAGTCGGCCTGGTTCGCCTTGGTACGCAGGCCGCTCGGCACGAGCCCTTCCCGTACGTAGAACTTGATCGTCGGGATGGCCACGCCCGAGCGCTCGCTCAGCTCCCCGATCCGCATGCGAAGCCTTCTCTCTTGTATTGATAGTAAAGCTATCGATAGTATCGGTGACAGTTGGCTGTCCAGCCCCTTGCCGACACGCTTCTCCACATTTCAGCGGAACCGAATGCCGTCGCGGGAAAGAGAAACCATGGCAAGCGAGATCAAGCAGCTCCAGGTGAGCCGCAGATTCGTGAACAGATATCTGCTGGCGGTCATCGCCCTGGGCCTGATCCACCACGTCGACCACGCATTGCGCTGGGATCACAGCGGCTGGCCGATCCGGGGCGACACGCACGTGCCCGGCGCCGGCATCGTCACCCCGTTCACCTACAGTCTGTTGATCTATCCTGTCCTGCTGTCCATGTTCTTCGTCGGGAACAAGGTCTACCGGATCGTCGCCGGGCTCGCGCCGCTGGCGCTCGTGCTCTGGGCGCACCTCACCATCGAACCCGTACCGCACATCTACCGCACCTGGGCGGACAACCGGGTGCCCGGCGGCACGTTCGAAGGGTTTCCCAACCTGCTGAATCTCGGCTCACCCGCGGTCGGCGGGCTGGCGGTCGGCCTCCTGTTCGTCCTCGGCCTGGCCCTGGCCGTCCTGCCGTTCCTCATCTGGCGGGAGGAACCCGCATCCCGAGGGACCGCCGCCGGCGCGGCTTCTAGGAGAGCTTCGTGACGTCGCCGGATCTGGTGGTGTCGTAGCCGCCCAGAGAGGAGATCCTGTCGCGCAGGGCCGGCGTGTGCAGGGCGGCGATGAGGTGGGCGGCCGGGTCGAGGGCGTGGCCGACCACCCCGATGTCGAAGTCCTCCCAGGTCAGGGGGATGAATTCGAGGCCCAGGTCGGTTGCCGCCGAGCGGACTCCGAGGCCGGCGTCGACGGTGCCGGTGGCGACGGCCAGGGCGACCTCGAGGTGGGTGCCGACCTGCGGGCCCCGTAGGTCGTCGGGGTCGTGACCGGCGGCCAGGAGCAGCCGGTCCAGGAGGACCCGGGTTCCGGTGCCGGGGCGCCGGACGGAGACCCGGCGCTTGGCCAGGTCGGCGATGCCGGTGATGCGATGGGGGTTGCCCGGCAGCACGATCAGCCCCTGCTGGCGCCGCCAGAGGTGGATCAGGTGCGGTTCCAGGCCCCGGAGCATGCCGAGGGCGAAGGGCGCGTTGTAGGCCCCCGTGTGGTGCAGCAGGTGGATCGCGGCGCCGTCGGCGCGGCCCTGGCGTACCGCGCCGAGACCGGCGAGGCTGCCCTCGCGGGTGACGATTCTCAGCTTCCCGTCCAGCGCGCCGGCGAGTAGGTCGAGCGCGGGATCGTCACTGCCGGCCAGGGTGAAGACCGAGTCCGCGTGCAGGAACCGCCGGGCGGCGAGCGCCGCGCCCGGGGCTACGCGGGCCCGGCGGCGGTCGGCCAGCTCCAGCAGCCCGGCGTCGGCCAGCCGGCGCTGCGCGCGGCTGACGGTCGAGGCGGTGGTCTGCCACTGCCGGGCGAGATCGCGGATGCCCGGCAGCTCGTCCCCCGGGTGGAGGGTGCCCGCGCTCACCTGGTGCGCGAGATCGTTGCAAATTTCCCGATATCGGGTCACGGTTGCGTAATTTACCCTTGTACCACTCTGAAGTAGTGCAGATAGGGCCACAGTCATGAAAAGCAGGCTCTTGGTCGGTCTGGCGTGGGTCGCGACGGCCCTACTGGTCGGCTGCGGGACCACCACCACTCCTTCCTCGGCGGACAAGTCGCTGATCCTGGCCACCACGACCAGCACCCAGGACAGCGGGCTGCTCGATGAGCTGCTGCCGGCGTTCACCCGCGAGAGCGGCTGGCAGGTCAAGACACTGGCGGTCGGCAGCGGGCAGGCCCTGGAGCTGGGCCGTCGCGGGGAGGCCGACGTGCTCCTGGTGCATTCCCCCGCGGCCGAGGAGAAGTTCGTGGCCGAGGGCGACGCCGGCCCCCGGCGGCTGGTGATGCACAACGACTTCGTCCTGCTCGGTCCGGAGGCTGACACCGCCAAGATCCGGGGTACCAGCAGTCCGGAGGCGATGAAGAAGATCGCGGCCGCACAGGCGGTGTTCGTCTCCCGGGGTGACGAGTCGGGCACGCATGCCAAGGAGAAGGATCTCTGGTCCACGGCCGCGGTGACCCCGGGCGGATCCTGGTACCAGTCCACCGGGCAGGGCATGGGCGAGACACTCCGGGTCGCCAGTGAGAAGGCCGCCTACACCCTGTCGGACCGGGCCACCTACCTCACCCAGCGCGGCACCCTGGGGCTGGAGGTGCTCAGCGAGGGCGATCCGGGGCTGCTGAACGTCTATCACGTCATCGAGATGACCAAGAAGGCCGGCGACCGGGTGCGGACCGACGGCGCGAAGGCGTTCGCCGACTGGATCGTCGCCGCGCCCGCGCAGCGGCTCATCGGCGAGTTCGGGAAGGCGAAGTTCGGCCGGCCGCTGTTCACCCCGGACGCCGGCGCGGACGAAGCCGAACTGGGCCAGTGAGCACGGCCGGAAAGATCGCTTCATGGACGTGCTGTTCGACGGGCTGGCGGACGCGATCGGTCTGTTGCTCTCCGGCGACCAGGAGAGCTGGTCGATCATCGCGCTGACCCTGCGGGTCTCGCTGACCGCGACCGCGTTCGCCCTGCTGCTGGGATTGCCGCTGGGCGCGATCGTGGCGCTGGCGCGCTTCCCGGGCCGGCGGGTCGTGCTGGCGGCGGCCAACACGGGGATGGGCCTGCCGCCGGTGGTGGTGGGCCTGTTCGTCACCGTGCTGCTGTGGCGCAGCGGGCCGCTGGGCGGGCTCGGGCTGCTCTACACCCCGACCGCGATGGTCGTCGCCCAGGCCGCGATCGCCACCCCGATCGTGGTCGCCCTGGTCGCGGCCGCGCTGCAACAGGTCGATCCCGACTTCCGGGTCCAGATGCAGGCGGTGGGGGCCACACCGGTACGGGCGTTCGCGGCGCTGCTGGGCGAGGCCAGGTTGCCGCTGCTGGCCGGGGCGATGGCCGCGTTCGGCTCGGTGGTGAGTGAAGTCGGGGCCGCGCAGATGGTCGGAGGCAACCTGGCCGGACAGACCCGGGTGCTGACCACGGCCGCGGTGCTGGCCACCAGCCGGGGGCAGTTCTCGCTCGCGATCGCGTTCGGTCTGATCCTGTTGCTGATCGCGTTCGGCGTGAACCTGGCGCTGACCCTCATCCAGCAGCGACGGACGGCGGCGGGATGAGCGGCGGCGAGATGAGTGGTGGCGGGGTGAGCGGTGCCAGGGTGAGCGGCGGCGGGGTGAGTGGTGACGGGGTGAGTGGTGACGGGGTCAGCGGTGCTGGGATCGGGTGTCGGGACCTGTGCGTGCGCGCCGGTGGCCGGGAGCTGCTCAGCGTGCCGGAGTTGCACGTGGCGTCGGGACGTACGCTGGCGGTGCTCGGACCCAACGGCGCCGGCAAGTCCACCCTGCTGCGCGCCCTGGGCCTGCTCAGCGGTCACCGGGTCAGCGGGCAGATCCTGCTCGACGGCCGCCCCGCGACGCGCCCGCTGATGCGCGACGCGCTCGCGGCCGTGCTGCAGCGGCCGATCCTGCGCCGCGGCACGGTGGCCGCCAACGTGATCAGCGGCCTGCGCTTCCGCGGGGTCGGCCGCCGCGAGGCACGTGCCCGCGCATGGCCGTGGATCGAGGCGCTCGGCCTCGGCCCGCTCGCCGACCGGGACGCCCGCAGCCTGTCCATCGGCGAGGCCCAGCGGGTCAGCATCACCCGCGCGCTCGCGGTCGGGCCCCGCGTACTGCTGCTCGACGAGCCGTTCAGCGGCCTGGACAGCACCACCCGCGCCGACCTGCTCGCCGACCTGCGCGCCGCGCTGACCGGGCAGCCCACCGCCACGATCCTGGTCACCCACGACCGGCAGGAGGCCCTCGCCCTGGCTGAGGACACCGCGCTGCTGATCGCCGGCCGGATCCGCCAGCACGGCCCGACCGCCGAGGTGCTGGACCACCCCAGTGACGCCGACACGGCCCGGCTGCTCGGCTACACCAACCTCCTGCCGCCGGCTCTCACCGGCCGGAGGCACAGCCTCGTGGCGCGGCCCGAGCACACCCGGCTCCTTCTCGACCCGCCCGCCGCCCCCGCCGGCCAGGCCGAGTCGGTGACCGGAACGCTGCGCCGGACCGTCGCTCTCGGCATCGCCACCCGTATCGATGTCGACACCGCCGCCGGCCCGCTGACCTGCCTGCACCCCGGCGACCTGCTCGCCACGGAGCTGCCCCCGACCGGCAGCGAGGTCCGCGTCGGGATCCGGCACGCGCGGCCGCTGGCCACCCCTGACGGTAACGGCCCGCCCGGCGGCGCGGGACTATTTTCCGACTCTGCCTGAACAGGGCTGGCACCTCGCCCCAGGTATGTCGGATGCTGAGGGCATGGGTGACTCGCAGCTCTCCTATGCCTCCGGCGTCTCGGCCGTGCCCCTGCTGGGCGAGACGATCGGGGAGAACCTGGAACGTACGGTGGCCACGTACGGTGACCGTGAAGCGCTGGTCGAGGTGGCCACCGGCCGGCGCTGGACGTACGCGGAGTTCGACGCCGCGGTCAACGAGGTGGCGCTGGGCCTGCTGGCCAGGGACATCGCCAAGGGAGACCGGGTGGGCATCTGGGCGCCCAACTGCGCCGAATGGGTGCTCACGCAGTACGCCACCGCGAAGATCGGCGCGATCCTGGTCAATGTCAATCCGGCCTACCGCGGCCACGAGCTGGACTATGTCGTCCGCCAGTCCGGGATGCGGCTGCTGATCAGCGCCGTCTCCCACCGCACCAGCGACTACAGCGCCATGATCGCCGAGATCGGGTTCAAGGACGTCGTCTTCATCGGCGAGCCCGGCTGGGACGAGCTGGTGGCGAGCGGGCGCCAGGGTGACCCCGCCGCGCTGCGCGAACGGGCGGCGACGCTGGCCTTCGACGATCCGATCAACATCCAGTACACCTCCGGCACCACCGGCTTCCCCAAGGGCGCGACCCTGTCGCACCACAACATCCTCAACAACGGCTACTTCGTCGGCGAGGGCGTGGGCTACACCGAGGCCGACCGGGTCTGCCTGGCGGTGCCGCTCTATCACTGCTTCGGCATGGTGATGGGCAACCTGGGGGCGACCTCGCACGGCGCGTGCGTCGTCCTTCCGGCGCCGGGGTTCGACCCCGAGGCCACGCTGCGGGCCGTCCAGGCGGAGCGGTGCACCTCCCTGTACGGCGTGCCCACCATGTTCATCGCCGAGTTGGACCACCCGGACTTCGCCACGTTCGACCTGTCCAGCCTGCGTACCGGGATCATGGCCGGGTCACCCTGCCCGGTCGAGGTGATGAAGCGGGTCGTCGGTGAGATGCACATGAGCGAGGTGGCGATCTGCTACGGCATGACCGAGACCTCCCCGGTGTCCACGATGACCCGCCGCGACGACGGCCTGGAGCGCCGTACCGAGACCGTCGGCCGGGTCATGCCGCACATCGAGGTGAAGCTGGTCGCCCCCGAGACCGGCCTGCCGGTACGCCGTGGCGAGCCGGGCGAGCTGTGCACCCGCGGCTACTCGGTGATGCTCGGCTACTGGGACGAGCCGGACAAGACCGCCGAGGCCATCGACGCGGCCCGCTGGATGCACACCGGCGACCTGGCCACGATGGACGACGAGGGGTACGTCAACATCGTCGGCCGGATCAAGGACATGGTCATCCGTGGTGGCGAGAACATCTACCCGCGCGAGATCGAGGAGTTTCTCTACACCCATTCCGACATCGCCGACGTGCAGGTCATCGGTGTCCCCGACGCCAAGTACGGTGAGGAGCTGATGGCCTGGATCGTGATGCGTCCCGGCGCCACGCCGCTGACCGCCGAGGTGGTCAGGGGGTTCTGCGCCGGGCGGCTGGCCCACTACAAGATCCCCCGTTACGTGCACGTGGTGGACGGCTTCCCGATGACCGTCACCGGCAAGATCCGCAAGGTGGAGATGCGCGAGAAGGCCGTCGACCTCCTCGGCCTGCACGACGCGGCCGACATCACCAACGCCTGAGACACCGGACCAACGCCTGGGACACCGGCGCGTCGGAGCCGGACGGTGAAGCCCTTGAGGGCTCACCGTCCGGCGTCGGTCCCGGCGTTGGACCTGATCTCGGTCTCGGCCCTGGTCCCGGTCTCGGTCTGGGGCCGGGGCCGCTCCCGGGCCTGCCCGTCGGCCTCGGCGGGCAGGCGGGTGCGGCCCTCCCGGCCCTGTCCCGCGATGGGGGACCCGTCGAGAGCGCCGGACGTGTTCGCTTTGATGGCCACACTGACCAGGGCCAGGAGGGCGGCGAGATCCACGGAGTCCTCGATGCGGATGACCACCCATCCCGGCTCCACGTCGGTGCCCAGATGAACGGTCCTGGCCAGCGTGTTGCTCAGCCGTTCGATCACCGGCGGGGTGAGGTGCAGGTAAGCGGTGCCGTGGCCGTTGAATCGCACGACCTTGTGGCCTTCGGCGGTGAACGTGATGCCGCCCTCGTGCTGGGTGGAGGAGAGCGCCGGCCAGGAACGTAGCGAATTGATCGCTTGGACCGCGTACGGGTGTGCCGGCCCCCGCACGGCGGGTGCACGCCGCGTCACATAGTCCATGCTGGTCGTCAAGGAGCCTGTTGCGCTACCTGCCGTTTCCCAACCGTTATCCGGCCGTCTATGGAACGGTCCGGGCGTATGCTGCGATTCAAGTCGAATGCGTGCGCCGGGACGGCGTGGACGAGGCGCTCAAGCCGTCGCCGCGAGCCGTCCGGTGATCGACCCGCCTACTGGCGCGGGTGCATGCTGTTCGCGGTGGCCGGAGGGCCGGTGATCGCGGCGAGTCGTAGCTTGGACTCGTCGGGGCTGTCGGGCGCGGCGGTCATGATCACGATCTTGAGCTCGGAGCCACCGTCGGCCAGCACATCGCAGTCCACCGTGACCGGGCCCACCGAAGGGTGCTGGATCGTCTTCCTGTCCTCGCGGTGAGTGGCCACCGTACCGGTCGCCCACAGCTCGGCGAACCGCCGGTTGCCCGCGTTCAGCTCGCGGATCAGCTCCGCCAGGCCCCTGTCGTGCGGGAAGCGGCCGGTGGCGCGGCGCAGGTCGGACACGACGGCGGCGTCGGTGGCGTCGCTGTCCCGCTCGATCACGGGCCAGAGCGAGAGGCGAGCGGCACCCGCGCCGACCGGGAACCGCTCACGGGCGAAGTTACGCAGCCGCGGCGGCGCCGCGGAGGGATCGCCCAGCAGCGCGGCCCAGCCGCGGTTCCACCAGATCAGCTGCCAGTCGGCCGCGAACACGGCGACCGCGACATCCCCGAGCCGGGTGAGCACCCGCTGAACGCCGGGCGGGACATGGCCCGGAATCGCGTCGTCGGCCGGCGGGACGAGGTGGGCCAGCCGGTACAGGTGATCCCGCTCGGCGGTGGACAGTTGCAGGGCGCGGGCCAGGGACGCCACCACCTGCTCCGAGGGCGTCGTGGCCCGCCCCTGCTCCAGGCGTACGACGTAGTCGACCGACACGCCGGCGAGCTCGGCGAGCTCCTCGCGGCGCAGCCCGGCCGCCCGGCGGGCCCCGCTCACCGGCAGCGCCGCGGCCGACGGGGGCAGCCGATTCCGCCACGTTCGGATCATCGCGCCCAGCCCGGCCCCTGGTGTCGTGGTCATGATGTCCATTTTCCGGCATCGGTGGTGGTATTGCCGCTCCCAGCGCCGAGGCACCCCTGGACGAGCGCCACGGGACGGCCGCGGTCGTCGTAGGTAATGGTGAACGGCGTGCCGGTCACCGCTCGCCGGCCCTGTCGGTCCGGCCGAATTCGATGAGTCTGCGCAGATCCCTGCGGAACGACGAGTCGTCGAGAGCGGGATGTCCCGTCCTCTTGTCGGCCATGATCTGCTGGGCGTGATCGAAGCAGAATGCGAACCCCCGAATGATCGTGTACGCCTCGCCGGCCTGCTTCTGGCCCAGGCAGATATAGCAGTAGAGGGTCATATTGAGACGGTAGCCAATGGCCCCTTCCGAAGGAATGGCCGCCGCCCGTGGCCTGTCCAGC
This sequence comes from Nonomuraea sp. B12E4, assembly GCF_039871825.1. Classification (NCBI taxonomy): domain Bacteria; kingdom Bacillati; phylum Actinomycetota; class Actinomycetes; order Streptosporangiales; family Streptosporangiaceae; genus Nonomuraea; species Nonomuraea sp. B12E4. Next base: position 95,188 of record NZ_JBDPME010000004.1, on the reverse strand, counting down.
CAAGAATGAGGGGCCGATACGAGCGATGCCTGGTTCATCGAGGAGTATGAAAAGGACGGCGACCTGATCGGTGTGACCTTCGTGCGGGGGCCGTCCCCTGAGAGGCGTTGCGCCGGGTCGGCGGCGGAGCCCGTCGACTGGTCAGCCCGGGAGTTCCCAGCGTTCGCCCGTCGGCAGGTCCAGCACCCGCAGGTCCGGTCCCGCGAGTGCCACGGCGTCCGAGGCGGTGCCGGAGGTGCGGAACAGGCGGGACAGCGGGTCGTGCCCGTGGGCGTCGTGGACCGGGATCAGGACGCCGGCGCCGAGAGCGGACGAGCCGGCGACGGCCTCGCCCGGCCCCATCACCAGGCGGGGGCCGAACAGCGGGCGCAGCCCGTTCACGGGCAGCAGGGCCAGGTCCACGTGCGGGTGCTCGGACCGGTACCGCTCCAGCGGCGCGACCTCGCCCATCTCCCCGCCGAAGAAGACCCGGCCGCCCGCCGCCGTGAAGACGTAGGCGTTGTTGGGCCACACCAGGGTCCGCCCGGACGGAACGACCCGCATCGACAGGCCGGGTGCTATGTCGCGGGTCTGTCCCCACGTCAGGCGTTCCGCCCGATGGAATCCCAGGGCGCGGGCCCGGCGGGCCATGCCTCGGGTGGGCACGTACAGCGGGGTGAGGTCCTTGGCCGGCAGGTGGCGCAGCGCGCGCAGGTCCCAATGGTTGGTGGCCAGGTTGGTGACGACGATGGCGCTGAGCGGAGGAAGATCCGGAACCCGCAGGCCCAGCGGCTCTCCTCGGCGCAGCCACCACCGCTCGGTGAACCAGGGGTCGGTGAGGACGGCGTGGCCGCCCAATTCCAGCAGGACGCAGGAGTTGACCACGCGCGTGACCGCGATGATTGGCTTGATCATGCCGCCACGGTGCCGGTTAATGTACGCATGAAGTCAAGCGAGGAACTCGCCATCGGCGAATTGGCCGAGCGGTTCGGCCTGGCGGCGCACGTGTTGCGCCATTGGGAAAGCATGGGTCTGCTGGAACCGGCGCGGCGTACGGGCGGCCGGCGCGCATATGGGCGGGCCGATCTCGAACGGGTGGCGCTGATTCTGATGGGCAAAGAGGCCGGTTTCACGTTGCGGGAGTTACGCGTGCTGCTGTCGGGCGCCAATCCGATGGAGCACCGGGATCTGCTGCGCCACCACGTACAGGAGTTGGAACGGCGTATTTCCCGGGCCCGGGCGGCCAGGGATCTGATCGAGCACGCGCTCGCCTGCCCGTACAGCTTCGCCGAGTGCGAGCACGCCAGAGAGCAGATCGCCGCTCGCATTCCCACGGCGTGAGGAGGCCCGTCACCAGCGGATGCGTGGTGACGGGCCTCGTCGGTGGTCAGGCGTGCTCGGGCGCCGGGGGGAGCAGGGCGGCGGCGGCCAGGACCAGGGGGTCCAGGCGGTCGTCGGCGGCGGCCGCGTCGGCGAGCAGCCTGGCCCGCATCCGGGGGTCCCAGAAGGAGCGGATGTGGGCGGCGATCTGCTCGGCGGCCCAGGCCGGGTCGCGGCGGTGGAACTGCACGGCGATCTCGTTGGACATGCGGATGTGCGGGGGCGTCTGCGTCGTGGTCACGTGATCACTTCGCCAAGGCCGGGGTCGGGTGCTTCAGTGACACCTGGACGGCGGTCACCTTGTACTCGGGGCAGTTGGTCGCCCAGTCGGAGTTCTCCGTGGTCACGACGTTCGCGCCGGTCACCGGGTGGTGGAAGGTCGTGTAGACCACCCCGACCGGCATCCGCTCGGCGATCTTGACCCGGAGGGTGGTCTCGCCGACCCGGCTGGCCAGCGCCACGGTGTCCCCGTCGCGGATGCCGCGTACCTCGGCGTCGTGCGGGTGCATCTCCAGCAGGTCCTCCGGATGCCAGGCGGTGTTCCCGGTACGCCGGGTCTGGGCGCCCACGTTGTACTGCGACAGGATGCGCCCGGTCGTCAGGATCAGCGGGAACTTGCGGGTGCTGCGTTCCTGGGTCGGGACGTAGTCGGTCATCACGAACCGGCCCCGGCCGCGGACGAACCCGTCGATGTGCATGATCGGGGTGCCCTCGGGTGCCGCGTCGTTGCACGGCCACTGGACGCTGCCGACCTGGTCGAGCTTGTCGAACGACACCCCCGCGAAGGTAGGCGTGGTCAGCGCGATCTCGTCCATGATCTGGGCGGAGTCGTCGTACTTCATCGGATAGCCCATCGCCTGCGCGATCTCGCAGACGATCTCCCACTCGTGCTTGCCGGTCCGCGGCGCCATCACCGGGCGGACCCGGTTGATCCGGCGCTCGGCGTTGGTGAACGTGCCGTTCTTCTCCAGGAACGAGGTGCCCGGCAGGAAGACGTGCGCGTACTTCGAGGTCTCGTTGAGGAACAGGTCCTGCACCACCACCAGGTCCATCGCCGACAGGGCGGCGGTGACGTGCCGGGTGTTCGGGTCGGACTGGACGATGTCCTCACCCTGTACGAACAGGCCCATGAACGTGCCGTCGATCGCGGCGTCGAACATGTTGGGGATGCGCAGGCCCGGCTCGGGGTCCAGCACCCGGCCCCACAGCGTCTCGAAGGTGCCGCGCACCACGTCGTCGGCGATGTGCCGGTAGCCGGGCAGCTCGTGCGGGAAGGAGCCCATGTCGCAGGAGCCCTGCACGTTGTTCTGTCCGCGCAGCGGGTTCACCCCGACGCCCTCGCGGCCGATGTTGCCGGTGGCCATGGCCAGGTTGGCCATGCCCATCACCATGGTGGAGCCCTGGCTGTGCTCGGTGACGCCGAGGCCGTACATGATGGTGGCGTTGGGCGCGCTCGCGTACAGGCGGGTGGCGGCGCGCACGTCGGCCGCGGGGATGCCGGTGATCGGCTCGACGGCCTCGGGGCTGTGCTCGTGGGCGGAGATGAACCGCTCCCACTCGGCGAAGTCCTCGCAGCGCTCCTCGACGAACTCCCGGTCCACCAGGCCCTCGGTCACGACCACGTGGCACATGGCGTTGATCAGCGCCACGTTGGCGCCGGGCCGCACCGGCAGGTGGTGCTCGGCCTGGACGTGCGGGGAGCGTACCAGGTCGATCCGGCGCGGGTCGGCGACGATGAGCTTGGCGCCCTGGCGCAGCCGGCGCTTGATGCGCGAGCCGAAGACCGGGTGGGCGTCGGTCGGGTTCGCCCCGATGATCAGGATGACGTCGGCCTTGTCCACGGACTTGAAGTCCTGGGTGCCGGCCGACGTGCCGTACGTCTGCTTCAGGCCGTAGCCGGTCGGCGAGTGGCAGACGCGGGCGCAGGTGTCGACGTTGTTGTTGCCGAAGGCGGCGCGCACCATCTTCTGGACGACGTAGACCTCCTCGTTGGTGCACCGGGAGGAGCTGATGCCGCCGATGGCGCCGGCGCCGTACCTGGACTGGATCTCCAGCATTCGGCTGCCGACGTAGCCGATCGCCTCCTCCCACGCCACCTCGCGCCAGGGGTCGGTGATCCGCTCGCGCAGCATCGGCTTGAGCTGCCGGTCCGGGTGCGAGGCGTAGCCGAAGGCGAAGCGGCCCTTGACGCAGGAGTGCCCCTCGTTGGCCTTGCCGTCCTTGTACGGCACCATGCGGACGACCTCGTCGCCCCGCAGCTCGGCCTTGAACGAGCAGCCCACGCCGCAGTAGGCGCAGGTGGTGATGACGCTGCGGGTCGGCATGCCGAGCTCGACCACGGACCGCTCCTGCAGCGTGGACGTCGGGCAGGCCTGTACGCAGGCGCCGCAGGAGACGCACTCGGAGTCCATGAACGTGCCACCGGCGCCGGCCGCGATCTTCGAGTCGAACCCGCGGCCCTCGATCGTCAGGGCGAAGGTGCCCTGCACCTCACCACAGGCGCGCACGCAGCGCGAGCAGGCGATGCACTTGCTCGCGTCGAAGTCGAAGTAGGGGTTGGTGCTGTCGGTCGGCAGGTCGAGGTGGTTCTCGCCGTCGAAGCCGTAGCGGACCTCGCGCAGGCCGACCACGCCCGCCATGTCCTGCAGCTCACAGTCGCCGTTGGCGGGACAGGTCAGGCAGTCCAGCGGGTGGTCGGAGATGTAGAGCTCCATGACGCCGCGGCGCAGCTCCGCGAGCTCGGGCGTCTGGGTGCGTACCTTCATCCCCTCGGCCACCGGGGTGGTGCACGACGCCGGGGAGCCCTTGCGGCCGTCGATGTCGACCAGGCAGAGGCGGCACGAGCCGAAGGGCTCCAGGTTGTCGGTGGCGCACAGCTTCGGGATGTCGATGCCGCACTCGGCCGCGGCGCGCATCACCGAGGTCCCCTCCGGGACCAGCACCTGCTTGCCGTCGATCTCCACGGACACGGTCGCCTCGCCCGAGCGCGCCGGAGTGCCGTAGTCCTGCTCCTTGATCAGGCTCATCGCCGTTCGTCCTCCGTCGTGGTGCCGAAATCTCCGGGGAAGTGGGTGAGCGCGCTCTGCACCGGCATCGGTGTCAGGCCGCCCATCGCGCAGAGGGACCCCTCGGTCATCAGGTGGCACAGGTCGTTGAGGAGCTTCAGGTTGGCGCTCCTGTTCTCACCCGCGACGATGCGGTCGATGACCTCGACCCCGCGCACCGCGCCGACCCGGCACGGGGTGCACTTGCCGCACGATTCGGCGGCGCAGAACTCCATGGCGAACCTGGCCTGCCCCGCCATGTCCACGGTGTCGTCGAACACCACCACGCCACCATGACCCACCATCGCGCCGGCCGCGGCGAACGCCTCGTAGTCCATGGGCAGGTCGAACCGGGACGTCGGCAGGTAGGCGCCGAGCGGCCCGCCGACCTGTACGGCCCGGACCGGCCGGCCCGAGCGGGTGCCGCCGCCGTACCCCTCGACCAGCTCGCCGAGGGTGATGCCGAAGGCGGTCTCCACGATGCCGCCGCGGGCGATGTTGCCGCCGAGCTGGAAGACCTGGGTGCCGCGCGAGCGGCCCACCCCGAGGTCGGCAAAGGCCTGCGCGCCGTCGGCCAGGATCATCGGCACCGAGCCGAGGGTCAGCACGTTGTTCACCACGGTGGGCTTGCCGAACAGGCCCTCCAGGGCGGGGATCGGCGGTTTGGCGCGTACCATGCCGCGCTTGCCCTCCAGGCTCTCCAGCATGGAGGTCTCCTCGCCGCAGATGTACGCTCCGCCGCCGACCCGGACGAACAGGTCGAAGCTGAAGTCGTGGTCGAGGACCCGCTTGCCGAGCCAGCCCTGCGCATAGGCGGCGTCTATCGCCGCGCGCATCGTGGCGACGGCGTCGGGATACTCGGAGCGGATGTAGATGTAGCCCTCGCTCGCGCCGACCGCCCAGGCGGCGATCGCCATGCCCTCGATGAGGGCGAACGGGTCGCCCTCCATCAGCATCCGGTCGGCGAAGGTGCCGCTGTCGCCCTCGTCGGCGTTGCAGCAGACGAACTTCAGGTCAGACTCGGCGCCGAGCACGGTCTTCCACTTGATGCCCGCGGGGAAGCCCGCGCCGCCGCGGCCCCGCAGCCCGGAGTCGGTGACCTCGGCCACCACCTGCTCGGGGGCGAGGGACAGCGCGCGCCGCAGCCCGGCGAGCCCGCCGTGGGCGGCGTAGTCGTCGGGGGAGACCGGGTCGATCACGCCGACCCGGGCGAAGGTCACCCGCGTCTGGTCGCGCAGCCAGGCGATCTCCTCGGTCGGGCCGAGGCACAGCCGGTGCCCGGCACCGTCCAGCAGGCCCGCCGCCAGCAGGTCCGCCACGTCGTCCGGGGCCACCGGGCCGTAGGCCACCCGGCCGGTCGGCGTCGCCACCTCGACCAGGGGTTCCAGCCACAGCAGGCCGCGGGAGCCGTTGCGTACGACGCGGGCCCCGGGGCCGGCCGCCGCGGCGATCCGCTCGGCGACCTGGTCGGCTCCGACGGAACGGGCGGCGGAGTCGCGGGGGACGTAAACGGTCACCTGAGTCATGCGGTGACCTCCAGGAGGCGGTCGAGCTCCCGCGGCCCCACCCTGCCGTACAGCCGGTCGTCCACCTGGACGGAGGGGCCGATCGCGCAGTTGCCGAGGCAGAAGACCTGTTCCAGGGTGACCGCCCCGTCCGGCGTGGTCTCCCCGAGGCCGACACCGAGCCGGCTCCGCGCCCGCTCGACCAGCCCGGCCGCCCCAACCGCCTGGCATGCCTCCGCCCGGCAGATCCGGACCGTCGTACGGCCCGGCGCGCTCTGGCGGAAGTCGTGATAAAAGGTGACGACGCCGTGCACGTCGGCTCTCGACAAGTTCAGCTCGTCCGCCAGGATGGGGATCGCCGCGGGATCGATATGGCCCAGATCCTCCATGAGACTGTGCAGGATCGGGAGCAGGGCACCCCGGTCGTCGCGGTGCCGCGCGACGGCGGAGCGTACTCGATCTTCAAGAGACGGTGCTGGCGACGTCATGACCAGCCTTTCGATTGGGGGCTCGCTCTTGCACGATCACTGATCGTGTGCGCGCGCGTCCAATCGTTCTCTTCGATCGGCTGAGAGGCTGTGACTATCAGCGCAGGTCAAAAGGGATGACGGGCTACGGTATACACCATACTGTTGCGCTGCCGTCGTAACGAGGCCCGGCTGCGCGGCCGCCGCGGCCGCCCCGGCCGCGCAGCCGGCGCCCCGGTGTCAGGGCATGGTGAGCATGGTCTTGATCGACTCGCGGGCGGCCATCGCGGTGTAGCCGCGGTCGACCTCCTCCAGCGGGAGGACGTTGTCGAAGACCGGGCCGGGGTCGAGGGTTCCGGCCGTGATCCGCGACAGCAGGTCGGGGAGGTAGCGGCGGACGGGGGCGATCCCCAGGCTCAGGCTGAGGTTGTGCACGAGCGGCTGGAACAGCGGCAGCGTGGGCGCGGTGTGCGGCACGCCGACGGCGCCGATCGAGCCGCCGTCGCGGGCCATGCCGACCGCCATGGACCACGACTCGGGGGTGCCGACCGCCTCCACCACGTGCCGTACGCCGAGGCCGCCGGTGAGCTCGCGTACCGCCGCGATGCCCTCCTCGCCCCGCTCGGCGATGACGTCCGTCGCCCCGAACCGCCGGCCGACCGCGGCGCGATCCTGGTGCCGGCTCATCAGGATGACGCGCTCGGCTCCGAGCACGGCCCCGGCGCCCAGCACCGCGCACAGCCCGACGGCCCCGTCGCCGATGACGGCCACCGTCGAGCCCGCGGTGACGCCGGCCAGCACCGCCCCGTGCAGGCCGGTGCCCATCACGTCGGTGGCCGCGAGGAGGGCCGGGTAGAGCGACTCGCCGGCGTCGCCGGGCACGGTCACCAGGGTCCCGTCCGCCCACGGCACCCGCACCGCCTCGCCCTGGCCGCCGTCGGTGCCCGCCGCGCCGAAGGTGCCGCCCCGCTCGCACGACGTCTGGACGCCGTCGAGGCAGGCCGGGCAGGTGTTGTCCGACCACTTGAAGGGCACGACGACCAGATCGCCCGGCCGTACGGTGCGGACCTCGGCACCCACCTCCTCCACGACACCGATGAACTCGTGGCCCTGCCGGGCCCCCTCGGCACGGTTGATGATCCCGCGGTAGGACCACAGGTCAGAGCCGCAGACGGCGGCGCGCACGACGCGTACCACGGCGTCGGTCGGCTCCGACAATGAGGCATCGGGCACGTCGTCGACGATCACTTTGCCGACGGACTGGAAAAGGGCGGCGCGCATGGGGAATTGCCTTTGTTCGTGGCGGGATGGTTGGGTCCGGTCAGTGGAGGGCGGGAGGGCGGGGCTCGACGGCCAGCGCCGACTCCACATATCCGGCCAGGGCCAGCAACCGCATGTCGGTGCCCCGCGCGGAGGAGAGCTGGAGCCCGATGGGCAGGCCGTCGGCGCTCCAGCCGCAGGGCAGCACCAGCGCCGGGGCGCCGGTGAGATTGTGGACCGCGGTGAACAGGCCCTCGGCGGCGCCCTCGGGAGTGTCGACCGGCGGTGTCGTGACCGGCGCGACGAAGGGCGCCGCCGGGGTCAGCAGCACGTCGATGTCGGCGTAGACCTCGGTGACGGCGGGCAGCAGCCGCTCCCGTTCCGCCATGGCCGCGCGGTAGTCGTCCTCGCTCACCTCGGCGCCCGCGCGCAGCAGCCGCAGCGTCTCGGGGCCGTAGTGGCCGGGATCGGCGCTCGCCCGCGCGCCGTGCGCCCGCCAGGCCTCGAACAGCAGGATGCCGGAGAAGGTCTTGTCGAGCGCGGCGAAGGGCGAGCCGTCCACCTCGGTGATCGAGCAGCCGGCGGCCGCGAGCGCGTCGATCGACGCGCGGAGCGCGGCGGCCACGTCCGGCTCCATCTCGGGTCGGTCGAGCTGGCCGGGCACCACCCCGACGCGGAGCGCGGCGGTGCCCGGCGCCGGGGCCGGGGCGGGCTCGCCGCCGGTCAGCGTCGAGAAGACCGTGGTCGTGGTCGCGACGTCACGCGCGAGCAGCCCGACGTGGTCGAGGGTGGGCGCGAGCGGCTCCACGCCGTCCAGCGGCAGCGCGCCGTGGCTCGGCTTGAACCCGACGGTCGCGCAGTAGTGGGCCGGGATGCGGATCGAGCCGCCGGTGTCGGTGCCCAGCGCCACCGCGCAGGCGCCGACCCCGACGAGCGCGGCCGAGCCGCCGCTGGAGCCGCCGGCGGTCCGGGCGGGGTTGAAGGGGTTCATCGCCTCGGGCACGTCGGGGTGGTTCGCGCCCGCCGCGTACTCCAGGAGCGAGGTGGCCGCGAAGACGTCGGCGCCGGCCGCGCGCAGCGCCTCGACGACCGGGGCGTCGGCCGTGGCCGGCTCGGCGCGCATGGCGTGCGGGTTGCCGTTGCCACGCGGGTGCCCGGCGATGTCGATGAGGTCCTTGACCGCGACCTGCACGCCGTGCAGCGGGCCGCCCGGCTTCCTGAGCGGCGCGTGGAACAACTCGACGACGGCGTTCAGCGGGCGGCCGAGCCGCTCGGCCCGCTCGTACGCGGCCAGCAGTTCGAGGTTGGCCACCTCGCAGGTGCGCTCCCCCCGCTCGATCGCCTTGATGATCTCGCCGACGTAGGTCGTCAGCGGGCCCGCCAGGTCGTGCAGCAGGTCGTCGACCTCGGTCTTGCGCCTGCGGACCATCAGGTCGCGGTAGATGCCGCTGTGCGACTTGGCGCTCGCGCGGTTGAAGGCGACCAGCCGGGTCAGGGAGCCCTCCAGGTCGTCCGGCTCGAAACCGTCGAACCCCTCGGGCCGGACCGGCGCCTGCGCGAGCACCTCCCGCGCGATGGCGAGCATGAGGGGCCGCCACTCGGGCGCTTCGAGGGAGTCGGCGATGGACAGGTCGGAGACCGCGCCGGCGTACAGCATCGCGCCGTAGGCCTCCTTGCCCCACAGGAAGCCCATGATGTTGCCGGTGGCCTCGGCGTACGGGAGGGCCTCGACGAGCTCGCGCACCCGGGGCGTGATCTCCCCGCCGGTCGGCTCGCCGACCCGGAACGTGCCGATGTTGCCCTGCATGATCCGGCCGGGGGAGAGCACGTCGGCGCCGAAGTTCACGAAGCTCACCAGCAGCCGGTCCGGGCCGACCACGGCCGAGAGCGCGTCGGCGGTCAGGCCGTTCTGGAAGCTGACCAGGTAGCCGTCTGGGTCGAGGCGGCCGCGTACGAGCTCGGCGGCCGCGGCGGTGTGGTGGCTCTTGACGGCGATCGCGACGTGCCGCAGGCGGTCGGGCAGGTCGTCGGGCGTGACGGCGCGCGCCGCCACGGTGAAGTTGTCGACCGGTCCCTCGATGGACAGCCCATCCCGGTTGATCGTCTCGACGTGTGCCGGGTCGGCGTCGCAGAGCAGCACGTCGTGGCCGGCGCGGATCATGTGGGCGCCGATCGTCCCGCCGATCGCGCCGGCTCCGATGATGGTCAGTTGCATCAGAGGGCCGCCTGATTTGGTAGTTCTTGGGTCCTTTGCCGTCGGACACTACCTGAATGGATATGAATGCTCTAGTCTGCATTTGCTGATGAGTTCGGGACGGCGACCTTACGTATGACAGCTGCTTCCTGCGTAACCTTTGCGAAACACAGTTTCGCTAGATGCCTCGCGGCCCGACCGGTCAGCGCCTTCTATCGGATCCCGCCCCGGGTCTCTCCGGGGCCGCTCTGCCATACAGCGACCGCTGCAGCCGCCGCGAAACCCATGAAGGATAGCCATGTCTGACCTGAACCCCTCAGCCTCAGAAGTACCGGCCGGCCTGCGGGTCCCCGCGATCAGCCGGCGCCGCATGCTGCAGTTGAGCGCACTCGGCGTCGGAGCCTTCTCCGCCGCGCCGCTGCTGGCCGCCTGCGGCTCGACCACGCCGCAGGGCTCGGCGGGTGGCACCAAGAAGGGAGGCGACCTGGTCATCGTCCGCGCGAACGACGCGGTGGGCATGGACAAGACGACGGTGTTCAGCAACGCCTCGATCTGGGTCCACCAGCAGATGTTCGAGTGCCTGGTGGCGATGACCGACGACGGCCAGGGCGTCAAGCCGTGGCTGGCCGAGAGCTACGAGATGTCCGACGACAACCTCTCGTGCACCTTCAAGCTCAGGTCCGGCGTGAAGTTCCACAACGGACAGCCGATGACCTCGGCCGACGTCAAGTTCTCGATCGACGAGTCGAGCAAGACCAAGGGCGGCTGGGAGTTCATCAACTCGGCGATCAAGGAGGTCACGACCCCCGACGACCTCACCGTCGTGGTGACCACCAAGTATCCGTGGGCGCCGCTGCTGGCCGACCTGAGCTGCCCGAACAACGGCGTCATCCCCAAGGACTACGCCGGGAAGTCGTCGCAGGAGTTCTACGCCGCCCCGATCGGCACCGGCGCCTTCATGTGGGACACCTGGAAGAAGGGCGACTCCCTCCGGCTGAAGAAGAACCCGTCGTACTGGCAGCAGGGCAAGCCCGCGCTCGACTCGGTCACCTGGAAGGTCGTCCCCGACGACAACGCCCGCGCGATCCAGCTGCAGGGCGGCCAGGCGCACATCAACGAGGCCCCGCCGTTCTCCAGCCTCGCGCAGCTCAAGAACACGCCCAACGTCAAGGTCGATCTCTTCCCGTCCACCAGGACCGACTACATCCTGATGAACCAGAAGAAGACGCCGTACGCGGACGTGCACGTGCGCCGGGCCATCTCCCTCGCGATCGACCGCGCGGCGCTGGTCAAGAACATCCTGTTCGGCAACGGCACCGTGGCGAACTCGTTCATGATGCCCTCGGCCCCCTACTACGACAAGAACACCCCGGGCCTGCAGTACGACATGGACAAGGCCCGCGCCGAGATGAAGCTGTCGAGCGTCCCCGACGGGTTCAAGACCACCTTCCTCGCGATGTCCGGCGACGCGGTCGACTCGGCCATCGCCCAGGTGCTCCAGGCGTCGCTGAAGGAGCTCGGCATCACCATGACCATCCAGAACGTCGACGCGAGCGCGCAGCACGACCTGACCACCAAGCTGCAGTACGAGATCGCCCACTCCTACTGGACGATGGACCTCGCCGACCCCGACGAACTGGTGCAGTACGCCCTCGACCCGACCTCCGGCGGCCACTCCTTCAACACCGGCTACGACAACAAGGACCTGATCAAGCTGGTTCACGACGCCCAGAAGGAGTTCGACAAGACCAAGCGGCAGGAGCTCTACACCGAGATCCAGAAGCAGGCGGCCGACTCGGCCTTCCTCGCCTTCCTCTTCTACACGCCGTTCCCCTACTCCCAGAGCTCCAAGGTGCAGGGCTTCAAGGTCCTGCCCACCGGCTCCTACCACATGGAAGACGTCTCGCTCTGACCCCGGACAGGCCGACCGCACACACGGAGCAACGGAGCGATGAAGTACCTGGTCTACATACTCAAACGGCTGGTGGCCCTGATCCCGGTGCTGCTCGGGATCTCGTTCATCGTGTTCTTCCTGGTCCGCCTGATACCGGGCGATCCGGCGGCCACGCTGCTCGGCGCGCACGCCACCCCGGACGCGGTCCGGGAACTCCGCACCCAGATGGGCCTGAACCTGCCGTTGTGGAGCCAGTACCTGACCTTTCTCGGCCACCTGCTGACGGGTGACCTCGGCTTCTCCTACGTCTACGACAGCCCGGTCAGCGGCCTGATCGGCACCAGCCTGCCGGTGACGATCTGGCTGCTGGTCTCGGGGACCGTCTTCACGTTGCTGATCGCCGTGCCGCTGGCCGTCGTGGCCGCGTCCCGGCGCAACGGGATCCTCGACAACATCATCAGGGCCGTGCCGATCGCCGGGCTCGGTCTGCCGGCGTTCTGGCTCGGCATCATGCTGATCCTGATCTTCGGGTTGAAGCTGGGGTTGTTCCCGGTGGCCGGGTTCGGTGACACGCTGGGCGCGCACATCCACGGCATCATCCTGCCGGGCATCACGATCGCGCTGACGCTCGCGCCGATCCTGATCCGCAGCCTGCGCGCCAGCATGATCGACGTGCTGAGCAGCGACTACATCGTGACGGCGCACGCCAAGGGCATCAGCACGTCACGGGTGGTGCTCGGGCACGCCCTGCGCAACGCGGCGGTGTCGTCGGTGACGGTCCTGGGCGTGAACATCGCCTACCTCACCGGGTCGACGCTCGTGGTCGAACGCGTCTTCTCGCTGCCCGGCATCGGGCAGCAGATGATCAATTCCATCCTCGGAAGGGACTTCCCCACCGTGCAGGGAATCACCCTGGTATTCGCGATCATGGTCGTGGTCGTGAACCTGCTGACCGACGTGACGCACGCCGCCCTCGACCCGCGGGTCAAGCTCTCATGAGCGCGGCGACCAGCGTCGGTCCCGTCGTCCCGGCCGTTTCGGGCGTGCGCCGCCGCGGCCGCGGGCGGTGGAACGCGCCTCTCGTGGCCGGGCTGATCCTGTTCGGCCTCATCGTCCTGTGCGCGCTCTGCGCGCCCCTGCTGACCAGCTACGACCCGATCAAGCAGGACCTCACGAACGCGTTCCTCGAACCGGGTTCGAAGGGGCACCTGCTCGGCACCGACTCGCTGGGCCGCGACGTGCTCTCCAGGCTGCTCTACGGCGCGCGGGTGGACCTCCAGGTCGGCGTGTTCGCGGTCGTCTCGCCGTTCGTGATCGGCAGCCTGATCGGGCTGGTCGCCGGCTGGTTCGGCGGCTGGCTCGACGCGGTCGTCGGGCGCGTCGTCGACATGGTGATCGCCTTCCCGTTCCTGGTGCTGGTCATCGCCCTGGTGTTCGCGATGGGCCCGGGCACCACCAGCATCTACACGGCGATCACGCTCGTCGGCTGGGTGGCGTACTGCCGCATCGTGCGCGGGCAGGTGCTGGTCGCCAAGGAGCAGGAGTACGCCATGGCGGCCCGGGCCAGCGGCCTGCCGACCTGGCGCATCCTGATCCGGCACCTGCTGCCCAACGTCCTGCTCCAGGCGATCGTGTTCTCGATGAGCGACATCGTGCTCACCCTGCTCGCGATCGTCACCTTGGGCTTCCTCGGCCTCGGGGTGCCGCCGCCCACTCCCGACTGGGGGACGATGATCCAGGAGGGCCAGCAGTTCATCCTGGACAAGTGGTACATGTCCACGATCCCGGGCCTGGCGGTGGTCCTCACCGGCCTGGCCCTGGCGCTGATCGCGGACGGCATCGTGGAGAAGGCGAACCGATGACACCGACCGAACCGTTGCTGGAGGTCCGCGACCTGCACGTGGACATCCCCTTGTCGCACGGCCGGCTGCACGCGGTCCGCGGGGTGTCGCTGTCGGTCGGTGTCGCCGAGTCGGTCGGGCTCGTCGGCGAGTCCGGCTCGGGCAAGAGCCTGACCCTGCGCGCGCTGCTCGGTCTGCTGCCCCGCCCGGCCCGTATCGTGTCCGGCACCGTCCTCATCGACGGCGAGGACGTCACCGGCCTGCCCGCCAAGCGGCTGCACCGCCGGCTGACCGACACGATGAGCATGATCTTCCAGGACTCCCTGACGGCGCTGAACCCCGTCATGCGCGTGGGCGACCAGATCGCCGAGACCCCGCTGCGCAAGCTGGGCAAGTCGCGCGGCGAGGCCAAAGCCATCGCGATCGACCTCATGAACAAGGTGGGCATCGCCGACCCGGAGCGGCGCTACGAGCTCTACCCGCACCAGCTCTCGGGCGGGATGCGGCAGCGCATCTGCATCGCGATCGCGCTGTCCACCAAGCCGCGGCTGATCCTCGCCGACGAGCCGACCACCGCGCTCGACGTGACGATCCAGGCCCAGGTGCTGCGCGTGCTGCGCCGGCTCAAGCAGGAGGAGCACGTCAGTCTGCTGCTGGTCAGCCACGACCTCGCGGTGGTCAGCCAGACCTGCTCGCGGCTCTACGTGATGTACGCCGGCAAGGTCGTCGAGTCGGGCGCGCTGCCCGACCTGATCGCCGAGCCCCGGCATCCCTACACGTTCTCGCTGCTGCGCTCGGTGCCGGACCCCGACCACCGCGTCACCCGGCTGCTGACCATCCCCGGCCAGCCGCCCGACCTCAGCGAGGTGATCTCCGGGTGCTCGTTCGCGGCCCGGTGTCCGTTCGCCGTGGACGCCTGCCACCACGAGGAGCCGGAGCCGGCACCGGCCGGTCCGGGACTGGTTGAACGCAGGAGCGCCTGTCTGCGGGTGGACACCGCGGAGCGGTGGAACGAGATGGTCGCGGAGGAAGCGGTGAGCAAGCAGTGACTGCGGGAAGCGAGATCCTCTCGGTCGAGGGCCTGGCCCGGCACTTCACGGCGCCCCTGGCGGTCACCGACCGCATCTTCGGCAAGAAGCCGACCGTGAACCACGCCGTGGACGGCGTGGACCTGGTGCTGCGCAAGGGCGAGACGCTGGGCCTGGTGGGCGAGTCGGGCTGCGGCAAATCGACGCTCGCGCGCACCATCGTGGGCCTCTACCGCCCCACCGCCGGCACGATCCGCTACGACGGCGAGGCCGTGCCCGCCAAGCGGCCGCGGGCGCAGCAGCGTGCCATCCAGATGGTGTTCCAGGACCCCTACAGCTCGCTCAACCCCCGGATGACGGTTGAGCAGACGCTGTCCGAGCTGCTGAAATACCACAAGATCGTGCCGGGCAACAAGGTCGACGAGCGCAACCGGGAGCTGATGCACCTGGTCGGGCTGCCCGAGCGGGCGCTGAAGCAGCGGCCGCGCCAGTTCTCCGGCGGCCAGCGGCAGCGCGTGGGGATCGCCCGCGCGCTCGCGCTGGAGCCCACCGTGCTGATCGCGGACGAGCCGGTGTCCGCCCTCGACGTCTCGGTGCAGGCCAACATCATCAACCTGCTCACCGACCTGAAGGAGACGCTGCACCTCTCGGTGATCTTCGTCTCGCACAACATGGCGGTCGTCCGGCAGGTGAGCGACCGGATCGCGGTGATGTACCGCGGGCGCATCGTCGAGACCGGCGACACCGACACCGTCTTCGACGACCCGGTCCACCCCTACACCAAGCTGCTCATCGGCTCGGTGCCGCGGCTGGCGGAGACCGACGGCGAGCAGGCCGAGCCCGCCGAGGTGGACGGGCTGCCGGTGGCCGACCCGGCCGTCGTCGAGGAGGTCACGCGCTCGGCGGCCCGTAACGGCACCACCCCGTGCCGTTACGTCGGAAGCTGCCCGGCCGTCGTCGCCGCCTGCGCCGCCGAGCCGACCCTGATCGTCGATCCACGGGACAGCCGCCGGGCGGCGGCCTGCGTCCACGTACCAGAACGCGCGGAAAGAGTGAGCGAGTGAGCGGCCCCATCGTCATCGGCAGTGAACGAAGCGAGGCGGGCCTGCCCGCGGCCATGGAGATCCTGGCCCGCGGCGGCTCCGCGCTGGACGCCGTGGAGGCCGGGCTGCGCCGCTGCGAGGACAACCTGGACGACCACTACGTGGGCACCGGCGGGCTGCCGAACGCCCAGGGCGTGGTGGAGCTGGACGCGTCGCTGATGGTCGGCTCGACCAGGGCCTTCGGCGCGGTCGGCGCGGTCAGGGGATTCCCCAACCCCATCTCGATCGCCCGGGCCGTGCTGGAGCGGCTGCCGCAGCACAGCCTGCTGGTCGGCGCCGGCGCCGAGCTGTTCGCGGAGGAGAACGGCTTCACCCGGGCGGAGCTGCTGACGGAGGAGTCGAAGAAGCTCTTCGTGTCCGCCCTGCGGCCCTCTGACGAGTCGGTCGAAGGCGAGCAGACCGAGGCCCAGGCCGGTGACGAGCTCTACCGGCGGACCGCGATGGAGCTGGTCAACCGCTTCGCCCCGCACGACGGGCCGTGGGGGACCATCAACATCCTCGCGCTCGACTCCTCGGGCGAGCTGGTCGTGGGCGTGTCCACCAGCGGCTACCCCTGGAAGTATCCGGGGCGGGTCGGCGACTCGGCCCTGCCCGGCGCCGGCAACTACGCCGACGTGCGCCACGGCGGCGCCGCCTGCACCGGCCGGGGCGAGCTGAGCATGCGCGCGCTCGGCGCACGCGGCATCGTCGCCGACCTCGCGCGCGGGCTCGACCCGTCGGCCGCGTGCCTGGCGATGCTGGCCGACGCGGCGACGCTGCCCGACGACTACCGCGCCGAGCTGCGCTGCCTGGCGCTCACCCCGGACGGGCGGCACGGCGCGGCGGCCGGCCAGCGCGGCTCCGTCTACGCGGTGATGACCGAGACCTCGACCGAACCCGAGCTGCACCCCAGGAGCGTGCTGTGAAGATCTTCATCTCGTCCGACATGGAAGGCACCGCCGGCGTCGTCGACTGGGACCAGTGCGTCATCGGAGGATCGCAGTATCCCTACTACACCGAGCTGCTGACCGGCGAGGTCAACGCCGCCATCGAGGGCGCGGCGCAGGCCGGCGCCACCGAGTTCCTGGTCAACGACTCGCACTCGAAGATGGCCAACCTGAAGCCGGACGCGCTCGCCGGGCGGGCCGGCTACCTGTCGGGCCGCTACAAGCCGATGTACATGATGCAGGGGCTCGACGAGAGCTTCGACGCGATCTTCATGGTGTCCTACCACGGCTCGATGGGCAGCCGGGGCTCGGTCCTGTCGCACACCTACTTCCCGATGGCCTTCGCCGAGGTCACCGTCAACGGCGTGGTCGCGGGCGAGGCGGGCATCAACGCGCTGGTGGCCGCCGCGTACCGGGTGCCGATCGTGCTGGTCACCGGTGACGTGACGACCGCGGAGGAGACCCTGCGGTTCTGCCCGAAGATCGAGACGGCGGTGGTGAAGAAGTCGGTCTCCCGGTTCGCCGCCGAGTCGCTGCACCCCGCGGCGGCCAGAGACCTGATCCGGGAGCGGGCCAGGGCGGCGGTGGAAGGGCTGAAGGACGCCGGGCCACCGGACATCTCCGTGCCGGTCACCCTCGGCATCTCCTTCCGCAGCAGCGACTACTGCGAGCTCGCGGCCAGGATCGCCGGTGTCGAGCGTACGGGCGACCTGTCGGCGACCATCACCGGCGACGACCCGCTGCGGATCTACCAGACCTTCATCACCGTCGTGCTGCTGTGCCGGGGTCTCGTCGAGTGAGGATCGCCGACGTCATCACCCAGCCGGTCCGCGCCGGGTTCTTCGCCGACGACCAGGCCGCCATCAGGGCGGGCGCCGGTCACGACGGCTTCGCCTACCAGGGTGACCCGCTCACGCCGGGCTTCACGGCGATCAGGCAGGCCGGGGAGGCGCTGTCGGTGCTGTTGCTGCTGGAGGACGGCTCGGTCGCGCACGGCGACTGCGCCGCCGTGCAGTACAGCGGCGCCGGGGGCCGTGACCCGGTCTTCAGCGCGGCGGCGGCCCGCCGTGATGTCGAGGAGCACCTCACGCCGTTACTGCGGGGCGCGGAGCTCGGCTCGTTCCGCGAGCTGGCCGGGCGGGTGGAGGACTGCCGCACCGCCTCGGGGCCGCCGCACACGGCCGTCCGGTACGGCGTCTCCCAGGCTCTCCTCGACGCCGTGGCGCGCAGCAGGCGGCTCACCATGGCCGAGGTCGTACGCGACGAGTACGCGACCGGCGTCGACCTGGCCCCCGTGCCGATGTTCGCCCAGACCGGCGACGACCGCTATGACAACGCGGACAAGATGATCCTCAAGCGGGTCGACGTCCTGCCGCACGGCCTGATCAACAACGTCGAGACCAAGCTGGGCCGCCGGGGCGAGCTGCTGGCGGAGTACGTCGGCTGGCTGGTCGGGCGGATCGCCCGGCTCCGCCCCGACGCCGCGTACGCGCCCAGGCTGCACTTCGACACCTACGGCACCGTGGGCCTGGCCTTCGGCGGTGACGTCGAGGCGGTGGCCGACTATCTGGCCCGGCTCGGCGACCTCGCCGCGCCGTACGAGCTGGTCGTCGAGCACCCGATCGACGCCGGCGGCCGCGAGCCGCAGATCGAGACGTACGTGCGCCTGCGGGCGGCCCTGCGCCGCCGCGGCTCGCCGGTGAAGATCGTCGTGGACGAGTGGTGCAACACGCTGGCGGACATCGAGCTGTTCGTCGAGGCCGGCGCGGCCGACGTCATCCACGTCAAGACGCCCGACCTCGGCGGCATCGGCAACACCATCGAGGCGCTGCTGCTGGTGCGCGACCGGGGACTGGTCGCGTACTGCGGCGGCACCTGCAACGAGACGGACCGCTCGGCGCAGGTCAGCGCCCACGTCGCGATGGCCTGCGGCGCCGGGCAGGTGCTGGCCAAGCCGGGTATGGGAGTGGAC
The DNA here is from genome assembly GCF_039871825.1 of Nonomuraea sp. B12E4. Taxonomy (NCBI): domain Bacteria; kingdom Bacillati; phylum Actinomycetota; class Actinomycetes; order Streptosporangiales; family Streptosporangiaceae; genus Nonomuraea; species Nonomuraea sp. B12E4. The sequence goes on along the minus strand of NZ_JBDPME010000004.1, from coordinate 76,595 downwards.
GAGGGGTTGATGATCGTGGGCAACGAGATGGCCCGGGTGGCGGCGGTCGCCGCGGCCCGACGGTCGGGCGGCGCGGAGCCGGCGGGCGCCGGACGGGCGGTGGCGTCATGACGGCGATGAAGCAGCCGCTGTCGGACGTCAGGGTGATCGCGATCGAGCAGTACGGCGCGGGCCCCTTCGGCAGCGTCCACCTGGCCGATCTCGGCGCGGAGGTGATCAAGATCGAGGATCCGTCGTCCGGCGGCGACGTCGGGCGTTACGTGGTCCCCGAGCAGCACGGCGAGGACAGCCTGTTCTTCGAGACCTTCAACCGCAACAAGCGCAGCCTGGGCCTGGACATCTCCACCCCGGAGGGCCGGGCCGTGTTCGAGGACCTGGTCAGGGTCAGCGACGTGGTGCACTCTAACCTGCGCGGCGACGTGCCGGCCAAGCTGCGCATCCGCTACGACGACCTCAAACACCTCAACCCGGCGATCGTGTGCAGCTCGCTCAGCGGTTTCGGCATGACCGGCCCGCGCAGCAAGGAGCCCGGCTACGACTACGTCCTGCAGGGCATCGCCGGCTGGATGGACCTCACCGGCGAGCCCGGCGGGCCGCCGACGAAGTCCGGGCTCTCGCTGGTCGACTACGCGGGCGGCCTGGTCGCGGTCGGCTCGATCCTGGCCGCGCTGCACGCCGCCCGGCGTGACGGGGTGGGCGCCGACTGCGACCTCAGCCTGTTCGACACCGCCGTCTCGATGCTGACCTATCCGGCAGCCTGGCAGCTCAACAGCGACTTCGTGCCCAGGCGTACCCACCACTCCGCCCATCCGTCGCTCGTCCCGTTCCAGGCGTTCCCCTCGGCCGACGGCTGGCTCGTGGTGGCCTGTCCGAAGGAGAAGTTCTTCCGCAGGCTGGCGGAGGTCGTCGGGCATCCGGAGTGGCCGGACGAACCCCGCTACGCGAACTTCGCGGCCCGCCGGGAGCACGCCGAGACCCTGCTGGCCGAGCTGGAGCAGGTGTTCGCGACCGAGACCAGCGACCACTGGCTGGGTCTGCTCAGGGCGGCGGGCGTGCCGTGCGGCCCGGTGAACTCCGTGGCGCAGGCGCTGGCGGATCCGCACACGCTCGCCCGCGGCATGGTGCTGGAGACCGAGCACCCCTACTTCGGCACGATCCGGCAGGTCGGCAGCCCGATGCGGGTGTGGCAGGGCGGCCTGGGGGAGCCGGGGGAGCACCCGCACCGGCGGGCCCCGCGCCGCGACGAGGACGCCGACTACGTCTACACCGAACTGCTCAAGTACGACGCCGAGCGGGTCGAGCGGCTGCGCGCGACCCGGCCGGGAGGGGAGTCATGACATGACCGTACGCGCCGGATGGCAGGGCCGCTTCTTCGAGGACTTCGAGGTCGGCGACGTGTACGAGCACGGGCTGGGCCGCACGGTGACCCAGGCGGACAACGTCTGGTTCACCCTGCTCACCCAGAACACCGCCCGGGTGCACTTCGACGCCCATTACGCCGCGCAGACCGAGTTCGGCCGGCCGCTGGTCAACTCGGCCTTCACCATCGCGCTGGTCACCGGGCAGTCGGTCAACGACGTGTCGTACAACGTCATGGCCAACCTGGGCTGGGACGAGGTGCGGCTGCCGAACCCGCTGTTCGAGGGCGACACCGTCTATTCGTCGTCCGAGGTGCTGGCCGTGCGCGAGTCGCGGTCGCGGCCGGAGGTCGGCATCGTGACCGTGCGGACCACGGGCACCAACCAGGACGGCACGGTCGTCATCACCTTCAACCGGACGGTGATGGTCTACCGGCGCGGATTCGGCCCCGTACGCGGGCCCGGGACCCCCGGATGACCGTCACTCACCTGCCTGCGCCTCCTCCGCCGGCGGGTTCGACAGCAGCTCGGCCACCAGGTTCTTCGGGGCGACCTCCATGAGGCTCAGCGAGGTCTCCGTGCGGTGCACGCCCTCGATCTGCCAGATGCGCTCCATGAGCAGGTGACGCAGGTGCAGGTGGTCGCGCACGCGGAGCCTGGCGAGCAGGTCGATCGCCCCGGTCACGACGTCGAGCCCTTCCAGCTCGGGGATCAGGGAGAGCTTCTCGATGAGCTCTTTCTGCTGGTAGCCCTGTACGGCCGTGATGGTCAGGTAGACCGTCATCGGGAACCCCGCGGCGCTCCAGTCGATGTTGATGCCGTAGCCGCGGATCACGCCGAGGCGCTCCAGACGCGCTATGCGCTCGCCGACCGCGGGCGCGGACATCCCCAGCTCGCGGGCCAGCGCCCGCTGTGAGCGCCGGGAATCCTTGCTGAGCAGCACGAGTATCCGCTTGTCGACGTCGTCGAGCGGCACCGCCGCCGGGACCGGCCCGGTGGGCAGGTCCCGTAGCGGGGCGGGCGAGGCGCTGGCGGTGGCGCGGCGTCGTGGGGGCATGGCGGGAAGGTTACCTTCCCGTACGCATGCGAACCATGCTTCCCCCCAAGTCAATCGTCACTCTTATGCACCTGAAGGGGGATGGGCTGGTAATTGTGGGACAAATGGTTAGTATTGGCTCTAATCTCCTTACAGATGACCACCTTACGGGCCGACGTGGGTTTCACTTCGCGAACCGTCGAGCCAGGCGGTGCGTGAACCCCCAGAACGGAGTGTGAGGACCGGTGCGGGTCTTCGACAGCAACTGGATGCAGATCTCCGACTACCTCGAACGCGACGACCGCATCGTGCTCCCGGTCGGCTCGACCGAGCAGCACGGGTACCTCTCGCTCGGCACCGACGCGCTGCTGGCCGAGCGGGTGTCGGTGGAGGCGGCCGAGCCGCTCGGCGTGCCGGTGCTGCCGGTCCTGCCGTTCGGCATGGCCCCGTACTTCACCTCCTACCCCGGCACCATGAGCCTGCGCATGAGCACCTACATCGAGGTGATCCGCGACCTGCTGGACTGCCTGGCCGGTCAGGGCTTCCGGCGGATCGCGGTGATCAACGGGCACGGCGGCAACGCCCCCGTCGCCGGGCTCGTCCGCGAGTGGATCAACCGGCCCGGCGCCGACCGGGTCCAGGTGCTGTTCCACAGTTGGTACAACGCGCCGAAGACGGCGGCGGCGGCCGGCCGGTTCGACGAGGACCAGTACCACGGCTCCTGGCTGGAGAACTTCGCCTGGACGAGGGTGGCCGGCGCCGACATCCCCGGCGGCGCCGCCCCCGTCATCGACCGGGCGACGGCGAACAACGTGACGGCCGAGGAGATGCGGGCGCTCGCGCCGGACGGCAGCCTCGGCGGGGCCTACCAGCGAAGTGACGAGGACATGCAGATCGTCTGGGACGCCGGCGTGGCCGAGGTCCGCGAACTGCTGGAGAAGGGATGGCTCGACCAGTGACATCAGGCCCAGTGACATCAGGCCCAGTGACATCAGGCCCAGGGACATCAGGCCCAGGGACATCAGGCCCGGAGACACCGACACCAGGCGGCGGGAGGGTCGCCGTCGTCACCGGCACGGCGCACGGGATCGGCGCGGCCATCGCGGCCGCGCTCGAAGCCGACGGCGTCCGGGTGCACGGCATCGACAAGGACACGGTGGACGTGACCGACTCGGCCGCGGTCAACGCGTTCTTCGCCGACCTCGGCGACGTCGACATCCTGGTCAACAACGCCGGCGGGGTCGTCGGCCAGGTGCACCACCCGATCGAGGAGATCAGCGACGAGGACTGGTCGGCCGTGGTGGCGGCCAACCTGACCAGCACCTTCCTGTGCACCCGCGCGGCGGTGCCGGGCCTGAAGCGGCGCGGGTCCGGCCGCATCGTCAACATCTCCTCCGGCGCCGGCCGCAGCGTCAGCCTGACCGGCATCCAGGCGTACGCCAGCGCCAAGGCCGGGCAGATCGGCTTCACCCGGCAGATGGCCCACGAGCTCGGCCCGTACGGCATCACGGTCAACTGCATCGCCCCCGGATTCGTCCTGTCGAACCCCACGACGGTCAAGCAGTGGGAGAGCTACGGGGAGGAGGGCCAGAAGGCGCTCGTCGAGGGCATCGCGGTGCGCCGCCTGGGCTCGCCCGAGGACATCGCGCACGGGGTGCGGTTCTTCGTCTCGGAGGCGTCCTCCTGGATCACCGGCCAGACCATCTCGATTGACGGCGGACATGCTCTCTTTTGATCGCACCGACACCGAATACCTCGACGAGCTCGCCGGTTACGTCGCCGTGCCCAGCGTGAGCCGTGACGCGACCGAGGAGGTCATGCGCTCGGCCGCCGAGTGGCTGGCGGACCAGCTCTCCTTCGCCGGCGGCCGCGTCGTCGCCACCTCCGGCCACCCGGTGGTGCGGGGCGAGTGGCTGGGGGCTCCCGGGGCGCCCACCATCCTGGTCTACGGCCACTACGACGTGCAGCCGACCGGCTCGGAGGCCGAGTGGCGCACCCCGCCGTTCGAGCTCACCGTCGACGGTGACGTGATCCGCGGGCGCGGGGTCACCGACGACAAGGGCCCGGTGTTCATCGTGCTCAAGGTGGCCCAGGCGTTCATCGCCCAGGAGGGCGCGCTCCCGCTCAACGTCAAGTTCCTCTTCGAGGGAGAGGAGGAGATCGGCAGCCCGCACCTGCCGGTCTACCTGCGCGAGCACGCCGACGAGCTGGCCGCCGACCTGGTGATCTCCGCCGACGGAGCCATGTGGCGGCCCACCGAGCCGTCGCTGTCGATCGCCTCCAAGGGCCTGGTGACCCTGGACATCGAGGTCACGGGCGCGAACGCCGACCTGCACTCCGGCCGGTTCGGCGGCACCGTGGCCAACCCGCTGCACGCGCTGTCGGAAATCCTGGCCGGGCTGCACGCGCCCGACGGCCGGGTCGCGGTCGAGGGTTTCTACGACGGCATCCCCGAGCTGGGCGACGAGCGCCGGGCGGCCATCGCGGCGGTGCCCTTCGACGAGGACGGCTACCGCGCCGGGCTGGGGCTCGACAGCCTCTTCGGGGAGGCCGGCTACCACACGCTCGAACGGCTGTGGGAGCGCCCCACACTGGAGATCAACGGGATCACCGGCGGCGGGAAGTACACGGTCATCCCGCACAGCGCGCGGGCCCACATCTCGTGCCGGCTGGTGCCGGGGCAGCGGCCGGAAGCCGTGCTGCGGGCGATCACCGACCACGTGCTCGCCCACGAGCTCGCCGGGATACGCGTCGCGGTCCACGCCGATGAGGGTGGCGTGCCCGCGTACACGATCGCGCCCGACCACCCGGCGATCCGGGCCGCCGGCGCCGCGCTGGAGCACGTCTACCCCGGCCAGGAGGTGCTGCTGGCCGTCATCGCCGGCACGTTGCCCGCCACGGCGCTGTTCGAGGAGGTGCTCGGCGCGAAGACGCTGTTCTTCTCCTTCTCGACCGCCGACGAGAACCTGCACGCCCCGAACGAGTTCATGCGGATCTCCCGGCTGCGCGAGGGCATGCGCGCCTGGGAACAGCTCTGGAGGCTGCTCGCCGACGGGCCGCACCGGCTGGCCACGTCCCTCTCAGAACCAGGAGTAAGTGGTGGCTGACGACACCCCCACAGCGCCGCCGAACGCCGAGCTGGCCCGGCTGAGCGAGGAGTTCTTCCAGGTCAAGCATGCCGCCGACCCGTTCAGCGCCACGCTGCTCGGGGTCTCCGGCTTCGACGGCCTGGTGCCCGACCCCGGCCGCGAGGGTTCGGCGGCCGTCGCCGCCGAGTTGTCCGGCATCGAGCGGCGGCTGGCGGCCATCGACCCGGCCGGCCTGAACCCGGCCGACCAGGTCAACCACGCGGTGCTCGGCCGCCTGGCCTGGGCGACCCGGTCGGACCTGGAACACGGCCTGTGGGAGACCGGGGCCTCGGCCGACGGCTACTCCGCGCCGCAGGCGATGATGTTCATGTCGGTCCCGGCCGCCTCCGTCACCGACGCGGCGGCGGCCGACCGGTACCTCAAGCGGCTGAGCGGCCTGCCCGCGTTCCTCGACGCCGTCCTCGACCGCTACCGCACGGCCAAGGACGAAGGCCGCATCCCCACCCGCGTCGGCGTCGGCCAGGCCATCGACCAGCTCACCGGCCACCTCGCGCTGAGCCTGGCCGACGACACGCTGCTCAGCCCGCACCTGCCGGACGACGTGGACCGCGACCAGGTCAGGGCCCGGGCGGCGGAGATCGTCGAGGGCTCCGTCCGCCCCGCCATGCGCCGCCTGCTGGCCGGCCTGCGCGACGAGCTGCTGCCGGTGGCCCGTCCCGACGACCGGGTCGGCATCCGGTTCGTCCCGGGCGGCGAGGAGGGCTACCGCGACGCGGTACGGCGGCACACCACCACCGACCTGTCACCGGAGGAGATCCACCAGATCGGGCTCGACTGCCTGGCGGAGCTGCGCTCGGAATGGGCCGAGCTGGGCGGCCGGGTGCTCGGCACCAGCGACGTGGCGGAGATCCACGCCCGGCTGCGCGACGACCGCTCGCTGCGCTTCACCGACAGCGCGCAGATCGTCGACACGGTGACCGGGGCGCTGCGCCGGGCGGAGGAGGCCCGCGACGACTGGTTCCCCGCGTACGACATCGCCGACTGCGTCATCGAGGAGATCAACCCGATCGAGGCGGGTAACGCCGCGCTCGCCCACTACCGGCCGCCGGCCGGCGACGGGTCACGGCCGGGCGCCCACTGCGTGCTCACGACCGACCCACAGGAGCGGTTCGTGTACGAGTACGAGGCGCTGGCCTTCCACGAGAGCACCCCCGGGCACCACCTCCAGATCGCCTCGGCGCAGACCCTGACGGACCTGCCCGACTACCGGCGCTTCCTGGACGCCGAGGTGTGCGGCTACGTCGAGGGCTGGGGCCTGTACAGCGAGCGGCTGGCCGACGAGATGGGCCTGTACACCTCCGAGCTGTCCCGCCTGGGGATGCTGTCGTTCGACGCGCTGCGGGCCTGCCGCCTGGTGGTCGACACCGGCATGCACCACCTGGGCTGGTCGCGCGAGCAGGCCATGCGGTTCATGTGGGACAACACCGCGACCACCCGCGCCAACGTCCGCAACGAGATCGACCGCTACATCTCCTGGCCGGGTCAGGCGCTGGCCTACATGATCGGCCGCCGCGAGATCCGGCGCCTGCGCGACCTCGCCCGGCAGCGGCTCGGCGCCAGGTTCGACGTCCGGGCCTTCCACGGCACGGTGCTCGGCAACGGCGCGGTCCCGCTCGGCGTGCTCGACCAGATCGTGTCCGGCTGGATCGACCGCGTCGAAGCCGCCTGAAGTCCCACCCTTCGCAAGGAGTCGCATATGTTCGTAGAGATCAACGGAGCGCGCCTCAACGTCGAGGTGCTGGGTGAGGAGGGCGCTCCGGTGCTGATCGCCCACCACGGCGGCGGTGGCATCGGCTCGCTCGCGGAGCCGAGGTCGACCTTCGGGCCGCTGTCCGACCTGTTCCGCGTCGTGGTGTTCGACGCCCGCGGCTGCGGGCTGAGCGAGGGCGTGCCGCCGTACTCGCACGCCCAGTGGGCCGCCGACGTCGATGCGCTGCGCGAGTGGGCGGGCGCCGAGAAGATCGTGGTCGCGGGCGGATCGTACGGCGGGTTCATCGCCATGGAGTACGCGATCGCCTACCCCGACCGGGTGAGCGCGATGATCCTGCGCGACACCTCGCCGGACCGTACCAACCTGGACATCGCCACCGAGAACGCGCGCAAGCAGACCCGGGTGAAGCTCAACTGGGAGAACTACGAGCGTTACTGGAGCGGCAACATCCGCGACGACGAGGACCTCAAGGCCTGCTGGGCCGAGCTGATCCCGCTGTACGACTTCGAGTACGACCCGGTGGCCGCCGCCGCCCGGGTCGAGGCCGGCAGCTACCGCCACGAGGCGCACAACTGGTGCTTCCAGCACAACGCGCCCGTCTACGACGTCAAGCCGCAGCTCCCGTCGGTCACCTGCCCCACCCTGGTCACCGTGGGCCGTACCGACTGGGTGACCCCGGTGTCGTCGTCCGAGACGATCGCCTCGCTCGTCCCGAACTCGAAGCTGGTCGTCTTCGAGAGGTCCGGCCACTCGCCGCAGATCGAGGAGGCCGAGCTGTTCCAGCAGACGATGCGCGACTTCCTGGCCGAGGCGCTGCCCGAGACCGCGGCGGTGCGGCGATGATCACCCGGCGCACCCTCGACATCCCCGAACTCGACCTGTCCATCCCCTATTTCGACGTCCAGGGGCGCGCGGACGGGCCGCGGCTCACCGTGCTGTCCGGCGTGCACGGCGCCGAGTACGCCTCGATCGCCGCCGTCCGCGAGTTCGTCCGCGACCTCGACCCGAGCGCCGTCACCGGGCGGATCGTCCTCGTGCCGGTGGTGAACGTGCCCGGTTTCTGGGCCCGGGTGCCGTTCGTCGTCCCGGCCGACGGCGAGAACCTCAACCGCAACTTCCCCGGCGACCCGGCCGGCACCTACACGCAGGTGCTCGCCCACCACGTGTACGAGACGTTCATGCGCGGCTCCGACTACCTGGTGGACATGCACGCGGGCGACGTGCCCGAGGCGCTCGAACCGTTCACGATCTTCGAGGAGTCGCCGGTCGAGGCCGCCTCGCTCGACCTCGCCAGGGCCTTCGGGCTCGGGCACATCGTCCGGCAGGCGGCGGCGGCGCGGACCGTCGCGGGCAGCACCTGCGCGGCGGCGGCCGACGCCGGCATCCCGGCGATCATCGCCGAGTCGGGTCAGAACGGCCTGCTCGACCGGGCGGCCATCGACCGGCACCGGGCGGGGCTGACCAACCTCGCCAGGTCGATCGGCGTGCTGGACGGCGAGCCGTGGCCGGTGCGCGAGGCCCGCCATCACGAGGGCTGGCACTGGCTGCGCACCGAGCGGGCCGGCTGGTGGGAGCCCGCGGTGTCGGTGGGGGAGTCGGTGCCGGCCGGCGGGTTGCTCGGGACCGTGGCCGACGTGTGGGGCGAGGTGTTCGCCGAGGTGCGGGCGCCCGAGGCGGGCACGCCCCTGTTCCTGACCAGCAGCCCGGCCGTCGCCGCCGACGGACTGCTGCTCGGCCTGGCCCGCGACTGAACGCCCCGGGGCGTTACGCCCGGTCGGCCAGGCCGACGTAGTGGGGCCTCATCGCCGGGTAGTAGGCGTCGAAGTCCGGCAGGTTTGTCCACAGGCCCCGTCAGGACTGACGTGGCGGGGGTGCCGGCACCTGCCCCCGCTGAGGTGCCGGCGTCAACGGCTCGAAGATTGCAGGGAGTCGTGGTCGCTGGCAAGGAATCACCCTGAGATGGGATGCTGAGACCACTTTGTCCATTGCGAGCTGCGCGTTCGGCCGAGCTGCTGGGACGCCGGTGGGATGCGTGGGACGGCGGGCGGCTCACGGCTGAAAGGCGACTGGAGTCTTGACGCAGACGACTGACGCGCAGCGCTTCGCGGCGCGGTTACGGATGCTCAAGGAACGCGCGGGGACGAGTTTCGAGGAGTTGTCCAGACAGACCGGCATCAGCCGATCGAGCCTGCACCGGTACTGTTCCGGGGCCAAGGTGCCGACCGCCTACGGGCCGGTGCACGCCTTCGGCAAGGCGTGCGGCGCCACCAGCGACGAATTACGCGAACTGCACCGGCTGTGGGCGCTGGCCGACACCGCGCGCTCCGACCGCACTCCCTCCTGGGACGAGGAGGACGAGAGCGGCACGCCGAGTGCCGCCGGGCTCATGACCGGCCCGGCCGTGGACGAGGGAGCGGCGGAAAAGACAGCGCGGGCCGGGGGATCCCCCGGCGGGGTCGTGGACTGGCGCGGGTGGCCGGCCCCGGTGCGCGGCCGGCGCGGCGCGGTGGCCGCCGTGGCCGCCACCGTCCTGGTGATCGCGGGTGTGGCCGCCTTCGCCGTGTTCAGCACGGCCGCCGGGGACGACGCCCCGACGATCTCCGAAAGCCGGCCGGGTGCCCAGACCGTGGCCTCGGTACGGGTCTACAACATCGAGAGTGGGTGCAGGGTGCGGGCCGAACGCGTACCTGCCTGCAGCATGGGCCTGGCCCGCGATCCCCGGCTGAAGTACGCGGCGGGCAACGTGGTGGACCACCGCGTGTGGCATGGCGACCTCCTGCGGACCGACTGCGTCCTGTACGACGGTGACCGCGTCGAGGACGAGACCGGGGTGGGCACCACCCGCTGGTTCCGGGTGTTGCTGGACGACGTGCCCGGCGGTCATGCGTGGCTGCCCGCCGTACGTACCCACGACAACCCCAAACTCCCCGTGTGCGCCTGAAGCGGGCGGAGCGTCTCGGCTGTCCCGGAAAAGAGATCCTGGTGGTGTGTCCCCCGCGCGACTGCTCGTTCGTCGTGTCGGTGAGAGCCCATCGCCCTGGAGGTTGCGATGCAGTACGCACTGCTGATCTACACCCGGCGCGGCTATGGAGAGGAGCTGTCGGAGGCCGATCGCGCGGCGGCGTACGCCGAGTATCTAGCGTTCGGTGAGGACGAGCGGTGTGTCGTCGGCGCGCAGTTGGAACCCACCGAGACGGCGACCAGCGTGCGGGTGGTCGGCGGCCGGACACTGATGACGGACGGCCCGTTCGCGGACACCAAGGAGGTGCTCGGCGGCCTCTGCCTGATCGAGGCGGCCGACCTGGACGAGGCGGTCGAGCTGGCGGCACGCCTGCCGGCCGCCCGGCTCGGCGGCACGGTGGAGGTCAGACCGGTGGTGCGGCGCTGAGCGTGCTGGAGGAGGTCTTCCGGGGCGAGTGGGGCCGGGTGCTGGCCTCGCTGGTCGGGTTCCTCGGTGACTTCGACCAGGCCGAGGAGGCCGCGCAGGAGGCGTTCGCGATCGCGGCGCGGCGCTGGCCCGAGTCGGGCGTGCCGGACAACCCGGGCGCGTGGCTGGTGACGACGGCCCGCAACCGGGCCATCGACCGGCTCCGCCGGGAGCGCACCCTGGCCGAGAAGATCCACCTGCTGCCGGTGCCGGAGGTCACCATGGACGAGTTCGACGACACCGTGATCAAGGACGAACGACTTGAGCTGATCTTCACCTGCTGCCATCCCGCGCTGGCGCTGGAGGGGCAGGTGGCGCTCACGCTGCGGGCCGTCGGGGGTCTGGAGACCGCCGAGATCGCCCGGGCGTTCCTGGTCTCCGAGGAGACCATGAAGCGGCGCCTGACCCGCGCGAAGGCCAAGATCAAGCTGGCCGGGATCCCGTTCGCGGTGCCCGGCGCGCACCTGCTGCCCGACCGCCTCGACGCGGTGCTGGCCGTGATCTACCTGATCTACAACGAGGGTTACCGGGGGCGGATCGACCTCGGTGCCGAGGCCATCCGCCTGGGGCGGCTGCTCGCGGGGCTCATGCCGGCGGAGCCGGAGGCGTACGGGCTGCTGGCACTGATGATGATCCACCACGCCCGGCGGCGGGCCCGGTTCTCCGGCGAGGACCTGGTCCTGCTTGAGGACCAGGACCGGTCGCTGTGGGACAAGGGCCAGATCGCGGAGGGGCGGGCGGTGCTCGACCGGGCGCTGGAGCTGGGCGGGCGCGGTGCCTACGTGGTTCAGGCCGCGATCGCGTCGCTGCAGGCCGGAGAGCGGATCGACTGGCCGCGGGTCGCCGCGATGTACCGGCGGCTGGTCGAGCTCACCGGCTCGCCGGTGGTCGAGCTCAACCGCGCCGTGGCGCTCGCCCAGGCCGGCGACCCGGCCACGGCGCTGCGTGCCGTGGACCGCCTCGACCTGGACGGCTACCTCTACTTCCACTCCACCCGCGGCGAACTGCTGCGGCGGCTGGGCCGGGACGCCGAGGCACGGGCGGCCTACCATCGGGCGCTCGAACTCGCCACCTCGACTCCCGAACGGCGCTTCCTGGCCCGGCGGCTGGAACAGCTCTGAGTTTCCCGGCCCGGTCCTGTCCCCCGGGTGGATGGCCGTTCGTCGCCTGGATGTGAGCGACGACCGCCGGATCCGATGGTCGTCACGGACGTTCATCCCGACCCGAGGAGAAATCACCATGGCGACTGGCATCGAGGCGACGTTCCTGCGCCTCCACGAGGCCGTCAACAACCACGACGCGGAGCTCATCGCCAAGACGATCGACGAGGTCGTCGAGCCGGACGTGCTGTTCCACGCGCCGGTGCCGATGGGCACGACGGGGACGCAGGCGCTCAAGGACGTGTGGACGGTGCTCCTGCGCGCCTTCCCCGACATCCGTGTCTCGGTCGAGGACGTGATCACGGAGGGGGACAAGGTCGTCTACCGCAACCGGGTCACCGGGACCCACCAGGGCGAGTACCGGGGCCTGCCACCGACCGGCAGGACCGTCACGTACGACGAGATCTTCGTCATACGAGTCGCGGGCGATCGGGTCGCCGAGATCTGGGGGGTCGTGGACCTCTACTCGCAGTTGCGGCAGCTCGGCCTGATCCCCGAAGGCTCCTCGTGACCACCGCGGGGGAGATCTCTCGGTGAATGTGTTCCTGTGGATCGTGCAGGCGATCCTGGCCGCCTTGTTCGTCATGTCCGGTGTGGTGAAACTCCTCCAGCCGAAGGAGAAGCTGGCCGGCCGGTATCCGTGGGTGGAGGACTTCTCCCCGGCCACCGTGCGGTTCATCGGTGTGATGGAGGTGCTCGGCGCGATCGGGCTGATCCTTCCGGCCGTGACCGGGATCGCGGCCGTCCTGACGCCGGCCGCCGCCGCCGGGCTGGCGATCATCATGGTCCTGGGGGCGGTCACGCATATCCGTCGCAAGGAGGCGTACGGGGTGGTGGTCACCGCCGTCCTGCTCGTACTCACCGTGCTCGTCGCCTGGGGCCGCTTCGGTCCCTACGGCTGGTAAGGCGCTTCAGCGTCGCGATTCGCTCACGACGGCCGACCTCTGGATGCCTTCCGGGGCCGGCCGTCGAGGGGGACCGCTCGATGGCCTTGATTACATCAAACGAGTTTGATGTACTAGGCGGGCATGGTGCTGTCCGGTCAGGTCGTCCCGCCGCCGTTCGTCGAGCTGTTCCAGCCCGCCCACCCCACCCCCGGCGTCGGCCGGGCGGTCACACTTCTGAGCCCGCTCACGTGCCCACCCGCCCGCAGCGTGTGACTTGTGCCTCCCCGGGCGTTCCCGGACCTCGGGCAGGCGCTATCGTGAGCCGATATCGGGATCCGTTGTAACGGGGAGGTCGTCGTGGCGGGCACACCCACCCCCACCGGTGAGGGGCTGCTGGAGCGGCGCCTGGGGCTGCCCGATGCGGTGGTCATCGGGCTGGGCTCGATGATCGGTGCCGGTGTCTTCGCCGCCTTCGCGCCGGCGGCGCGCGCGGCCGGCTCGGGGCTGCTGCTCGGGCTGGCGCTGGCGGCCGTGGTCGCCTACTGCAACGCGACCTCCTCGGCCCGCCTGGCCGCCCGCTATCCCGCCTCCGGCGGCACCTACGTGTACGGCCGGGAGCGCCTGGGGGACTTCTGGGGCTACCTGGCCGGGTGGGGGTTCGTGGTCGGCAAGACCGCCTCATGCGCGGCGATGGCCCTGACCGTGGGCTCCTACCTGTGGCCGGAGCACGCACACGCGGTCGCGGTGGCCGCCGTCGTGGCGCTCACCGCGGTCAACTATGCCGGGATGCACAAGACGGTCTGGCTGACCAGGGGGATCGTCGCCGTGGTGGTGGCCGTGCTGGCCGCGGTCGCGCTGGTCTGCCTCACCTCCGGCGCCTCAGACGTCGCCCGCCTGGACGTGACCTCCGACGCCACGGTCACCGGGGTCCTGCAGGCGGCAGGTCTGCTGTTCTTCGCCTTCGCCGGATATGCCCGCATCGCCACGCTGGGCGAGGAGGTCCGGGACCCGGCCCGGACCATCCCCCGGGCCATCCCGCTCGCGCTCGGGCTGACCCTGGTGGTGTACGTGGCGGTCGCGGTGGCGGCGCTGACCGTGCTGGGCAGCGCGGGCCTGGGCCGGGCGACCGCCCCGCTGGCCGAGGCCGTGCGCGCCGCCGGGCTGCCCGCTCTCGCGCCGGTGGTCGGCGTGGGCGCCGCGGTGGCCGCGACCGGCTCACTGCTGGCGCTGATCCTGGGCGTCTCCCGCACCGCGCTGGCCATGGCCCGCGACCGGCACCTCCCGCACGCGCTGGCCGCCGTCCACCCCCGCTTCAAGGTCCCCCACCGCGCCGAGCTGGTCATCGGCGCGATCGTGGCCATCCTGGCCGGTACGGCGGACCTGCGCGGCGCGATCGGCTTCTCCTCATTCGGCGTGCTGGTCTACTACGCCATCGCCAACGCGGGCGCCTGGACCCTCACCCCCGGCGAGGGCCGCCCGCCGCGGCTGATACCGGTCGTCGGCCTGGCCGGCTGCCTGATCCTGGCCTTCGCCCTGCCGCTCTCCTCGGTGATCGCCGGAGCCGCGGTGCTGGCCATCGGCGCCGCCGCATACGCCCTCCGACGAGCGCTCACGACCCGCTCATCGTGACCGAGCGCCCGGAGACGACCGGCTCACCGGGGGCGGCGGGCAAACGTGGAGCTCAAGCCGGCGCAGGCGGCACGCTCAGGGCTCAGGCAGTCCCTGGCGGGCGGTCCGCCTCGGGGAGCACCTCGCGTGCCAGCTCCAGCAGCGCCCTGCGGTCCTCCGCCAGCGCCGCCATGCCCGCCTCGGTGGCCCGGTAGATCCGCCGCACCCGGCCCGCGACCACCTCCTGCCGTGAGGACAGCAGCCCGTCGGCCTCCAGCCGGTGCAGCGTCGGATAGAGCGTGCCGGGACTGATCGCATAGCCGTGCCGCTTGAGCTCCTCGGTCATCCACGCCCCGTGAACGTCCTGCTCGGCGGCATGGTGCAGGATGTGCAGCCGCACCGCCCCGCGCTGGAACTCCCTCATCCCCGCCCACCGTCCCGACTCGGCCCGTCCTCCAGCATATGACGAAACCGATATCGGGCGCCGAGATCGAGCCGTCCCGAGTCAGCCGACGCGGTGGGAGCGGCGGGAGCGGTTCAGGACGAGCCCGCTGAGGACCATGGCGATCGGACCCACCACCAGGGCCACGTAGCCGCCGACGATGCCGTAGCCGGTGCCGGGACCCCCGTCCGCGACGGCCACGACCACCCCGCCGATGATCGTGCCGGCCAGCCCCGCCGCCAGGGACACGACGGCCCCGCGCCTGCCGGTGCCGGTGCCGGCGCGACCGGCGGAGCGGGCCAGCGCGAGCCCGCCGATGACCACGCCGGCCAGCCCCACCAGCGCGGCCGCCGAGGCCCAGATACGTCCGGTGGTCCAACCGTAGACAGTGGGGTCGGGCTGGGCCAGGACGTCCACGACCGCCGGGGCGCCGGGCCCGAGCCCCGCGAGCAGGGATGTGAACAGGTGACGGACCGACATGAGGTGCTCCTTCTCCTCCTGCGACTGGACGTGGCTCGATCGTGCTTCACGGACCCGCCGCCGATCGTCGGCCGTACGTGGGCAATCCGCCCTGCCGCCGATGCCGTAACGGGTTACCGCGGACGCCGCAGGGGCCGTGAACGTACCGCGTCCGCGGTAGCCGGCCGGTCATCC
Source organism: Nonomuraea sp. B12E4 (assembly GCF_039871825.1). Lineage (NCBI taxonomy): Bacteria > Bacillati > Actinomycetota > Actinomycetes > Streptosporangiales > Streptosporangiaceae > Nonomuraea > Nonomuraea sp. B12E4. The sequence goes on along the minus strand of NZ_JBDPME010000004.1, from coordinate 61,163 downwards.
GCGCGCAGGATCCGCCCGCGCGGAGATCCGGTTAGGGTGCGCGCATGAGCACACGACGGTTGGTCGTCACGGACTGGGTGATCGCCGTCGGCGTGGCCGCGGCGCTGCTGGTCACCGGGCTGTCCGGACGGCACTCCGGCACGTACCTCGCCCTGCTCGGCTACGCGCTGCTGACCGCCGGCGGCCTGATGCTGGTCGCGCGCCGCCGGGCCCCGGTGCTGGTGCTGGCCGGCACCGGGGTGTGCGCGGTGGCCTACCAGGCGGCCGGGTTCGACGTGCCCGCCGTCGCATACCTGTTCGCGGTGTACGCGGCCGTACGGGCGGGACACCGTACCGTCACCGTGGTGGCGAGCGTGATCATGCTGGGGCTTCTCCCGTTCGCGGCCCTGGCCTCGGGCCTGCATGACACGGGCGAGGCGTTCGCCCAGGCCCGCGGCGCACTGGAGCTTGCCTGGCTGATCGCGGCCGGCGCCGCGGGGGAGGCGCTGCGGCAGGCCGAGCGGCGGGCGGACGAGGCCGAGCGCACCCGGGAGGAGGTGGCGCGGCGCCGCGCCGACGAGGAGCGGCTGCACATCGCGCGGGAGCTGCATGATTCGCTCACCCACCAGATCTCGATCATCAAGGTGCAGGCCGAGGTCGCCGTTCACGTGGCCCGCCGGCGGGGCGAACCGGTGCCGGAGGCCCTGCTGGCGATCCAGGAGGCCGGCCGCGAGGCGACCCGGGAGCTGCGCGCGACCCTGGAGGCGCTGCGTGACGACGACACGAGCCCGCCGCGCGGGCTCGACCACGTCGCCGAGCTGGTGGAACGGGCCCGTACGACCGGCCTGGACGCGACGCTGACGATCGGGGGACAGCGCGCCGACGTGCCGGCCGCGGTGGACCGTACCGTCTACCGGATCGTTCAGGAGTCCCTCACCAACATCGCCCGGCACGCCGCCGCCGCGACGGCGTCGGTCAGGATCGACTACCGCCCCGACGGCCTGGCGATCCGCGTCGACGACGACGGCAGGGCCACCCCGGAGACCGCCCCGGCGCCCGGGGTCGGGCTGCTCGGCATGCGGGAACGAGTCACCGCCCTCGGCGGCCGGCTGCTGGCGGCACCGCGCGACGAGGGCGGTTTCACCGTCCAGGCCGAGCTTCCGGTAGACCGTACGCCATGATCCGGGTTCTGCTGGTCGACGACCAGCCACTTCTGCGCAGCGGGTTTCGCGCGCTCCTCGACCTCGAAGACGACATCGAGGTGGTGGCCGAGGCCGCCGACGGGAGCGAGGGCCTGGCCCTGATCAGGGAGCACCTGCCCGACGTCGCGCTCATCGACATCCAGATGCCGGTCCTCGACGGCATCGAGGCGACCCGGCGCATCGCCGCGGACCCGGCCCTGGCCGGGGTGCACGTCGTCATCCTGACCAACTACGGCCTGGACGAATACGTCTTCAACGCCCTGCGCGCCGGCGCGGCCGGGTTCCTCGTCAAGGACATCATGCCGGAGGACTTCCTGCACGCCGTACGCGTCGCCGCCCGCGGTGACGCCCTGCTCGCACCGTCCATCACCCGCAAACTGATCAACCGGTACGTCACCCAGCCGCCCAACCCCGGCACCGGCACGGCGCTGGAAGAGCTGACCAACCGCGAACGCCAGGCCGTCGCCCTGCTCGCGCAGGGCCTGTCCAACGATGAGATCGCCGACCACATGGCGATCAGCGCGATGACCGCGAAGACCCACGTCAACCGGGCCATGTCCAAGCTCCGTGCCCGCGACCGCGCTCAGCTCGTGGTCCTCGCCTACGAATCCGGCCTGGTCACCCCGCCCAACACCTGACCGCCTCCACACCAAGAAGCCGCTGCTCATGTGGGGTACGGGCAGCCCGCCGACGACAGCGGCACATGTCGCGAATAGCATCGTTGTGTGCGGTGGGCCGCCCGGCGGCGCGAGGATTCCGCGATCTCGCAACGATGTCTCCGGTTGCTCAGGCACGACAAGGATATTTCGGATACTGCATTCCGTATGTAAAATCGCAGCGAAGTGGAGGGGAGTACTCCTTCGCGGCCGCGTCGTCATCACGGACCCGCCTCGGGGCCCGGCGCGGTCGGTCCGCAAGGATGCGGGCGGAGAAGACCTCCGACGGACGTGTCAACGCCAAGTCGGAGGAGCGCTTATGCCCCCACCTATGTCCGTGCCCGCCTGGCTCTGGGTGGCCACGATCGCCACCCTGCTCGGGCTCATCATCCTCGACCTGGTCATCGTCAACAGGAGACCCCACAAGGTCACGATCGCCGAGGCGACGCGATGGATCGCCTTCTACATCGCCTGTGCCGTCCTCTTCGGCGCGGGAGTGTGGATCTTCGGCGGCGGCGAGTACGCGGCTTCCTATCTCACCGGTTACATCACCGAGTACTCGCTGAGTGTCGACAACCTGTTCATCTTCATGATGATCATGGCGAGCTTCGCCGTGCCCGCGATCCACCAGCACCGCGTGCTGCTCATCGGGATCATGATGGCGCTGGTCATGCGTGGGATCTTCATCGGCGTGGGCGCGCAGGCAGTACAGCGGTTCAGCTGGGTGTTCTGGCTCTTCGGCGGCATCCTCATCTACACCGCGTGGAAATTCGCCTTCAGCAACAACGACGACGAGGAGTACGACCCCAACGGCGGCGTCGTACGGCTGGTGCGCAAGCTGTTCCCGGTCACCGACGAATACCACGGCTCGCGGCTGACCATCAAACGGGACGGCCGACGCTGGCTGACGCCCATGTTCATCGTCATGATCGCCATCGGCGGCGCGGACCTGGTCTTCGCGGTCGACTCGATCCCCGCCATCTTCGGCATCACCCAGGACGCCTATCTGGTCTTCGCGGCCAACGCGTTCGCGCTGATGGGACTGAGACAGCTCTACTTCCTGCTCGGCGGCCTGGTGGAGAAACTCGTCTATCTCGCCTACGGCCTGGCGGTCATCCTCGGCTTCATCGGCGTGAAACTCGTCCTGCACGCCCTGCACGAGAACGAGCTGCCGTTCATCAACGGCGGTGAGCATGTCACCTGGGTCCCCGAGATCAACAACTGGGTCTCGCTGGCCGTCATCGTCACCGTGCTCGGTGTCACGACGGTGGCCAGCCTGCTCAAGTCCAGGCGGGACGCGAGCCAGGAAACCGAGCCGCAACCAGAGCCGGGGCCGGATCCCGAGCCGGATCCGGCGCGCAACTGACCGTGGGAGCAGGCTCGCCGCCGTGGCCCCACGCCCGGCGGCGACCCGCTGACCAGCCGTGAACGCGTTCGAACGCGGTTCAGGGTGGGTGTCACGCCGAGTAGCCCGTCACCCGATGCGGGGTGAGCCGGATCACGACGCGAACCTTGGCTGGAGGGAGCCGGCGGTATTCCTCGCCGGCTCCCTGACCCTCGTACTTCTCCGCCGGCTCGCGTCGCGCGGCACGAAGCGTGAACGGATCGCTCGGCGGTGCCCTGGGGCCGGTCAGGGGTTCGTGGTCGCCGCGAGCGTGCTTCCTGCTCACCCAGTCGCGTGCCTTCACCCTGGCGCTGATCCAGTTGCTGCGCCTGTACCTGGACGGCGCGGGGCCGGGCGAGGCGTCCGGCTGGATGGCCGGGCTCGCCGACCCGGTCGTGGCGCCGGCGCTGCGGGCCATGCACGCCCGGCCGGCCCACGCCTGGACGGTGGCCGAGCTGGCCGGGGTCGCGGCGGTGTCCCGCTCGACCCTCGCCGCCCGGTTCAAGCAGGCCATCGGACAGGGCCCGATGGACTATCTGACCGGCTGGCGGATCGAACTGGCCGCCCACCGCCTGCGCCGTGGCGACGAGACGGTGGCGGCGATCGCCCGCGAGGTCGGCTACGGCTCCGAGGGCGCGCTGAGCAACGCGTTCAAACGGATCACCGGCGCGTCCCCCCGCGACTACCGCCGCGCCGCAAGCCCCCGAAGCACGCCCGCGCAGGCAGAGGGACCCTGAACCCCATACCCCGGTAGAAAGTTACTTAGGACACACAAGTATGTTGTTGCCCTAAGCAACCACATGGAGATGGAGGTGGCACGCCGTCGGACGAACATCTGCGGAGCGCTGCTTGTCCGGCTGAGCGATGTCATCCAGTGATCAGCATGCTCGGACACGATCTGCCGTGATCCCCTGATAGACGGCTGACGTCTGGCCCCCTGCCGACGTCTCTGACGACACTTTCGACGACCGAACCAGCGAGGAGATCGCCGATCTCATGCCCCCTCTCGCCAGGTCGCACCAGTTTTGACGCGCACCGTGCCCGCGTATCGCATCCCTCCAGCACGGTTCAGACAGTGAAAGGAAATTGATGACAACCGCAGTACGGGCCGAGGCCCGGGGGGCTGCACCCGAACCGGACGCGCCGATGACGCATCGGCAGATCCTGGAGGCGCTCTCAGGACTGCTGCTAGGCCTGTTCGTGGCCATCCTGTCCACGACCGTGGTGTCGAACGCGCTTCCCACGATCATCTCCGACCTGCACGCGACCGAGACCACCTACACCTGGGTCATCACCGCCGAACTGCTCGCCACCACGGTCACCACCCCCCTGTGGGGCAAGCTCGCCGACCTGGTGAGCAAGAAGGTCCTGGTCCAGCTCGCGGTGATCATCTACGTGGTCGGCTCGGCTGCCGGCGGCCTGGCCGAGAACCCGGCGATGCTCATCAGCGCCCGTGTCGTCCAGGGCCTCGGCGTCGGCGGTCTCACCGCCCTGGTCCAGGTCATCATGGCGGCGATGATCTCCCCGCGCGAGCGGGGACGCTACTCCGGTTACATCGGCGCCACCTTCGCCCTGGCCACCGTCGCCGGGCCGCTGATCGGCGGCGTCATCGTGGACACCGACTGGCTCGGCTGGCGCTGGTGCTTCTACGTCGGCGTGCCCTTCGCGATCATCGCGCTGATCGTGCTGCAGAAGACCCTGCGCCTCCCCGTGCTCAGGCGCGAGGTCTCGATCGACTGGTTCGGGGCCATCCTGTTCTCCGCGGCGACCTCGCTCATCCTGATCTGGGTCTCCTTCGCCGGCACCGAGTTCGACTGGCTCTCCTGGCAGACCGCGGCGATGATCGCCGGCGCGCTGTTCCTCGCCGCGATCTTCATCTTCGTGGAAATGCGGGCGAAGGACCCGCTCGTCCCGCTGCGCCTGTTCGCCAACCGGGCCATCAGCCTGTCCGTGCTGGCCAGCATGATGGTCGGCGTCGCCATGTACGGCGTCACCACGTTCCTCAGCCAGTACTTCCAGCTCGCCCGGGGCGAGACGCCGACACATGCCGGGATCATGACCCTGCCGCTGATCGCCGGGCTGGCCCTGACGTCGACGATCGTCGGCCTGATCATCAGCCGTACCGGCCGCTGGAAGATCTTCCTGGTCCTCGGCGGCCTGTTCCTGGCGGCCGGGCTCATCCTCGCCAGCACGCTGCGCTACGACACCGAGTACTGGCAAGCCGCGATCTTCATGTTCCTCATCGGCGTCGGCGTCGGCATGGTCATGCAGAACCTGGTCCTCGCCGTGCAGAACCAGGTGCGGCTCACGGACCTCGGCGCGGCCAGCTCGGTGGTGGTGTTCTTCCGCACGCTCGGCGGTACGGCCGGTGTCGCCGCGCTCGGCGCCGTCCTGACCAACCGCGTCGCCGAGTACACCGAGGACGGCCTGGCCGACCTCGGCATCAAGGGCGGGCCGGTCAGCGACGGCTCGATCCCGAAGCTGGCCGCACTCCCCGCCCCGGTACGCGAGGTCGTGCAGACCGCGTTCGGCCACGGCGTCGGCGATCTCTTCCTGTACGCCTCGCCGCTGGCGGTCCTGGCGCTGCTCATCGTGCTCTTCATCAAGGAGGTTCCCCTGCGTACCTCCAACGACGCCCCCATCGCCGAGTCGCCCTCGCCCCAGCCGGCGGTCCCCGGCCGGCACGCCCAGCGCGCGCAGGACCTCGACCGGCCGGAGCTGGTCACCGTGAGCGCGAGCGCCGGGCAGCACGAGCAGAACGGCCTGGCCGCCCTGCCGCTGCGCGTCCCGAACGTCGCCCACGCCTCGGCCGGCCAGCCCCGGCAGCCGCAGGACCTCGGCGGCACCGGCATCCGAGGCTTCGTCCGCGGCGCCGACGGGATGCCGGTGCCGCACGCCAACCTCACCCTGATCGACGTGGGCGGCCACCAGCTCGGCCGGACGGCCACCCAGACCGACGGCTCGTACGCGGTGCCCACCCCGGGCAGCGGCACGTACGTCCTCATCGCCTCGGCCAGCGAGCACGACCCGCAGGTCGCGACGCTGGTCGTCGGTGACCGGCCGCTCGACTTCGACCTGGTGCTCAGCGGGTCGGGCAAGCTCAGCGGCACCGTACGGGACCTCACCGGCAACCCGGTCGCCCAGGCGATGGTCATCGTGACGGACTCCCGCGGGGAAGTCGTCATCACGGGCCTGACCAAGGCCGACGGCACGTACGGCTTCAGCGGCGTCGTCGCCGGCACCTACACGATCACGGCGAGCGCCGAGACGCACCGGCCGACGGCCGTGCCGGTGGAGGTCGGCACCGGCCAGACCACGCAGGACCTCACCCTGCGGGCGGCCGCGCGGATCCGCGGCACGATCCGGGTCAAGGGTGCGGACCGGCCGCTCGCGGACGCACGGGTCACCCTCCTCGACGGGACCGGCAACGTCGTCGGCACGGCGACGACCGGTGAGGACGGCGAGTACGCCTTCGCCGACCTCACCAGCGGCCAGTACACCGTCATCGCCACCGGGTACCCGCCCCAGGCGAACACGGTCATCCTCACCGGGCAGGGCGACGACGGCCAGGACATCTGGCTCGGCCACTCGGAGTGACAGCACGCCGCCCGGCCGCGTCCCCTGACGCGGCCGGGCCGGCCGGAACGCCAGACCGGCGGCACGCAGCAGCCGCCCAGTGAAACGGCGAGCGCCCCCGAGCCGCCCCGTGTGAGCGCAAAGTCGCCCCGTGCGAAGAGAGTGAAAGCAGGATCCCCATGTACACAGGCCCTCAGGCCCCGGACCACGCGCCAGGAGGCAGGCACGGCCTGCATGCCGAGGTGCGGACGAAGGACGGCTGGGCCGTCAAGCACGCCGTCGTCACCCTGACCGACATGTCCGGCAACCAGGTCGCCCGGGCCGAGGCGGACACCGAGGGCGTGGTCTCCACCGCCCCGCTGCCTCCCGGCGTCTACACCGTCGTCGTCACCGCGGGCGGGTACACGCCCATCGCCTCGACGGCCATCGCCACCGCGGCCGGCACCGCCGACCTGGGCGTCCTCGTCCTCGCCCGGCTGGGCGGGTCGGAGCTGCCGCCGCCCGGCGTGTGGACCATCGACCCGGCGCACTCGAAGGTAGCCGCGACCGCGCAGCACCTCGGCGTGTCCAGCGTGCAGGGACGGTTCACCTCGTTCCGCGGCCGCATCGTGATCGGCGCGACCGCCGAGGCGTCCGGCGTCGTGGCCGAGATCGAGGCCGCGTCGATCGACACCGGCAACCAGACCCGCGACAACCACCTGCGCTCGGCGGACTTCCTCGACGTCGCCGTCCACCGCACGATCTACTTCCGCAGCACCGGGGTGGTTCCCGCGGGTCCGGACCGGTACAAGCTGCACGGCACCCTGAGCCTGAGCGGCATCACCAGGGCGATCGAGCTCGACCTCGCCTACCTCGGCACCAGCCCCGACCCGTGGGGTGGCCTGCGGGTCGCGTTCCGGGCGGTCACCGAGTTGCACCGCTCCGACTTCGCGATGAACTACAACCAGGTGGTCCAGGCGGGGATCTCGCTGATCGGCGCCACGCTGAAGGTCGAACTGGACATCCAGGCCGCCCAGGGCGAGCTGCCCCCGACCGGCTGATCGCCCTGGTGACCACGATGGCCAGCACACCACCTCGCCCACGACCCACCATCGCCCTGGGAGAAACGGTGGTTCCGATGACCGAGACACCGACGGCCGTTCCCGTCGACGAGTTCGAGGCCTATTCCGCGGTGGAGCACCAACTCGGCGTGCTCTTCCGACGATCCCGGGCGCTGTCCGGCAAGATCAGCCGCGCCGTGCATCCGGAGCTGGAGGTCGCCGCCTACAGCCTGCTGGTCCGCATCGAGGAGGTGGCCCCCGCCCGGCCCAGCGACCTCGCCGCCTACTTCGGCGTCGGCAAGGCGACGATCAGCCGCCAGCTCAAGGTGCTGGAGGAGCTGGGGCTGATCCAGCGCGAGCCCAACCCGCGAGACGGCCGCGCCCACTCGCTGAACCTCACCGACGAAGGCCACCAGCGGCTCGACAGCGCGCGTTCGGCCCGCCAGGAACGCCTGTACGCGCTGCTGGCCACCTGGCCGACGGAGGACGTCCGGCTGCTGGGCGGCATGCTGGCCCGCTTCAACGCCCTCACCGACATCTACGGCGAGCCGAACCCCTGACCTGGCCCGCCCTCGAACGGCTGGAGACGCCCCAGCCGCCGTCAACGTTCAGGCAGGTGCAGGTTTGTTGAACAGATGATGAACTTGACGGGCACGCATCGGCTATCCGGGCGGCGTGTTTCGCGGATAACGTTCCGCGAACGTTCGCCGTGCGGTCAAGTGGGCGGGCTACCGAAACGCGGTCTGAGTAGGCAGAATCCAGCGAGCATGGGTTTTGTCAATGGTTGTCGAAAGTAGGACCGCGCGACGATGGAAGCTCGCACTACCAGTGAACGGGGACCGACGGGCGAGCGCAGGCTGTCGTTGCTCTTTCTGGCGCCCTCGCTGATCATCTTCGCGGTCTTCGTCTTCTACCCGCTCGGCCGGACGTTCTACCTGTCCACGATGGGGACCGACATCATCGGCCGCGCCAACAAGTTCGTCGGGCTGGACAACTTCGCGGCCATGTTCACCGACCCGGGCTTCTTCAAGGCGCTGGGCACGACCGCGCTCTTCGTCCTGTTCACGGTGGTGCCGGCCATCGCCGGCGCTCTCGTGGTCGTGCTGCTCCTGGAGTCGCGGATCCACGGGCAGCGGATGTTCCGTACGGTGTTCGCGCTGCCGTTCGCCTTCTCGGTGGCGACCGCGTCGGTGATCTTCGCCCTCATCTACAACCCGGCCGTGGGCATGGCCAACGGCATCCTCGGCCACTTCGGGGTCGAGCGGATCGGCTGGCTCACCGAGCCGGATCTCTCCCTGATCTCGATCTCCATCACCACGATCTGGATGACGCTCGGCTACAACGTCCTGGTGCTCTCCGCCGGGGTCGGCGCGATCCCCACCGAGGTGGTGGAGGCGGCCAGGCTCGACGGCGCGACCGGGTGGCGCCTGCACAGCCGGATCACCATCCCCATGCTGTCCCCGCAGCTCTTCTTCCTCATCGTGATCTCGACGATCCACGCGCTGCAGAGCTTCGGGCAGATCCACATCCTCACCAAGGGCGGTCCCGACGGGGCCACCTCCACACTGGTCTACTGGATCTACGAGAAGGCGTTCAGCTACGGGTCGTCCGACTTCGGTACGGCCAGCGCCGCGGCGATCGTGCTCCTGGTGATCGTGCTGGCCTGCACCGGCGTTCAGTTCGGCGTGCTGGAAAGGAAAGTCCACTACCGATGAGCACCTCCTCCTCGGCGGCGAGCAAGATCATCGTCTATCTCGTGCTCATCGTGTGCGCGCTCCCCGTGCTCTTCCCCCTCTACTACGCGTTCGTCGGCGGCATCATGACGCCGGGTGACCTGGCCAGCTACCCGCCCAAACTCGTCCCTTCGGGCATCGACTTCGGCAACTACGGCGCGGCGCTGGAGACGATCCCGCTGGCCAGGCAGTACCTCAACTCGGCGATCCAGACCGGCATCGTCACCCTGTGCCAGCTCGTGTCGAGCGTGCTGGCCGCGTACGCGTTCGCGTTCCTGCGGATGTGGGCCAAGACGGCGACGTTCGCGCTGTTCATGGTGACCCTGATGGTGCCGTGGGAAGCGATCATCCTGCCCAACTACCTGCTGATCTCGGAGCTGGGCCTGACCAAGGGCCCGCTCACCTACCTCGGGCTGACGCTGCCCTTCCTGGCCCACGCCTTCGGCACGTTCCTGCTCCGGCAGTCGTTCCTGCAGTTCCCGCTCGAAGTGCGCGACGCCGCTGTGATGGACGGATGCGGCCACCTGCGGTTCCTGTGGCGGATCCTGCTCCCGCTGTCGAAACCGGCCATCGCCGCCGTCGGCGTCTACGTGTTCATGACCACCTGGAACCAGTACTTCTGGCCGTTGATCCTGGGCAACGACGACACCTACAAGACCCTGCAGATCGGCGTCTCCATGCTCAACGACGCCGAGTCGTCCAGCCCCACGCTCATCCTGGCCGGGGTCACCCTCGCCCTGCTTCCCACTCTCGCGCTCGTGATCTTCGGGCAGCGCTTCATCATCCGCGGGCTCACCGCCGGCGCGGTGAAGTGATCGTGAACAAGAAACGGAGTTCCCAGATGGCACTACCTCGATCCCGGCGTACGCGCGGCGGGCTGCTGGCCGTCACGGCCGTGCTGTCCCTGGCCCTGACGGGCTGCGGCGGGGGTGACGGCGGCTCGGGTGAGGGTGGCGAGGCCGCGACGGCACCCGGTCCCGAGGCGATCACCGAACCGATCGAGATCGAGTTCTGGCACTCGATGAAGGAGAAGAACGAGCTCGCCATCAAGGCCCTGGTGGACGACTTCAAGAAGGTGAACAGCAAGATCACCGTGAAGCCGGTCTTCAAGGGTGAGTACGACCAGATGGTGGTCGCGTACAAGCAGGCCGTCCAGCAGGGCACCACGCCCCCGCTGGTGCAGATCTACGACATCGGCTCGCGCTTCATGTACGACTCCCAGCAGGTCGTGCCGATGTACAAGTTCATCGAGAAGGACAAGTTCGACCAGAACGCCAACATCGAGCCCAACATCGCCAGCTACTACACGATCAAGGGCAAGCTCTGGTCGATGCCGTTCAACTCCTCGGCACCGCTGCTCTACATGAACGCGGACGCCGTACGGAAGGCCGGCCTGGACCCCGACAACCCGCCGACGACGCTCGACGAGATCGGCGAGTGGGCGAAGAAGCTGACCGTCAACGAGGGCGGGACGGTCAAGCAGTACGGCTTCAACGCCGCGCTCTACGGCTGGTTCGTCGAGCAGCTGATGGCCCAGGACAACACCGAATACTGCGACAACGGCAACGGCAGGAACGGCTTGGCCACCAAGGTGAACTTCGGCACCGGCGCCGGGCCCAAGTTCGCCGCGTGGCTGGCGGACCTGGTCAAGCACGGCTACGCGACCAACACCGGCCGGCCGACCGACCAGGCGCAGGCCGCGTTCAAGACCGGGACCGTGGCCCTGCACCTGGAGTCGACCTCCACCCTGGGCGGGTACACCGAGGCCGCGAAGGGCAAGTTCGAGCTGAAGACCGCGCCGTTCCCCAAGCCGTCCGCCGAGTCCGGCGGTGGCACGATCATCGGTGGTGCCTCCCTGTGGATCAACTCGGTCGGGCACACGGACGCGGAGAAGCGGGCCGCCTGGGAGTTCGTGAAGTTCGCCAACTCGCCTGAGGAGCAGGCGAAGTGGCACGCGGCGACCGGCTACGTGCCGGTCAACCCGCAGTCCAAGTCCAATGACGACCCCAACTTCCAGGTCGCGGTGACGCAACTGCGCGCCCAGCAGCCGTCCCCGGCGACGGCGGGCTGCCTCCTCGGCGTCATGCCGGAAGCCAGGAAGGCGGCCGAGGTCGGCCTGGAGCAGGCCGTCCCGGCGGGCGCCGGCCAGGACGCCAAGGTCGCGGCCGAGCAGGCGATGCAGAACGCGGCCGCCACCCTGCAGTCGCCCATCCAGAAGTACAACGCCAACGTCGGCCAGTAACGGCCGACCCGCCGCGAGAGGGCGGGCGTCCACGACCGGACGCCCGCCCTTCCCGTGGAGCACTCCGAGCACGCGCTCACGCTCCTGGCCGGCGTCAGGTCGTCCAGTCGAGCCGCTCGGCGAGCAGCGCCTGCTGGGCCGGGTTCGCGGTCAGCGCCAGCGCCCGCTCGTCGGCCCGGCGTGCCTCGTCGCGGCGGCCCAGCGCGCGCAGCAGTTCGGCCCGGGTGGCATGCAGCAGCGGATAACGCTCCAGCGCCCGGTTCAGGTCCTGAAGCTCCGCCAGCGCGGCCTCCGGCCCCTTCGTGTACCGCAGGGCGACCGCCCGGTGCAGCCGGGTGACGGGCGAGGGCGCCAGGTGCAGCAGCATGTCGTACAGCACCAGGATCTGCGCCCAGTCGGTGCTCTCGAAGTCGGCGGCCTCGGCATGGCAGGCCACGATCGCCGCCTGCACCTGGTACGGGCCCGGCCGGTGCCGGGCGCGCGCGGCCCGTACCAGCAGGGCGGTCGCCTCCTCGATGGCCTGCCGGTCCCACCGGCCGCGATCCTGGTCGGCGAGCAGCACCAGGCGGCCCTCGGCGTCGAAGCGGGCCGCGCCGCGCGCCCGGTGCAGCCGGATCAGCGCCAGCAGCCCGGCCGCCTCGGGCTCCTTGGGCACCTGGTTGGCCAGCAGCGCGGCCAGCCATTCGGCGTCGTCGACCAGGTCTCGGGCCTGGGCGCGGTCGGGCGTACTGGACAGGTAGCCCTCGTTGAACAGCAGGTAGATGACCGCCAGCACCTCGCCGAGCCGGGCGGGCAGCTCTTCCTGCGGCGGGAGACGGAACGGGATCCCGGCCTCGCCGATCTTCCGCTTGGCGCGGGTGATCCGCTGCGCCACCGTGCTCTCGCCCACCACGAACGCCGCGGCGATCTGCGCCGTGGACAGCCCGCACACCACGCGCAACGTGAGCGCGATCTGCGCGCTGCGCGACAGCGCCGGGTGGCAGCAGGTGAAGATCAACCGCAGCCGGTCATCCGGTACGGCGGGCGCCGGCCAGGTGAGCCGGGCGAGCTTGGCCCGGTAGGTGGACTCGCGGCGCAGCAGGTCCAGGCCGCGCCGCCGGGCCACCGTGAACAGCCACGCGTCCGGCCGGTCCGGCACACCCTCGGCCGGCCAGCGGCGCAGTGCGATCTCGATCGCGTCCTGCACGAGATCCTCGGCGGTGGAGAAGTCGCCGAGCAGCGACACCAGGGACGCGGCCAGCCGACCGGCATGCTCCCGCACCACCCGCGCGAGCGCCTCGTGACTCGCGTCCCCGGGCGCCGGCTCGCGACCCGCGTCCCCGGGCGCCGAATCGCTCATGAGGCCGGGCGGATCTCCACGAGCGGGCAGGCCGGCCAGGAGCGGACCACCTTCAGCGCCTCGTCCAGGTCCGCCACCTCGATCTCGGCGAACCCGCTGACCACCTCCTTGCCCTCCACGAACGGCCCGTCGGTGACCACCGGCTCGCTCCCGCCCAGCCGTACCGTGGTGGCGGTGTGCATCGGCTGCAGGTGCGTGTGATGGGTGATCTTGTCGGAGTGCTCGGCGAACCAGCCGAGCACCGCCTCGTAGGCGGCCTCCCGCTCCAGCTCGCTCATCTCCTCCAGCTCCTTGGCGAACGCCTCGGTCTCGACGAACATCAGCACGTACTTCATTTCCGGTCTCCTCGGGTCGGGGTTCTGTCGTCTGCGCGGCCGGTCGGGCCGCGAGGCTGCCCGGACCGGCTTTCATCTCATAGACGATCGGCGGGCCCCCGGATACGACACCGGCCCCCAGAAGGCGGAGGCCGGCGCCGATCCGCGGCCTTTCCCGCACCCACGGGCGAGAGCACCGGCCGGGTCAGCCCCTCACATCGAGTACCAGCTTGCCCGTGGTGCTCCCGGACTCGATGCGCCGGTGCGCCTCCGCGGCCCGGCTCAGCGGCAGCGTCTCGACCCGTACCCGCAGCTCGCCGCGCGCGGCCGCGGCCACCGCGCGCCGCAGCGCCCGCCCCGCCTGCGCCGGGAAGGCCGCCGAGAACGCGGCCAGGTTGAACCCCGAGACCGTCCTGTTGCTGAACCACAGCTCGTTCGCCGAGATCCCGGCGTCCTCGGCGCCCGAGGCGTTGCCCATCACCACCATGCGGCCCATCAGGGCCAGCCGGTCCAGCCCGGCGCGCCGGGCCGGGCCGCCGACCATGTCGACCACGATGTCGAACTCGCCGGCCTCGGCGATCCGGTCGCGCAGGATCACCTCGTCGTAGCCGAAGCCCCGGGCCGCCTCGATTTTGGCGGCGCTGCCCACCGTGCCAACCACCCGGCCCGCGCCCAGCAGCCGGGCGGCCTGGCCGAGCTGGCTGCCCACGCCGCCGGCCGCGGCGTGCACCAGCACGCTCTCGCCGGGCTCGATCCGGGCCACCCGGTCGAGCACCAGGAACGCGGTGGTGCTGTTGGAGGGGAGCGCCGCGGCGACGTCCAGCCCGAGGCCGAGGCCGTCGAGCGGGGCGACCAGGTCCGCGGAGGTGACGGCGACGCCGGCGTAGCCGCCGCTGTCGACGATCGTCAGGGCGGCGACCGGCTGGCCCACTCGCAGGTCCTCCACGCCCGGGCCGAGAGCGCGGATCCGGCCGGAGACCTCGATTCCGGGCACGAAGGGCAGCGGCACGTCCACCACCCCCTGCCGGTAGAGGATCTCGGCGAAGTTGGCGCCCGCGTAGGCCACGTCGATGGCGACCTGGCCCGGGCCGGGCTCGGGGATCTTCACGTCGGCCAGGCGGAGGACGTCGGCGGTGCCGAACTCGGGGATGATGATCGCCCGCATCATGGTGTTAGTCATGGCAACGATCGTGCGGCAGAAGCGCGTGCCAGGGCAGTGTCAGGTCATCATGGGTGTGCCACCACCAGGCTACGTGCCCATCAGCGCGGCCAGGCGGGCCTCGGTGCCGGTGCCGGGACGGGGGTTGTGCAGGATCAGGTTGTGGCCGGGATGGTCCGGCAGCGGCAGCAGCGTGGCGTCGAAGACCAGCAGTCCGGCCTCGGGGTGGTCCACGGCCTTGACCGCGCTGGTGTGCTCGCCCACGTCGTGGCGCGACCACAGCTCGGCGAACTCCGGGCTCACAGCGGCCAGGTCCGCGGCGATCCGGTCGAACTCCGGATCATCCGGGTAGCGTGCCGCGTCGCCGCGGAAGCCGGCCGCCACGTCCGGGGCGGTCTCGGCCCAGTGCTGGTTCAGGGCCCGGAAGCGGGCGTTGGTGAAGTAGGAGATCAGGCAGTTGTGGTCGGTGTCGCCGTACCCGAAGACCGCACGGGCCGCGTCGTTCATGGCCGTGAAGCTCCAGTGGCGGTCGCGGACGTAGCCCGGCCGCGGCGACCAGGAGTCCAGCAGCCGCTGGAGCTGGGGAGAGACCGGCAGCGACGGCGCGGACGGGGACGGCGGCGGGTTGAGCCCGGCCAGCCGATAAAGGTGCGCGCCCTCGGCGGTGTCGAGCCGGAGCGCGCGGCCGATCGCGTCGAGGACCTCGCCGGACACCTTGATGTCGCGCCCCTGCTCCAGCCACGTGTACCAGGACACCCCGACCCCGGCCAGCACCGCGACCTCCTCGCGCCGCAGTCCCGGCGTCCGCCGGCGTCCCGCCTCCGGCAGCCCGACCTCGCCGGGCGAGAGCCGCTCCCGGCGGCTGCGCAGGAACTCGCGCAGCTCGGCACGGCGTCGGTCACGTCGGACGGGGGAGTTCGGACTGGCCATGCCCCCACGATATGCGGGGCCCGCCACCCCGAGGTCGCGCCGCCGGTCGCCAGGAGGGCGTCGGCCTCGGCCCGTACGACGGGGAAGCTGTCGCGAGGCGGGCTCAGCGCGTGCCGACGTCGCGCGTGATCCCGCCGGAGACGGCCTGGAGTTTGTCCGGGTTGGCGGTGTTGTGGATGGCGGTGATGCGGCCGTCGGCGTCGAAGTCGAACGTGACCGTGGCGATCACCCGGCCCGCTGAACACCATGCCGGGGCCGCCATTGAGCTCGACCGGCCTCGCCGTGATGTCGGCGGGCTCGACGCCCTGGTAGGTGACCGTGCCGATGGCGGCGAACCAGGCGGCCACCGTGCTCGCGCCGACGACCGGGCGCATGGCCTGACGCACCTTGCCCCCGCCGTCGGTCCACAGGGTGACGTCGGCGGGGACGCTCTCCCCGCCCGCCAGCTCCACCGCGCCAGGCGTCACCTTCACGACCTCGACCCCGCCGCGTACCCGGACCCGCAGGCGCTCCAGCGCGGACCGCAGGTACGCCCGGGCCCTCGGGTTCATGGTCGTCCCGGGCTCCTGGCGGCTCAGCAGCACCACGTTCAGCTCCGGGTACCGCTCGGCGATCTCCGCGGCCGACTCGACGCCGGTCAGCCCGCTGCCGCCGACCACCACGGTGCCGCCGCCGCCGAGCCGGGCCAGCCGGGCCGCGAGCTGGATCGCCGCGGCCATGCCCGCGTATCCCGCGCCCAGGATCAGGAGGTGATGCGGGCCGGCCTTGTGCTGTGCGCTCATCGTCGTACTCTCCATGTCTGTCTCGCCGTGCTGACGACCAGGAGATGCGGGCGGCCAGGCGGTTCGTGACATGAGCCGGATGTGACGCGCGTCACATCTGGCCGGGTGGTGAGGAGGGACACACAGCGAGAGGTCCGAAGGCCGCCAGCGGGCGGCCCCTTCGTGCGGCGAGGGTGAAGACCATGAGTTCAACTGTGGACACCCATATCCGTATTGAGCCGAACATCCTCTACTTCGGCACGCCCGTCGTTCTGATCTCCACCCTCAACGAGGACGGCACGCCCAACCTGGCCCCCATGTCGTCCGCCTTCTGGCTGGGGTGGCGGGCGATCCTGGGGCTGGGAGGCGGGTCCAAGACCGCCGAGAACCTGCGCAGGACCGGCGAATGCGTGCTGAACCTGCCATCCGACGCCATGGCCCCGGCCGTCGACCGGCTCGCGCTCACGACCGGTTCCGACCCCGTTTCCGAGCGCAAGCAGAAGCGGGGGTACCGGTACGTGCCGGACAAGTTCGGGAGGGCCGGGTTGACCGACGTGCCGTCCGAGACGGTGGCGCCGCCCCGGGTGGCCGAGTGCCCGGTCAACATGGAGGCGGTCGTGGAGGCGGTGCATCCCGTGGGTGAGAGCGGGGTGCTGGCGTTCGAGGTACGCGTCCAGCGGGTCTGGGCGCACGAGAGGATCCGCCTGGCGGGGACGAGCGACCACATCGACCCCGACGCCTGGCGGCCGCTGATCATGAGCTTCCAGCAGCTCTACGGGCTGGGCCCGCGGGTGCACCACTCCACGCTGGCGCAGATCCCGGAGCGGCTCTACCGCACCCCCGACCTAGACCGGGCGCGCACCGTCTAGCAGGGCCAGCCAGCTCCGGCCGGCGCAGAGGCGGCTGATGTCCGCGTGCGGGAGCCACTCGGCGTGGGTGCTCTCCGAGCCGGTCGGCGGGCGGGTGGGGGCCCCGGGGCGCGGTAGGCGGGCCCGGAACATCACCATGTAGGTGAGGGGCGCGTAATGGTAGTCGGCCGGGGGCGGTTCGAGGAGCTCGACGCGTTCCCAGGCGAAGACGGACAGGTCAGACGGGGTGAGGCGGAGGCCGGTCTCCTCATAGAGCTCGCGGGCCGCGGCTTCTGGTGCGGTCTCGCCGGGGTCCAGGTGGCCGCCGGGGATGTCCCAGCCGCGGCCCTCGCGGTCTATGCAGGTCAGCAGAGTACGGCCGATCTGGTCGGACACGAATGCGAACGCGCAGGTGGTCTGGTCCACGGGCGGGAGGGCCGGGGAGAGGATCAGGTCCAGGCGGTGTGCCACGGGGATCCAGGGCACTGTGTGGGTCGCGATCACACGGGTCATGACCCACATTCTCGCCGAAAGCGGATGGTCAGACGCCTCGGCGCATCGCCCGGTTGCCCAGGTAGAGGCCGATCGCGGCGACGGCGCAGGCGGCGGCGGTCCCGTACAGGACGGAGGGGTCGAGGAGGTCGCCCGCGAAGAGCGCGCGCTGGGCGTCGACGACGTAGGTGACGGGGTTGGCCTGCCCGACCACGCGGAGCCAGGTCGGAGCGGTCTCCAGGGGGAGCAGCACGCCCGAGAGGAGCAGCAGCGGGAACAGGACGGACTGGCTGACGATGTAGAACAGGGTGCCGCCCGGGGCCGACTTGATGGCCAGCACGAACGAGAGCGAGCCCAGGCCGACCCCGAAGACGACGAGCTGGATCAGGCCCAGCACGACTCCCGCCGGAAACAGCTCGAAGCCCATGGGCATGGCCAGCAGGATGATCAGCACGGTCTGGGTCAGCAGGACCAGCATGTCTTTCAGCGTCCGGCCCACCAGCATCGCCGTGCGGTTCAGCGGAGTGACCAGCAGGCGTTCCATCGAGCCGCCGATCAGCTCCACCAGCAGCGTGTAGCCGGCGGCCATGGGGCCGGTCAGGCACATCATGACCAGGATCCCCGGCACGAACCACTGCCACGACGAGCCGACCGCCCCGTCCAGAAGCGACCCGAACAGGAACAGGAACAGCAACGGCTGCCCCATCTCGAAGATCAGGCCGGTGGGATCGCGCCGGGCCGGTGCGAACTCGCGGGAGAAGACGGTGGCGGTGTCACGCAGGAATGTCATCATCGGTGAGGCTTCTCCCGGTGAGAGTGAGGAACACGTCGTCGAGGGTGGGTCGGGTGGTCTCGGCGGTGGCGACCTTGATGCCGGAGCCGTCCAGGGTTCTGAGGTAGTCGGGGAGCGCGGCCGCCGCGTTGGGGACCTTGACGCGGACGGTCGTGCCCTCGGCGGTGCCGCCCGCCACGCCCACGGCCTTGGCGGCGTCCTGCTCCGTGGCCGTGGTGATGGCGATGTGGTCGCCGGCGAGGTCGTTCTTGAGCTGCTCGGCGGTGCCGTCGGCGATGATCACGCCGTTGTCGATGATCACCACCCGTTCGGCCATGCTGTCGGCCTCCTCCAGGTAGTGGGTGGTCAGGAACAGCGTCGTTCCGTACGTCTCCCGCAGGCGGAGGATGTGCCGCCAGATCTCCGCCCGGCTCTTCGGGTCCAGGCCGGTCGAGGGCTCGTCGAGGAAGAGCAGGTCGGGGCGGTGGATGAGGCCGAGGGCGATGTCCAGGCGGCGGCGCTGGCCGCCGGACAGGGTGCCGGGCAGGCGCTTGGCCAGCGGCCTCAGGTCCAGCAGGTCGAGCAGCTCGTCGGCTCTCGTGCTCGCCTGCCTGATGGTGAGGCCGTAGCAGCGGCCCTGGGTGACGAGCTCGTCGTGGACTCGGAAGTTCTCGCCCGCGCCGTTCTGCTGGCCCACGTACCCGATGCGGGCGCGGACGCCTGCCGGGTCCCCGGCCACGTCGTGGCCCGCCACCATGGCCGTGCCCGAGGTGGGCGGCAGGAGCGTCGTGAGCATGCGCAGGGTGGTGGATTTGCCGGCGCCGTTCGGGCCCAGGAAGGCGACGAGCTGGCCGGCTTCGACGTCGAGGTCGATGCCGCGTACGGCTTCGACGGTCTGCTTCTTGACTTTGAACACGCGGGTCAGTCCCCGGGTATGGATCATGGTCGGCTTCCTCCGGGCATGGCGAAGAAACCCCAGGTCGGGGGCTCGATTGAGGATCGGGTCCAGTTTGTGCTGGAGGGCCGGGCTTTGGCAAACGTGAATGTCACGTATACAAACGCCTCTGACCTGCGGAAACGATGTTCCCGGCGTCGGCCCTGCGGTGGTGGGTTTGGTGGTCTGAGGTGCGGGTTTCCCGGGATCGGAAAAAACTTTCGGCACACGGGGGGTACGGGCTTTGGCAGCATGTCCGAGCATGTTGTGCGTGCTCGTGAACGGGTTGCCGGGTGCCGGGAAGACCACCGCCGCGCGGGGGCTGGGGCGGGTCCTCGGGCTCCCGGTCTCAGCAAGGACGATCTCAAGGAGACGCTCGCCGGGATGCTCGAAAGTCCCGGCGGGGTCGGCGAGCGGGAGTGGAGCAGGCGGCTGGGGGCGGCCGCGGGCGAGAGCCTGCCACCCGCCTTGGCCAGGAGCCGGTACGAGCGGCGCGAGCGGCACCCGATCCACCTCGAATGCCGAGGTCGGTGACGAGCGCTGGGCCGAATGGGTGGCGGGAGCGCGGCCGCTGGGTTTGGGGGCGGTGTTCCGAGTCGATACGTCTATATCGGTTGATATTTCTGGACTTGCGGAATTATGTACCGCTCCGCAATGATCTCCGGCGTGAAGCGTTTACTGTCATTAGTGGTAATTGCAGGGATTGGGATGGGTGGTGCCGGGGCCGCCGAGGCGGCCGATGGCATTACCGGAGTCGACGTCAGCAACTGGACCGGCGAGATCGACTGGGGAGGCGTCTCCTCGGGCGGCGGGAGGTTCGCGTTCGTGCAGGCCACCGAAGGCACGAACTATCGCAACCCGAGCTTCGACGCCCAGTACGGCGGCGCCGCCGCGGCCGGGCTCATCCGGGGCGCTTATCACTTTGCGCAACCGCACGAATCCGATGGGACAGCGCAGGCCGACTATTTCCTGCAGAACGGCGGTAACTGGGTCAGCGACGGTCTGACCCTGCCGGGGGTGCTCGATATCGAGGACAATCCGTACAAGGACCGGAACGGCAAGAACAGCTGTTATGGCCTGTCCGTGGCGGACATGGTGACCTGGATCAAGGACTTCACGAAGAAGTACCACTCCGAGACCGGGCGCCAGGCGATCATCTACACCACCACGAGCTGGTGGCAGACGTGCACCGGCGACTCCGACGCCTTCAAGGCCAACCCGCTGTGGCTGGCCCGGTGGGGCACCGATCCCGGCGAGCTGCCGAAGAGCTGGAAGAAGTACACGTTCTGGCAGTCGGCGGAGAAGGGACCGCTGGCCGGTGGGGGCAACGCGTACAACGGCTCGGAGTCCCAGCTCGCGGAGCTGGCCAACCCGCCGGCGGAGGTGACGGTCTCGGGCGCGGCCAAGAGCCGGAAGACCTACACGGTGACCCTGTCGAACACCGGCCCGCATCCCGTCAAGGACGTCAAGGTCTCGGGGCGGACCTTCGGGGGGCATCGGGTGGTGAAGGCGTCGGGGTGCAAGTTCAGCGGTACGGCCGTGTCGTGCACGCTCAAGGAGCTGGCCCGGGGGCAGAAGAAGACCTTCACGGTCACCACGAATGCCAAGGTAAAGGGAACAGTCGGCATGAACTTCACCGTTGGCTCAATAAAGGTCACCCTTAAGGCCGGATAATCCCCGGCACCGCACCAAAGGGGGCGTGATGAGGCGGCGGTCGGCTGTGACGGCAGCGGCCGCCCTGTGCCTGCTGGCCGCCACCGCCTCCGTACCGCTGGATTGGCACCTGCCCGCCCGCATCGTCCGGGCGTCCTACGAGATCGAACGCCTCGGGTTCGTCTACTCATGGGGCGGTGGGCACGCGGCGGACCCCGGCCCGTCGCTGGGGACGTGCGTGGGATATCGGGGAAAGATCCGGCCATGTCCGGCGGCCGACACCCTGGGACTGGACTGTTCGGGGTTCTCCAGATGGGTTTACGCGCTGGCGTACGGGGAGGACGTGCTGGGGCCGGGGAACACCGATGAGCAGGTGCGGCGACTGCGCCGGGTGGACGTGGGGCGGCCGGGGGATCTGGTGTTCTACGGGCAGGTCACGGAGAAGTCCATCAACACGCATCATGTGGGGGTGTATCTGGGCGGGGGGAAGATGATGGACTCGCCGTACACCGGGATGGTGGTGCGCATCGACCCCGTTGGGGGACGCAAGGACTTCGCGGGGTTCTACCGATACTGAGCCGAGGCGCACCGTCCCCACCGCCTCCGCCACGCCGCCTGACCCCACGCCAGTTCGTGCCGCTCCCGCTGTCCGCGCCGTCTTGCGCTGCCTCGCGTCGGGAAGGTGGCCCGCCCGGAGACCTGCCACACCTTGGTCCGCCGTTCACCCCCGCCACCCTGGACAAGATCGAGCAGCTCAAGGCCGTGTACGTCCTGACACTGACGTCCGCCCGACGCGCACCGGCTGACCGAGCGAAGAGCGGCGCTCAACACACGCTCACCGGGCGACTGCCGGTCACGCTATCGCCCGAGGGAGGCGTTCGGCCACGGAGGTCATCAGCGCAAACGAGAAACGCCCGACTCCACCGGCCAGCGGATTCGGGCGTTCTTTCTGCTCATGGTGCGAGCCCCCAAACGGAATCGAACCGTTGACCTTCTCCTTACCATGCAGATTCGGCCAGATAGCCGACCAGCCCGAACGCGCTAAGACGCAGGTCAGGGTGGCAGACTTTGGCAGCCAGTGGCAGGCAAGGGAGATCGTTGGCAGCGACCCGTCGCGAATCCGTCGCGAACCACAAACGATCTCCCCGCCTCGTCCACGATGGCCCCCTTAACCCGCTCGCGATGTAGGGAATTCGAGGACCTCTCCGCGCGCATCGAACGGAGCGATCGGCTCCCGCTCCCCGTCCCGGAACGGAGCCAGCAACTCATCCAAGACCGCGACCGGAGAGCGGAGACCGAACCACGCCCGCCGCGCCAGCGCGTCCTGCCACAGCCGCTCCAACTGCTCCCGCAGCCACGCCCGCGACTCCCGTGACACATGCGTGTACGTCCCGCGCATCCCGCGCATCTCCGGCGAGGCGTGCCCCATCCGGTCATCGCGAAGCTGTAGGGGTGTCCCCAGATCCATCAGCCACGTCGAGTGCGCGTGCCTCAGGCCATGCGGAGTCAACCCCTCCATGATCGGCACCCACGACGCCACCGGGGCATGCTCAGACACGTACCGGGAGCGGACGAACAGATCCAGGATGGCGTCCCGGGTCAGGTCGTGCGCCTGCCCGTCAGGGATGCCCTGTGCGATAGCGAACGCCACGAGGTCGGCCCGGGAGGACGCGGCGTTGATCCCGAGGTTCAGTGGGCGCCGCTGGTAGCCCCTGACCCGCTGAGGCTCGTACGGCTGACCGGCCACCGCCGCCGGCCAGGCGGGGAGCGGCGAGCCAGGCCACGACGTGTCCAACTCCACCAGAACCGGGCGATACCTGGAGCAGTCCTTCCCCTCCTTCCTGTCCTCCTCGCGATTCGCTGCCGTCCCACGCCTGCCCTTCGACGTCGGATACCAGCCGTCAGCGGCAGGGTCGAACACGCGGCGCGCGAAGTTCGAGTTCCGCAGATGTCCGCCCCGGTCACCGAGAAACACGAACCCGCCGCCCCCCTGGCAGGGCTGCTCCTTCTGCCCCTCGATCGTCACCGGCTTACACCGGCAGCGCTGGTCGGGGTGGGCGGCGATCTGCCGGTTCAGCAGGCTTTGCAGGAACGGCGGGATATCGACGTCCCGGTTGGAGTCGTCCTTGGGCGGGCCGAGGTAGAACTTGCCGCCATCCTCGATCAGCTGCCAGTCGACGCGGATCCTGCCGAGCTTGACGAGCCCGCGTTGCAGCCCGATCCCTTCGCCGTACCGCAGCGCACCCCAAGCGACCGTGACACCGAAGATGAACTCGTCGTCCCGCCCCGACAGAACGCCCATCCGCTCGGACAACACGAGCGCCTCGAACGGTGTGATGGCACTCTTCTCACTGCCGCGGCCCGCAGTGCCCACGCCGGAACGGCGTCCTCGGTGCCGCTGCCGCAGCGCCGGGTTCGCGTCGATGAGCTTCTCGATCACCGCATCGCCGAGCAACGTCGCCAGCCGGGTACGGGCGCCGCCGGCCACCCCGTCACGCGCATACCCGGCCTTGATCATGCGCTGCTCCCACGCGTTGACGTCAGAAGCCTTGATGTCCTTCAGCTTCCAATGCCCCCACTCGGGCAAGACGTGCGCCCGGAACAGGTAGGCGTAGTTGCCGCGGGACCGCAGGCCGACGTCGAGCCCTTCCCACCAGCGGGCGAACCACTCGTTCACGGTGATGTCGTCGTCTTCCGGGGCGGGTTCCGGCTCGGGTTCTTTCTTGCGTTTACGCGAGTAGTCGGGGGCGAGCCCTCGTCGTTCGAGGTCTTCCATCCACTCGCCCCAGGCATCCGCCGCGGCGCCGTCCGCCCAGTGTTGATTGGTGTCGGGGTGGCGGGACTTGGTCCCGTAGGTGCCGTCTGCTCGCTTCCATCGGGCGACGATCACGCCGTCCGCGCGTACTTGGTGAAAGGCCATGAGGGTGGTCCTTCAACTGAGGGTTGCCGGGTTTCAGTGGAGCACACACAGGTCTAGGAGAGGGGGGAGATTCACCTCTATGCCGCAGTCACGGCCGGGTTGCGGCTCGGGCACGGGAGTGGGCGCCGGCTCAGGCGCCGGCTCAGGCGCCGATTCCGGAACGGACTGTGCGCGAGAGGGGTCAGGCGAGGGCTCGCCTTCACTGCTCAAGGCGTCCGTATCCTGCGCCGGCGACTCGGACCGAGCACCTTCGACCTCGGCAGGCTCTCCCTCTCGTTCCGGCGACGGGCCGGGCTGCGCCCTGGTGCGGGACCGTGTCGGTTCAGGCGTGTACCGCGCCGGCGATTGTGTCTGCACGTGAGACGGGGTGCGCCGCGGCGGTTCCCCGAGTTCGGCCGGTCGGAGCGCCGCCGGTGACTGGGTCCGTGGTTTCGTTCTGGTTGTTGGCGTCCTGCTCGGCTTGACCGTTGCCGTCACCGTCGCTGGAGGCTCAGGTGGGAGCGTGACCGTCTGCAGGGCGAGGACAGGAGCCGGCGATACGCGCAGAGGGTCCTCTCGGGCCATCTCGCTGACTCCTGCTGTAGTGACTGCCGCTGCGGCTGTTCCCGCCATCGCGAGGACGACTTGGCGTTTCGCAGACCGGCGTGACCATTCGACGGCGCCGCCGATGAGACCGCCCACCCAGATGATGACGCGCCTGATCGCGCCTTTCGCTTTCGGGTCATCAATATTGATGATCAGTGTCGGATTTTCGTCGTCATCGTCGACACTCATCGACAAAGCGGCGATCTCCCGCTCTAAGCCTTGGCGGCGATACTCCTGAACGTTCTTCGCGCTTTCGTCGCTCACGAGTGTCGCCCCCGCCGCCGATCTCTTTCCGCAATGGCGGTATCGCGCAGGCAGCGCCAGACGGCTGCTTCGCGCTCGGCGTTGCGCCGGCCGATAGGGTGCAAGACCGCCTTGATCGTCATCCCGTCGTATCGGACGACGACGAGCCGGTCTTTACCCTTCGGGGATCGCAGAGCCTGCGTGATGGGCTGGGGTGTTTCCTCCTCCCCGGCGGTGACCGCAGCGACCTCACGCAGGGCTTCGTCACGTTCCACAAACGCGCGTGCCAGCTCTGCCGCCAGCACTCGTTCCCGCCGCGCCGAGGTCCGGCGGAGGATCCGTAACGCCTTGCTGATCATATTGTTGTAGGACGAATCGGTGGATGAAGCTTCGTTGCTTCGTGGGGACGTCAAACCGCCCGCACCTCCTGAGGATGCGCAGTTCGTTTCAATCCCTCGCCGTTATGAGCTGTCGGGATCTATATGTCACGACCGTTCATGTGAACGGTCCAGACCCCTACGCTAATTGTGTTCAATCTGTAACGCGCGTTTTTGGCGTGGTCTAAATTTGTACCAACGTTTCGACGCTATGCGCCCTTCTGGTGGCGGGTGTCGTTGTCCGCTTCGTCGCGGTGCGCTTGGCGCTCCGTGAGCGTGTCCACTTGAGCCCGAAGCTGGCGGATCTCTTCTCGGACCGTAGCCAGGGCGGCGAGCATCGCGGACTCGGCCGGCGTGGGGTCCTTGATCTTTGAGGGGTCCAGTGGGTCGGGCTGCACCTGTCCTGCCGCTGCGGCCGTGAAGCCCGGCAGGGATGCGTCCATGGCGGCCTCGCGCGGGTACACGGAAGCAGTCAGTTCCTCGGGCCCGATGCCCAGGCTGGGGTATCGGGCCTGGAGCGCGATGCCCAGGCCAGCCAGGGTCTCGAACTTGGGCCGGGATGATCCGTTGATCCAGCGGCTCACCTGCGATGGGTTGATGCCCACGAGGCCGGCGAGCTTGGCTTGGTTGAGGCCAGTCGAGTCAAGGATGCGGTCGATGAGCGCCTTGAGTCTGTCGGCTGGCCAGTCAGGCGTCTTGACCATGTGCATGACGATAGAGCCTTGCGCAAGACATGTCTACATTGCGCTTGGCACAAGGTCGCTGGTCTAGGCCCTTTTCGGTCCTATCTGAACCACTACGGACCCCTTACTCCGCAACCTCCGCGATCGGCCCGTGCCAGCGCGCATGCATCGAAGTATTGCGCATGACGCATGCGCGTGCTTAGATGGCGCCACAGACGAAAGGAGGGCCGAGATGGCACCCACCATTCGCCTTCGCCAGGGCGTCAACGAGAAGCTCAAGAAGCATTTCAACTGCTCCACCGATGGAGCCGTTGCCAAGCACATAGGCGTGAACGCCAGTACCTGGAGCCGCGCCGTTAGAAGGGTTGCGGTCCCCGGGCCGAAACTGTCTGACGCGCTGCTGAGCATCGACGGATTCGGCTTCGAAGACCTCTTCGAGATCCACATGGGCGAGCCCGAGCGGGAGTCGGCGTGATCCCGCCGGTGCTTCACGACGTCCACGCGGCGTCAAAGATCGTCAAGCGGAGCCCCAGTTGGCTCTACAAGAAGGGCGCCGCAGGCGAAATCCCCCGCACGAAGATCGGCGGCGGCGTCTTCTGGACCGACGAGCAGTGCGCCCAGATCATCCGCGACGGAGCCCAGCCGAAGCGCCGCAAGCAGCGTGACCAGCAGGTGCAGCGCGAACGCAGACAGGAAGCACCCAAGCGGGAGACGCAGCGCAAGAGCCGGCCTGTCGTCCGCGTGAACGCCGGGAACGTTCCCGTCGCCGACTTCTCCGTTTCTCGCCTGTACAAGAACGGCGGCGCGTCGTGATGGCGAAGAAGCCCCCGTCCCCGTGGCTGCCGCCCGGCACATCGAGCACATGGGTTTGCTCGTGTGGCGCGGTCAACTCGCGGGCGACCACAACCTGCCGAAAGTGCCGCCGATGACCGCCGCCGAGCGCTTCCGCTTCCAGGTGATCGCCGCCTGGCAGGTCGGCTGCATCGAGCGTGCCGACTCAGACCGCCGCGAGTACATCGGGCGCCACCACCGCAAGCCCTGAAAGCCGCGAGGCCCGGCCACAGGGGGCCGAGCCTCGCGAGACCACCCGCTCGAACTGATCAGACCAAGAAACAGGAGCAGGCAGTCAATGACCAGAGTAGTTCAGCCCTTCAAGCCCGAGTACCGGATCGAGGTCCGCTCGGGCGACAAGAGGATCAGCGACATCGACGCCATCTGGGACAAGACGGCGGCGCAGAAGCTGTACGCCAGCGTCCAGGCG
Source organism: Nonomuraea sp. B12E4 (assembly GCF_039871825.1). Taxonomy (NCBI): domain Bacteria; kingdom Bacillati; phylum Actinomycetota; class Actinomycetes; order Streptosporangiales; family Streptosporangiaceae; genus Nonomuraea; species Nonomuraea sp. B12E4. The sequence goes on along the minus strand of NZ_JBDPME010000004.1, from coordinate 34,080 downwards.
GCCTTCCCCGGCTCGCGGCTCACGATGAGCCTGCCTGGCGGCACGTGGGTCGAGGCCACCACAGCGGAGATCGACCGCGTCGCCGACGTGAACGCCGCGCTCGCGCTGGCCGCGATCCTTGAGGTGGGCCTGACCCGGATCGACTGGACGCTGGCCAAGTACGAGCCCGGGGAGATCACGGGCTACGCCCGGTCTCGGGAGGTCGTCGCCGAGTACGCCAAGCTCCTCGGAAAGGACGTCGCCGAGAAGGTAGAGGGCGAGCGCACCCGGTACGTCGTGAAGGGCGTCTACCGGGACGTCGCGGTCGACGTGTACTGCAACGTCAAGAACGACCAGCCCGCGTCTGCCGACAAGGCTAAGGCGGTGGCGTGAATGACGGCCACACCGACGCCCGCCCTGATCCCTGCCCCCCACGACGTGGCTGCCCAGACCTCCCGCTGGGAGGAGTTGAAGCGCAAGTCGCCCCGCGCCTACCGGCAGGTGGTCATCAACTTCGAGAACCGGGTCGGTGAGAGCCGATGACCCCCGAGATGATCCTTAACGGCGCGTACGGCGCCTTGCTGGGGCGTGGCCGCTGCCAGGGCGACTTCGAGACCGGAGACGGCCGAGTCTGCCAGGCGGGCGCTCTCGCGGTCGCGACCGGCCAGCCCGCCGACGTGTGGCGGTACATCCGCGACCTGGAGTTCGAGGAGCTGGACCCGAGCGACCTGCCCATGGTCGAGGCGGCGAAGATCCTGGCCAAGGTTGAGGCGCCTCTCCAGCCGGTTCACGAGATGTCGCTGAACAGGCTGGTGACGCTGCTGGGCGACTCCAACGACGTCGCATCCGACGCGGAGATCTTCGACTGCTTCGCCAAGGCGGCGGCTGAGGCTGCCCGTCTCGCTGAGAAGGCGGGGGCGGCGAATGTCTGACTTCGACTACGGCCCTTTGCAGACATACGAGGTGACCTGGAAGTCCGGCCACGTTGAGCGTGTGCAGTGCCACCAGATCACGTGGCACAGCCGCGACACGGGCCTGTCCCGGGGCGTGCTTGGCGTGCAGGTCACCCACGACGATCGGCGCGTCCTGATGCACGGCATGGTGAACGGGCGCTGGCTGCTGGTCCTGTCGGCGATGGAATACGACATCCGCACGATCCGCCTGGTCACTGGCGGCGAGGAGTTCGCGGGGGAGCGGTTCGACATCGCGGGCGGTGAGTCATGACGGGCCGCTGGTTGACGTTGACCGCCGCGGCCTCCCGCATTGCTGAAGCAACCGGCGAGCACGTGTCGATCGAAGACGTACTCCTGCTCGGCGAACGCCACCGCCTGACAGTGCGCTGGCAGCACGAGCACTACTCGGTGCTTGAGGAGTCGGTAACCGCCTACCTGGCCTACCAGGCAGCGAAGCCGCTCACCGCCTGCGGGGGCGATGTCCTGGCCGAGAACGCGGGTCCGCCCGTTGGTGAAGGCCCCGACATCGGCTACGAGGCCGAATCCCAGTATCGAAGGGAGAAGGGCACGTGACCGTCACGGACGAGCAGCGAAGCAAGCTGCTCGAGCTGATGGTGCCGTTCAAGGACGACCAGATCGGCAAACTCCCGCGCGTCACCTGCAAGGACTGCTCCGACCGGCGGGCGCAGTGCAAGCAGCACCAGGAGAAGCGCTGTGAGGAGTGCGGCGCGTATGTGTCCACGCGGCACATCCACATCGACTATGTCGGCCACGCTCACGTCACTGAACGGCTGCTCGAGGTGGATCCCGAGTGGTCATGGGAGCCACTCGAGCGAGACGTCGATCCTCAGGTGTGGGCGGCTGCGCTCGCGACTGGCAACCCTGATGTCATCCAGATGGTCCTCGAGTCGGCACCGCCGAAGTTCGACCTGGACGACTTCGGCAACCCGGTCGGCCTGTGGATCAAGCTGACCATCTGCGGCGTGACCCGGCCTGGCTATGGGTCGTGCCCGTCGAAGCAATCGGACGCGGTCAAGGTGCTGATCGGTGACGCGCTCCGGAACGCGGCCCAGCGGTTCGGCGTGGCGCTCGAGCAGTGGATGAAGGGCGACCGCGCCAACCCCGCTGCCGAGAACGCTGTCGCCGATGCTGGGACGCGGGCGATGCCGGCCCGGCAGAAGCAGGCGGACGCGGCGGTCGTCGTGGATGCCAATTGGGTGGCCGAGTTCGAGAAACGGCTCGGCGATGCCCCGCTTGAGCATGTGTCCGCGTTCCGGCAGGACGTCGTCGACGCCATGCGGACACAGCGGATCAACTCCGAGACAGCGAACCGACTCCTGGCCGCGGTGAAGCAGCGGGTCGACGCACTGGAGTCGGTTACCGCGACCGGTTTGCCCGCGAACAAGGACGGGTCAGTATCCCGCTCCAAGCTCACCGATGAGGAGCTGGAAGCGAACGGCCTGATGACGAGGCAGCAGGTCAAGGACCACAACAAGCTCGCCAAGGACACCATCGCCAACCCGAAGAAGGCGGAGCGCTCCAACGGAGTGGACGCCGAAGACGAACGGTGGATGAACGGCGGTGCGAAGTCATGACCGCCGACCAGAACAAGACGACGCCGCAGTTCATCGACGAGGACGCCGTCCTGACCCCGCCTCAGGCGGAGCGCTACCTGAAGCAGGTCAACAACGAGTTGGCCCGCGCCCAGATCAGCCTGCAGCGGACCCGCTTCTACGAGCTGAAGATGAAGCGCGCCTACACCGAGGCCAAGACGACTCTGCTGTTCTCCGAGGACTGCCCCAAGGTGGGCCGCGGGGAAGGCCACGTCACGGTCGAGGAACGCGACGCCTGGATCAACTCCCGCATCGAGGACTACTGGCCGTACGAGTCCGCTCAGGTGCAGCGCAAGAACGCCGAAGACCACCTGGCGACCATGGGCAAACAGGCGTCCATCGCGCAGTCGCTCAACAACAACGCCAAGGAGTTGTACGCGACGGACGGTGGCCGATGAAGCGCAACCAGCCGCTCCGCCGCAAGACAGCGCTGAAGGCGAAGAAGCCGCTCGAGCGGAAGACGCCGCTGCGGGCGACCGGCAACCTCGACAGGTCCGCCCCGCTGCCGAAGCAGTCCAAGAAGCGGCAGCAGGAGAACCGAGACCGGCACGCCATGAAGAACGCCATGTTCCCGGACAGTCGGCCGCCGTGCATCGTCCCGTGGTGCGGGCTGCTGGCTGACGACCTGCACGAGCCGCTCACTCGAGCGCGCGGCGGGTCGATCACGGAGCCGGACAACGCCGTACCGACGTGCCGTGGCCACAACGACGAGCTCACGAACGAGCCGGCCTGGGGCTACGAGCTGCACCTGCTGGTCCACGCCTGGGACAGGCGGACCTACGCCGAGATGGCCGAGGACCGCCGCATCGCGCTCGCCCGGTGGTACGCCGAGCACCTCGAGGAGGCGTCGTGATGCTGCACGTCGTGGTGTGCGACCTCGAATGCCCCGAGTGCGGAGAGTACGGACCTCACCGATTCGACGGCGAGGAGACGACCTGCCTGCACTGCGGGATCCCGCGCGAGGTCGAGCCTGAACTGATCGCGTCCGTCCTCGACATGAAGTTCTGCAACTGGTGTCGGCAGACGCTCCCCGCTAACCACACGTGCCGGTCCGAGGAGCCCGTCTGCGAGTCCCGAACCAGCCTGGACTACTGCGGCATCTGCTCGTCCTGTCTCGCTCTCCAAGCACGGCATTACGCCGCTCGGGAGGAGTCATGAAGGCCCTGACCGTGCGGCAGCCGTGGGCGTTCGCTATCGCAGCGCTCGGCAAGTCGGTGGAGAACCGCACATGGAACACCCACTACCGCGGACTCCTCGCCATCCACGCGGGATCCCGCTGGGACTCTGATGAGGCTGTGCGCCGGGTCGGCGAGCTGACCGGAGTCACCATCGTTACCACGGACACGGCCGCGATCGTGGCCGTCGTCGACCTGGTCAGCGTCCACAACTCGGCCACGTGCATCCGCCCGGTCGAGGAACGCCACGAGCACGACGACGGACCGTTCACATGCTCCCGCTGGGCCATCGGGAGCAGGGTCGACAACGGCATGCACCACTGGGTGCTCGGCACTCGCCGGCAGCTTGCCTACCCGATCGCATGCAAGGGCCGACAAGGTCTGTGGGATCTCCCTGCCTATGTCGAGGCGGACGTCCTGGCGCAGATCTCGACCACGGCCGGACTTCGGTACGGGTCTCCCTCAGACCTGATCAACCCGGAGGAGACGCCGTGATCATGCCCACTCCCAGCAGGCGCGACGACGGAGACGACGAAGACGACTCCCGAGGCTGCCTCGCGCTGGCCTGTCTCCTGGCCCTGATCTCGGTCGGGTTCGCCATCTACGCCGTGATCAACCTCGTCGGCCTCTTCGCCCCCTGATCTTGCCGCCTCATGCCCGACCTATCGGGGGCGGTGCATGAGGCGGCAGGCAACCCCCACAACACGCCAGACCAGGAAGGGAGGAGGCGAAGGTGTCAGATCTGAGTCCGTCGCGCGAGTTCGTCGGTGAGCCGGTGCAGCTTCTCCACCAGCGCTGGTGTGGGGAGCGAGGCCAGGTCAGTCGGCTCGGGAGGCAGTTCGCTGCTGATGGCGAGGCCCGCGAGGCGCAGCGCCTTTTCGTGGTCGATGCCGAGGACGTCGGCGACGGCGAGGACGTTCGCGGATTGCGGCGTGCGGGGCTGACGCGCCCAGTTGTTGATCGTCGCGCGGCTGACGTTGGCGCGACCGGAAAGCCACGTCTTGGTCTTGCCCTGCCTGGTGAGGGTGGCTTCGACGAGTTCGAGGAAGGGCCTGGCAGGGGCGTTTTCGCTCATGTCCATGTGTACAGAGTTGACCAGATCCGTATTCCTGTTGCGCTTCCCATGCCTGGCTAATGTTGGATAGAGTTGTAAAGAGACGGCTAGAGAATGAAGGGAGTGAGTGACGTGTACCTGACCCCCGCGCAAGCCTGCGGACGCCTCGACATCACCAGGCCCACCCTGGCCAAGCGCATCCGCAACGGCGAGATCGAAGCGATCAAGCTCGGCGAAGCGCGTAACTCGCCCGTTCGGGTGCTCATCGCCTCCATCGAGGCGTACGAGGAACGCCACCAAATGACCAGAGCGGAGTCGGCGGCGTGAACGAGATCCAACTGTTCGACGTGGCTGGCACCGGCATCCGGTTCGGCACCGCTGAGGACGGTCGCCCGTACGCGGTGGCCGCCGACTTCGCGAAGGCCATGGGTCACGCGAAGGCCACCGACGCCACCCGCCTCCTGGACGAGGGCGAAAAGGGTACGCAGATTGTGCGTACCCCCGGCGGACCTCAGCAGATGAACGTCATCTACGAGGACGGCATGTGGGAGCTGATCTTCCGCAGCACCATCCCCGGCGCCAAGGTCATCAAGAAGCGTGTCAAGGAGATCCTCCGGCAGATCCGCGAGACCGGTAGGTACGTGGTCGCGGGTGTCGATCAGCCAGCGATCCCCGAGGACTACTCGGCCGCGCTTCGCCGCCTCGCGGACGAGCATGACGCCCGCGTCCTGGCCGAGAGCCAGCGGGACGCACTGAAGCCTCTCGCCGAGGCGTACTCCGACCTGATGGAAGCGGACGGCACGTTCGACTGGGCCGCCGTTGCGCAGATCTTCTCCCGGATCACGGGCGGGCTCGGGCGGAACAACTTCCTCGAACTGCTTCGCGGTGACGACCTGAAGATCCTCAAGGCCAACAACACGCCGTACCAGGTCAAGCCTCTGGACCGCTACTTCAAGGTCATCCCGACCAAGGCGGGCAACGACTCGACGCCCACGACGCGCGTGACTCCCGAGGGCCTGGACTGGCTCCGGAAGCGGCTCGTCAAGCACTTCAACCACCAGCCCGGACTCTTCGCCATCGGGGAGATCGCATGACCGCCAAGAGCCCCCTCGACAACATTGCCCGCTACCCCGAGAACCGCGAGCAGGCAGACGCCGACGCGCTGATCCGCTACTACGCCGCGTTCGGCGAGATGCACGCCCACCTGGCCCAAGCCCTCACGGACCCCGAGTGGGAGAAGAAGTCGATCGGCCACGTGGTCTACAGCTACATGGCCGTCTACCTGCTGAGCGAGCTTCGGGAACGCGCTGGATACCGGCAGGCCGACGAGGTCGCCCGCGAGATGTGGGAGGACCTGGAGGGTGGCGCTCTCCCGCCGATCCTCTGGGAGTACGTGAGCGAAGAGGGACTCAGCCACGAGGCCATCGCTGTCGCGGCGAAGGAGGTCGAGGCCAACATCCGCGCCAAGGCTGAGGACGCACCCAAGCCCGAGGCCGCATCCGTGCCCGCCAACCAGCCTGAGCTTCCCCTGGACGGTGCCTGATGACTGGACCCGAGCACTACTGCCAGGCCGAGCAATACGCCCAGCAGGCCGCTAGGTACCAATCCGAGGCGATCGCCGCAACGGTCGCTGGCGAAGCCGCTGACGTCGCCAAACGGCGCGAGTGGGCCGCACACGCCCGTGAGATGGGCGTTCTGCACGCCACGCTCGCTCTCGCCGCCGCGACCGCCGTCAACGACTTCGAGGGCGGCATGCCCATTCGCGACCACGAGGCGTGGATGGCTGTCGCTGGGACGCCCAAGCCCGCCGAGATCCCCTCTGGGGGTGAGGCGTGATGGCCGAGCAGGAGTTCATCATCCGCGCCCTGCTGGAGTTCGAGTACCGCGTCACGGCCGGGACCGCCGACGAGGCCGAGCTGATCATGGAAGACGGCGGACTCAAGGACAAGGGCACCTGCGTCGGCTACAGCGTCGATGCCGTCGTCTCCGCCGACAAGCGCGGACAGTTCTGGCACGACGAGGACGACCTGCGGGCGCGCTGCACGTGCGGGCACCTGGTCGTCGACCAGCACACCGGGCGCCGCTTCGGTCAGCGGCAGGTGAGCGAGATCCACCCGCAGGCGTGCAGCGCCTACCAGTGCGACTGCCTGCGTCCCGTCGAAGCCGTCGCGGCTCCCGCCTGACCTTCCCCTTGCTCGTCTCCCCACGGGAGCGGGAGGCGAGCGGCACCACCTGATCCACCGATCCACAAGCACCAGGAGAACCAATGCACGGGGACACCCTTACCGGCTCGACTCTCACTCAAGAGGACGCGACACTGCTGCGCTCTCGCCTGAAGCAGGACCAGGAGCACCTTGCCGTAGTACAGGCGTCCCACGACGACCTGGCAGTCAAGATCCGCTCTCGTGAGGCACTGATCGACGCCCTGGAGGAATCGATCACCCGAGCCCTGCGACTGCTTGGCGAAGAGGGTCCGTTACTGCCGACAGCGGCAGCCCACCGGGACATGTTCGGCGGAGCGCTGCCGCCGCTGGCCGGTGAGGTGGTCCCTTCGCCGGCGCGGGAGGCGCTCGGCGACGGCCAGCCCCCGGACGGGTTGTGCATCCACTGCGGCGAGCCGGTGTGGCGGGTGTCGGTGACGGAGGCGAGCCCGAAGGGCGCCCGCCACTCCTACGGCGCCACCTGCAACCCGGAGGACAACAACAGCGGTGTCGCCGATCTCGGAGAGGTCGTCTCGTGACCGCCGTCCGGCGCCTGCTGCGCCACTACGTGCTGCGTAAGCCGCACTCTCCCTGCCACGCCAAGCCTGCCCCGCCGCCCCCTCCGGCGGACGACTTCATCCCCTTCAACGACTTGGAGACCCGATGAGCTCCGAAACCCCCGAGACCCCCGTCGCGTCCACTCCTCCCACCCCGGAGAACGTCGCCGAGATGCTCACCAGCGGCGACAACGACTACCACGACGGAAACTACTGGCACCCGTCGATCGGCTCTGTCGGCAACGTCGTCCACATCGGCATCACCGCCTACAGCGAGGACGGCGACAAGCTGCCCGAGGTCCACTTCCGGGCGGTCGTCGTCGAGGGCGAGACGGCGCCGATCTTGCTGGAGCGTCCCGAGATCACGAACCCGGAAGCGATGCACGGTCCCCGCTTCGGCGAGGAGACGGGCGAGTCGATGGAGAACGGCTGGAGCGTCTTCGCCACGAACCATGTGCTGTTCGGCGGGTCGGGCCACATCTCACCCGCTGAGACTCGCCGGTTCGCCGCCGCTCTGGTCGCCACCGCTGACGCTCTTGAGGCCGCTCAGGCAGAGGAGCGGACCCGATGAAGTGGCTCCAGTTACTCGCCTTCGGTATCGCCGAAGTCCTCGCGTCCGCGTGGGCTCTGATGCTCCTCGTCGGCGTCCTTCACCACGAACTGTCGCCCGTGATCCCGGCCATCGGCTACTGGGACGCCCTGCCGATCTCGTTCACGCTCGGCGTCCTCCTCGCCATCCGTAAGGGGTTCTCGGCTGCCGCAGAGGAGTTGATGAAGTGACCACCATCGACCAGAACACCCCGCTCTCCCCGGATGAGTTGCGCGGCCTGGAGTCGCTGTGTGCCGCCCTGTACGGGGCCACTGAGACCGAGCCCGTGGTCAAGGATGTCGCGTGGCGCACGTTCGCCCTGATCCGCGCCCACCGCGAGCAGGGTGTCGAGGTGGACCGTCTCAACCAGGCGGTAGAGGTCCTCGGGACCGCGTTGCAGATCGACTCCATGGCGGTCATCGACGAACTCAAGAGGCACGCGGGGGACGCCTGCCTGCCCATCGCAGATGTGGAGCGCTTCCTGAAGCGGGAGCGGGACGAGCACGCCAAGGGATCACTCGCGTGGAGGGACCTGGACGACGTCCTGGACGCCTTCCGCCTCCACATGGAGGCCGGGACGCCGTTGACCGAGCCGAGACCAGAGGAAGGCCCCACCGAACCGAGCATGGGGACTCCGCCGCTGACCGAGGCTGAGGAGCTGCGCGCCGTCGTGGACCGCCTCACCTCCGAGCGGGACCAGGCGGTCGCGTCCGTCAAGCACATGGCAGACGCGATGAAGAAGGTCTACCCGGCGCTCCGGACCGCGATCGCGCTCCTCTCGGACGTCACCCCTGACCCCGAGGAGTCCGCTGTCCAGTCAGACCCTCAGGACGGCGGTACGGGGGTGCCGTCGTGATCACCTTCACCTTCGGTCAGACGTTCGTCGTCGCCGTCGTCGCAGGCGTCTTCGGGATCGGTCTCGGCGCCCTCATGGTCGCCACCTACCGCTCCCGCCGCCGACCAGACCCGCAAGGACGGGAGATCGAGCCGCCCACTCGGTTGGAGCGGATCCTGCGCGAGGACGCCGCCAGCCGCCCCCTGACCCGCTCAGAGATCAAGCAGCAGTTCGGAGTGGACGTCCACGACGTGTTCGAGGAGGACCGTTGACCCTCACCCTGATGGATTGGTTCTGCGGGGCCGGCGGCAGTTCGCAGGGCGCCCACGCGGTGCCTGGCGTGCGCGTGACCCTGGCTGCGAACCATTGGCAGAGGGCGATCGAGTCCCATGCGTCGAACTTCCCGGAGACCGACCACTACCAGGGCGACATCCGGGAGGCTCCGGTCGATCGGTGGCCTGTCGCTGACATCTTCTGGGCCAGCCCTGAGTGTCCGCAGTGGAGCAACGCCCGCGGCAAGGTCCGGGACTTCGCCAACTCGATGCAGGGCGAACTGTTCGGGCCCGAGAGAGACGAAGAGGTGGAGCGGTCCCGAGCCCTCATGGAGGAGGTGCCGCTCTACCTGAGAGGCGTTCAGGCTCGCGGCGGGCTGGTCCTGGCCGGCGTGGTCGAGAACGTCATCGACGTGCGGGCGTGGGACCAGTGGGACCGCTGGCTCGGCGAGATCCGCAAGCTCGGCTACGGCACGCGCATCATCGCCATGAACTCGATGCACGCCCACGGCACCCGCACCCCGGCGGCGCCGCAGAGCAGAGACAGGCTGTACGTCGCCTACTGGCACGAGAGCCTGGGACGGACGCCGGACTGGGACAAGTGGCTCCGGCCGACCGCCTGGTGCCCCGCCTGCGACACATGGGTGTCCGCCTTGCAGGTGTTCAAGTCGTTCGGCGCCGACATGGGCCGCTACAGGCAGCAGTACGTGTACCGGTGCCCGAACTCGGCGTGCCGCTCGCAGGTGGTGGAGCCTCGCGCTCTGCCGGCCGCCGCGGCAATCGACTGGACCCTGCCAGGGCAGCGGATCGGCGACCGGGCCAAGCCCCTCGCGGACAAGACGCTCGCCCGCATCAAGGCGGGGCTGGAGAAGTACGCCCGCCCGATCACCTTGGAGGCCGCGGGCCACACCTTCGAGCGCCGCCCCGGCGTGCGGACATGGCCTGTGGACGCTCCGCTGACCGCGCAGACCACGACCGCCACAAAGGCTCTCGCGGTACCGCCGCTGATCGTGCCCGCGGGCGGGACATGGCGCAACGACGCAGTTCCGGTGTCCGAGCCGATGCCGACCCGCACCACCCGCGAGAACGACGGCATCGCCATCCCGCCTCTGCTGGTGCCCGTCGAGGGGCGCGAGGGCAAGGAAGCCATACCTGCCACGCTGCCGCTCAGAACGCAGACGGCCCGCAACGAGACCGGGCTGGCGTGGCTGCCGTTCGTCGCCGAACTCCGCGGCGGCGGCAGCGACGCCCGCTCCGTAGCGGAGGCCCTCGCCACGGTGACCGCGTCCGGCAACCACCACGGGCTCGTCACGCCGCCCGGGTTCGTCATGCGCAACAACGGCAGCAAGGGGGCTGGTGGCGAGCATTGCACCGGCGTTGACGAGCCGCTCCGTACGCTCACCACGGCCGGCCACCAGTCGCTCATCACCTGGGAGTCGCTGCTGGTGCCGTACTACGGCAAGGGCAACGCTCGGTCCGTCGTCGAGCCGATCGGGACTCTCACCACCCGAGACAAGTACGCCGTCGTCAACGGCTTGGCTGAGATCGACCTTGATGACGTGCTGTTCAGGATGCTCGAACCGCACGAGATCGGCGCCGCCATGGCGTTCGCCGAGGACTACGTGGTGCTCGGCAACAAGCGGGAGAAGGTCCGGCAGTACGGCAACGCCGTCACGCCGCCCGTCGCTGAGCTGATCGTCTCCGCGCTGGTCGAGGCGATCACGGGCGAGGACTTGGAGCGTGCCGCGTGATGCTCCCCATCTGCTGCCAGGGAGCCATAGAGGCGGGCAAGAGCCGCGAGCACTCCGACGTGTGCCCGCGGCGCCCTCCGGAGCCTCCCGCAGGGCCGGAGACCGAGCCCCTGTTCGACTACCCATCCCACCCGCTGATCGATGTGTGGGCAGTCCTGCGCGACCAGGACATCCCCGTAGAGGTAGGGCAGCGGCTCCTGGACCGCCAGAGAGCCGTCCGAGCCGGCGAGCAGCCCGCGGTGTGCCCGGAGGATGACAAGCCGTTCCTGGCCCGCCACATCGTCCCAGCCCCTCCCGTACAGGACTCCTCCACTGTCTCCCGTACGTCTGCGGACGCTCCCGGACACCAGCGAACGGAGGTGAACGATGCCTAAGCCCCCGTTCACCTACTACGGCGGGAAGACGACTCTCGCCGAGAAGATCGTCCGTCTGCTGCCCGCTCACGACCACTACGTGGAGCCGTTCGCGGGATCGCTAGCCGTCCTGATGGCCAAGCCTCCGTCCCGGATGGAAACGATCAACGACCTCGACGAAGACCTGATGACATTCTGGCGGGTTCTCCGAGACCGCCCGCTGGAGCTCGAGCGGGTGTGCGCCTTGACCCCGCACTCTCGCCAGGAGCACGAAGCGGGCTACGACCTCGAGGCCTTGGACGACCTCGAGCGAGCGCGCCGTGTGTGGGTTCTCCTCAGCCAGGGCAGGGCGGGAACGCTCCGCAGGACCGGGTGGCGCTACTACGTGGACCCCGCGGGCTCGAGTTCGTCGATGCCGCGCTACCTGTCCGGTTATGTGGAGCGGATGGCGGCCGCCGCTGAACGGCTCGCCATGGCGACGCTCGAGTGCCGCCCCGCGGCCCAGTTGCTCGAGGCCTACGGCAAGCACCAGGACGTCCTGCTGTACGTCGACCCGCCCTATCTCGGGTCGACGCGGGCGCGCAACTACCGGCACGAGTTCGGCGGCGAGGACGAGCACCGCGCGTTGGCAGCGCACCTCGAGGCCTGCACCGCGACGGTGGTCCTGTCCGGCTACCACAGCCCGCTGTACGACGAGCTGTACGACGGCTGGCATCGGGTGGAGCTCGAGGCCTTCACCGGGCAGTCGACCGGCTATCAGGCGCGCACTGAGGTGCTGTGGTCCAACCGGCCGTTCCGGAACGTCACCCCAAGCCTGTTCGACGAGGCGGTGGCCGATGCCTCTTAACCCTCACATCTCCTGCTTGGAGCGTGCCGCAGCGGATGAGACAGCCCATCCCGTAGTCCGCGCCTACGTGAAGGCCGACGCACAACTCGCTCGTGCCGCGGACATCACCGACGGCTCCCGGACAGCACCAGACGGAGACCCCACCAGAGACGAGACGGAGGAGACCAATGCCTGATCTTGTCCGCGTAGACCCTTACGCCCGCAAGGCGTGGGCGGGAGAACGGCTGCTGAAACTGCGCCCCCCGGAGTGGCGTCTGCTCGTCGCGCTGACAGCCCAGCCGGGCACGCTGCTCACCTGGCGATCCCTGGCCGCCGCCATCTCAACAGGCCGACCGGCGAGCAAGAAATGCGTCCAGATCAACGCCGTCCGCGTGCGCTCCCAGTTGGGAGACCCGGCCTACGTCCAGACGGTCCCCGGAGTCGGGCTCCGCTTCACGGCCGACCTTGCAGAAGACATCTACCTGGGCGAGGAGAAGCACCGTGGGTAAGAACGCGACCGCACGACCGCAGGCCGCAGGTCGCCCCAGTTGGGGTTGGCAGGATGATGCCGCGTGCCGGGGTGAGAACCTCCTGCTCTTCTTCGGCCCCGATGGGGAGCGGCAGCCCGAACGTGACGCCCGCGAGCGGAAGGCCAAAGCAATCTGCGACCGGTGCCCTGTGCGCCGGCGCTGCGCCGAGACGGCGTTCGTCCAGAAGCTCGACAACGGCGTCTGGGGCGGTTTCGGCGAGCAGGAGCGTGTCGGTAAGCGGCGCACCTGGCTGAAGAACACCGCCGTCGAGCGTCGCCTGACAGAAGGCCGGGTGTCGCCACCCGCCGAGAAGTTGTGCCGCGGCTGCGAGGAGACGAAGCCGGCCGCGGACTTCCCGAAGGATCGCATGCAGCCTGACGGGCTGAACCGCACCTGCAAGGGGTGCGCGAACAAGGCCGGCCGCGATCTGCGGGCCCGCCAGCGTGACGCCAGGCAGGCGGTGGCGTGATGGCAACAGAATCGATGATCGAAGCGGCGAGCCGCACCGACGAGGAGAACGCCCTCCGAAGGAGGTGGCCTTCACCGCTTCCTGACCCTCGCGGCATCGTCGGCTTCACAGAGGAAGAGCTTGACCCGGTGTTTCAGGGCCGCGGCTCCCGCCGGCTACGCCGCTGGCGCCCGGACGGGTGGGAGTTCCTTGTTGACGCCCTGGGACTGCCGGAAGGGGGACCGCTGACGCCATGGCCGGAAGACACCAGCGACACCGCGTGGCTGGCCGTGTGCGTGGGGGAAGCCCGCGCCGACCAGGTCGCCGTCGAGGCCGCGTTCCGGGAGGCACTCGCTCCACCCGCACCCGTCGCCGACGAGCGTGAAGTGGAGCCCGCGCCGGCACCGCGGATCAACTGGAAGTGGCAGGACGACGCCGTCTGCAAGGACGACGGGCCGTTGTTCTTCGCCCCCGACGGGGAACGCCTCCCCGAAAGGGAGATGAGGGAAGACCTCGCCCAAGAACTGTGCTCTTGGTGTCCCGTCCAGACTGAATGCCTCTCCTACGCCCTGTCCAAGCCGGAGAAAGAGGGTTTCTGGGGAGGACTCAACGAAGCCGAGCGAGCCGCGGAACGACGCAGGCTCCAACGTAGGGGACTCCTCGACCAGGCGAGTGTCCTGAAGCGCTGCGGCGGGTGCGACACCGTCAAGCTCGTCGCCGAGTTCGGCAAGGACAAGCACGCCAAGGACGGCCTGTACAAGCACTGCAGGAGGTGCGTCAACGAGGCTGCCCGCGAGCGTCGTAAGGCCCGTCAGGCGGTGGCGTCGTGACCGGCTGGCGCACCCGCGGCGCCTGCCTGCCGATGGACCCTGACGTGTTCTTCTCGGATGGTCCTGCACGTCGCGAGGCGAAGCAGGCATGCGCGTCCTGCCCGGTCATCGTCCCGTGCACGTTCGATGCCCTGCGCGTCTCAGGGATTGGCTACCAGGCGGGCATGTCCGGTGCTGAACGTGACCGGGTCCGCCGGTGGGATCGCCAGCAGCGCGCCCGTATCGCTCGGGAGGCGTCGTGAAGACGGCGACACATCCCGCACACCTCGACGTCGACCCGGCCTGCTCAGGCAAGGACCCCGAGCTGTGGTTCCCGCGCCGTACGGTGCCCGCTGAGGTGGTCGCCACGTGCACGTCCTGCCCGGTGCGGGAGGCGTGCCTGCGCTACGCCCACCTGTACGACGTGCGCGGCATCTGGGCTGCCACCACCTACGCCCAGCGGAACGCCTACCGCGCCGCTTACGGCATCCAGGCGGTTCCGGTCCAGATCGGCGACCTCCCCAACGTCCGGCGCGAACCCGCCCGGACGAAGGCCCCACGAGAAGCCCCACGAGAAGCCCCGCGATCGGCCGGCGACACGAAGCGCTGCCCGCGCTGCCGCACAGACCGGCTCAAGACCGACTTCTACAGCAACGCCGGCAACGCTGACGGGCTGGCGGTCTGGTGCAAGCCGTGCTTCCGCGAGCGGGCGGGGGAGGCGTCGTGACGCAGACCAAGAACCGGAAGTGTGGAGGAAAGATCCGCCACGCCACGTCCGAAGCGGCCTCCGCCCACCGGGCTCGACTCATCACAGAAGGCGCGTCCGGGGAGTGGCTCAACACCTACCCGTGTGATCACTGCGGCGGCTTCCACGTGGGCCACCGTCCGGGGCGGAGGAAGCGGTGAGGCGGGCCGGCGCGAGGTCAGGAGTCGGGCTGCGACCGCGGGCGGCGACCGCGGGGACGCGAGACGCCGGCCTCGCGCACGATCTTCGCCACGTAGTCCACGGAGTACGTGAAGTTGATCGCCTTGGCGATCTCGATGGCGGTCGCGTTCTCCGTCTCAGCGGCCTTGACGATCGCTTCGCGCAGCCGCTTGGGCGCCTCGTTGTAGGCGGTCGCAGCTTCTACCAGTTCAGCGGTCATCTCGGGCTCCACTCCTTCAGCGTCTCATGTAGGCGTTACCACAACTTGATGATAAAACACGCATCTTCTGCGTGTCTCCATAACAAGCTCTCTTAACCCGTACTGAGTGCGTATTATGGAATCCGAACAACTGAGTGATCAGGGGGACTGAAGTGGACCGACCTCGAAGACCGGCCCTGCTCCCGTAGGCCAGTCCGAGCAGCACCAAGCACCCAAGGGAGAGCGCGCACGTGGCGCACAGTTCGATCGTCGAGACCGGGTATGAGCTTGTTGCCCGCCTCGCACTCATGGACCTACCGGACGAGGGCCCGCAGGTCGTTGACGCCCAGGGCATGCTTCGGGCTCTGGTGATGTACGGCGACCCCCGCGGTCGTTACTACGCCCGCCCCTCGCTGCTGCGCCGTCTGTTCTGGTGGGAGGAAACTCCCATTGCACAGGTGTCGATCTGGCGGGACGAACTTGTCGCGGCAGGCGAGATCAGCGTGGGGCCGCTTGGGCGCTGCTGCTATTCGGGCAAGCCCATCCCCATCGTCTCGATCCTCGATCGCCGCCGATTTCGTCGGTTCGCTGACCGAGACCACATTCCCGCGGCCCTGCGCCGTGCCGTGTATCGGCGCGACGGGCATCGCTGCCTTCGCTGCGGAACGACGGCCAGCTTGTCTCTTGACCACGTCATCCCCTGGTCCCAGGGAGGGCCTGACACCTTTGACAACCTTCAGACCCTCTGCGGCCCCTGCAACAGCAGCAAGGGGGCCCGGGTCTGATGGCTTGGGTCCGCTACGACGATCAGTTCCACGTCAACGCCAAGGTGACGGCGGTCATCGCTGCCGACAAGACCGCGGCGTTGGCGCTGCACGTCCTGGCCAACACCTGGACGAATGGTCAGAAGCACACGGGTTTCATCCCGAGGCATCAGCCTGGCGTCCTGGTGTGCGACCGGGGCCAGGGCGCCGAGTGGGCCGAGGTGTTGGTCCAGTTCGGGCTCTGGCATGAGCGCGTCAACGACTGTGGAGCCTGCGCGGAGGAGTACGCCGGCCTGCCAGCGGAGTTGGACGGCTTCGTCATTCACAACGCCCAGCAGTACCGGGCTCCGGCTCGGGAGCGACAGACGGCCGGTACGCCATCAGACCTGTCGGAGAAGCGCCGGGCGGCGGGCAGAAGGGGAGGTCTTGCTTCCGCCGCCAACCGTAATCGGACAGACGAAAGCAAAACCAAGCAAAGCGAAGCAAAACGGCAAGCAAGCCCAGCAAGTGAAGCAAACGAGGCCGATGGCAGTCAGCAGGGCACTGCTACGGCAGCCGCCGAGCCTACGGCAGGGGAGCAGGTCGCTCCTGCCGAAAATCGACCTGCGGAAACGCAGCAAACTGCGCGAGCAAGTCAAGCAAATGGCGTGAGCAAAACCAGCAAGGGCTCAAGCAAGAGCGTGAGCCCCGTACCCGGTACTTCTCCTTACGGAGAAGTACCACCCGAAACCCTCTTTGCTTCTGACGAAGCAAAGGTTCCGCCTACGGCGGGCGCAGTCGCGCCGGCGACAAGCGAGCAGCGACCGATCAACGCCGGAGATGTCGTCGGCGCTTGGATCGATGCCGTCGTCGCTGTGTCGGGTGATCGGCCAGCCGGGAGCCTCATCGCTCAGGTCGGCCGTCAAGCTCGCGAACTCCTCGGAGAACGAAAAGATCCGGCCCGACTCGTGGAGGCGGCAACGCGGGCGGGACGCAAGGGCTACTCCGACCTAGCACGTGAACTGCTTTGGATGGGGACCTCCGCAGCCAACGACAAGTACGCCCCTGGCTCGGATCCCCACCTGAAGCCCAGCACTGCCCCCATCGACCCGACGAAGGTGATCTAGGTATGGCTGAACCGTACGACGACGACGCCGAACTGCACGCCGAGTGGCTTGAGCAGGAGCGAGCCTTCCGCGTGGCGGAGTGGCGCAAGCGCATCCCCGCCTCGATGCGCGCCAAAGGCGAACTCCACGTGGAGGTCGCCGCGTGGGTGACGGGCCTGGTCCACGACAAGTCCGCGGCGAACCTGCTGCTGGTCGGCCCGGTAGGCACGGGCAAAACCTGGTCGTGCTGGCAGGCCGCCACAGTCGCGCTCGAGGCCGGCTGGCTCGGCGCGCCCGTCCTGTACGGAGCCTACGAGTGGCGCCAGTTGACCACGCCGCCCGTCAACGAGGTGGACGTGCGCGACGCGGCGCGTTCCGACCTGCTGATCCTCGACGACCCAGGTGCGATGCGGCTCGGCGCGTGGGAGCTCGAGCACCTGTACGGGGTGATCGACTACCGGTGGAATCACCGTCTCCCAACCGTGATCACGTCGAACGTGCCGGACCTGCGCGGCATGCTCGGCGAGCGCATCGCCTCCCGTCTCGCCGCGGACGTCGCCGTGGTTGTCCTGGACGGCCCGGACCGCCGCCGGGAGGGCCAGTGACCACAGAGACTCAGGTCGACGGGTGGGCGCCGAGCCAGGCGGTCATCGCCGCGGAGCAGGCCGTCGTGGGCGCAGCGATTCAGAACCGCGTCAACGTTGAGGCCGCCGCCGACGTCGTTCGTCCACAGGATTTCCACATCCCCGCGCACCGTGTGGTGTTCGGCGCTGCGGTGGAACTGGCGGAGAGCGGAAAGCCGGTCGACCCCGCAGCCGTCCTCAACGCCATCGCAGCGTCGGGCGATCTGGCACGGATCGGCGCCAACGCCGGTCCCGCGCTGGCCACGCTGATCGAACACGCCTGCGTCGGCCCCGCGGTCCCGTACCACGCGCGGCTGGTCAAGGCCGACTCGAACCGTCGCGCCCTGTTCGAGGCTGGCCAGCGGATCCAGCAGCTCGGGTCCCATGCCGGCTACGACGACGAAACCGACCCGGACATCGCCCGCAAGATTCTCGAGGACGCGCTGTCCGAGGTGAACGACCGGCCTCTGATGACGGCGGCCGAACTCGTCGGCCCCACCATGGACGAACTGGCGGACAAGAGCGTCGAGCAGGCCGGCATCAAGACCGGGTACGCCGACCTGGACGACATCCTGCCGGGGCTGCGTCCTGGCCAGCTCATCGTCGTGGGTGCGAGGCCGGGCATCGGCAAGACCACGATCGGACTCGACATCGCCCGCCACGTCGGCGTGCGCCAGGGGATGCCGGCGCTGTTCGTCAGCCTCGAGATGTCCCACACCGAGGTCATGCACCGGCTGATCGCCGCCGAGTCCCGCGTGGACCTGCACCGCATGCAGACCAAGGACCTGTCCGACGACGACTACGTCCGCATGGCCAAGGGAGTACCGCGGATCGCCGAAGGGCACCTGGCGATCGACGACACGCCCGAGGCCAGCTTGTCCCACATCCGCTCCCGGATGCGCGGCATGGCCCGCACCGCTCCCGCCCGCCTCGTGGTCGTCGACTACTTGCAGCTCATGGCCGGCGGCAAGGCCGAGAACCGGCAGCAGCAGGTGGCCGAGCTGTCCCGCGGGCTGAAGTTGATTGCCCGCGAGTTCGAGGTGCCCGTGATGGTGCTCGCCCAGTTGAACCGCGGCTCCGAGCACCGGCAGGACAAGCGGCCCCAGATGTCCGACCTGCGTGAGAGTGGCGCCGTAGAGCAGGACGCTGACGTGGTCCTGCTGCTGCACCGTGAGGCCGCCGCCGACCCTGAGTCCAAGCACGCAGGAACCGTCGAAGTGATCGTCGCCAAGCAGCGCCAGGGCCGCACCGGCTCGGTGACGCTCGGCTGGCAGGGCCACTACGGACGCTGCGTCAACCACGTTCAGCCCTGGAGCCCCACATCAGCATTGGAGAGATCAGCATGACCACCCCACTCCGCTACTCCGACCGGGACATCGCCCAGGTCCGTGACCTCAATCCCATCGCCCATGTCGCCCAGGACCTCGGCTACAAGCTGGAGCTACGCGGCGAGGGCGAGTTCGTCATCCCATGCCTCGACTCGCTGGACCCGGAGACCCGCGTCGCGTTCTCCATGAGCCTGGTCCCGGCCCGCGGCATGTTCTACTGCGCCCACTGCAGCGCCGGTGGCGACGTGATCACGCTGGTCGAGAAGGACAGAAAGCTCTCCTTCGCCGCGGCGGTCGAGTACCTCGCACAGCGCGCCGGCATCACTCTCAAGGCCATCTCATGACCGCGCCCGACCCGGCCGCGGTGCGCGCCGCTCGAGCGCTGCAAGACGGCATGCCAGAGGCGATTGAACAGCGTGACTTGGACGCGCTCGTCACCAACCTGGCGGGCTGGTTCACGACCGACCTCGACACCCGCGCTGCGGCCTTACTCCCCGACGAGGAGACGCCGTGAGTATCAAGCCGATCGAGACCTGGTATGGCGGGTGCCGCTTCCGCTCCAGGTTGGAGGCACGTTATGCCGTGCTGTTCGACCACGCGGGCGTCCGCTGGGAGTACGAACCACAAGGGTTCGTCATCAACGGTCGACCGTACCTGCCTGATTTCCTGCTCCCCGACTGCGGAACGTGGGTTGAGGTCAAGGGCAGCGAGGAGGACCTAGACCAGACGCTCATGCGCGACGCAGCCCTCGAACTGCCCGACAGGAACACCACAGGCGAGCATCAACCGCGGCTGCTGCTACTTGGGCCGGTCCCCGAACCGAGCGACAACGGCGACTGGGGATGGCTCGGACTCGCTCCGGAAGAGGTCGGCCCTGGCGAAACGGAGGTCTTCGGCGACTGGTGGGGCCTCGGCGCTTTCCGCGCGACACGGCGCCTCGCACGCCTGACGGAGACCAGCAGCGCGACTCCCGACCAGTACGAAGAGGGCGCGTGGCTCACGCCGGCGCACGACGCGACTGTCCGCGGCGTTTCGGATGCCTACCGCGCTGCTCGTTCTGCCCGTTTCGAGCATGGCGAGTCCGGGTGACCCGCCTTCCCGTCCCCGCTCTTCCTGCCTTACCGACCTACAAGGAGGAGACCGCGCGTGCTGAAGATCGACCTGCGTAGACGGCAGGGCTGGCAACTCACCAACACAGCCCGCCGCAACGAGAACCGAACCCACTGGTACCGGCTGATCGGGATGCGGCGTTGGGCGCTGATCCTCCTGGTCGCCGACAAAAACTTCGTCAGCGAAGCCGAATCGCCTGACGTCCCGCCCGAGACCATCCCGTAGGAGATCACGAATCATGAGTGACACGAAGATCGCACAGACGGTCCTGTGTGCAAACGAGGACCACGACGAGGAGACGCCAGCCGTCGCCCGCCTCACCTACCCGAACGCCCGGTTTCGTCCAACCACGGTCTGCGCCGACGACCTCGACTGGGTGGCAGAGCAGGCTCTCGACGAGAAGGCGAGCGTGCTCATCGAACCGGTCGAGCATGACCACCGCGCCACCACCGACGCGATCAAGGAGCTGGTGAAGCTTCACCGCCGCGCCTACTCGGAGCCGGTGAAGGCGATCCTCCTCGAAGCGCCGGACGCGCCGTGCTACGAGGACCTGCCGGAGACGCTGGAGGAGCGGGAGAAGCTCCCGGCCCGGTTCCACACGCCGCACTGGATGGGCGACTGCACGCCGAAGTCCTGGGTGTGCAACGTCTGCTGGGACGAGGGCACCACCACGCGGTGGCCGTGCAAGGCCGCTTCTGAGCACGGGGGCGAGGTGTTCGCCCGATGAGCCTGCCTACCTTCGAAGAGGCCGACGCGACCGCCCAGGAGGGTTCGCCGTTCTCGAACGGCACCGAGGGCGAGTGCTGGATGGAGAACAACTGCCACCGGTGCGTGAACGACGCCCCGACCAGGCGTGACGAATGGGACAAGGGCTGCCCGCTCATCATGGTCGCGCTGCTCGGCAAGACGCCGAACGCGTGGATGGAGCGCAACCCGTACGGGCTGTACGACCGGTACTCGTGCATCTACTTCCGCGACGAGGACGACCCGGGCCCTGGCGAGCCGACTCCGATCCCTGACCCTCCCGGGCAGGAGGGCCTGTTCCCGCGGGAGCCGTTCGAGCGTCCTGGGCGGATGTACGCCGACACGAGACCGCGGGAGGTGTCCGTCCATGGCTGAGACCACGACACCCGCCGACGAGATGCGGGCACTGTCGGCGCTGCTGCACGAGAAGGTGGCCGACTTCCGCCGTGAAGAGCACGAGCCGTACTGGAGCGGCGGCTTCACACAGGGCATCGACAACGCGTGCGGCGGCGCCGGCGGTCTGCTGGCCGGGATGTTCTCGCCGGAGGTCGCTGAGGCGCTCGCAGGCTGGCTGTACCGGACTGCCCGCCAGTGGGACCACGAGGTTCGCGAGGCCGGCCACCGGCGCCTGCACGGCACCTGCGATGGGGCGGTGGGCGAGGACTGCTACTGCTTCGTCGGCGCTCTGGAAGTCACGCGAGCGCTGAAGGCGGGCGTGTCGTGAGCTTCCTCGATGAGGCGTTCTACCGCCGCTTCTGGCCGGCGCCCAAGGTCCCCGCCAACGTCCGGGAGGAGTCGGAGCCGACACCGGAGCCGGTGGAAGTGCGGCCCGTTGTGGAGCCTCCGCTGCTGGAGACGTCGTTCAAGGACACGCTGGACGACGACGTGAAGGCCGGCGAGGCGGCTGTGATCGAAGCCCTGTCCGACCTGATCCACGACCCCAAGCGTCGGCTGTCCCCGTGGGAGGCGGCGTGGGAGAAGTTCGCTCAACCGATCGAGAGGACCGGACCATGATTCACAACCGCCCAACGACGGCAGCCTGGCGGAAGAGCTCCTTCTGCAACGGCGCAGATGCGTGCGTCGAGATCACAGAGCTCGCTGACGGCAACGTGCTGGTGCGGGACTCGAAGAGCCAGGACGGGCCGGTGCTTCGATTCACGAAGGCTGAATGGGCGGCCTTCACAGCGGGAGTCCGAGAAGGCGAGTTCGATCTGCCGCTCACGGGGGCTCCGGTCGTTTCGGCGGGGGACGGCTCGGACGGGGATGGCGCTACGCGAGGCGCTGAGACGGTTCTCGCGGACTTTGGGGCCGGTCCGGTCCCCGCATAGCTCCGGGTCGCGCTGAGAGCTTCTGAGGGGGCTCTCAGCGCTCCAAGATCGAATGTCAGTACCCAAAGTGGATCACAACAGCGGCTCGATGAGTCGCTTTCGAGAGAGGAATCGAACGATGCGAGACATCCAAGAGCCGCCCGTGAAGGTCTACCTGGTGTGGTCGAACGAGCACGGCGCCTGGTGGAGGCCTAACAGGTGCGGCTACACGGGCGACCTGTGGCAGGCAGGCCGCTACACCGAGAAGGAGGCTGCCGAGATATGCCGAAAGGCGGCGCACGGCTGGCGCGAAGGCTCGCTCCCGCCCGAGGTGATGGTTCCCGCCATGGAGAACGACCAGGACACGTTCACCGCCGACGATCTGCGGCACATGGAGGAGCGGATGGCGGCACGCGCAGCAAGGGCCACCGGGGAGGCAGTCGCGAAGCGTCAGGCAGCCCGGCAGGCAGGGGTGGCGTCGTGATCGTCGAACCTGTGGTCTCCGTGATCCTCCACTGCTCCCGCTGCAACACCCCGTGGCTGGACGGCGAAACCGAGACGCCCGCCTACTGGTCCGGCCTGGCGGAGATCGCCGAGACGTTCAAGCGGGCGGCCCTCCGAGAGACCTACGGTTCCGATGTCGGAGGCTGGCGGCGCACCCCGAACGAGCGCTACCTGTGCGAGGACTGCTTCGTCGTCGAGGGCGGCCTGGTGGTGGAAAGGCCGCCGCTGTCCGCGATCGAGGAGGCGAAGGTTCTCAGGGCGCAGAACGAGTACGCCCGCCAGGTCGGCAAGATCGCGGCGTACGAACTGCTGCCTTCAACGCCGGAGGTGGCACGGTGAGCGTCCTGTCTGACCGCATCCGCCGCTTCTGGCGCTGGCTGTTCGAGCCGGTAGCGCAGCCGTTCACTCGGGGCTTCGTCGCCTTTGCCGCCGCGCTGGTAATGGTCAGCGCGGCGACGGGATTCTGGTTCGCCTGGTACGCGCTTGAGACCGGGAACGGCCACGTGCTGGCGATCGTCGCCGTGTTCCTGGTCGTCGGGCTGGCGGACTTGGTTCGCCGGCTGAAGCGGTCCGGGCGGTCCCGGTGACCCGCAACCCGAACCCCTCCACCCCAACATCACCAACCCGAGAAGGAGAGAACACCATGACCGAGAACACCACGACCACCACCACCGAGCCGACGCCCGTCGATGCGTTGGAGCGGGTCACCATCTGCACCGACGGAGGCGTGGGAGGGCGAGGCTCCACCACCGTCGTTTATCTGACATCGAAGGACGCGCGGGAACTGGCGGAGGCTGCCCTGGATCGCCGGCGGGCGTGAGGCGGGGTCTCGGTGACGGGCTACTCCGGGGGAGGCGTCTTGCGTGTTCTGGGGCCGCGCGGCAGCGGCTCCACCCCCCGGGCTCGTAGCTCTTTGCGAATGGTGACGGCGGTTGGGAACGACCGTGGCGCGATGGTGTCGGCCGTTTCGAGCCCGGCCTTCACATGCTCGGCGCACAGGTCGAAGAACGCCGTCTTGGCCTGGTCTGCGGCGGCCTGCAGCTTCAGGTAGCGCTTGCTGGCGGCGGCGAACGGGTCGGTAGGGCTCATGCGAAAGATGGTACCGAAAGACGCTTGCGAAACCTAGCGGCGTAGGCCATAGTCGTAAATAGATTTCGAAATCAGAGATCGAAATAGCGTTACGAAGACTCGCCTACGAGGAGAAGTGATGACGCTCATGGCCACCGAGATCCGCACCGAGTACGCCATCAAGGGGACCGCCGCCCGTCACGGCAAATACCACGTGACGATCGAGACATACCCCGGACACGAGGCCGACCGGGAGTGGATGGAGCGGCTCGTGGAGGAGCGGCGTGAGGCGCAGAAGTTCGCCGGTCGCACCCCGGACGCCGAACTCGTCTCCCGCACGGTGACCGTCGGCGAGTGGAGCAGCGAGAGCGAGCCGGCCGAGCCCGCATCCGCGACCCCCACCGAGATCGCCAAGCAGGTGGAGGCGTCCGCCGACCTGCTCCGCCTCTGCCTGATCGCCCCGCCCGAGGACTGGGACTGCGACTACGCCGCCGTCACCATCTCCCTGAAGGAGGCGGTTGAATCCCTGACCGGCACCTGCAACGTGATCGTGGACTTCGCTGACGGCTGCGACACCCCCGAGTGGACGAACGACGTGCGCGAGCAGGCGGCCGAGACCGCTGACCGGCTGCTGTCCGCCGGGTGGGCGGCCGAGACGCTCGCCGACGAGGTGGAGCACGCCCAGTCCGCGCAGATCGGGGCCAGCGCATGATCCCCTTCGACGCCGCGACGCTGGTCGTCGCCACCGACCACATCCACGCCCTCGCCCAACCGGGCGGAGACGTCCTTGCCTGGGACCACCACAAGGGCGAGGTGCGAGCCATGGCCCGCGAGGAGGCACTCTCCGCCGACTTCGTCGCCTTCACCAGCCGAGGCTGGCTCAACGGCTGGACTCGCGAGCCGAGTTGCTGGAACGGCGACCACACGGACGTCACCGAGGAGTGCGCGAAGGAACTCGCCGACGCGCAGACCGAGTGGCTCCGCCGCATCGCCTGACGTTTTGCCGGCCCGGAGGAGATACCTCCGGGCCACCCCCTCTCCCTGACGATCCACCACCCGAAGACCAGACCCCCCGAGGAGCCGATATGGCCACTGATCCCCGATACGTCGCCTTCGACGAGATGTTCGCTGTCATGCAATGGGACAAGCACGACGAGGTCCAGGTGATCGCTGAGACCCGGGACCTTGCCGACAGGTACATCGCAGGGCAGTGGTCGGATGAGGGCTACTCGATCCAGCCGATCAAGGTGATCCGGTCTCTGCCCGAGCCCCGGACTCTGTACATGATCCACGCCCGCCTGACGTACGACCCGACCAGCGAACCCACGGCGACGGTGGACGAGTACACGGAGTTCCCCGGTATCGGCAACGGCGAGATGGTTCCGCTCGACCAGGTGACCAGCAAAGTCTCCGAGTATGTCCCGTTCGGGTGGGACGTCAACGCGGTTGGCTGGGATC
This sequence comes from Nonomuraea sp. B12E4, assembly GCF_039871825.1. Lineage (NCBI taxonomy): Bacteria > Bacillati > Actinomycetota > Actinomycetes > Streptosporangiales > Streptosporangiaceae > Nonomuraea > Nonomuraea sp. B12E4. The sequence continues at coordinate 9,020 of NZ_JBDPME010000004.1, read as the reverse complement.
TGGCACAGGCTCAGGCCGCGTTCGATGCGCGGATGGCCGAAGCTCGGCAGTTACGCGACGCACGCCGTGAGGCGTTCAGCCAGTTCACGCCCGGGTGCGTGGTGCGTACCGAGGCGGGCGACACGATGATCCGCGCCGCCACGCGCGACGGCGTCCCTTGCTGGACCTCCGCATCCAGGTTGATCTATGACGCGGACGTCGATCCTGCCTCGTTGACGCTGATCGCAGCAGGCGTCAGCGACGACGCCTGACATTCCCCGGCCCCGGGTTCTCCATCCCCGGGGCCCTGGCTCGGTCAGACCGACGCCTCGCAGACAACTGACCCCCTCAACCCTGAACGGAGAGCCAACGATGATCCGCGACCTCTACCTGGAGCCAGGCCAACTCGCCGCCGCGCAGGTGAGCGCCCCCATGGCGGGCGAGCCCGACCAGCCCACGATCGAGTTCAAGGTCCGCCTGAACAGATTCCAGAGCACTGGCGCCACGGTCAGCATCGCGGCGGCGCAACAGTTGATCGCTGAGTTGGAGGCTGCTGTTGAGAGGGCCACCTTGGACGGTCCTCCGCCGCAGCCGTGACCCCCCCAGCCCTCCCTCCCCGGTACTGGCCGGGACAGCGTTCGGAGCGCGGAGAGGGCGAAAAGACCAGACCCCCAAGACCCATCAACGACAAGGAGGCAGCGATGCCGAAGAAGGCGGCACCGCCCGATGTGAGAGCAGGGCAGGTGTGGGCGGACAACGACGAGCGCGTGGCAGGACGCACGCTCCGCGTCGAAGCGATCGACGGCGATAAAGCCGTTTGCACCGTGCTCACCAACTCCACCGACACGCAGGAGCGGATTGATCGGGGCGAGCGAAGCAATCTCCAGGACACGCGAGGCCGCACTACCCGCATCTCGCTGGCTCGGTTCCGCCCCACCAAGACCGGCTACCGGCTCGTCCAGGACGTCCCGGACTCCTCGGAGGAGTGCTCCCCATGAGCGACACCCACGCGCAGGAATCCGCCCTCCCAGCGCTTCACCCTGACGCCGTAGCCGTGACCGCTTTCCGTGGCCTGCCGGACGGCGTAGGTCGCACCTACACAGTCAGCGAAGCAGCATCCGGCGACAAATGGCGGGCGATCAATCACCTGCTGCGCATGGCTCTCACCTGCGGTTACGTCAAGCCGACGTGCGGCGGCTGCGACTGCTACGCCGTGCTCGACATCCTCGACGACAACGAGGACGTCATACAGGACTTCTGCATCCCGACCAACCGAGCCTTCGGCTGGTGGTACCGGAAGCTGCACCTGCGCGTCGTGGACGTCGAGGCGGAGATCGCGAAGCTCTACGGCGAGAAGTCCTGACCCCCGGCTCTCTTCTCTCGGCATACAGGCCGGGACAGCGTTCGGAGCGCGGAGGAGAGCACCAAAGACCAGACACCCCAAGACGACCAAGGAAGGCACCGATGAAGGCCAAGGACATCAAGCCCGGCGTGGTCTACGGCTACCGCCGTGGCAAGTACGGCAGCGTGACGCCCGTCGTGTTCCTCGCGCCGATCGACAAGGACCACCTGTACGCCACCACCAGCCATCACCGGAAACCGGACACGCCCGCCTACGTCAAGGCCCGATCTGGTAGCAAGCCCGGCCGTGGGAGCTTCTACTCCAGCCCCACTGTTGGGTATCCGGTCGTCCTTGGAGGGACGACGACCAAGCCCGGGAGTTTGCCGAGCGTGACCCTCGCCGACTTTGAGGCCGCCACATCCAACTACCTTGGAGACGGCATCAGTTATGGCGTCATCACGACGCTGGGCCACGTTGCGGGGCTGTACGAGGACGTCAAGGCCGATGAGGCAGCCGAGCGTGACGCAGCCAGGGCTCAGCGAGATGCCGAGGAGCGGCAGCGCCAGGACGCGGCACAGCGGGTCGCTCGCGTCCTCCCCAGGTTCGCCTCACTCGGGGTTGTCGTGCGGGCGGACAACGAGTGGGATCCGACCGGGCTCGTGATCGACCTCGACAACGCCGACAAGCTGCTGGCCCTGCTCTCCGCCTCCCCGGACTCCCCGAAAGAGGACTGACCGATGCCGCGAAAGATCGAATCCCCGCCCGCCAAGGTTGGCCAGGTGTGGGCCTGCAACAGCATCCGCGAGGAAGGCCGCTCCTTCGAGATCGCCGCCATCAGAGGCGACTACGTGGTGGTGACGATCCTCACCAACTCGCACGAGGTGCAGCGCCAACTCGACGCCAACAAGCGGTGCGAGCAGGCAGGAGCCGTGACAGTCTTCCCGAACGTGTTCGACCGAGTCGGCAAGAGGGCCCGGATCCGGGTGGAGCGACTGCGCGACACCGCCAACGGCTACCGGCTGGCGGCGACCGCTGCGGTGGTGACGGACGACGCTCTCACTGAACTGATCGCCGCCTCCCAGGCCGAGGAAGGCAGCACCGATGGCTGACAAGCCCAGGGTTGTCGGAGTCCACGACGGCGGCGACGGAGAGTGGGGCGTCACCACCCTCATGGGCGGGAAAGGCGACTACCAGACCCACCCGTGCCCCACCTGCCCGTGGCGGCGCGACTCACCGACCGGCGTGTTCCCCGCGGAGGTGTTCCGCCACTCCGCCCGCACCACCTACGACCTCGCCACCGAGAAGTTCGGCTGCCACACCTCCGGGAGCGACCGCCCGAAAACATGCGCTGGCTTCCTGCTGCGGGGAGCGTCGGACAACCTCGCGGTCCGGATGAGCGTCCGCGGTTACGCCGGCGTTCACACCACCGTTCCGTTGTACGACGACTACCGGGAGATGGCAGTCGCCAACGGCGTGGACGAGGACGACCCGGCCCTGTCGCCGTGCCGCGGGGACCGCCCTGTTGAGTACCTTCCGCGCTCTGAGGAGGACTGACCGATGGCTGAGATCTCCATCCCGTTAGGCCCTATCCACTCCGCCCCCTTGGGGTGCGATCCGTACCGGACTGCTAGAGAAGAACCAGCCCGTCCACGAGCAGGTGCTTCGCGACGCGCTCGCCGGCGTTGAGCTCGGCGCTGAGGACGAGCGAATCGTGGTGTGGGCGTCGGGATGGGACTCGCCCACCGTGGCCACGGTCGCGTCGCTGCTGTGCCGGGTGAGGGCGCTCAACTACGAGGAACCGGAGGTGGAGGCGTGACAGCGCCAGAGAGTTGGAAGTTCGCGCTCAGCCCGGACCAGCGGGAGTTCGCGATCTGGATGCCGGGCAACGAGCCGTGGTTCGCCCAGGTGCTCGGCAACGACAAGGGTCGGTGGATCGGCAGCGCCGACCTGGAGCAGGCGGGCTGGACGGTGTTCGACAAGCCGGACCCGCTCCGCCACGAGCCGGAGCCCGACCTGTGCAGGGCGGAGATCTCCGACCCCGACACGGACGAGATCCACGTGTGTGCTCGCTCGTCGCATGCCACCGACCGTCACGAGTGCTCGTGCACTTTCCTGTGGGGGAAAGGTGGGGTCGGCCGTGGCTGAGACCCGAGAGCCCCAGCGCATCCAGAGGAAGCGGCAGCGCGGGTGGAGGCGACCCGAGAACTGCGTGATCGTGGATCGCACCTCAGCGAAGTGGGGCAACCCGCGTAAGGGCGCCTCCCACACCCGCGAAGAGCTGGCCGACGAGCTGAACGACACGATCGTGACCGCGATGGTCGCCGTCGCCTCGACAGTTGATGACCCGCGCGCCGGGTTCGAGGCGAAGCTCCGCAAGATCCGTGACCGTGTCACCGCATTGGAGATCGACCATGGCTGACCTCATCCCGGCAGAAGCCGCCGATCAGGGTACAGCGGACTTCCTCCGCGTCCCGTTGGCGGACGGGACCGAGTGGGTTTCGCTGAGCAGACTGACCGATGGCCGGGTCGCCTGCTGCGTCTGCTTCGCTTACCGCCACCGCCACGAGCTGGAGCCGGTGGCCGGCGAGCCCGGCAGGGTGTGGGACGTGTGCCGCGAATGCGCCCAGATGGGAGGTGCCAACCGTGCCTGATCTTTCCGAGGAAGTCGTACAAGCCGCGTGGGCGCCGATAGCGGCACATCCCATCCGGTGGCAGTACGTCAGCGAGGAGGACGTCCGCGAGATCTTGGAGGCGGCTGCTCCTGTCCTCGCCGCCCAAGCCCGAGCCGACGAACGCCGCAAGGTGTCGCGGGAGATCGCCAAGGAGATCCTCCGCCAGAAGCCGTCCGGCAACACGCAGGTGACGTGGGAGGGCGGCATCCGGAGAGCTGCCCGTGTCGCCCGCCAGATCGGAGAAGACCTGTGACCGAGCCGTTCCACCTGCTCTACACCGCCTCCCGCGAGGTGGATGACGTGACCCGAGGCTTCCGCCACCTGGACGGCGTCCTGGAACGCCACGGATCCGTCCACCTGGTGCACGGAGACTACAAGCGGCGAGACGGACGGCTCGTCTCCGACGCCATCGCTCAGGCGTGGGCAACGCAGAGGATCGCCGAAGGATGCCCCGTCACCGTCGAACCGATCGCCGCCCCATGGGAGCTTCTCGGCGCTGTCGCTGGACCGTACCGGAACGGGTTCATGGCCGGGCTACTGGTCGGCAGGGGAGTCCAACCGGTCGGCTGCGTCGCCTACATCGTCGAAGGGTCACGAGGCGCGAGCGGTTGCGCCGCTTTCGCTGAGCATGTGGGCATCCCCGTCCGCCGCTACGAAGGGAGCAGCGGTGATTCCCGCTGAGGTGATCGAGAAGGCACTCCGCGAGAACATGCGCGTGTGTGCGGGTGTCCCCATGTCCGGCAGAGAGGCCGAGGACGCCGCCAGGATCGCCATAGACGCTCTCGCGCAGGCGGGCTTGGTCAGCGTCTCCGCTGAAGACCTCTACCACGTGGCCGAGATCGCGGAGAACTACCTCGACATGTGCGAGCCACCGCCCGCCGATGAACTAGAGCGTGTGGCCCGCCTCCGTGCCGCCCTACCCGAAAGGACCACCAAATGAGCTACGTGGAGCAGGTCAGAACCGCTCTCTACGTTCGCAAGCCGAACTTGGACCCTGTCCTGCTGGACCTGTATACCCTCCTCGCGCTCGTCAAGGGCGAACAAGTGACCTTGGAGGATGTACACGATGCGTGGGCGGTGTGGCGCTCCCGGACCCGCCCCGACCACAAGAGCTTGATCCCGTTCGACCAGCTCAGCGAAGCGGTTCAGGCACTCGACCAGCCTTATGCAGACGCCATTGCAGCGGCAGGCCGCCGCCCCGCCGCCGTACTTGAGAGGAACCCCGATGCCTGAGACTCGCGACTTCCACCTTGGCGACATCCTGTCCATCACCACGGGCATGCTCGTCTCGCCCTCGCACATCGATGGCGTCTACCGAATCCTCAACTGGATGACAGGCGACAACCTGTTCACCCACCAACTCCCGCGCGTGGGCGAAGCGTGCAAGGGTTCACTGCTCCAGCAGCACCCCGACCTCGCCGACGTCCAGGTCCCCGAGGACCTCGACGGTAAAGAAGCCGTGCTCGCGTGGCTCAGCGAGCAGGTGGCACGGTTCGGCGAGACACGCCCCGTGGCACGTCTCGATCCTGCTGACCACACTCGGATCGACCCGTTCGATGAGATCCGGATGATCCGCCCGGACATGCCGATCATCTCGATCGAGCTGAAGGATGACCATGACTGAAGACCTCCGCCCCTTGATCTTGTTAGACGTGGACGGCGTCTTGAACCCGTGGCACAAGCAGGGACCGCACTGGCTGAGCGTCAAAGCCACCTGCGATGGCGTCACCTACCCGGTGGTGCTCAACCCCGAGCACGGCCCGATGTTGCTCCAGTTGGCCCAGGAGACCGGCGCCGAACTGGTGTGGGCCACCACATGGGCGGAGGCCGCCAACCAGGAGATCGGCCCGCTGATCGGCCTGCCCGAACTCCCGGTGATCCCGGTCAACTCCGGGGCCGGCGCACCACGCGTCCACCCGAAAACACCGCCCGTCGCCGCCTACGTCAACCGGCGGCCGTTCGTGTGGTTCGACGACGACCTCGAACGCGCCGACCGGATCTACCTGAAGACCCACGACAACGTGGACCGGTTCCGCATCATCGACGTTGGGCCGCGGAAAGGGCTTCGCGCTCTGCACGTCGAGCAGGCGGCAGCGTGGCTGACATCGCTCGACGACTCCCAGGAGGCCGGGCGACCGCTTATCCGACGCGGGAAAACGGGTTCCACTGGTGGTTGACCACCTTCAAGGGCTGGCATCGCCTCCACGCCGTCCCAGGAGACGCCCTCACCGTCGAAGACCACCATGCCGCGATCGACGCCGGCGAACCGTACGTCCGCACCACCGTGTGCGGGAGAACTCTGCCGCTCACCTACGCGGGCATGGTGTCCCGCTTCTCGATGCCTCGCTGCTCCGCGTGCTGCGAGGCTCTTGGTATCCCGCGCGGGAATGGGACACCCGTCAACGAGGCCGCCGAGAAGCGGGCCAAGGCCGAACGAGAAGCCGCCAGCCTGCCGCCTGAGACCGCGCCGTGAACCTCCTCGACCTCCCGGTCCCGCCCCTGCCTTCGATGCTGTGTCTCGGAGGCTGCGGACGATATCTGTGGGACCCGAGATCCCGCGAGCGCGGGTACGGGCCGGACTGCGCGGCCAAGCTCGGGATCGTCGTCCCGTCGTCGCCGCGCTTCAGCCGGCGTGACGGCGGAGACTGCGAAGGACAAGGCGACCTGACCGACCTGATGGAGGAGACGTGACCTGGGTGCTTCGACAACCACAGAAGGCGCCACACAGGTGCGGCTGGCCCAGGCGGGAAGTTGCTTATCGGATTCCATCCATGGCGGTTGAAGGCGGAGCGGTGCTTGAGCATCGCGAGACCGTTCCTGATGGGCAGCAGGGCGACCTCTGGCGCTGCCTGGAGTGTCGTGTGCTATGGCGGATCGAGACGGGCTGTGACCGCTGCACATGGAACGGGCGCTGCCCACGGCATTACGCCGGACTGATCCTTCGCTCAGTCTGGATGCCCGCCACACTCTGGCAGCGCATCCGCTACCGTAAGTTGCCAGGCGAACTGCCGTTATGACGCTCCGCGCATATGCCCGCTGGTGCCGATGTCCATAATGTCCTAGAACGCGAAAGCGGCCCTCCACCGCACATGGAGAGCCGCCCCCAGGATCCACCCTCGACCGTCCCTCAACGGCTTCCCCGCAAGCGTACTTCTCGGGGGAGGACCACGTGTCATACGTCCAGCTCGTCGTCGAAGACCTGCAATGGGTGTCCGCCTACTGGGAGGACCTCACCGAATCCCGCCTACCGGGCACGCCCAGGCCGTGGCGGCACCCCAACCTCACCAGCGACCAGCAGTACGAACGCGACCGGCAAGCCTGGCAGGAACGCCTCGACCGGTCCAGCGTCGCCCCCGGTGAGCACCCCGCCCCGCTCGATCTCGGCATCCTCGACACGATGCTCGACGTCCTCGTCCGGGCCGACGACCTCGCCGCAGCCGTCGCCGAGCACGCCGGCGTCCCGACGCTCGCCCCTCCGCGCCTCGGGGATGCGGACGCCCGCCCCTACCTGGAGTTCGCCGCCAAGCACATGACCGACGAGCTCACCCACTATGCGGCGCCGATCGCCCGCGGCATGGTCACACAGGTCGCGCACGCTTTAGCGCTCACCTTCGACGGCCAGCGCCTCGACGTGGAATGCCCTTGGTGCCGCGGCATCACCCCGGAGAACCCAGCGGGCGGCACCAGGACGTGGCGGGTGCGGGAGTTGCCCGGCAACCTGGTCGCGATCGTGTGTGAGAACCTGTGCGAACCACCGAGCAAGGACGTTGGGACATGGTGGCGGGGCGCACCCGTCTGGCCGCTGTCGGAGTGGGATTGGCTGGCCAAGCGCGTCGAACGAGCCGAAACAAAGGTCAAAGCCGTCGCATAGACCGTCTGGACTGGGATAATAGGGGGATCATGGCCATCCCCCCAGTCCTCCCTTGCGACGTGCTGCCCTGCCCTGGCGGCGACGTCATCATCGTGCCGCGCGGCCAGCTGACGATCAGGCTCACACCGGAGCAGCGGTCACGGTTGCGGGAGTTGCTGGCCGATCCCATGGAACAAGCGGAAGGCAAGATCGACGATCTTGCCTGTGGATAACTCGTTTGCCGAGGTGACACGCCCCAAATCAGCCCAGATTGACAAGCTGAGGCCGGGTCCGCGATCCTAGGAGCGCTATCGGCATGTCCGAAAAGTAAGGCCCCGACATCGAGCGGGGCTTTTGCGTTTCCAGACGCCGGTAGAAACCCCAAGAACGCGCGTCCCTTAGGGAGAGACGCGCCCCGCTCCGCAGCTCACGCCCCCGTAGAGCGCGGAGCCCCGTGACGGCCCGGCCTCCCTTCAAAGGATCTGTGAGGGGTCCGCCGGGGTCGGGAAGTCGGGCCGTCACCCCAACACTCCGGGCGGATGGTCGACGCTGCACGCCGCCAGCTTGCCACCCGCCCGGCTCCCACCTCGCAGGAACGGAAACCCACCATGGACGTCCTGCTGCTCCTCGCCATCGTCTGCCTCCTGTCCGGCACTCTCATCGCCGGCATACAGAAGGCGTGGCCGCTCACCCTCCTCAGTCTCGGCCTCACCTTGGCGGTACTCGCACAGACCGGACTCATCACCTGACTTCGGGGGGACGCTCATGAAGGGGCGCCCATCAACAGGGCGGGCAGCATGACCAAGCGGGAGTGCCTCACCTGCCGGCACCTGCATTCCGGGCCAGGGCCACGTTGCCCGGGGTGCACAGGGATACGGCAGCAGCAGCGAGACCAGCAGCGAGGAACCACCACCGAACGCGGACTCGGCTGGGATCACCAGCAAGCACGCGAACTGATCCTTGCTGATGCCACCGTGTGTGCCGTGTGCAAGCTGCCACCCACACCCGATGACCCGCTCACCGCAGGCCACATCATCCCGCGCGTTCGTGGTGGAACCAACGACCTGGCCAACTACCAGGCGGAGCACGCCTCCTGCAACTACAGCAAGGGCGCAACAGTGGGGTACGTGGGGTAGGCCCGGCAGGGACCCCCACCCCCCTACCCACACCCCACCCC
>NZ_JBDPME010000039.1:0-61697 GCF_039871825.1 Nonomuraea sp. B12E4 | reverse complement strand
ACCGGGGAACTCCTGCGCGAGCTGACCATCGACCCCACCCGCGACTACCAACCCCAGGCAAACCCCAACACGACGAAACCCCCGAACCCGTAGGTTCGAGGGTTTCCGATGTCCTGAGACATCACAGAGTGCCCCCGGCAGGATTCGAACCTGCGGCACCCGCTTTAGGAGAGTGGGGGCGTTACTGTTCCGTCCCCTGATCTGACCTGGGCAAATAGCCTGTACTGGTGTCGCCCCTTGCTTGATCATCCCGTGTATGTCCCGCAATCGCGTTATCGCCGCGGAGGCTCCGCACAGGCCTGGCCCAATTGATTGACCGACCCCGCGTCGCCCCAGCGCGTTCTGGCTAGAGAGCCAGTGCGGAGAGTGGGGCGATGAGAGGCGGAGGGCTGCCAAGCAGCAAGATGATGGTGGTGTGGCGGGCGCGGGTGAGGACGACGTACAGCAGCCTCGACCCAGACTCGAAGGGCTCCGACTCGTACCCGAAGAAGTCGTCTTGGCGGAGTACGACGATGGTGGCGTCCGCTTCCCGGCCTTTGGTTTGGTAGAGGCCCATGAGCTGGATGGGGGCGCTGATGCCGTCGATCTCGTTGGTTAGAAGCGCGGTGCGGCGGTCTGTGATGGCCTGCTGGAGATGGTCCAGCACGGAGGCGGTGTCGCGGCGATCGCCGACCCGGCGCAGGCTCTGGGTGAGCATGGGCGCCAGCAGTTGTGCGGCGTGATCCCAATGCCGTTGCCCCGGCGACAAGCTGAGCATCCGGTGGGCGTCAGCGGCGTGGATGGCAGCAGCCGCCAAGTCGATCGGCGCGGCGCGGGGCGCGAGCTGTTCTCGCAGAGCGGTGAGCTTTTCGGCCAGTAACCCGGTCGGCTGGACCCGTTCTCCGAGGATGAGCTGGGCGAGTGGGGGCGCGTGCTTGCCGCGGACGGCGCTGGTGACGAAGACGGCGAGTTCGCGGCGTACCTGCTCCCAGGTAGCGGTACCGGCCGCGAACTCGATCATGGCGTGCTGGGTCTTCAGGGAAGCGGTCAGGCAATCGGACAGGCCGATGATCTCGTGGTCGATATCGCGGGCGCGCAGTTCGTCTGACAGTTGGGTCGTGGCGTCGTTGTGGTGGCTGAACACCCCGATGGTGGTGTGCCCTTCGGCCCGGAGTTCATCGATTGCGGCGGCCACTTGGTCGGGCTCGTCCTTGAGGTCAGGGCTGGTGTAGATACGCAGGCGACGGTCGCTCAGAGCGGTGGTGATGGCGTCGTGGCGGAAGTCGCGGCGACGGATGGCGGTGGCGGCGGCGGGCAGCACGCCGGTGGCGTCGCGGTGGGAGGCCTCAGGCAGGGTGATCTGCTTGGCACCGGGTAGGGCGAGGGCAGCTTTTAGACGCTCGCGTCCGACGCCGATCGCGCCAGGCAGGCTGGAATAGATGCACTGGTTCGGGTCGCAGAGCAGCAGTAGCCGCGCGCCACCGCGGATGGCGGTCAAAAGATCGAACTGGCGTTGGTCGGTGTCTTGGAACTCATCACACACGATTATTGACCAGCGAGTACGCAGGTGCGCGACTACGGCCGGGACGCGGCAGATGTCCAGAGCGGCAGGGAGCAGGTCGCTGTACTGGACGGTGACGGTGGTGGGCAGCAGCCGCGCTTCGGCGGGACTGGTCAGCTGCGGGTCGGGCTGGCCGATGGCGGTGCCGTACTGCTGAAGCAGCCGCCAGGCGAATGCGTGGTAGGTGGTGACCTGCACCCGGTCGCGGTAAGGCCCGAGGATGTCGGCCGAGCGCTCCAGGATCTGGGCGACGGCCGTTCGGGAGAAGGACAGGAACAGCGCACGTGCTGGCTGGCGCTGCCCGCGGGGCAGGTGCGCTTGGGCGCTGTCGTGGCGCTGCAGGTGGGCACGTACGGCGGCGGCTGCGGTGGTGGTCTTGCCAGTGCCGGCGCCGCCGCGCACCAGTAGGACCGGGTCGTGTGCGTCGATGACGTCCTGTTGATCAGGGGTGGGCTGGTAGGTCACGACGGGTCCTCAGAGGCGGGATCTTCTGGTGCGGGCAGCTCGATCAGTACTTCGGTCGTGGGTGGAGCGCTGAGGGTGTCCAGGAGCTGTTCGACCAGCGGCGGCATGACGCCGTCGGGTAGGGCCTCGATGAACTGCTGATGCAGGTTCGGTTTCTTGATCTGCTTGGCGATGGCCTTGCCGAGGTCGACGTCGGGGGTGCCCTCTAGGTCGATGCTTAGCCCGTAGACATCACGTAGTGCCTCGGCGGCCTCGCGCAGCGCTCCGGTGGGCACGCCGGCTACCAGAGCGCGTTCGATCGCGGTCCGCTCGGGCAGCACGATCACCTGTTCTGCCAGCGCGACCAGTTCGGCGTGCAGGTCGGCGTCCTCACCGGGCTTGTCGCTGTCGATGACCACGCGCACGTGGTAGCCGAGCTGCCGAGCGACGCGCGCGAGCTTTGGCAACTGGCTCTTGCCACCTTCGAGCAGGTTGGCGGCAAGGTGCACGCGGTGGGCGGCGGGCGGGGCGATGCCGTTGCGGCGCATCCGCCGTGCGGCCGCTGCCGTCAGGGCCTCCAGGTCATGGGGGCCTTCGAGTAGGGCGACGGTCACGTTGGTCATCGCAGGCATGAGCAGTGCGTGTAGCGGACGCCGCGCCAACCGTTCCTTCTTGTCGGTGGTTGCGGGCAACTGGTGATGGCGGCGTCTGCCGTGGCTGTGGGTCAGTCGCAGCACCTCAGTGGCCTCGAACGCCCGGACAACCTCTGGGCGGCGGGTCGACAGCCATACCTGGCCGCTCTTGCGGCGCAGCAGCGCGGCCAGGTACTCGGCGGAGCCGGCGTCCAGACCGTCGCCGAAGTTGTCGGCGAGCACAACAGCGCCGGGGAGGTCGGCGGCGGCCATGGCCTCGGCGACCGTGAGCACCGCGGTGGCGGTGGTGCCGTGCGCCGGAACCGGCAGAGCACCGGAGTCGTCCAGCGTTAGCGCGGCCTGCAGGCGGCGCAGCAGCGCCTCCACTGATCCGTCACCGGTGCTGAACCCGATGACCTTTTCATAATGATCGTTATCGTCGGGATCGGAGCGCAGGCCCAGCAGCCCACCGACGCCGTCCTCCAGCACCCGTGCTAGGGCCTGGCTGACGACCTTAAGGTCCGCCAGTTTGCCGGTCGTCGCCGCCACATCGTCGGCGAGGGTCTGCAGCGAGATGTTCATCGTGCCCTCGTCCAGGTCGGTGAGCAGGCGCCGGAAAAGTGCACCCGCGCGCAGTTGCAAGGGCGCCCCCGGCCCGATCACCACCGTGCCCAGCGTCAGGCGCTCGGCGCGGGGTGCACGGTCGCCGTTCTTGGGGTACTCCCAGGTGTGCTCGGGGTCGCCGACCCGCTCGTCGAAGATCAACCGGTATAGCAGCCGAATCCCCAGCACAGCCTCGTCCGAGCGGTTAGGGCCGGCGGGCAGGCCGGTCTGCGGATCGATCAACTCCAGCCGATCGTGTAGGTCTTGCTCCAGGGCCTCACCGAGCCCCAGCAGGGTCACCTCTACCTCGGTGATCGCCGCCTCGTCATCGTTCGCGAGTTCGGGCAGCGGCCGATGCACATCCGCAAGGTCGGGGTTACGGGCGCTGGCGGGGTCCAGAACCCGGCACAGCGCCGTGATCAGATCGGTAGAGCCGGCGCGGGGCTCGCCCACGACCACCGCGTGGCGACCCGGCAAAATTTCCTGTTCGCTGAAGCCGCGAAACCTCAGCAGCCTCACCCGCGAGACGTACATGACCTTCGGCTCCCTAGCCCTCAATTTGGAGCAACGATGTGTGACCCGGACGCAAACGATGGTCCTCAGCACGCCCGGCCCTAGCAACTTGATTCCTACCAGCCGCCGAGGGCTACCGCGGGTGGGCACTGGAGAACGTCCAGCTGTTCCACCTCATCTACGGGACGCCGCTGCCGAACTACCGGGCTGCCCCGAACGGCCCCACGACGTCTGCGGCGCGACGGATCAGCGCCGTGTTCCACCGCGCCCTGTTCGACGGCTACACCGCCGACCAGCTGGCCCACGCCGACGCGCCCGACCTCAGCCCCGCGCTGCACCGGCACCTGGAGAGCCTGCCCGGGCAGGAGGAGCTCGGGGTCCTTCCCGCCCCGGCGGCTGCGCTCTTCATCAGCGCGTGGGGGCACATGCACGGCCTGGTGGTGCTCGAGGTCTTCGGGAACCTGTCGTTCGTCGGCGCCGGGCAGTCGGAGATCTTCCGCATGGCGATGCGCAATCTCGAAGAAGACATCCGGCAGCGTGTGCCGTCGGAGCGCAAGGGACCTCTCGCTGAGAACGTGCCGGAGGACTCCTTCGCCCAGAAGGATCATTGAGGCGCCCGGCGCCTGCGTCAGGGCTCGGCGAGGGCGTCGACGGCACCAGCAGCGCCCTTCCTGGCCGGGCGCGGGCGGGATCCGGTTCGGACAGATCGGACCTGGACCAGCAACCCCGAGGAATGCACCCGCATGACAACCAGTGCTCAGCAGCTGATCGAAACGGCACGTCTCGCACCGCTGGCCGGCCCGTTCGACTGGGAACAGGTCGAGCACCGGCTCGGGGCGCCCGTGCCGCAGGACTACCGCAAGCTTCTCGACGCAGGGGGTGGCGGACTCTGGCTGGACTACTTGAGGCTCTACGTTCCGGCGCCCGGCCCCGGCCTCAAGCACGTCGATCTCGAGCCGTCGGGGCTGGAGTTCGAACAGCTCCAGGACCTGTTCGAGGACGAGGTCGTGGGACCGCCCGACGATCTCGACCCTGATTCCAGGCTGCTGCCCTGGGCCTCGACCGGCACGGGGGTCACGCTCTATTGGCAGGTCTCACCCGAGGCGGCGGCCGATTCGTACCCGATCCGGGTCTCGGACCGGAACGGCGACGTGTGGGAGCGGTACGACCTGCTCACCACCGACCTTCTCCTGGGAATCGTCCAGGGCGAGGTGCACAGTGAGCTGCTCAACGAGTCGTGGATGGAACGCGACGTGCTCTTCAAGCCCTACGCCGACGAGTAGCGCGGTTCGGGCCCTGCCTGAACACTGCGGCAGCTTGCAACCCCACGCCTTTCGACCATCCACCTGCGCGCCGAACGCGAGCAGCCTACTTGTCTGACGTGCCTGTCCTTCAAGCGGCTGACCAGCTAGAACGCTTGACAACCCCAGATAACCATCGAACACCTTGCGGGCCTCATCGGGGGTGAGGCCGGGGCCGTCGTCCTCGATCACCAGGACCGCTTCGGCCCCGGCCGTCCCCACGCCGATCCGGATGCGCGCCCGGCAGGCGGTGGCGGGCCGTCGCTGGCCTCGCCGTCGCGCGTCTGTTCCGCCTGGACTTCGTGCTCGGGGTATGAGGGCCAGGACGGTGACTGCCGTGACCGGGTTGCGCCACACTGCTGGCGCCCGATGAGGGATGGCCTCGGCGTCGATCGCCCCAGCCATGGCTGACCCGAAAATTTCGACATTCGCGTGGGCAGGCGGCAGCGAACCCCGAGCGGTGATAAGCGAGAGCGGCTGGCGGTGGGTTGTGGTCAGGCTGTCTCGGGTTCGATGAGGCGGCCTTGCCGTTGCGGATGACGATCTTCTGGCCGGTCAGAGCCTGAAGCTGGCCGGCCAGGCTGCGGGCGCGGCGGTCTTTGTTAATGCGGGTGTCGTAGTAGTCGGCGCCCAGGTCGCAGAAGTGGACCTCGGGGTCGGACAGCAGCTGGTAAACGACGGTGAGCACGGAGTTCCCGGCAGCGACCAGGGCCTTGGATTTGCCGCGGCGGCGGGCGATGCGGCGATAACGCTCGCCGAGAAAGGTGTCGGTCTTGCCGACGGAGAAGACGATCCGGCCGAGCGTGCCGGCTAACCAGCGGTTACCCTTGCCGCGGCCCTTGCCCTTCTTGCGGCCCGCCGACTCGTGCGTCTGGGGACAGAACTTGGCCCAGGACACCAGATGCGCGGCGGTGGGGAAGCGGCTCATCTCGACACCGATCTCGGCGATCAGTTCCTGGGCGGCCACCGGGCCCACTCCAGTGATCTCATCGAGCTGGGCCGCCTGACCTGCGAAAGGGCGCATGGCCTGCTCGATCTCGGCATCGAGCAGGCTGGCCTGCTCGGTCAGCCGGTCGATGTTGGCCAGCATGATGCGCAGCAGCACCGCGTGGTGATCGGTGAAGAACCCGCGCAATGCCTCCTCCAACAGCGGGATCTTGCCGCGCATGCTGCCCCGGGCCATGCCGGCCAGCACCTTACGGTCGCGCCGGCCGTCGATCAACGCCTGCAGCATCTGCCGGCCGGACACCGAAGATGTCGCTGATCACCGACGACAGCTTGACCTACGCGTACTCCAGCAGCTTCTCGGCCCGCTGCATCTCCCGGGTGCGGTCTTCGATCAGCGAGCGCCGGTAGCGGGTCAGGTCGCGTAGCTTGCGGATCGGCGCGGGCTGCACCAGCGAGGGCCGGCACATGCCCCGCTCGGCCACCTTGGCCAGCCATACCGCATCGGCCCGGTCGGTCTTGGCCCGGCCCGGCACGTTCTTCACCTGCCGGGCATCGACCAGCCAGCAGTCGAACCCCTCGGCCTCCAGCGGCCAGAACACCCCCTTCCAATAATCGGAGGTACTCTCCATCACCACCCGGGACACGCTCTGGCAACGCAGCCAGTCGGCCAGTTCCAGCAACGCCGCCGTGGTGGTGGCGTACGCACGGATCTCCTGCAGCCGCCGACCGGGCCGGTCCTCGTGCGGCACCCGCACGCACGCCTCCAGCCCCGCCTTGCCCAGGTCCAGGGCCGCGACCCGCTCCACGAACAGGTCCTGCTCATCGACCTCTTGCACGATGTTGCCTCCCCTCCCATCGATGGGGATGGTGCCTGCGGGTCACCCGCAGGAGCCAGCGGGGACAGGAAGAGGCGGACCCTCGGTACTGCTCATGGCAACACTGCGCGGCCCCTGAAGCAGCTCCCAGCGATCAAACTAATTAACGGCCTCACCCGCGCCATAGACGAACCGACGTCGGCGGGCAACCCGCACCCATTTTCCCGCCTGAGCGGCGTCCCGAGCAGGGACGAGGGAACTAATTAGCAAGTGGCGAAATGAGTGAATCGTCACGGTCGCAGCCGATCAGCATCCGCAGTAGGAGAGTGAGGCCGATACTGCGCTCTTACTAGGACTGACCTGCAGGAACATTCTATGGAGCCTTTGCCCTTGGCTTGATCATCCCGCGCATGTCCCGCGCTCCGGGCCCTGCCGGTTATCGGTTGAGACCCGGCCCAGAACGCGAACGTCGTCACGCTCATCTCCCATCTGGCGGATGCGAACCCCATGTCCGAGAAGCTACGGAGGTCAGCGCGTTTTGGGAGGCCGGAAAGGCCAACGCTCTTTTGAAGGGAGTCCCACAGTTCGAAGGCATCTCTTACCGCCTCCAAAACGGAAGGAAACTGTCGGTGCTGGAGTGCAAACTGTGAGGAAGGTTTCGATCAGGAGGTGCGCCATCGCCGATCAGGAAGGGCAGAGCGGATCTACTCTCACGCTCTCGGGACGGTCGGAGTTCGCAAGGGAGCTCGCCACACTTGACCCCAAGGTGCGAAGCATCCTCGGTCTTCCCGACGCGACCATCATGGTGGTGGACTTTTTCATCGCCATGGTCCGGCTCCTGATTGATGACACCGACCGTCGGCCGTGGCATGACCGCCTGAACGATCTCAACGGCCTGGTCGACGAGCTCGACCCGCAGCTCCAGGCCACCCTCAAGGGCCTTGAGCAGTTGTCGCAAGATCCAGGCTCCATCACCCGGAAGCTCAAGTCGCCTGGGTTCCAGGATTTCGTCCACAAGCTTCTGGGGGAAGCGAAGTACACGCGGCTCATCCGAGCTGTGAAGGCCGATGGCGCGGCCCTGGCGGTTGGAGTGCGCCGAGGGATCCGAAGCCTCATGCCCTTGGCGCTCGCCTTGGACAACTGCATGACGTTTGTCACGCGCGAGCAGATCGCACAGATCAAGGGCTTTAGTCAGTTCAGCGAGTCCCTCCTCAGGACCGTCCTCGTGGTGGATCAAGCGGTTGACAGGGTTTTCCAGCTTGACCTTCCGGTGGACACCATGACACAGCGGGTCGAGGAGTTGGAGCCGCTCGTCGAAGACATCGCCGACGACATCACGGGCATCGCCGAGCGCGTGCACGAAGTCCTCTCTGGCCGATCGAGCGAAGTCCTTCTTGAACTCAGCGAGCAGCTCAGCCGGAAGGTTCGCGGAGCGCGCGATGCTCTCGATCACTCCGCTGATGGCGTCTCACAGGCAGCGAACTCTCTGGTCGAGTTCGTCGACCGGCTTCTCAGGGATGCGTACAGCGAAGGCCAGGTGATCTCCTGGGTGTCCACGTACCGGCCAGACGAACCCGATCTTCTCTACACCGCCGATCAGTCCGGAAGAGTTCGCCCGACGAAGCGAGGGCAGGCCCTCTGCTTCGTTTACATGGGGAAAGAGCCGGGCGAGTCGTTCGTCTTCAGTGAGATGGCGGTCGTTGGCCTCACCACTGCCAGAGCACGCTTGCAGAAACTGAAGCACTCCGACAGCGGGGCTTCGCAAGAGGTCGAGGAGGCTCGTCGCGGCATCCTGGCGATCGAGGGATTCATCGTGCACGCCGTCCGAGTCGGATGGATGGGCATGTCAGAGGAAGAACTCGCGCAGATGCGCATCCGCCTCAGTGGGGTCCGCAGCAGCAGATGAGATCGTCCCTTGCCAAAGTTAGGCGGATGGTGCCAACTGAACCGCCCCGGGTTCTGTGGAAGCCCTGATGTGCACGCAGCACCGTGACAACCAGCCTGTCCTCGCAGCCCAAATTTGCCGCACACAGTACGACAGACTGTTGTCGCCAGCCGTCCGCATTGCAGCGCGCGACCGCCGGAGCGATGGCCAAGCATGATAGATGTCCTCAGCACGCCGAGCAGCAGCCAAAGGTTCTCTTGACGAAGAAGCGTAGCCAGAGTCAACGCATCGGATCTCTCGGTGAGAGTCTGTTCCAGACGTTCTGCGAGCAGAACTACCTAATCCCCAATAAGCCGGGGCAAGATTTCGGTTTCGACTTCCTCTGCCAGATCGACCTAGCGAAGAACCCTACTGAACTTGGGCAGATAGCCGGCACCATCATCGGTTTCAGCATTCGCTCGACGGCCACACGTGATGGGAAGATCAAGCTGACGAGAGCAGATGCCGAGAGCCTGCTTGCAGCTGAATTTCCGACCGGTCTCGCCTTAGTGAAATTGCATGAGACGGACTCATGCGAGATCTTCTTCCGCCTGCTCGACGACGACTTTACATCTGAGCTCTATGCCTTCGTAGCATCGAAGAAGAAGGTCAAGCACTTCGTCCCAAACGACCTTCTTCCTGGTACGAAGATCAGAGAGGAGGTGAAGCGAGCCTCGGCCTCCGGTTTCGTCGAGAGATCCAGACTCGCGGCGACCAAGCAGCGCACGGAACCGGTGATCGGATCCGTTCACATTGAGATCAGGCGCGACAGCGACGGCCAAGAGACTCTGGTGACAGCTCTTGACCTCTATAAGTACTTCGAGCAGAAGACTGACAGCGACAAGCTGTCTCTGCACCTGGCCACCTTTGGAGCACCCAGGTTTCGCAGCCAGAGACTCCGGGACTTGGCGCTTAAGGAACGGCTCATGGGCAACCTCGCGCGACTTCCCCAACCGTATGTCCTCAGCGGGTTCGTGATGGACGAACCCATAATAGCCCAGGTCTCCAGCTCTGACGCAGCTGCCACAATTCGACTGTCACACACAGGGAACGAACATCATTTTGGCTATGTACATGAAGCAGGCTTCGCCCTGACGATCTCAACCCGGAAGAAACAAGACGGCCAGTACGTCCATGAGATGGATGCATTGGTGGACGAGGTCAGCGACTCCAACTGGACAGACCATTTGGATCTCTTGAAATTCCTCGATGCTTGCAGACCGGACTCCAAGTTCGTCTTTCAGGGAGACCATAAAGTGGTTCTCGATGCAGACCATTTCGCAGGCTTGGGGAACTGCTCAAACTTCGCAAGCGCACTACTCAGGGCGCGGTCATTCAAAGGCTTCGACCATGTTCCAGTCCTAATCCGAGACATGGCACTCGAGGAGTCTCGTGCTGCGATGGCGTGGCTTGCTGCAGCAGCATCGCCAGGTGCCCATGTCATCCCCCGAGGACTCATCTTCGGACATGCCAACGCCAGCGATTGCGAGCCTCGAAACGCAATCATTGAAGTGCCTGTTGTGTGCAACCTCGCAACAGCTACCGTTGTATCCTGGTTCTCCGCCAAGGGATCCATTCTCTTCCATCAGGGTGAACCGTGTGGATTCAAGGTCGAAGCTTATGAATCTCGCGAAGTTGAGACATGGGAAAAACTCACCAAGATCTCTACGGCCCCTGAGATTCCGCTTGGCCCGGCAACTCTAACCCTTCGGGACGGCGCATTCGCAACGACATCCGAGAACGCGCCGTATCGCCAAGACATTCATCTCACCTGGCGTCTGAACTGAAATTGTTCCGCTGCCCAGAGAGGTCCGCTCGAGCGCCTGACCGTACTACATTCGTAGACCTTGATTCGTTTGGCTCCGCCATGGGACGTAGTTGGTCCATCGTCAATGCGTGACGTGCGCTCTGACCCACGGTCTTGTCGTGCCCTGGGATACGAAGTGACCGCGCTGACTACGCGCATCGCCGACCCCCTATCCACCCGACCCGAACCCCGGCAGGTGTCGAGATCGAAGAGGGCGTGACGCTGCATGGGCCGCTGTCAGTTAGCGGCAAGGGCGCGGCGTAGACATGGGTGTCCGGCGGCGGGGAACTTCAGACCTCGAAAATCTCCCCGATGCGATCACGATTGCTCGTCGCTATAAGGCTCCTCCTCGTCAGGAATGACGGCGTCATCGGAGGTATCGAACTGGTCAGCGGACTCCTGTCTTGGCTGACGACTCCATGACAGCGCCGCATGAGCGCCTACCTGCAAACGGAGCCAGTCGTACCGTCGAGCGGTCTTCACCTGGTCAAGCTGAATGTGGTGACTGATGGCATGTGCTCGCGTCCGTCGGCGTTGCTCTACTCGGCTGCACAGCAGCGGATGCTGCTGTGCAGCATCCGCTGCGACCACGGTCGTCGAGCCTAGGCATGGTCCCAGGCTGTGGTAAAGAGCTGGACAGCGTAGTCGTACATCACGCCGGGGCTGGGTGCCACGATGCAGGGCGAGTCGCGGCCGTGGGCCGCTCGACGGTAGAGAGTGAGGAAGGCGACGCGATCGGTGATCACCATTCGGTGTAGGTTGGGAAGGTTGTAGCGGCGCAACTCGATGTTGTCCCTGTCAGCGGCGACCTCCTTGATGTATCCCGCGTTGATGTCGACCTGTTCGGCCAGCATTCCCCGGGAGAAGCCCGGGTCGATGCGCCGGATCTCGTCCTCGCGCCGCTCCAGCCATGATGCGGACGGAGGATCGGTGTCGGGAAGCAATATGTGGACGAACTCCAGGCGACGCCCTCCGTCCTCCCACAAAGCCACAAAACCGTCGCGAGTGAGCTCATTGCCTCGGCCGGCGAGCACCTTCACCCAGCGAGCCTTGGCCAGTTCTCCCATGAGATCTCCGATGGCGACGCGCTGACGCGGATGCACACAGGAGATTCCCAAGCCAGTGAATCCGGACAGAAGCCGGGTCGGCCATGAGCGCGCGCGAGGCGACAGAGCCGTACCGCCCACGACAACGAGCGCGGTGGCGACGAGCGAACTCACCACCCCGATGATGAACTCTCCCATCCGCGCGTCCTGTCACCGTTGGGACGGCAGGTAAGGGATCAGAGCGCGCAGGACCTCGGCGGCGTTACGGGCAGCCGTTTTCTGCAGCACGTCGTTCTTCTCCTTGTCGGAGTAATCGGAGACTCCCCGGATCACCACCCATCCGTGCATCTGGGCGAGGGTTCCGCGCTCGTGGAATGCCTGCGCCAGACCTCCGGCCTCCATGTCGACCACGGAGATCTTGTCGTTGTAGTGCTTGAGGTATTGCCTTATCTCAGACTCGGCGTCCGCGATGACGGCTTCACCGGTTCCCACGATGCAGGAGATGACCTGGAACTCTTCCTCTCCGCTGACGAACCGCGCCGGCTCGCCGTAGTCGACGAAGAAGCTGTTCACGGCGTTTCCCACGACGGCAGAAGTCTCGCGGTCCTCGCCTCTGCGCTGCGTGCGGTCGGCCGTCTCCTTCCGGAGGTCGTAATACACGGCTCTGGTCGCTATCGCGACGTCGCCTGTGGAGATGTCCGGCTGGAACCCACCGCCGATGCCGACAAGTGCGACGACCGCCGGCCGGAACGTCTCCTTGAGATTCTCGAACGCGGCCATTGTCGATCGTTGGCCCTGTCCCAGCGATCGGGTCATCGCCACTCTGGTGGCCAGTCCACGATGGTCGATGGTGCCGCACCAGAAGGGAATGCCATTCACCGGGGCGCCTTCGAGTCCAAGGGCGTCTATGACTGCCCTTGCCTCCGATTCTTTGATCGTTATCACGCCGAGGTCCGTGCCCCTGCCGACCATCGCGTCGGCCGGCTGGTGGTGGACGACCATGGCGCCGTCCCCGATCGCGGTGCCGGTGATGGTCATGGAGCCACCCTGATGGATGACCCCGCTGTTCCTGACCTTGCTGTTCATGCGTGGCCTCCTCCTGGTGCGCTGCCGAGGGTCTCAGGCAGATCGATTCTCAGCGCGTTCGCGCCGACTGCGGAGTTGGTGACATTCATCGATTCGCCGAAGTTCATGATTCCGGTGTTGATGATGCTGGTGGCGCGTTCCTCGAATTCAGAGATGTCGACCTTCTGCTCGCGCAGGAACTCGGTCGCCGCTTTCAACAGGCGATCCTCGATGAGCTTCACATGGTCGGAGATGAGGGTTCGGTCGAGTTGAGCCGTCTCCCATGGCATGCGCTTCTCCTCACGCACGCTCAGCTTTGCTCCGATTTTCACACCCCGCTTGGGGTGGAGAACGCGCGTTCGCCGTGCTCGAAGAGCCCCCAGCAGGATGGCCGGGACGTGGACAAGACGCCATGACTGCATGATGTCGGCCGGAAGCTCCGTAAGAGCTCGGACCGCTGCCCGGAGTACGGCCGTGACTCCGCGCTCACCGTACTCGTCCAGGACGTGGTACTCGTCCGGCGTCCGCGTCAGCGCACACGCAGCGAAGTCGAGGCTGAGCGCACGCCCTTTGACCGTGGTGCGCAGGAACACCGTGGTGACCAGCTCGCCGGACACCGACGTACGGATCTCGAGGAAGTGGTGAAACTGGTCGAACGGCCGATCGATGATCTCGTTTATTTCGTCGTCAGCAGGTTCGCCCTGTAACCATCCGCGCTCTTGGTCGACATCAGCCTCCGCCACGTAGACACGGTCCGCCTTCCCGAAGTCCGGGAGGCTGGTGGCGTCATCCTGCCCGTCGAGCCGTCGCATCTCCTTCTTCAAATATGCGACCAGCTCGTGCGCCTTGAACGGGAGCGGGTCGAATTCCCGGTCGGCCATGCTGCCTTCACCGATCTGCAGCAAGTGGATGTTGAGCGGCGGGTTCCAGCGATGAATCAGTCGCCCGGCTCCGACAAAAGGCTTGTGTGAGTCGTCGAGCGCGAGGATGTCGCGGAAGTCCTTCGGCTCCGGCTGCTTCTTCGGAGGCCTGCGGTAGACGACGAAGGTGTGGTGCTGTTGCTCGTTGATCGCCTGATATCGGTGGCTGTTCGGCGAGGGCAGCCGGCTCTTCGCCGTCCGGTGCAGGGCGCCGCGCTGGGCGGCCCCGCAGCCGCACGCGACGAGAAGCGTCATCATCCCCATGATCGTCGCTTGCCGTAGCAACTGGGAGAGCGGCATGCCGGCCATGGCAGAGATCACGAAGACAGCAACCGCCAGAGCGCCGCTCCCGCCACAGGCGAGCTTCAGGGAACGGAGGTGCTCGGCAAGATTGGTCGATTCGCTGTTCCAGCGGACTCGTCGCAGGAATCGGTCCGCGCGTTCCTTTGCCTTGAGGGGCAAGGCGACCAGCGCGCTTCTGACAGCGATCGCCACAGACCAGCACAGACCGAACAACGCCGCCTCAGCCGCGGTCGCGGCAGGAGCCCATGCGATGCCGCCCAGGAGGACCGAGAGAAGCAGTATCCACTTCAGCGCCTCCAGGAGCCACGCTCGCCAAGCGTGCGCGACGACCGGCACCAGATCGAAGCCGTAGGAGGGCGCCACCATGTGCTTGGAGTCGTTGTAGACCCGGCGGATCACCATCTCGCGAAAGTCGCGGTCGAGGTAGACGCCGGCGCACAGGTACCGCGTCGCCTTGGAGGCGACTGCCCCCGCGTCGTTCTTGAGACGTACCGTGCTAGATCGGGCCATGAGCCCCTCCGGTAGCCATTTAGGTAAATCTGACCATAAGTGTGTCACGACTTAGAGTCAACTGGACCTTTAATAGACGTATGGCAACGAGCAAGTCAGCCCACCGACGCCGCCCGCCCGCCTCCCTGACCGCGGCCGTGGACCTCGTGATCTTCACCGTGCGCGATGGCCGGCTGCACGTCCTGCTGATCGAACGCGGCAACATGCCCTATCGCGGCGAAGCGGCGCTGCCAGGCGGGTTCGTCCGTGATGGCGAGGCCCTGGACGCCGCAGCCAGACGAGAACTACGAGAAGAAACCGGAGTCGCCGGCGACACCCTGCACCTGGAGCAACTGCACGCCTACGGCGACCCGGACCGCGACCCCCGTGGACGGATAATTTCCATCGCCTACCTGGCCCTCGGCCCCGATCTCCCCATGCCCCAGGCGGGGACCGACGCGTCGGCCGCCCACTGGTCCCCGGTCTCCGCCGTCCTCGAGGGCCAGATCACACTCGCCTTCGATCACGAGAGAATCCTCCGCGACGGGCTGGAGCGGGCCAGGTCCCAACTGGAGCACACCACGATCGCCACAGCCTTCTGCGAGGAACCCTTCACCATCGCCGATCTGCGCCAGATCTACGAGGCGGTATGGGGCCTTCCCCTCGACCCCAGCAACTTCCGCCGCAAGGTCATGAAGACAGAAGGCTTCGTCATACCCATAGGTGAACGACGGCTTCCCGACGTCGGTCGCCCAGCGGCACTTTTCCGCCGAGGACTCGCCGAGACACTCACTCCACCGTTGACAAGATCGGGCAGCGTCGGTTAGGGCAGTGGCCGCCGATCGACCCGGCCGTTTGTGGTGAGTACCGAAGTTTGCAATCGTTACGGCATCAGCCTAGGTCAACTAGCGGTGGCGAGCGGTGTTGTGTGCTGGCGCGAGTGCGCGCTGGTGTTTTCCTTGGCTGTACAGCAGAGACGAGAATCGCATACCTCGATGCGTGTGGACCCGTCATCAGGGCCGGTAGGGATCGAGGAGTGGAAGCACGAGGCACCTTGTTCATGCGGGTGTGAACCGCGGCAGCCGGTGAACGTGCACGCGGTCAGGCGGGAGCTCTGTCTGGGCCAGCTCCACCAAGTGATCATGGTGGGTGAAGACGATCGTCTGGAACCTGTCGGCCATGTCGTTCAATACACCGAGTGCGGCAACGGTGCGTTGGTCGTCGAAGGTCATGAAGATGTCGTCGACAATGAACGGAAGCGCTCGATCCTGCTCGGCGTAACGTTCCAAAGACGCCAGTCGCAATGCGAGATACAGCTGGTCACGGGTGCCCTCGCTGAGCTGGTCGGCAGACAACAACTCGGCACCGCGTCGTGTCAGCACGACCGGTGAATCGCGGTCCTGATCAAGTTCCAGCCCGCCATAGCCACCGAGCGTCAGCTGCCCGAACAGGAGGCTCGCCCGTGCGAGTACCGGGTCCTGCTGCGTCTGCCGATACTCCTCCATACAGGACAAGACGATGTTCCGGGCGATCTGCAGGCGGAGATACTCTTCGCTCTCCTCCAAAAGCGCGGCTGCGGTGGTCTCCGCGCTTGCGGCAGCTTGCGTGGCGGCGGCGGAGCCGTCAAAGCGAGCGAACTCTGTCTTTTTCTCGCCGAGCTGCTGGACTTGGCGGGTTCGCTGGGCGTCAAGGTCGTCGACGTGGTCGGTGAGCGTGCGAAGGCGAGCCGTGAGCTGGTGTTCGTCAGTTTCAGAGAACTCTGCCAATAGCGTGTCGGCGTCGGGTGGAAGCGCCGCCGTGACTTCGGCCAGGCTCGCCTTCAAGTCCCTGTAAGTTTCACTTCTCCGTACGGCCTCGCTCAAAGTTTCGAGGCTGTCCACCTTGGTCTTCTCGCACAGCCCGGCGAGTTCGGCGCGCAATCCCTTGACGGCGTCCTCAAGGTCACGAGTCTCGGTACGCAGCTTAACCTGATCGGCAACGAGCGTGGCTCGGCGGTCCGCAGCGGAGCGGTTCTCCTTGACCTTCTTGTAGAGATCGCCAACAAGTTGATGACGCTCGGCCTCGTCGCCCGGCATCGCACGGCCGCAGGCTGAGGCGGTGGTGGCCAACCGGGTGTGGAACCGGTCGAGCGTGGCGGCGGCCTCCTCAGAGTCACGCTCGCTCTTGGCGGCATCCGCTACGAAGGAAACGACCTGGCCGAGCCGTTCCAGATCGGTGAGTGCACCGATGGTGTCTCGGTCGGTGGGCAGTTTCGCCTGTATGAGCAACTCGTACCAGGCGGTTTCCCAACTGGTCAGGGTACGCTCGTGCTCGGCGACTTCGGCTTCGGCGGCGATCAGCTCGTCGCGGGCCGCGAGGAGCCGGCTTTCGTACGTGTTGCGCGTACGTGCCAGCTCGTCCTGCTCGGTCAGCCGCTGCCCGGCGAACTCGCATAGTTCGGGGAGTTCCGACAGGGCGTGCTCGGCGCCCAGGGATGCAACTTCTCCCGGCGCTCGCAGCAATTCATGGAGCCGGGCGATGTGCAGGGTGGCGTGCTCTCGTAGGGAGGAGAGGCGCGCTCGGGCATCGCCCAGGTCCTTGAGACCGCCGCGGAGCTTCTCGACACTGTCCAAGGTCGAAGGGGCGGCGCCGGGCTTGGGCACAGGGCCTGGATAGCCTTCCCACAGCGAGTCCCACTCGGCGTCCCAACGGTCGGCCCGGTCGTCCTGAACAGCCCGCTCCTCGTTGAGCGCGGCTAGCGCCTTCTCATCGTGAGCGATCTCGAGCTCCAGCCGGTAGCGTTCGGCGATCCGGGACGCGTCCCGGCGCATCCGGTCGGCGATCTGGTCGGCACGGTCAAGGGCCAGCTCGAAATCCCCTGCCTGATCTTGCTGCCCGTCGCGGATCGCGAGCCAGAGCTCGTACCGGACGGACCGGGCCGCCGCTAGCTCCGCCTCGGTCGGGGGTGGGTCGCCGTTCAGCAGGGTGTTCAGGTTGAGGCGCTTGTCATCAAGCCTGGCGGTCAGCGCCTTTCGCTGCTTGACCAGCTCGTGTCCGTCCCGTTTGAGATCGTTCCGCGTCTCCATGTGCTCGTCGACCTGGGCGCGGGTGGGCACGGCCATGACGCCGACCTGTGATGCCGGGATTCTCAGCTCCAGCGTGGCTCGCTTGACGAGGTCGTCCAGGCGCCGGGCGTCTTCGTCGGCGGCGGCCATGTGGGTGAGCAGGTCTTGAGGAACGGCGTTGAGCGCGGCGTGCAGCGGCTTCGTGTCTTCGAGCGCAGCAAGCTCGCTGAGCCGTTTCTCGGCTTCCTCCAGATTGCGCCGGCGCTGGGCCACCGCCTTACGATCCCGTGCCAGGTCCACATCGATGGCGGTGCGCTGGTCGTGCAGCTCCTGAGTACGCGTGCGCAACGACGCCGGCACCGTATAGAGGTCAGTGTCGTCCAGCGTTGCGTTCATGTGGACCTGGGCGAGGAGGGAGAACGCCCGGTCACGGAGGTCTGTGACAGCGCCGGAAAAACTGGCCAGCCGATCCGCGGCTGCCGCAGCCGCCTTCCGCTCCTGATAGAGGGCATCGATCGCGTCCTCCACGGCGAGGAGGTCGTCATCGACGGCCAGCTTGCTCAACTCGTGGCCAACAGCGTCCAGGCGCCGTCGCGTGTCCCCCAGTTTGCTGTCCGCCAGCCGTAGGTCCTCCCGCAGCTCAGGCAGGCGTTCAACGACCTCCACAGGGGCGATCGCCCCTTCGGCTTCCAGAACAGCGAGGTCGGTCATCAGGACGCCGCGACGATTGAGCCCCGGCAAGGCCCGCACGAGTCGCTCCACACGGGATTGCTCACTCCTGGCCTGCTCCAGTCCCAGGGTGAGCGTGGTCACGGCATTTCCTGCGTCCTTGACCCCCTGCTCCCCTTCGAGGTACTCCTGCGGGCGCAGAGTCGCCACACGCAGTTGGCTCCTCGCCTGCTTCAGTTCACTCAGGAGGGTGTTGATCCGAGGGTTCTGTCCCCGCCGCTTGTACAGGACGCCAAGACGTTCGTCGATCTTACGCAGAGCATCGGACAGACGGCCTCCAGAGCGGGCAGCGGCCAGCGCCTGCTTGAAGTCTCCGCCTCCGCGCGCCAGCGCCTCACCACCCTGGCGTAGCTCGGCACTCCCCAGAGCGAACACCGACGTAAAGGTAGCTCGGTCGATGCCTCCCAGGATCGTGTTCAGCACCGACTGGTCCAGCGGCTGCCCATCGGTGCGCCGGAGCGGCGTCTTGCGGGCCTTGACCCTGATGAACTCCACAAGTGCGCCCTCTGAGCCCCGCACCAGCGCACTGAGCCGCAGCGCCGCCTTGGCATGGACGAAGTCGTAGCGCGATCGCTCGTCGATGCCGTAAAGGAGCTGGTCGATCGCACGCAGTGCCGTCGACTTGCCGGCCTCGTTCGGCCCGGCGACCAGGTGGATGCCAGGTGCGGATAGATCCAGTGTCATCTCGCTGAAGGGACCGAATGCGATCAGGTCCAGCCGGTCAATCCTCATCGAGTCCGCTCCTCCGTGAGCATGGATTCCAGCAGATCAATGGCGTCGTCGCCGAGGCGTTGCAGCCAGTCGGGGTCATCGGGACGAATGCCGTCGCGATGATGCACTTCCGGCGGCAGCTGGGCGTAGAGAGGATCCCGGATGATCATCTGGCGCAGGGCATGGGTGTCCGAACGGAGTGCCGCCGCTGTGCGTCGGAGATCGGCGAGCACCCCGATAGTTCCTTCGTCGGGTGTGTCGGGTAGCCGGGTCTCGATGCGTACCTTCTCCACCCACAGATCGCCGAGATCGTTTGCGAGTGAACGGACCTCGTTGACGAACCGATGCCGTCCCTGCCAGAGCTCTAGGTGGCTGGTGTTTTTTGATCTTTATCGCATAGGTTCGTCCGCTTGTGCCAGGGTGATCGGTGTTGGTCACCGGGCGTGGGGAGAGATCGAGCGATGGCAGTGGGCCAGACTCCGATGCAGCCGGGGTTGCTGTCCTCCACGGTGAGTTTCGTCGAGGGTCGGCTGGCGCCGAACTCGATCTACGCGGTGCTGCACCGTGAGTGCCGGAACCTGTTCCCGGATGAGATGTTCGCCGACCTGTTCGCTGAGGATGGGCGCCGGTCGGTGCCGCCGATGATCGTGGCCGTGGTCATGGTGCTGCAACGCCTGGAGGGGCTGTCGGATCGGGAGGCGGTCGATCGGTTCGCCTTCGATGTGCGGTGGAAGTACGCCGCCGGCGGGCTGGACTTCGATCATCCGGGGTTCGTGCACACGGTGCTGGTGGACATGCGGGCCCGGCTGGCCGCTTCGGATCGGCCAGGCCGGATCTTCGAGCGGACGGTGGAGGTGGCCGCGCAGGCCGGGCTGATCGGCCGGCGGCGGGTGCTGGACTCGGCGCCGATTTACGACGCGGTGGCCACCCAGGACACGCTGACGCTGATCCGTTCGGCGATCCGGGGTCTGCTGCGTGCTGCCGATCGGCTGCTGCGGGTGGAGTTGCGGGTGGTGATCTCCAGCGGGGATGGCTACACCGATCTGGGTAAGCCGGTCATCGATTGGACGGACGTGGCCGAGCGGGAAGCGCTGATCGACTCGCGGGCCCGGGACGGCTTTGCGTTGCTGGCCGTGCTGGAAGGGCGGCGGTTGGCGCTGGAGGTGGGGCAGGCGGCACGGTTGCTGGCCACGGTGCTGGGCCAAGACCTGGACCAAGGCGAGGATGGAGTGTTCCGGATCGCCCGTAAGGTGGCCAAGGATCGGATCATCTCCACCGTCGACCCGCAGGCGCGGCACGGCCGGAAGACGGTCAGCAAATCGTTCGACGGCTACAAGGGCCACATCGCCGAGGATCCCGACAGTGAGATCATCACCGCGACACGGGTGACCGCCGGGAATGTCGGCGATGCCGAACCTGCTCCCGAACTGCTGGCCGACGTGCTGCCCGGGCAGGAGCAGGCCGGGCAGGAGCAGGCCGGGCAGGCTGAGGTTTATGGTGACGCCGCCTACGGGACCGGGTCGATGCTCGCCGGCTTGGCCGAGGCCGGCATCGAGGCGCTGGTCAAGACGCAGCCCTCCAGCGCTCCGGGTGGCCGGTTCACCAAGGACGCCTTCACCATCGACCTGGAGGCCGGGCAGGTGAGCTGCCCGAGCCAGGTCACCACCGAGATCCGCCGGCATCGTGACGGCGGCGGGGTGGCCGCCTTCGGCGCCGCCTGCGCGGGCTGTCCGCTGGCCGAACGGTGCACCACCGCCGAGAACGGCCGCGAGATCACGATCAGCCCGCATGAGGAACATCTGCTCCGCGGCCGGGCCAATAGCACCGATCCGGGCTGGCTGGCCCGCTACCGCGCCACCCGGCCCAAAGTCGAACGCAAGATCGCACACCTGATGCGGCGGCGGCACGGCGGACGACGCGCCCGCCTGCGCGGCACCACCAAGGTCGACGCGGACTTCTCCTTGCTGGCCGCCGCCGTCAATCTGGCGCGCCTGGCCGTGCTCGGCATCACCTCCACCGGCGGCGGCCGATGGACGGTGGCCACAGCGTGATCAGGGCGAACGCCCCAGAACCATCCAGCCAGGACGGCCACAGGACACCTCCAGCGGCTTTGTGGATAACTCTCGAGACCGCAGATCGCCGGATCCACATCACCAGGTCAGTCCCTCAGCCAGCGCACAGAATCGGGCGCTGAGCGCGTCACCCGGAATCGTCCAGCCGAGATGACCCGCTTAACACCAGCTACCTAGATGAGCACTGCTGTGGCCGGTGAGGCTGACCCGTACGGCCTGCAGCTTCCCGCAAGCCAGCGCATTGAGCCGGGCCTGTACCAGGTCGGTGACGGCATCTAGATCTTCGGCTCCGGAGGCGTCAATGCGGAGATGCTCCCAGCGCGCCACGTCCAGATCGTGATGAACGGCGGAACGCACTCGTAGGTCGTCGCCGACCGTGACCAGGGTGCAGCCCTTCGGGCCGGTCTCCCGGGCGTGGCGGCCCTGGATATTACCGGGGAAGACGATCCACGGGTCCTTCCGGACGACCTCGCGATGGTGTACATGGCCGAGCGCCCAATAGTCATAGCCCTTCCCTGTGAGCTGATCGACCGTGCAGGGAGCATACCTGTCGTGGCCGTCGCGGCCGGTGAGTGCCGTGTGCAGCAGTCCGACGTTGAAGAGATCCCGGCAGGGAGGGGGATAGCCGAGGGCGAGGTTCTCGGTGATGTTCCACCGTGGGAAACCTTGTCCGTGCACCGCCAGCCCGGCCTTCTCGTCGAGGACGGTCTCGGGCTCATCGACGTCGAACATGTGAACGTTGTCCGGCAGCCGCAGCCGGTGCGTCATCGTGTTCTGGGCATCGTGATTTCCAGAGACGACGTAGACGGAGATGCCTTCCGCCCGCAACCGGGACATTTGCTTGCCGAAGAAGAGACCGGTCTGGAAGTCGGGCCAGTCGCCGTCGTAAATGTCGCCGGCGAGAAGGACGCCATCGACGGACTCGGAGATCGCAAGGTCCACCAGGCCCTGCAGCGCACGCCGGGAGGCGGTCCGTAGGTCTTCGGCCGGTGACCCCTCATAGGCAGACAGGCCGCGGAGCGGACTGTCGATGTGCAGATCGGCGGCATGGATCAGCTTCACGCGTCGTCCTCCGGAAGCAAGTGGATCTCTGATCACTGATAATGCCGCCTACGTAAGGCGATGGTGGGGCGATAGGGGAAATTGATGGGTACGTTCCAAAAGAGGCCCATCAGGCGAAACGCGGGGAAGTTGCCGTCGAAGCACGACTGGCTTCGTGCTCTAGGAAGAAGATCTATGAACGCAGCGGCACGGCCTGTACCTTCATACGAGTGAAGGAACTGCAGGAGGGGCCGCTCTTCAAGTTCTCCGACTGGCCGAACGAGCAAGTACCTGACGTCTCCATCGGTGTCTACACCGTTTGGGAAGGAGACAGGCTCCTCTACGCCGGCATGAGCGGGCGAGAGCTACAACCGGAGCAGCTGCAGGTCCAGCCCGGTCAGCCGCGCAAACCTCAGGGGCTTTGGACCCTACTGAGAGCACACGCGTCCGGAAGGCGGTCGGGGGACCAGTTCAACGTCTACATCTGCGACCGTCTGGTCATCCCCGCCCTCACCCCCGAACAGCAGGCCGACATCGGCCGCGGTCATCTGAGCCTTGACCGGCTGACCAGGGATTACATTCGACAGCATCTCGGTTACCGATTCCTGATGTGCACCAACGCGCGAGCAGCTCGCGAAGTCGAGAGCGCAGTCCGAGCAGGTGCACTTGCAGCTGGTCCTCCGTATCTCAATCCACTCAAAGGCTCAGTGCAAGATTCGCCTACGGTCACCTCCACGCACCAGAGGGGCTTGGAGGACGCGACTGCGTAGTGGCTCAACAACGCAGAATGCTGGACGCCGCCTCAGCCGCAACAACAGTCCCGGTAGCGTCACCGTCCCGGCCGGCCTGCCTCCTGGCCGCTCGTTTAGGCTGGCGGCTCAGGCACCTGCGCCCAGCGCTGGACGTCGTCGTAGTCGAGGCCAGCAACCATTCCCTGCCCTCTCGTAACGTCTCCTCGGCATAGCACAAGTGAAGGGATGCAGAGGCGCGAGCTTTGACCTTCTCAGGAAAGCTCCTGCTTCGGGACTGAAGTCCCGAACGTCCCAAGATCAGTGACAGAGTCCGTTTCCGAACCTACCTCTGCACGCCGCAGAATACGCCGACACGGCGTGCTGCGGCTCAGTCCCGCAGAATCTTCCGGATAAGGGTTCGTTGTGGTATTGCGCTGAACATCCGTGGTTCCTGGTCGCCTGAATAGCAAATGTGGAGTTCCCCGCGCGTCCTTGTGATGAGAACGTAGTACAGCATCTTCAGATCGACGCTGGATGGATCGCTCGCGTCCAAATGCGCGTCCGGGACGATGACGGTGTCGAATTCCAGGCCCTTGACACTCGCGCGGTTCACCAGTCGTAGACCAGGACGCTCTGCGTCGACGTATTTGTACCGCTTGTCCTCGGCAGCGCCGACGTAGATCTGTGGTCGTAGGCCGAGGCGCACCCGCTCGATCTCTCTTAGCAGCTCTACTTGTTCATACTTGCGTTTGACCACAACTCCGATCTTGAGTTTGCGATGGTCCTCGGCGTAGCGGACGAGCCAGCGCGCGAACGGACGCCGCGCTTCCGGGCGGTGCAGTAGCACAGGAACCGGTCCGTCTCGGTGCGGCAGCGGCGGCTGGTACAGCCCCGGGTAGAAGTGACGCGCAAGTTCCGCGACCGGGCGTGGGTTCCTCAGATTTGTGCTGATTTCGAGTCGACCGCAGCCACCAAGAGCTTTTTCGATCTCATCGAGAGTGGATTGGGTAGTGGTGATCCGCTGGTACTCATCGGCGAACGCGATCACGTCCATACCGAGAACCCTGCATAGGCTGAAGAACTCCTGCGGAAGGTCCTGAGCCTCGTCGATGACGAGAATATGCCCTCGTCGTCCGGTGTCATGGAGTGCCGCGGACATCAACCGCGGCCAGTCGAAGGGACCGCTCCTCGCTCCGAGCGTCGAGCCTGTGGTCTCCCGGTACCAGCCGTGCACCCAGCCGTGGAAGGTCATGATGGGCAACGACGCGCCAAGTCGCATGCCGTCGGCATTCAAGTGCTGGCCGAGCAGCTTCGAGTGTGCGATCAGTGTCACGGGGCGGCCGGCAATCTCCAGCGCGGCCGCATGATGGATCGCGAGCAGGCTCTTGCCGGATCCGGGAGGACCGCTGACGAGGTGATGGCCGGGTTCGATGAGCCTGTGCAGCACGGCGTGTTGCTCGGCGAGCAGGTCGAGAAAGTCGATGGTCACCACGCACCGACCTGGTGTGCCGCTTCTTCCCGGGCCGCCTGAATGACAGGTTCGAAGAACCCGGGAACCCCTGAGCCACCGACCACCATCACCCGGTCGAGCAGGATGTTGCCTACCTCGCAGCTAGTCTCGGGAATCAGCGCACATGCATGGCATGCCGCCCGGTTCAGGCTGCCGTATCCCTGGCCGTCGTGCTCTGAACACAGCGGATCCGCCGAGCACCAGGCGGCCTGTTCAAGGAGCCGTAGTAGAAGCTCAGGAAGGAGATCGGGTTCGCCCTGCCGCGCGAGACCACCCAACGTGCCCTCTGCATCGCCGGAGGCGGTGTATACGAGTAGCCCGTACTGTTGGCCACCGTCCTCTGCAGCACGCGCGTATACCCGCTCGCGCAGCGACGCGGCGCTGTACCCGGATTCGAAGGACAACTGCCGGATGAGGAGGTGACCCAGCGTATGCAGCAATGGCAGTCGGGGCAATAGTTTAGAACCAGCGAAAGCTTCGACCCGGTCCTGCTGGAACGACTTCGCAACGTCCGATTTCATTCCTGCAGTGCGTGCACGAACCTCAGGGCGGGCCTCCCACTGCTTGAGCAGTTCTTCGTTCAAGGTCAGGAAGATACCTTCGCCGAACACCTCGACGGCGGGCAACCAGCGTCGACGTCCAGAGGAGTCCACCGGAATCATGCGGCTCTCCGGGGATACCCTGCTGAAGCCCTGGAGGGCACGAACCTCACGAAGCCGTTCGGCCACCACCACTCGCGAGATTCTCGACTCCAGCTCGGTCCATGGTGGCTCTTGTGATGAGCCCAAGCCGACTTCATGAGTGACGAAATGGAGGCTGCGTTCGGGCCTGGTCGAGGTGAAGGCGGACCACTCCCCCCTGCTCAGATCGGACTCCTCCGCCATGGGCGAAGTACCGGATAGAGTATCCTGCCCGGTTTCCTCCGCCATCAACCGCCTGACGAGCGATGGCTCAGCTTTGGCCGCCTCCGCGATGATTATGATGAGCCCGTCCGACCCCGGGGCGTCGGGCGACTGGCACAGTGCGCTGAAGAAGGGGTGTTCCCGGATCTGCCTCGAAATCTCGTCATCGGCTGATGCGGGCGCGGAAGGGGTCGGAATGTCGAGTGCCGAATGGACGACGGGGTAGTAGACGTTGCCGGCGGTCCGCTGCACGATCTGGATCCGCTCCCTGCAGTCCTTTCGCTCGCTGAACCGCTCCCACGGGTTGCGTCCACAGCAGCGCATCTTCTGCGTCCCGAGAATGTCGAGCAGGTCCCTGTTGGCCGCCTCGCACTCCTCGTGTCGGCATCGCACTGTCAGAGCTTCGAGTCCAGTAGCGTTCTCCCCAGCCTCGAAGCTCAGCGCTGTGGGCCCTGGGCATTTGTCACGTTCCGCTGGCGTGAGCTCGGAGTGTGCCCAGTACCACCAATCGACGTCCCCGAGGTGGCCGGCCTCGCAGATCTGGACAAACCGCATTGGTGTGAGCTTGTGCCGCGGGTTGCAAAAGGCGCAGTGAGGCGGATGCCCGAACTTCTCGTCTTGGATCCGCCAGTGGATCATCCGACGGCACGATCCGCAGAAGAGCCAGGCAGGAAAGCGGATGAAGGCTGGTCCCGTCGCGTCGAGCTTGTCGTAGTCGGCGGCGGGGGCCTGCAACGGCGCCCACAGGCCCGTTACCTTCAGCTTTCGTTCTAGCCGGGGTGCGCGGATCTGTTCAAGATCCCGTGGCGGCGGCCAATCGGCGATCCCGGCCGCGACAAATGATTCGCCTTGGACGTCGAATACCGCGCCCACTCCGAAGGGCACGACTGTCTGCGACTGCCGGACGCGTAGCTTACGGGTGCTCATTCCCCAGCCCCCTTTACGATGATCTGGCATTCACGGTCGACGCTGCGCATGGAATGCTGCGCCTCCCACATACCGCCGGGCCGGTCGAAGTGCTTGAGCAGGCTTTTCTGCGCCTTCCCGGCGGGCTTGTAATACAGGCGTTTGCCCGTCTGCCTAACCTGCTTGGCTGCGTCCAGCCACTTTCGACGAAGTTCATCGAGGTCGGCCCGTACCTCGTCGGCGGCGGATGAATCCACCGCGGCTGCCCATCGGACCAGCCGGGACGCAGCCTCGGCAAGTTCGTCAGCGTGGTTGATGACATCACCAGCCTGGTCGTCCCTCGATAGCCCGAGGCCGTGCCGGACAAGGATCACCAACGCGGCATGCAGTGCTCGGCGGCGGGACGGGATCGACCACGGAGTCACGCTGGTCGGCTCGACATGCTGGTAGAGCGCCTGGTGGAACGTGCCGAACGTTTCGTAATGCGATCGGTCACGCGACCGGGTCGCGTTGAGGAACGTGACAACGAGACCAGGGACGCCATGCCGTCCAACGCGGCTGCTCGCCTGAATGTACTCAGCGTTCGCCTTGGGCTGGCCGAGCATCAGCATCAGCGCCAGCCGCTTTACGTCCACTCCGACCGACAGCATGTTGGTACAGACCACCATGGAAACGCTTTCGGGGTCCTCGAGCCCGAGTTCAAGGCGATCCAACAGTTTGGGCTGCTCGGACCTATCGAGGTTGCTGGACAGCTCTTCCACCTGGCGTTCGGCCAGTTCACGACGACGTCCAGGAGAACCGAGGCCGCGCAGATGCGCGGGGATCTCGTCACCGGCGGCGGTACGGGTACGGCCAAGCTCCCGCATGCTGTGGTGGTAGGCGACGAGCGTCCAGTAGTCGTCGCGGTGTTCATCGGACAATTCCATGGGTGCATGCAACATGGCGGCTGCGGTCACCGTTGTCGCGCGGCCTGCGGTGTGACCTTGCGCCATCACGCCGACGTACTTGCGCCCTGGCACTGTATGGTCCGGTTCGGCGAAGTACGAGAAACGGGCATCCAGACCCGCCGAGGGGAACAGCTGAACGTCGCGGCCGTACAACCCGCGGATCTGCTCGCTCGCACGCCGGATGGTGGCGGTGGACGCGACGACCTTCGGCCCGCGGCCATTCCACGAGCACAGTTCGAGCACGGCCGCTTCGTACAGGCCCATAGTAGTGCCGAGCGGGCCGGTCAGCAGATGAAGCTCGTCCTGGATTACCAGGGACGGAGGTAGGTAATCGCCGCCGAACAGCGCTCCCGCGTCGGGCTCCCAGGCCAGCCGGGCGAACTTGTCCACTGTGCCGAGGACGAATGTCGGTGGCGCCGCGTAGAGGTGCTCGTCGACCACCGCCACTGGCAGCAGCCACTCGTGAAAGTGGCACTCTTCCCTCGGGCACAGAAACCGGAAGGACGTCTCGGTCGTCCGAACTCCATAGTCATCTATATGGGGAGACTTGGCAGTAGGCATCAGCTGCGTGCCGCACCAGGGGCAACGGTCCAGGATGAAAACATCCTTCGGTCTGGCAGCTGCGCGCTGCTCCTGGAACACGCGGTGCGCCTCTGCGTACGTGTTGGGAGTGGTCCCGCTGCCGACCCACAGCCCAATGCCGAACGGGCCGCCTGGAATCATGGTGCCCTCCGTCAGCCGGAGGTACTCCAGGGCGCAGATGGTCGTCGCGGCGCGCTGGAACTGCTGCGTCGTGAGAAGGCTCAGCGTGTACCGGCTGAGCACGGCGGTACCGCCGCCATCGTCTCCGTGTCGCAGCCTGCGCAGAATCATCTCGAAGGCGGCCAGGAAGAGGTACGCCTCCGTCTTGCCGCCACCTGTGGGGAACCAGATCAAGTCCACCACCTCGCGGTCGGGGTGGGACTCGTCAATCAGCCCGCAGATCGACAGTAGGAAGAACCCGAGCTGGAACGGGTGCCATGCTGCGTCGGGCAACGGTTCTGGGTCGAGCGGGACGGCCGTGTAACGCGGACGACGCCGTCCACCCAGGTCCGGGGCCGAGTGCCGCATCTGAAGTGCCATCGCTCGGTTGGCCAGTTGGAAGGCGCGGAGTGCATGGCCGGAGGAGTCGGCGAACAGGGCGTTCGCTCCGAGTTCCATCCTGCGGACAGCGGTGTCCAACCTGTCGAGGATGCGCTCGGCCGCCTTCTGCGCCCCCGAGGGCACGTCAACCTTGCGCTGAGCTTGGCACCATTCCCGGTAGCCGCCGATGAAGTCCATGATCTCGGTGCGTAGCCGGGGCTTCGGCAGGCTTGGGTCGGACAGGTACGCGAGCTTTAGCACGGATAGCCCGCTCGGACCGGCCGGCCTGATCGCCGGCACCTCGGCCTCGGGCATCATCTGGGTCTGGAGCCCGGCCACCTGGCCATCCTCAACGATCTCGTCCACCGCGCAGCTGTGGCCGACGGCATGGGTCACCACATGCCTGTACTGCAGGCGCAGCTCCTGCTCTTCCAGATCGCGGCTAGTCAGCCGAATGCTCGGGTACTGCAGCAGCTCGCCGCCGACCGGCCTTACCTCGAGCGAGACCTGAAAGAGCATGTCGCCCCATTGAGACCCTTGGTCTCCTACGGCCTTTTTGGCGTTGACTAACGCAACTGTCACCAAGCGCTTGCCCGCGAACAAGCGCCATCGCAGGCGAATCTGTGCGCGGGCGTCCCAAATGTCCCTCTCGGTATCTCCCTCCTTGAAAGTCTCCTCGAAGTCCTCAAGCGGGACGCGTTGCCACTTCCTGACCTTGCCGCGCTGGGTCTCATAGCGAGCACCCCGGCAGACCAGTGTTAGCTCATCAGCGTCGGTGTAAAGGGAGATTCCCAGCGAGGACGGCAGCCAGGCGTTGGCGTCCGGGGCGGCGTCGTCCACCAGGCTCGTCTCCTCAGAGACCTCCTCTGGAATGGCGTCCGGCTCGGTCACCTCGGCGCCCATGGTCAAACTATGTTGACGGTTGGTGTCTCGCGGGTAGAGCGTGCCCATGAGGTATCGCCGGTTGGGCGGTTCCTCGATGAGCTCTGTGCTTTCCCCCACCGGGCCGATCAGTTGCTGACGGAGGTACCTCACTAGCTCCTCGCGTGGCGACATTCGCCCCTCCAGCTTTATCCAGTCACCCGGATGCTAACTATGCTCAGGACAGACGCTTGGCGCGAGACTTCGGTTGTCGTGAATGTCGGTGGCTTATGGCATGGTCACTGTCATGACCGTTGACACGCCGTTGGCGCGTTCGGGTGAGTCGGGCCTTTATCACGCCGTAGCGGACGTCTTGCAGCAGCTAAGAAGCGCCGCCGTGAACGGTGTTGTGTCTGCCAGAGTCTTCGAGGACGCCACTGAGCAGATGAGACTGACCCCGGAAGCGCGGAAGCGCGTCATCAAGGCGCTCGCCGAAATGGGTCTGCGGATCGTGATCCACAAGCCCACCGCAACCGATGCGCTCACCGACCGGTTGACACATGCACTGGCACTCGTGCGCCGCCACATTCCCACAGCTCCTGTCACACGTGAGCAACTGAGCCGATTCGGCCGACTGGCGGGGCTGGATACCAGTGAGGTCGTCTCACTCGCTGAGCACGCCATGAAAGCCGGGATCACCGTACTTGCCGAAAAGTCGACCACGTCGAGGTCAGAACCAGCCAGCACATCCCGACGCGAGCCCGAGCCCGGCCCCGAGCCCAGAAGATCGACGCGTGACTTCCCGAGCGCTGTCGCGGCGGCGCGGCACCTCATCAAGGATGACCGGTTCCGCGTCGATCCTAGTAAGCGTCTTCTGAGCGCAACCGAGGAGCTCGGTCTAAGCATCTTGCTACGCGGTGGCGTCGACCGCGTGGACGTCGAGCCGACCGACGAGGAGCTTTCGGCGTTGCCCGCCGACGACATCCGCAGGATTGCCCGGGACACCTTCGTCCTGCACAACACGCGTCTGGTCTACAGCATCCTCCTGGGCTACTTAGGGCAGGGGCTTGAGGAAGAAGATCTCGCCCAACACGGAACCCTCGGTCTCATCCACGCCGTGCGGAAGTTCGACCCACGAATGGGTCACAAGTTCTCGACCTACGCCACCTGGTGGATTAGGCAGTCGATCACCAGGGCGATCGCCGACGAGGGCGCGGCCATCCGCATCCCTGTCCACATGCACGAGAAGATGCGCAAAGTCGCGGCCACGGAGTCAGCGCTGCGCCAGGCTGGTAAGTCCTCCACTGCAGTCGATGTGGCGCTGGCCACAGGCCTGGACATCCGTACGGTGGACGAGGTGCGTGCGCTGAGCAAGGTCACCGACTCCCTGGACCGTATCGTCGGGGATGGAGTCCACCTGGGGGAACTATTGTCCCTGCTGGACCCCACACCGGGGCCTGAGAAGATGCTGGAAGAAATGATCTCCGAGCAGGCCGTTGAAGAGTGGCTGGCACCTCTTTCGGACAAGGAAGCCGACATCCTCCGCCGGCATCTGGGCCTCGACGGTGACGAGCCTCAAACCCTCGACCAGATCGGCAGCCACTACGGCGTGACCCGTGAGCGCATCCGGCAACTGGAAGTGAAGGCCCTGGAGCAGATCCGCAGACGACTTCCCAAGGAACTGCGCAAGCGACTTGCCCCTCACCTGCGCCTTCCCGCGCACCTTCGCAAGCGTGCGAAGAAGAAGGACCAGCCCGCAACCACGACGGTGAGTCCAAGCGACCCGCTAGAGCAGGGGAAAGCGGCAGAGCTACCCGACCAGATGAGATCCTCGTCTGCGTTTCTGACCTGGTGATCCACCGCCATTATCCACTGGCCCTCCGGGCTGGCTGGCCCGATTTGGGATGGCCGATGCCCTCTACTGCTGGGCTGGGTCGATGGTGATGCTCCAGCGGTAGAGCGGGTGAATGTCATGTGGCTCAGCGCTCCAACCACGGCCGCAGCATCGTCATCGTGGCAGAGCGAGTGTCGCGACCCTCTATGACGTGACATTAACCGAAGTATCGGTCGCCCGAAAGACGAATTACGGGCCAACAAAAAGCTCTGTCAGCTTCATCGGGCCTATGTGATCGCCCTTCATCCGCGCTGCTTCAAAGTTGCAGTTCACACACACTCCCTCACTCTGCGGCATGTCTGGAGGAATGTCCGGAAATGGGCACCTTGAAGTCACCCCTGCGGGGAGGTGCACCATTGGAATGAGTCGACAGGCATTCGTCAGAAAACGTTACCCCTACTGCCCTGGAAAGCCTTACCCAGATCCATTGCCATTGCTTTACCATTTGGGCGGACAGATCGGCTTCCGTTCAGCGGCCGGCGACACACAGCATCGACAGCGGAGTAGGCGCATGCTCATAGGCCGGTGGACCATCGTCACCGAGTCCGAGTTCGACCATGAGCGCCGCGGCCTGGAAGCCATCCGCGTGTTGTTGCCGGACGCTGACCCATGGCGGGCCTGGTCGAACTTCACCTTCACCGCGCACACCGGCCATGTACGTGAGGTTGACCTGCTGGTCGTCACCCCTGGCGGCGTGTGCATGGTCGAGCTCAAGGACTGGCACGGGAGCCTCACCACGGAGAACGGCTCCTGGGTGCAGACTGCTCCGAACGGCCGTCGTATCTCCCACGGAAATCCTCTCCACTTGGTCAACAAGAAGGCCAAGGAGCTGGCGTCGCTGCTGGGACGGCACGGCAAGCGTGTGTGGGTGTCAGCCGCGGTCTGCTTCACCGATTCCTCACTACGGGTGCGTCTGCCCGCCCACGACCAGAACGGCGTCTACACGATCAACTCGCTCGTTGAGATGCTGCAGCGACCTGCCCGCGAGGAGCGGCGGC
This sequence comes from Nonomuraea sp. B12E4, assembly GCF_039871825.1. NCBI lineage: Bacteria > Bacillati > Actinomycetota > Actinomycetes > Streptosporangiales > Streptosporangiaceae > Nonomuraea > Nonomuraea sp. B12E4. Next base: position 29,879 of record NZ_JBDPME010000039.1, on the reverse strand, counting down.
GCATCACCGCGACCGACTCCCGGGAGATCAAGGCCTCGCTGACCCGGGTGGGTATCCGCCGCAGCGACGCTGAGTACAAGGTCGGCCCGTACCTTCTGGAACGCAAGGCCTTTGACACCGGCCCTACCTGGGCCGACTATCTGGCTCGCCACACCGAGCTGCCCGAGTCGGCGCGGGTGCGCATCTATTTGAGAGAACGCGGCTCGGATGCCTCAATCCGCGCTTCGGTGGAGAACGCAGCCCGGCGGGAGGCGGCCGTACTGCGCCGATTCCGGCATCCTGGCGCCGTACAGCTGAAGCAGTACGATCCGTCCGGGCACTCCGCCGGGCCTGCGCTGATCTTCGAGTATCATCCGGAGACGCTGCGGCTGGATGAGTATCTGGTCCAATACGGCGACAAGCTCGACATCCTCGGCAGGATGGCCCTGGTCCGGCAGCTTGCCGAGACGATGCGCTCGGCGCATTCCAGCCGCATCCATCACCGCGCTCTGGCGGCGCGCTCGGTGCACGTGATCCCGCAGAACCGGGAAGGTGGCTGGCTCACCCCGCGGCTGCAGATCTCCGACTGGCAGATCGCCGCCCAGCGCAGCGGCAGCGGGCCGTCTCAGGGCATGACGCGGTTTGCACCGACGGCGCTGTCGGCGATCCACCTGGCCGAGGGAGCCGACCCGTACCTTGCCCCAGAGCTGACGGCAGTGAGCCCAGATCCGATCGCCCTGGATGTGTACGGGCTCGGCGTGCTCACCTACCTGCTGGCGACGGGAAAGCCGCCGGCCGCGAGCCAGGCCGAGTTGCTGGCCCGGCTGGAGGCCGGCGAAGGGCTGCGCCCCAGCGCGATCGTGGATGGCCTGTCTGAGGACATCGACGAACTTGTCCAGGCCGCGACCGCCTACAAGCCCGAGCGGCGGCTGGCCACGGTCGCCGAGTTCCTGGAGATGCTGGAATGCGTCGAGGACTCGCTTACCGCCCCTGCCTCTGCCCCGGTGGATACGAAGGAGAAGGATCCGCTGGAAGCCGTCGCGGGTGACGTGTTGGCCGGTCGGTGGGAGGTGCGGCGCCGACTGGGCACCGGTTCGACGAGTCGGGCCTTCCTCGTTCGTGATCTGCGGGCCGACCCGGAGGCGCGCGGCGCTCGCGCCCTCGCCGTCCTGAAGATCGCCTTGTCGGACAGCCGCGGCGAGGTCCTCCTTCGGGAGGCCGAAGTCATGGGCCGCATCCGGCCACACTCGGGCGTCATCCGGCTGGTCGAGCCTGAGCCACTGGTGATCGGTGGTCGTACGGTTCTCGTCCTGGAGTACGTCGGCAACGAGCGCGACCTGGACGAGAGCGGGGAGGGCTCAAGCGGGACGCGTCGTCGTCAGGAGACAGTGGCCCGCCTCCTGCGCGAGAGCGGTCGGCTCCAGGTCGACCAGTTGGAAGCGTACGGCGATTACCTGTTCGGTGCGGTCGACTTCCTGGAGGGGGAAGGCGTCTGGCACCGCGACATCAAGCCGGACAACATCGCGATCCGTGTCCGCCCCAACCGCACCCGGGAGCTGGTGCTGATCGACTTCTCGCTGGCAGGCTACCCGGTGCAGGAGACAGAAGCTGGCACCGACGGCTATCTCGATCCGTTCATCGGTACGTTGACCCGCTCGGTGTACGACGCCCACGCCGAGCGGTACGCGCTCGCCATCACCCTGCATGAGATGGCCTCTGGCGAACTACCCAAATGGGGCGACGGCAAGGTACTTCCGCGCCAGACCGACCCGGAGGAGTGGCCGGTCCCAGCGATCGCCGCCGAGGCGTTCGACCCCGCGATCCGTTACGGGCTGGTCGCGTTTTTCCAGAAAGCCCTCCATCGGGACGCCGCACGGCGCTTCAGGGACCTCAAGCCGATGCGGGACGCCTGGAAGAAGATCTTCCTGGATATGGCGGAGACGGCTCCGTCCAACCCCCGAGCCTCCCGGCACCCGGCACCCGGCAAGGTAGAGGTGGCCCCCGTCATCGCCGACGCCGAGCCGGAGTCTGCCGAGCAGCAGCGTGATCGGCTCGCCGCCGAGGTGAGCCGTGAGACGCACCTGTCGGCCGCCGGCCTGACCCCGGCTGCCGAGTCGTTCCTGTACGGGCTGGGCGTGACCACGGTGGGCGAGCTGCTGGACTATAGCCAGCGCACCCTCGTCAACGCCCCTGGTCTGGGTGCCAAGACCCGCAACGAGATCCAGCGCCGCCAGCGTGAATGGGGTGAACGGCTGCGCCAGACACCCGTCTCCCCCTTCACCCCCGAGGGCCGCCGCGCCGCTAAGGAGGAGCTGGAGCGGCTCGGCACCGCGGAGTCCGCCCTGGCCAACGCCCTCGCCGAGAGTGAAGGCGCGGACGACCTCCCGCTGCGCGCCCTGCGCTCGGTCAGCCTCGACACCCTTGCCACGCTGCTGGTGCCGGAGCTGAAGAAGAACGGCGCCAACCGGAACGAGGTCGAGATGGTGCGGCTGCTGCTGCGCCTGCCCGACGAGCGAGGTGAGCTGCCCGACATCGGTGTCTGGCCAAAGCAGCGGGAAGTCGCCGACGCCCTCGGCCTCAGCCGCGGGCGCATCCCCCAGATGTTGAAGACTCAGCGGACCCGGTGGAAGAAGCTCCCGGCGCTGCAGGTGCTGCGGGAGGAGATCCTTTCGCTGCTGACCGGGCTCGGCCGGGTCGCCTCGGCTGCTGAGATCGCCGATGCGCTGGCCGTACGGCGCGGCACCCGTCTGCAGGAGCGTGAGCAGCGCCGGGCGCTCGCCCTGGCCGCCGTCCGTGCCGTGCTGGAGGTCGAGCAGCTGGTGCCGGAGGACAGCGCTTTTCGGCACGCCGCCAACCGTGAGGCCGCTGACGAGGCAATGGGCGCAGGTCTGCTGGCCCTGGAAGTCGGGGAGGACGACGCCCCCGACACCCCGTCCGCTCCCGGCCTGCTCGACTACGCCCACCGCCTGGGCCGCGTCGCCGACCGTCTCGCCAAGCTCGACACGCTGCCGACCGCGATGACCGTACTGGGTGAGCTCAGCGCGATCACCCCGCCGCCGGGCGCGATCGAGTGGGACGAGCGCCGCATGGTCGAGCTCGCCGTCGCCGCCTCTCGCAACGCCGCGGCCACGCCGCGATTGGAGATCTACCCCCGTGACCTGGCGTTGGTGCGGGCGCTGCGGCTGACGCAGGCTGGTCTGGTCCGGCTCATCCCGGGGGTGTCCGAGGAGCGGCAGCCGGGTCTGACCGCCGAGGACATTCATGAGCGGGTACGTGCCCGCTTCCCCGAGCTGACCGACATCCGGGGCGGCGGGGCCCTGACCAAGGCGCTACGGGATGCCGGTTTCGACCTCACCCTGTCGACCCGCGAAGACACCGGCACCCCGCGCTATCTACCCACCCGCATGGACATCGCCTCCAGCTACCTGACCGTGCGCGCCTGGCGGCACAGCACGGCCGACGCTGGTCTCACCCGGTACGCCGACGACCCGCAGCTCGCGGGTGCGGTGCGCGCGGAGGAGAGGCTGGGCGCTTCGGTACGGCGGGATGGGTTCCGGGTGCTGACGGTACGTACGGGCCTGACCCGGGAGGCGGTGACCGAGCTGTCCGGTGGCAGGTTCGCGACCGAGACGGTTTCGATGACTGGTCTGTTCCTGGAGGTCATGCACGAACTCGTGCCCCCGGGCACGAAGCCGACCTGGGAGACGATCATCCGGGCGGACGTGGCCGAACCCGGCTCGCGGGCGGCGCTCAAGTTGGCTGAGTACACCCGCACCGCCTGGGGGCGGATCGAGCCGCGGGTGCGCGAACTGCTGGCGACGGGTGCCGGGCCGGTGCTGCTGACGGATGCCGGGGTGTTCGCCCGCTACGACGCGATGGGCGTGCTGGACCGGCTGACGGCAGCGTCCAGGCAGGGCATCCGGGGGTTGTGGCTGTTGTGTCCGCAGGGCGATCCGGCGCGTGAGCCGAGGCTGGGCACGGTCGCGGTGCCGTACCAGGCGGGGCTGGGCGAATGGATCGTGCTGCCAGACGCGTGGGTGAGCAACGAGCACCGGGCCGCAGCCCGGCAGGAGGCGAGATGATCGACCGCAAGGCGTTGCTGGAGGACCTGAAGCAGCAGGTCAAGGCGGCCGAGGCCGACCTCGCCAAGCAGGTCAAGGCGCTGCCGGAGACCGGGGAGCGGCTACGTGCAGAGTACGACCGAGCGCGCAAGTTGGGTCGTACGGCGGCGACCTGGGCTTCCTGGCTCGACGAGCGTGTCACGCAGGTGGCGGTGGCATGGGTGCTAGGCACGGTCTTCGTCCGCTTCTGCGAGGACAACCGGCTGATCCCGGAGCCGTACCTGACCGCTGCCGACACCGAGCGACGTGACCTGGCGCAGGCGCGGTACGAGGCGTATGTCGAGGACGATGCCGATCCAACCTATCGAGGCTGGTTGGAACGTGCCTTCGGGGAGTTGGGGGAGGGGCAGGCCGGGCGGCTGCTGTTCGACCGGGCGCACAATCCGCTCTTCCAGATCCCACTCTCGCACGATGGCGCGCGGGTGCTGGTGGAGTTCTGGCGGGAGCGTGATGGGGCAGGCGCGCTCATGCACGACTTCACCGACCCGCTCGACGACGGTGGCACCCGGGGGTGGGACACCCGTTTTCTCGGTGACCTGTACCAGGACCTGTCGGAGGCAGCGCGCAAGACCTATGCGCTGCTGCAGACGCCGGAGTTCGTGGAGGAGTTCATCCTCGACCGGACGATGGATCCGGCGGTGCGGGAGTTCGGCTTCGAGGAACTGAAAATGATCGACCCGACCTGCGGGTCGGGGCACTTCGTGCTGGGCGCCTTCCGGCGGCTGGTTCGTCTCTGGGGTGAGCGCCGGCCCGATGCTGATCGGTATGAGCGGGTGAAGGGGGCGCTGGATTCTGTCCACGGGGTGGACGTGAATCCGTTCGCGGTGGCGATCGCCCGGTTCCGGTTGCTGGTGGCTGCAATGGCGGCGGCGGGCGTAACGACGATGGAGAAAGCGGCGAAATATGAGTGGCCGATTCATCTGGCGATTGGCGATTCCCTCATTAAGGAGCGGCAGCTCGAACTTCCTCTAGGTGAGGAGGCGCCACGCGACCCGCTCGCGGAGTTCGCCTATGCCTTCGAGGATGTACACGAACACCCTGGCATTCTGCAGGAGGGCCGCTACCACGTGGTGGTTGGCAATCCGCCGTACATTACGGTTAAGGACAAAAAACTGAACGAGGTGTATCGGAGGCTGTACAGCGTATGCGCGGGAACCTACGCACTATCAGTGCCGTTCGCTCAACGCTTCTTTGAGCTGGCTAAGCGGGGTGATGCCGGCGACAGGCGTGGCTATGGCATGGTCGGTCAGATAACAGCAAATTCTTTCATGAAGCGAGAGTTCGGCGAAAAGCTAGTCGAGGACTTCTTTGCACACAAGGTTGAATTGACTGAGGTTATCGACACCTCGGGGGCGTATATCCCTGGACATGGGACGCCGACGGTCATTCTCGTTGGCACACACCGTTCTGGTGGCGAGCGTTCTGAAACCGTACGGACGGTACGAAGCGTTCAGGGTGAGCCTTCCGCGCCGGAGAACGCTGAGAACGGTCTGGTTTGGAGAGCAATTGTTGATCAGATTGACAGGATTGGATCTCTCGGCCAGTGGGTCTCGGTAGGCGACCTGGAGCGGAAGCGTTATTTCAGCAAGCAGCCCTGGATTCTGGCTGATGGAGGGCTGGAAATGGTGGAGCAGATTCACCACGCTGCGGGCAGCCTCTTGAAGGATCACGTGGATAGCGTCGGGCGTACTACCTCGACGGGAGCAGACGACATCTTCTTCTGGCCAAATAAAGAAGCAGCTGCTCGCTATGGGTGCTCCGAACGAGTGCGTCCCATGGTTGTGGGCGATTCGGTTAGAGACTTCAGCTTCGGCGCTCTTATTCAGGTCTGCAACCCGTACGTCGATCACAAGAACTCCAAACTCTTGCCGGATACTGACGATCTCATTGCCAAGCATCTGTGGCGTGACCGAACTCGTCTACGCCAGAGGATGATCTTCGGCAAAACGCTTACGGAGAATGGGAGGCCTTGGTATGTACACTTGGAAAACTACCCCAGCAAGCTGGGAAGCGATCTAGGTATTGGCTTTGCATTTGTAGCGACGCATAACCACTTCGTTTTTGGCCGCGAAGGGTACCTCTTCAACCGTTCCTCTCCGGTGGTGAAGTTGCGAGAGGGGGCGAGCGAAACAGAGCATTTAAGATTGCTCGGTCTGCTCAACAGCTCAACTTCCTGTTTCTGGCTCAAGATGGTGAGCCATGATAAAGGAATCCGTGGCGAAGGAGGCGGCTTCACTAGCGATGACTGGGAGCGGTTCTACGAATTCAGCGGTACCAAGCTCCAGGAGTTTCCACTCTCTGCAGAATATCCTACTGTTCTCGCCACAGCCTTAGACCGGCTCGCGCAAAACCTCGCTGATGTGAATCCCATGGCCATCGCGAGAGTCGTGCCTACGGCCGCCGCCCTCCGCGAAGGCAAGGCTAGGTGGCAGTCCATCCGGGCGCGGATGATCGCCCTCCAGGAAGAATTGGATTGGAAGGTCTACTCCCTCTACAACTTGTACCCCGAGGACCTCCGCACCTCCGGCGAGGCCGACATCCCTGAACTCGCCCTCGGAGAACGAGCCTTCGAGATCGTCCTTGCCCAGAAGGTGGCTCAGGGGGAGACATCTGGGGAGTGGTTCAAGCGGCATGGGTCCACGCCGATTACGGAGATTCCGGAGCGGTGGCCTGAGGCGTACAAGCAGATCGTGCAGCGGCGGATCGAGGCGATCGAGTCGTCGCGGGCGATTGGGATGATCGAGCGGCCCGAGTACAAGCGGCGCTGGGCCACCGAGGGGTGGGATGCGCTGCAGGAGAAGGCGTTGCGGTCCTGGCTGCTGGATCGGATCGAGAGGCGGGAGCACTGGTACGACGAGAACGGCCAGCCCACTATCGTCACGCTGGCGCGGCTGGTCGATGGTCTCTCGCGGGATGAGGACTTCGTTTCCGTCGCCGGGCTCTACGCCCCTCGCCGGGAGTTGATGGCTGTCGTCGCCGACCTGCTTGCCGATGAGCATGTGCCGTTCTTGGCCGCGCTGCGCTACAAGCCGTCAGGGTTGAAGAAGCGCGCCGACTGGGAGCATGTGTGGGACCTGCAGCGGCAGGAGGATGCCGCCCTCGACGAGCCGGCCAAGAAGAGGATCCGGGACTCGATCCCGGTGCCGCCGAAGTACGCCTCGGCCGACTTCGCCAAGCCGTCCTACTGGCGGGCGAGGGGCAAGCTCGACGTGCCCAAGGAGCGGTTCATCTCGTACTCGATCCCCGGTCTGTACGGCTGGGCGGGCTGGGACCATCGTGAGCAGGCGCAGGCGCTGGCCACGTACTTCACTAACCAGCCCATGACCACCGAGGACATCACACCGTTCCTCGCTGGCCTGCTGGAGCTACAGCCGTGGCTGTGGCAGTGGCACGACGAACCTGACGCGATGTACAGCGGCTCCCCGGCCGGCTTCTTCGCGGGTTACCGGCAGCAAATCCAGGAGGAGCACGGCCTGACCGACGACGCCCTGCGTAACTGGCGGCCGACCGCGCCGGCCCGCGGGCGCCGTACGACCAAGAAGTAGGGAGAGCGAGACAAGGCTATGACAGAGCAGCCCCTCCTGAAGGATGTCATCGACATCAAGGAGTCGATCTCCACTTCGGACTTCGTGCTGAGCCTCGCCGAGGCGGTGACACCCGAGGGGGCTGAGCATGCCCTGAAGGACTACGTCGTCACCGAGCGGCTGCTGGAGAACTTCGAAGAGGCGCTCGGACTGATCAAGTCCGCTCTCGACGGGCACACCTCGAAGGCCGCCTACCTGCACGGCTCGTTCGGCTCCGGTAAGTCGCACTTCATGGCCGTGCTGTACGCGCTGCTCAGCGGGAACCAGGCAGCCCGCGCGCGCGACGAGTTCGATCACGTGCTGGCCAAGCACGAGTGGCTGGACACCGACGGCAAGCGGTTCCTGCTGGTGCCGTACCACATGCTCGGCGCAAAGGCGCTGGAGCAGCGGGTGCTGGGCGGGTACGTCAGCCACGTCAAGCGGCTGCACCCGGAGGCGCCGACCCCGCAGGTGTACCGGACGGATGCCCTGTTCGCCAACATACGGGCCATCCGGGAGAGCATGGGTGACGCGGCGGTCATCGGTGGGCTCGGGTACAGCGGTGAGGAGGCGGACGAGTACGACGAGTGGGGCGAGTCGTTCGCCTGGACGTCCGCGCTGCTGGACCAGGCGCTGGCCGCCGAGGAGTCGCATGACGGCGGCGCGCCGCTGGATCTTGTACACCCATCCACCCCGGCCGAGCTGCGGGCCAAGCTTGTGCACGACGCGAGCACCTACCTGCTGCCCGGCTTCGCCATGAACGCCGCCGAGGACGAGCACGGGTTCGTCTCCCTCGATGCAGGCCTGTCCGTTATCGCCGAGCACGCCAAGTCGCTCGGCTACGACGGCCTGATCCTCTTCATGGACGAGCTGATCCTGTGGCTCGCCACGCTTATCCACGACCAGAAGTTCGTGGCCCGCGAAGCCAGCAAGATCACAAACTTCGTGGAGGGTGGGGATGCCCGGCGAGCCATCCCTATCGTGTCGTTCATCGCCCGCCAGCGCGACCTGCGCGAGCTGGTCGGAGAGGAGGTGTCGGGTGCGGCCGAGGCGTCGATCCAGGACACGCTGAACCTCGCCTCGGGCCGGTTCGACAAGATCACGCTGGAGGATCGGAACCTTCCGCAGATCGCGTACGCCCGCCTGCTGAAGCCGAAGGAGGGCAAGAAGGAGCTGGTCGACGCGGCGTTCGAGCGGACCAAGCGGATCGGCCCGCAGGTGTGGGACACGCTGCTCGGCTCGGACAAGGGGACGACGGGGGCGGATGAGGAGTCGTTCCGACTGACGTATCCCTTCTCGCCCGCCTTCATGGACACGCTGGTGCACATCTCCTCGGCGCTGCAGCGCTCGCGCACCGGCCTGAAGCTGATGGGGCAGCTATTGGCAGCCCGCCGGGATGATCTGCGGCTGGGGGACCTGGTCCCCGTGGGGGACCTGTATTCGTTGATCGCCGACGGCGGTGACAAACCATTCGTCGACAGCCTCAAGGTGGTCTTCGAGGCGGCCGACAAGCTGTACAGGACCAAGCTGCGGCCATACCTGCTGACCTCGTACGACGTCAACGAGGACGACGTCGAGCGGTACATGCACCGCCCGGACAGCGTCACCGACCCCGCCCTGACCCAGCGCTGCAGGTCGTTCGTCGGCGACAACCGGCTGATCTGCACACTGCTGCTGTCAGCGCTCGCGCCAAGCGTGCCCGCCCTCAGCGACCTGACGAACCGCCGGCTCGGCGCGCTCAACCACGGCTCGGTGTCGGCGCCGATTCCGGGCAGCGAGGTCGGCATCATCAAGAACAAGGTGGCCGAGTGGGCCGCGCGCTTCCCCGAGATCAAGGAGACCGGCACCGGCGCCAACGCGGGGGTGCGGCTGGAACTGTCCGGCGTCGACGTCGATTCGGTCATCGCCAACGCGACCGTCAACGACAACCCTGGCAACCGGATGGCGCTCGCCAAGCGGCTGCTCGCCGAGGAACTGGGCATGGAGCGCGCCGAGGGACGGCTCGGCGCTGACGACCTGAACCTCGTCTGGCGTGGATCCGGCCGCACAGTGGAAATCATCTTCGGCAACATCGCCGACGAGGACGAACTGCCCGACCACGAACTGCAACCTCAGTTCGAAGGCCGCTGGCGGATCATCGTCGATTTGCCGTTCGACGAGGGAACCTATGGTCCCGTCGACGATGTCAACCGCATGCATCGCCTGCGCGAGCGGCAGGGCGAGCCCGCTGCCACGGTCGCGTGGATTCCCGCGCACCTGTCCGCCCAGCGGTTCGCCGATTTCCGCAGGCTCGTCATCATCGACAAGGCGCTCGCCGACGACAACCGGTTCGCCACCCAGTACGCCGCCCATCTCAACGCCGACAACCGGGCACGCGCCAAGGGCCTGCTAGAGACGCAACTCGGGGCCCTGCTCAAGCAGGTGAAGACGGCTTTCAAGCAAGCGTATGGGCTGGCGGACAAGAAGGCATCCGATGTCGAGCTGGGCTTCGAAGACCACCTCGTGGCACTGCCCGACATCAGCGGGCTGACCATCTCCTTTGCCAAGCCCATGCGGGAAGCCATCAGGGACATCGCGGGCAAACTGCTCGCTCACCAGTTCCCCGCCCACCCCGACCTCGACAAGGATGGCGTCGGCATCGCGGTGAAGCCTGCCGATGCCAGAACGATCTTCGCTCATATAAGAACGGCTGCCGAGGCGCGCGACGGGCGGGTCGAGGTGCCAGAGAAGGATCGCAAGCTGATGCGCCGGGTGGCTGAGCAGCTGGAGCTTGGACAGCAGAAGGAAGCGTACTTCGCGCTGTCCAACCGCTGGGCCGACCACTTCCGGCGGATGGCGCAGACCGACGGCGAAACCGGAGACCTCAGCCTCATCACTCTCCTCGGCTGGACGGATCGGCCGGAGAGGCGCGGGCTGGAGCCGTTCCTCGCCAACCTGGTCGTCGCCGCGTTCGCGGAGATGGATGACCGGGTCTGGGTACGTGGTGGAGTCCCGCTAGACCCGGCGCCCGAGTTGTCCCAGATCAAGTCAGGGGACGCGCTGCGCAGTCAGCCGCTGCCGAGCGAGGAAGACTGGGACGAGGCCCGGCGCCGATACGAGACCATTTTCGGGCGCAAGGCGCCGGCGCTGCGGCGGGGCCGCATGGTGAATCAGTTCGCCCGGCAGATCATAGGGAGCGCTCGCGCATCCCAGGAGCAGGTGGCGGAGCTGGTGCGACGGTTGGAGGCGCATGCAGGCTTTCTCGCCCTGGACGAGACAGACGAGAAGGGGCGTCTCGCGCTCGCTCGCCGCTCCCGTGACCTGCTGAAGGCGGTAGCGGCGATGAGCGGGCCGAAGCGGGTCGTCGAGACACTTGCCCGTTTCAATCTTGGGGACGTGAGCGCCGACCGCTACGGCACCTGCATCAAGCGGGCGCACGATGTCGCGCAGGCGCTGGCCGGGGCGGCCTGGGACACACTGGAGCTCGCCGAGGGGCAGGGCGCCGAGGGACAGGCGCTGCTGCAGTCCCTGCGTGGGGTGGCTCAGGCTGACCAACTGACGGCTGACCTGGTCAGCGCTCTGGAGCAGACCCGCCGCGAAGTCACCGCACTGGTCAAGCGGAACCAACCTCCTGTCCCGCGCCCGCCCGTGCCGGCGGAGCGCATAGCAGGAGATATGGATTTGGACACGTCGTCGAGTCATCCACGCGTGCCCGACACCCACCGCACCCCCGATTCCAAGGCCGGCATCGGGACAGCAGGAGGGACGAAGCGCACTACAGCGGCCAAGGCTGTCGCCGATATGGAGGCGGAGCTGGCCGGGCTGGTGGCGCAGAATCCCAGCGCCACCATTGAGATCACCTGGCGGATCGTGGACTGATGCCTACGACAATCACGGGCGCGATGCGATTGACTGCCGCGACCATCACCCAGTTCCTGTCCTCTCAGAAGTCCCTCAAGGGTGGCGAACGGCGACGGGTCGTGCTGTTGCGCTCTGCGCCCTACTGGGACGGCCCTGCGGAGCTGTCCTGGGGCGAGGAACAGCACGCGCGGATCATGGCGGCCCCTTCGCCGCTGGCAGTACACGAGCTGGTGCTCGACCACCTGGCTGCCGACGCTGGTGGGCCGGCGGTCCTGGTGGTGCTGACCGACCGCGAACAGAACGAGCTCGACCCGGCCATCCTGGCTCGTACGCACAAACAGCGCATCGAGATCGTGGACGGCTGGGACGTCGTCCGGGAGGCGTTCGGAGCCGAGCAAGTCGACCCGCGGCTCAAGGCCGATGGCTGGGCCGCAGAAGCGCTCCTCGACGCCACTCCGCCGGGTGGCTGGCCCCCGCTGGCCGGCGGCCTACTGTCACGCCGTACAGCACTCTCGGCACTCGCATTGCGTCGTCTGCGCCTGGGCCGCTACGACATCGACGAGCCAAGCCGACTACAAGACGGACTCGACACCCACACCCTGCTGCGCTGGTCGCTCACCCCTGGTGGAGCGGAGCGGCTGTTGGCTCTACGCCGCCCAGAACGCGCCGGACTGATGGCGTTCCTCGCCGAGGACGACCAGGGAGGGCTTGCCACCCGGGCTCTCCTTGCGCTGGCGGAGGCCGAGCACGGAGCCGATGCTGTGCCGTTCGGGCTGGTGTGCGCGACGCTCTGGCTGCACGCCCAGACCGATGCGGAAACCTACCGGGTGCGCGGACGGGCAGAACGGTGGTTCGGTGACGAGCCACCCGCCATCGGCGAGGCCTTTGATGCACTGGTGACCGCATTCGGACGGTCATGCGAGGAGTACGTGACCGCACTGCTGGAGGCAGGCTGCAACGGCGGGGATGAGGACACAGCACGCGAAGCACGGCGGATCACCGGCACGGTGCTGGACCGGGCCGAGGCCCTGGCCCGGCAGCTTGGCGCCGATGTGACCTGCAGTCCGGTATTGGCGGGTGGACTGGAGGCCCGGTTCGCGCAGGTCGGGCGAGCGTTGTCGGGAGAGAGACCGGAGGCGGTCACGCAGGCTGTTCAGGCGCTGGACGGCCACCATATGGCGGCCGATCCGGACGTAAGGGTCCGAATCGAACGGGCTCGTATGGGACAGCGGCTCGCCCGCTGGCTTGCGACCGGTCCGGCCGCAGCCGCTGACACGGTCGCATCGGCGATCGAACGTCACCTCGCCGAGATTGGTTGGGTGGACCAGGCCCTGGAGCACATCGAAGCAGGCGGCGACCCCAACTCCGTGCTCAAGATGGCCTACGACTCGCTCGGTGCCCAGGTACGCGACCGCCGACGTGAAATCGATCAGGCCTTCGCGCGGACACTCGCCACGTGGACAGCGGCAGGCACCGACCCTGGCTCGATGCTGACTGTGGAGACTTTCCTCGTACGGGTCGTGAAGCCGATCGCTACCGCTAAAGCCGGGCGGCGCCTTCTGCTGCTAGTCCTAGACGGAATGAGTGCGGCGATCGCCACCGAGTTGGGGGAGGAGCTGCGCCGGCACTGGGCCGAGTACGATCCAGTACCCGATCTAGCAGACCGCCCGCCGCGACGGCGCGCCATGGCCGCCGCCCTGCCGACACTGACCGCGGTCTCCCGCACGTCGCTGTTCGCTGGGAAACTGGTGAAGGGCACGCAGACCGATGAGAAGCGGATCTTCCCCACGCATCGGTTCTGGGGAGGGGCCCGGGCTGCCGTCTTCCACAAGGACGATCTGCGGGGCGAGAACGCCGGCGACCCGTTCGGACCAGATCTGACCGAGGCCCTCGCTGACGAGCACACCCACGTAGCGGTCGTGCTGAACACCATTGACGACCGGCTCGCCAAGGAGCAGAAGCTCGGCGACGGAGCATGGCGCCTTGACCAGATCGGGAAACTGCGAGACCTGCTACGTGTGGCCGCGGCCCAGGGTATGGCAGTGATCCTTACCAGCGATCACGGGCACGTCGTGGACCGCCACGGAGTAAAGGTCGACGGCGATGGCATCGCATCCGCCAGGCACCGCACCCCCGGTGATCCATTGGGGGAGACCGAGATCGAGCTGTCCGGGCCGCGGGTGGTGTGGCCGGAGCCAGGCGCCAACATTGTGGCGTTGTGGGACACGGACTCTCGATACACAGCGCAAAAGGCCGGCTATCATGGCGGCGCCTCACCCGCCGAGGTCACCATCCCCGTCCTGGCATTCCTGCCCTTCGGAGCAGAGCCGCCCAAGGGATGGCGTGAGCTAGGTGACCAGCGCCCAGCTTGGTGGTCCGCGAAGACGGAGCCTGCCCGCCTCGTCACCCCGGCCCCTGTGCCCGCGACCGAGCCGAAGCGGCGCGCCAAGCCGTCGAAGGCGGCGCGGGCGCAGGCCGAGATGGGGGACGCGCTCTTCGATGTGGTTCTGGCGCCTGGAGGCGACGACGCCCTTCTCTCCCCGCGCCTGACCTCACCCGACGACGTCCTGGTCAACGCCCTGCTGGAATCGGAAATCTTCCAGGCACAGGTAGGGTTACTGGCTCGCAAGCCTCCCCTGGACAAGATCGGCAAAGCGGTGCTGGCCATGCTCGACACCGGGGCTCTCCCGATCACGGCGTTGGCCCAACGCGTCGGCTACCCGGCCGCCCGAGCCGACGGGTTCGCCGCCGTGCTGCGCCAACTCCTCAACTATGACGGAGTGCAGGTCCTGGAGACTCTCCCCGATGGACGCACCCTGCGGTTGAACACGGGACTGCTGCGCGACCAGTTCGAGCTGGCATGACGAGCACGATGGGAGACTGGCAGGCGTGAACACTGCTCGGCCGTCCCCTTCCGCTCAGGTCAGTACGGTGCGTCGCCGTGCCGTAATCGATGCGCTGCGGCGCGGTGCCGTACCCGAGAGCGGGCTCGATCTGCTCGCCACCGGCCTCGAGAGGTTCGAATCGGCACTGGACGCCGAACTGGACGGGGTCGCTTCCGGTGGGTCGGTGTTCAAGGCTGTGCGGGGAGAGTACGGAACCGGTAAGACGTTCTTCGCCCGGTGGCTTGGGGAGCAGGCGAAACGCCGGAACTTTGCCGTTTCGGAGATCCAGATATCGGAGGCCGAGACGCCCCTGCACCGGCTGGAGACTGTCTACCGGCGACTGACGGAACGACTCACCACTGCCAGTTTTCCACCAAGCGCACTGCGGTCGGTGGTGGATGCGTGGTTCTACGCGCTGGAGGAGGACGCCCTCGCCGATGGAGCGGACGAGGGTGACCTAACCGCGGAGGTGGAGAAGCTGCTGGTCGCCCGGCTCACTGAGGTGTCGCGGCATGCGCCGTCGTTCGCCGCGGCGCTGCGCGGTTACCGGGCCGCGCTCGCGGCACGCGATGAGGCGACCGCCGCCGCGGTGCTGGCCTGGCTCGGCGGGCAGCCACATGTCGCCGCCGCCGCACGCCGGTTCGCGGGCGTGCGCGGCGACCTCGACCATTTCGGGGCACTCGGCTTCCTGCAGGGGCTCCTGACGGTGCTGCGCGACTCCGGACATCCCGGGCTCCTCGTCGTGCTGGACGAAGTTGAGACCCTGCAGCGGGTGCGGGCCGACGCACGTGATAAGGCACTCAACGCGCTGCGGCAGCTTATCGACGAGGTGCACTCAGGCCGCTTCCCCGGGCTGTATCTACTGATCACCGGTACTCCAGCGTTCTACGACGGGCAACAGGGAGTGCAGCGCCTAGCGCCGTTGGCCCAGCGGCTGGCGACCGACTTCACCACCGATCCCCGTTTCGACAACCCGCGCGCAGTCCAACTCCGGCTTCCCGGCTTCACCTCCGACTCACTGATAGACCTAGGAGTGACGGTCCGCGATCTCTACGCCGCCGGAGCCGATGCTCCCGAAAGGGTCAAGGAGTTCGTAACCGACGCGTACATCGCTGACCTGGCGCAGGCGGTCGGCGGGGCGCTTGGCGGCAAGGTCGGTGTGGCTCCCCGGCTGTTCCTGAAAAAGCTCGTCGGCGACGTGCTTGATCGCGTCGACCAGTTCGAGGACTTCGATCCCCGGCGGCACTACAAGCTGACCGTGCGGAGCGACGAGCTCACCGACACCGAACGAAATCTCGCCGCCTCAGCCGACGACGTCGATCTGGACCTGTGATGACGTCCGGCAGCGAGCCTGGTGATTGGCTGGACCGTCTTCACCCAGTCGTTCTGCACCACATCGTGAACACTCTCGGGTGGCCCAATCTACGCTCGCTGCAGCGAGCAGCAATCGCACCCCTCATGGATGGCGAGGACGCCATCCTGCTGGCCCCAACCGCGGGAGGCAAAACCGAGGCAGCCTGTTTCCCGCTGCTGTCAGCAATGGAGCAACGGCGCTGGATCGGCACGTCGGTGCTCTATCTGTGCCCGCTCAAGGCGCTGCTCAACAACCTCCTGCCGCGCATCGACTCCTACGCTCAGTGGCTCGGGCGCCGTGCCGCACTCTGGCATGGCGACATCCGGGAGTCACAGCGCCGGCGAATCCGCACCGATCCACCCGACATCCTGCTCACCACGCCCGAATCGCTCGAAGCGATGCTGATCGGCGTGAAGACCGACCACGGACAACTGTTGGGCCGCGTCCGGGCAGTGGTCGTCGATGAGGTGCACGCCTTCGCCGGCGACGATCGCGGCTGGCACCTGCTGGCCGTGCTGGAACGGCTGGAGCGTGTGACCAGTCATCCCCTTCAGCGGATCGGCTTGTCGGCGACCGTGGGGAATCCGCAGCGGCTGCTTGAATGGCTACAAGGGGCCGACGCTGGCAAGCGGACCGGCCAGGTGGTGGCGCCTGGTCTTCCGAGTTCGATTACGACCAGCTCCGAGACTTCTTTCCTAGACGGCTCTCGCCCGATGGGTCTCCACCCAGCGGGTGACGTCGAACTCGACTATGTCGGCTCGCTGGACAACGCCGCGAAACTGATCGCGGCACTGCACCGAGGCGAGAAGCGGTTGGTGTTCTGCGACTCGCGGCGGCAAGTAGAGCAGTTGGGCGCGGCCCTGCGCGCCCGCGAGGTGAATGTTTTCCTATCCCATGCCTCACTGTCCGCAGAGGAGCGTGCCCGATCGGAGCGAGCTTTCGCGGAGGCCCGCGATTGCGTCATCGTCTCTACTTCAACGCTCGAACTCGGTATCGACGTCGGTGACCTGGACCGAGTAATCCAGATTGATGCGCCCAGCACCGTTGCATCCTTCCTGCAGCGCCTCGGTCGCACTGGCCGGCGGGCTGGCACTGTGCGCAACTGCCTGTTTCTCGCGACGAGGAAAGAGTCGCTGCTCCAGGCCGCCGGACTGCTTCTCTTGTGGGGGCGAGGCTGGGTCGAACCGGTGACTGCGCCGCCGGAACCGCGGCATCTGGTAGCGCAACAACTGCTCGCCGTCACCCTCCAGCAGCACCGCATCGGCAACCGGGTGTGGGAGAGGGAGTGGAACGGCCTGGTCCCCTTCGACCGCTCAGCGGCTCCGATCGTACGGTACATGGTCGAGAAAGGGTTCCTTGACGAGGACGACGGGATGCTGTTCGTCGGGCCCGAGGCCGAAAAGCGCTTCGGACGGCGCAATTTCATCGAGTTGACCGCCTCCTTCACCGCACCACCGCAGTTCACCGTGCTGGCCGGACGCCAGGAGATCGGGCAGACCGACCCCTCGGTACTCACGGAGGAGAGAACGGGACCTCGCCTGCTGCTGCTCGGCGGCCGGAGCTGGCGGGTGACCTTCATTGACTGGGCTCGCAGGCGGGCCTTCGTCGAGCCCGCCGACCGCGGCGGTGTCGCTAAATGGACGAGCGGCGGCATCGCTGGTCTGTCCTACGCACTGACGCGGGCCATGCGGGAGGTCCTGCTCGGCACGGATCCTACGGTCTCCCTGACCCGGCGAGCTCAGGCAAGACTTACTGAATGGCGTGAGGAGGAGGCGCCCAGCATCGTGCACCCGGCAGGGAATCTGATCAGCCGGGCAGGTGACGACGTGCGATGGTGGACCTGGGCCGGGTACCGCGCCAACGCGACGCTCGCCGCCACGCTGCCGTCGATCGCCGACCCGGTGCAGCGGCCGACGGACTTCTCCGTACGGCTGCGCGAGGACTTGACACCTGAGATGTGGCGAGAGGCTCGTAGCAGCGTAGGCAACGGGGAGATCCTGGTACTGCCGGACGTCGACCGTCGTGCGGCCAGTGGCCTGAAGTTCTCCGTAGTGCTACCGGAACGGCTGGCGATAGCGACAATGGCAGCTCGGATGGCCGATCTCGACGGAGCCCGCGCCGTGCTGACCGAGCCGGTTCGCCTGCAGCTCGGGTATCCCACTGGCGGTGTCGGCTGAATAGGCGTGAGGTCGAGGTCTGTAACAGGCTTGCCGTTCGGAGCCAACCCTGTCACCTATTGCGAGTTCACCTACCCAACTCTTATATGGGATATTAGAGTCCTGGGTATGTTAAGAGAGATTCCAAAATACGAGCAGATCGCGAACGACCTACGGCAGCGCATCACGTCTGGTGAGCTGTCGCCCGGAGCGCGATTGCCGTCCATCAGCGACCTCGAGCAGTCCTACGGCGTCTCCATGGGGACGGTCGAGCGTGCCCTGGCAATCCTCAGAAGCCAGAAGCTGATCCGTACGCATCAGGGCATCGGTTCGATTGTTCAAGGTGGTGAGCGGAAGGAAGAGACCGTGGTCAGCCTCTCCGGTGGGAGGCAACTCACCATCACCGCCCTCGACACGGGGACCATCCAGATCCGCATCAACCAGGCCCCCTATGTGCTGAGCAATGTCAGCCTCAAAGGTGGCAAGGACGACAGTGTGCTCATCGAGCTCTCACCCGGTAACCAGGGAAGTTCGGCGTATACCGGACGTTCATAACAATCTGCCTGGTGGCCTAGCGAAATGGCTAGGCCACCAGGCAACTCGTTCGGCCACTTGGCATCGGCCAACACCTCCAGCACCGGCGACGCGTCCGTCCCAGCGGCTGAGCAGCGGCGTCCAGCTGATCGACGCCCCTCGACACCGTCGCCTCTCGCGCGCCCGCGGCCTGGGCCGCCGCCCGGATCCCGCCATGGCTCAGCGCGCGAACCTACGCGCCGAGCCGGCGTTGCCGCTCATCCAAGATGCGGCAAGATCGCCTCAAGCTTCGCCGTCAGCATCTCCATGATCTCTGCCGACACGCTCATATCAGCCCATCGACCGCGAGGCCGGAATGCTCCGAGTTATTTCCCCGCAGGTCCTTAGCGTCATCAATACGCACACTTGTTCGAAAGTCCTGTCGTTGAGGATGACGCTTAAATCCTCGCCGCACGCAGCAAGCCGACGAGGCGCTCCCGCAGCTCAGGGTTCACTGCGTAGATCGCTGTTCCTCGCATTCCTCGTGTAAGTAGGATCTTGTATACATTACGCACGAGTTGATCGAATTCCCCGTCGGGAACGGTTTTCCGGCTTCTGAATGCGGGATCCTTATTCTCGCTGCGGACAGTGGTCAGATGTCCGTCGCGAACGGTCAGGTCAGGACCCAGGATGACGCCGTTCCAGTCGTACTCGAAGCCTTGGGCGGTGTAGACGCACCCGACCTGACCGAATCCGTTCGGCTCGCTGGCCCACAGCATGCTGGGTGGGTAGTCGCCGACGGCGCGGTCCTTCTTGACGTTCCACGGTCGTGCCCAGTCGCCGATGACGACGTCGTTGACGAGGGTGTCGTCGGGGCGTGGGTCGCTCCATGGCCAGCAGTAGCCGGCGGTCATGCGGGCGGTGCCGGGCTTGGTGCTCAGGAACGCCTCGAGCTCTTGTGGTGAGTCGGCGAGCCGTACCTCGAAGTCGTCGTCCCCGTCCCACTCCATCGGGCCGCCGTCGGTGAGGCCGAGCAGGCGGAGGACCCACTGCTCGTACTTGCGGCTGCCGCCGCAGCGGAACTGCTCGTCGAGCGAGACGAAGCGGACGTCGTAGCCTTTGGCGCGGGCGTACTGCTCGATGCCGGTCACGGTGCCGAGTTCGCCGGGCCGCACCACCTGGTGCTGGTCGAGGAGGAAGACCGGCACCCGCGCGGCGGACAGCAGCTCGTCGAGCTGGCTGCGTCCCGTTCGCTTGGCCGCGGGGGTGAAGCGGTTGGTGGAGGTCTCGCGGATGCGGTGCGCTTCGTCGCAGATCAGCACGTCCATGCCGTTCTGCTCGGCGTCGGTGAAGCTGTTGAAGTACTTGAAGAGGTTCTTGATGCGGGTGCTGCCGCGCCCGGGGTAGCGGCGCATGGTCTGGGTGAAGGACTGCGAGCCGGTGGCGTGCAGCGCCGATCGGCCCTGCCTGAACAGCTCGCCGAGGAGCGACAGCGCGATGACGCTCTTGCCGCTGCCGGGGCCGCCGGTGACGATGACGACCTGCTTGCAGTCGGCTCGCCGGGCTCTGTCGACGGCTCCCATGACCAGCTCGTACGCGACCTGCTGCTCGTCCAGCAACGTGAACTGCTCGCGCTCGCGAATCTCCTTGGAGGCATAGGCCATGAGCTGCTTGCTGGGCGCGACGGCACTGGACAGGAGCCGGTCTGCGGCGTCGGCGCCGGGCTTGTCGGACAGCCGCTCGCTCAGGTAGCGGAGGAACTCGCCGCGCCGCTGCTTGGTGAACAGGCGGCTGCGCTGGTCGCGGACCTGCTCCGACAGGCCGTCGATGTCCAGGTCCATCGCGTTGTGCAGGTACGCGGCTCCGTACACGACGTGCGGCTTGCCGTTGAGCACGCCGAGGAAGTCGCACATGTACTCGCAGTACCGGCGCACCTGCTCAGCCGGATGGAGTGTTTCGCCGCCGCCCATGCCGTCCACGATGACCAGGTGCTCGCCTGACTCGGACGGCTCGGCGCGGCTCCACTGCTTGAGCTCGACCACGACGTAGGAGTCCTCGCCGGTGCGCGGATGCACGCCGGCGAGCACCACGTCGGCCCGCCGGCTGGTCAGCGGGAGCTTGTACTCCACGAGCATCTCGACCCTGCGCAGTCCGGCGTCGGCCAGGTCGCGAGCGAGCACGGGCAGGCTGCGCTGCCAAGACCTGACCTCAGACGGAGAGGAACGGCGCCCTGTTGCTGCCCGCACGTGGTCGGCGATGGCTTCTTCCAGAGCGGACCCGTCTGGAGAAGCAAGAAGGTTGTCTACAGACAGCCGCAGAGCCGTCACAGATCGTCCCCCAGGCGGCACGATGGATGGGTGTGATGCGGGTCTATCGGCTACGGCTAGAGCCGTAGGACCGCGAAAGCCCAGCGGGCCACATCACATGGTCGTTCAGAGAGTAGCGGGATAAGTGACACGTGGACACATTCACCGCCTGGCGGAATCGCGATCGGTAGAACTCGTACGGGCTTCAGCCCTCCTTGGCGCATGCCTGTGGGATGACGTACATCCCAAATGTCCCTTCAGCGAGGCGCTATCACGCTAATTAGATGCAGGCGGTCTTGGAAATCCAGCCGAGGCGCATGAAGGGGTCGAGAAGAAGCCCCGGCACGCCGGCTCGAGCAAGATCGTGATTTTCATCCGCTGCAGCCAGCCGATGGCGGCACCATCGGCGGACAGGCTCGTAGGGTTGAGGTCCCTGAAGGTCCTCGTCCGTCTGATGGGATTGTCGGTGATCCCCGCTACAGTACGAGGTCGCACCACCCTTCGTCCCCATCCACGCCTGCCGGCACCGTGCCGGTCGTCGTTGCGAAGGAGCGCTTACATGGCGTTGCAGTGCCTCTACCGGGGGAGTGCCAGCGACCTTGCCGCCGCTATCGCGGGCGGCGGCTTCGCCGAGCGTTTGGCCGACCGCTTCAACGAGGTCTTCTGGGAGATGCCGGACCCTCGCGAGGTCGAGTCCTGGGCGAACAGCATCCCCACGGTCGTCGGGCTGCTCGTCGACGCGGGGCTCGGCGACGTCCAGGTGCTGCTCGAGCTCAAGGCGCCCATCACGGACATACGCATGGACATGGTCCTGGTCGGCTCCTACCCGGAGATAGACCTCATGTCGGTCGTGGTGGTCGAGAACAAACAGTGGCGCTGGATCCAACCCGACGGTGAGATGGTGCGGCTCAGCAAGAACGGAGTCCCGCACCTGCACCCGGCCAATCAGACGTGGGGCTACCTGCAGGTATTGCGTGGCTTTGTCCCCATGCTGGAGGACGAGAAGATCTGCGGCATCGTCAACCTGCATAACGCACCCGCGCATCTTGTGCGCGCCGCGCGGCCGGTGGCGCGGAAGCAGGAAAACACGCAAGAGCCGGAGAACCGGGTGCCGCGCTGGGTGGCGATGTACGGCGAGGGG
Organism: Nonomuraea sp. B12E4; assembly: GCF_039871825.1. Lineage (NCBI taxonomy): Bacteria > Bacillati > Actinomycetota > Actinomycetes > Streptosporangiales > Streptosporangiaceae > Nonomuraea > Nonomuraea sp. B12E4. Next base: position 8,021 of record NZ_JBDPME010000039.1, on the reverse strand, counting down.
GAGCATAGGCAGGAGTTTCGGGACACGCTGCTGCGGCGGCTGTCCGGGAAGCACGCTGCTGAGCATGCCGACACCCTTTTGCAGGCGCCGGTCCGGCTCGCCGAGGGCCTGATGACCCGGGTCGCCGCGTGCGTGCGCGGACGCCAGGTCTTCCCCCTTCTGGACGAGCAGCGCGAGGCCTACGACTACGTCCGGCACTTGGTGGCAAAGAGCAAGCAGAGCGGTGGCAAGGAGATCGTCGCCATCGTCGGTGGCCCTGGAACCGGCAAGAGCGTGATCGCCCTCGAGCTGCTGGGCACGCTCTGCCGGCAGAAAGTGCACGCCGTGCACGCCACCGGCAGCCGGTCCTTCACTCGCACCTTGTGGAAGTACGCGGGCCTGCCCAGCAAGGAACGCGGTGCCTTCACCTACTTCAACACCTTCACCGACGCCACTCCCGATGACATCGAGGTGCTGATCGCGGACGAGGCACACCGCATCCGCGAGACCTCGCGCGACCGCACGGACGAGAACGACATGCGTGAGCCGCCACCTCAGATCGACGAGCTGATTCACGCCGCACGTGTACCGGTCTTCCTGCTCGATGATCATCAGATCGTGCGCCGTGGTGAAGTCGGCTCGCTCGACCTCATCCGCGCCAAGGCAAGGGAACTGGGGTACGGCTTGCGTGAGATCACCCTGCGGCACCAGTTCCGCAGTGGTGGCTCTCCAGAGTACGTCGACTGGGTGGATCGGCTCCTCATGCTCGCGCCGCCGCAAGGCCGGCCCGTCTGGCGGCCACTGGACGACTTCAGCCTGTACGTCGCCCCCACTCCGCTGGCGATGGAGCACTACCTGAAGGCGCGAGCGGCGGAGGAGCACAAGGTCCGCATCGCCGCGGGCTTCTGCTGGAAGTGGAACAAGCCGAATGACGACGGCACCTTGCCGGACGACGTGACTATCGACGAGTGGCGGCGGCCATGGAACTCCAAGGCGGAGGAGTACCTGGGCGACATTCCGCCGTCGCCGCTCTGGGCCACAGACCCGGCTGGAGTCAACCAGGTCGGCTGCGTCTACAGCGCACAAGGCTTCGAGTACGACTACGCCGGCGTCATCATCGGCAAGGACCTGGTGTGGCGAAACGGGTGGCAGACGGAGCGCCGCCACAACAAAGACCGTGACCAAATCAATGCTGACGACTTCTCCACCGTGGTCCGCAACACGTACCGCGTGCTGGCAACCCGCGGCATGCGTGGAGCCGTCCTGTACGCCCATGATGAGGCCACCAATCAGTTGCTGATCGACCTGGGAGTCCCGCTCCTCGACCAGCACGGTGTGCCGGTCACGTCCACGTAGCAAGCGAAGAACGACCCCTCAGCTCACCCCTCAGCCAGGAGCACGATGAGAGCCCGCTATCTATTGGCCGCCTCCGCAGCTCACCTCCACCAGCGCCTCATCGAGGATCAAGAGGGTCTGGTAGGTGAACTGGTCGCACGGGCGGCGCAGGTCTACAACACCACCGTCGGCACCTCCGAGAAGGAGACGTGGCGCAGCAGTGTCCGCCACGTCATCAACCTGCTCGTGGAGGCGAATCTGGGCGACGTCATGGTCATCCTGGAGATGAACAACCTGTCTAGCGACGGCCGCATCGACATGGTGCTGGTGGGATCTCAGCCCGGCACACGCGACCTTTCGGTCATCCTGGTGGAGAACAAACGGTGGTCGTGGGCGCGTATGAGCCACGAGCCCGGAGAAGTGATCCATCCGGGCAGTCCGGCGGGCGATCTGCACCCCGTCAAGCAGGTCTGGTCGTACGGCGAATCAATGCTGCAGCACATGTCGCACCTACACTCGGCTCGCATGCACTACGTGGTCAACCTGCACGTTGCCAAGCGCGAAGACGTGATAGGCATCCTGCCACCAGCCGCGCCGCTGCCCGCCGAATGCGGCGGGAGCGTGCACATTTTCGCCAAGGACGAGCGCGACAAGTTCGCTACGTTCCTCACCGGCGCCATCTCGAGTGATCACGCCGTGGAGCATCTACGCGACATCGACGAGGCGCGGGTTCGTCCCAACGAAGACCTGATGCGCGCGGTCGACCAGGCAGTGCGCGAACGCCCCATCTTCGTCCTGCTGGACCAGCAGCACCTGGCCGTCGAACGCGTGATCCGAGCCGTACGGCGGGCAGGCTCGGCCAGCAACAAAGAGGTCTTTATCATCAAAGGCGGCCCGGGTACGGGCAAAAGCGTGCTCGCCCTGGAGCTTCTGGGTCGGCTGAACCGCCTCGGTTTTGCCGCCAAACACGCATCAGGGAGCTCCGCCTTCGCGGGCGCGTTGCGTGAGCACCTCAGCGGTCCTCGCAAAAAGGCCGAGAAAGTGTTCACCTACTTCAACCAGCACGGCTGGCGAACCGAGAACGACCTCGACGCCCTGGTCATCGATGAGGGGCACCGGCTTCGCCCGACATCGAGCAACCACCGGACCAGAGCGGCAGACCGGACGGGCGTACCGCAGGCGTGTGAGTTGATCAATGCGGCTCGTGTCCCGGTCTTTCTCCTCGACCCCTACCAGGTGATCCGTGCTGATGAGGTCGGCACGGTGGAGACGATTCGCCAGGCTGCCGACGATTGCGGCGTCGCGCCCGATAATGTCCATGAGATCGTCTTGGACAGCCAGTTCCGGCACAGCCGCTGCCCGGAATACGTCGACTGGGTTGAGCATCTGTTCGGTTATCACGGTGGTGCTCCTGGTCCATGGACTCCCCGCGATGAATATGACGTCTTCCTCGCTGCTTCCCCACAGGAGATGGAAAAATATCTCCGACTGCGGATGGCGCAGGACGCGACGGCCCGAATCGTTGCCGGCTTCTGGTGGCCGTGGGCCAAGGCCACCGATCGTAAGGGGGACCTGGAGCTGGACATCCGCATCGGGGAGTGGTGTCGGGCATGGAACGCGCGCAAGAAGTACGTGCGCAAGCGGATCCCCGGTCCCGAAACATGGGCTACCGATCCGGCCGGTTTTGAGCAAGTAGGTTGCATTTACACAGCCCAGAGCTTCGAGTGGGACTACGTCGGTCTGATCATGGGCGAGGACTACGTCTGGCGCGACAGTCAATGGGTCGCGGTCAAGAACAAGGACTACGCGATGCGCGGTGTTCAAGGCGAGCGGCTGCACGAAGTGTTGCGCAACACCTACCGAACTCTCGCAACCCGTGGGGCGCGCGGAGCCGTCCTGTTCTCGGCTGACGAGCAGACACAGCTCATGCTCACCAACGCCGGCATCCCGCTCCTGGCGGACGAACTCGATCGACTCAGCTTCAGCGCAGTCGGGCGCGATGCGTTCGCAGAGCCGCATGTGCAGTTCCACCTGCCGAAACCGACCTCCGACCAACTGTTTTGAGAAGGGCACAAATTTGAACTCGGTTCACCGCCCCTATCCGTGCCTGCCTCCTGGTTGGGTCGCAACGACGATTGGTGAGATTGCCGAGACATGTCTGGGAAAGAAGTCTGACTACGGGAACGTAGGTGACAGATGCGCGATACCTTCCGTAGGGCGGGAGAATGTTCGATGGGGACGGATTGAGATAGACGACATTGCGACTATAGAAATTCCGTTAGAAGAACGCGAACTCTTTCGTCTCGAGCCGAATGATCTGCTGATCTGCAAGATCGGCGACATTGGCCGCTGTGCGATCTGGCCAAACTCCACGGGCTACATGACTCACAGAGATGATCTGCATCGAGTCCGACCATACGATGGTATAGATGTCAGATACCTTCGCTACTTTATGGAGCACATGAGCCTCTCAGGAGAGCTTGAGGTTCACGCCACTGGCAGTCGCGTCAGGTATCTGTCGCAAAAACAGCTGCGGGGCCTCCGTCTGCACCTGCCACCGTACCCCGAGCAACGCCGCATCGCTGCAGCTCTTGAGGATCACGTGGCCCACCTAGATGCTGGGGACGCGGCAATGGCGCGTGTTTCGGAGCGAGTGGAGCTGCTGACGAAGCGGATTCTGTTGGAGGCGGTGCCGATGCCGACGCCATCGCATTGGGATTCGGTGACAGTTGCTGAGGCTGGACGGGTCGACGTCGGACGAGCGCGACACCCAAGCCGGCATAATGGTCCTCATATGCGCCCCTACCTGCGGGTGGCTAACGTATATGAAGATCGCATCGACACTTCTGATCTCATGGAGATGAATATCCCGCCGCAGGACTTCGAGCGTTACCGTCTCGAAGAGAAAGACATCCTTCTCAATGAGGGGCAGAGCCCAGAGTATCTTGGCCGCCCCGCGATGTACCGGGGTATTCCTGCGGATGTGGCTTTCACCAACAGCCTCCTACGGTTTCGCGCCAAGCCTGGAGTCCTACCGGAGTGGGCGCTCCTGGTGTTCCGCCGGCATCTGCATGCGGGGCGCTTTCGGTGCGAGGCGCGTGGGACAACAACACTCACCCATCTGACTGCAACCCGCCTGAACAGAGTTGATTTCCCTCGTCCGCCACTTGCTGAACAGGAACTTATCGTCGCCGATGTCAGGAAGAAACTCGACGTCATTCAACGTCTTGCGCCCACGATCACCACTGCAAAGAAGCGGGCAGCAGAACTGCGGGGATCGCTAATGGCCGACGCGTTTGCAGGCCGCTTGGTGAGCCAAGACTCGGCAGATGAGCCCATCTCCGTCGTGTTAGAGCGGATCCGAGCCGAACGGGCGATGCGCCATCGCGTTAGTCGGACACTGCAGAGCAGAAACAGGCAGACATATCAGGAAGAGGCACTGTTTTGAGCAGTTCAACGGCACCTGAGCTGACCGAGAAACTGTGGGAGTCCTACGGCAGACTGCGAAATGAGGGTGTGTCTGCACGCGAGTACCTGGACCAAGTCGCACCTTTGATGGTTCTCAAGCGTGGGCACGAGCTGGCTAAAGATCGGCCTGATCTGACGCTGCAGCTGTTGAGCGATGCCTGGCAAGCGCTGCTGGCAAAGGATGGCCAGACGCTAGAAGATGCCTACGACCATATCCTCCAAACATTCGCTTCGCGGGAGGATCTTCTTGGGGACATTTTCCATAGTACGTCTAACCCGATTCGAGACCCGGACAAGCTCAAACAGTTGATCGTCGAGGTGGATGCCTTGGATTCAGGGCAGAGCGGCACCACGGGGCCATCAGAGAGAGTCTTCAAGAGGCTGCTCGCCTTAGCTGCGGACGACGATCGGTCCGGCCTTGGACAGTACTACACTCCGCGCGCAGTGGTTCGCGCAATGGTCGACTGTGCCCAACCTGGCCCGACGGATATAATTTACGACCCCGCCTGTGGAACGGGTAACCTTCTGTTGGCCGCACGGGACCATGTCCTGCGACACCATCGCAATGACATGACGGCCGAGCAGCGCGCGCAGTTGGATGGCAGCCGAATCTTCGGGACGGAGTTGGTTGCGGAGGCGTCTAGCCTGGCCAAGATGAATATGATTGTGCACGGGATGGACACCGGAAATGCTGTGCGGCTGATCGAGGATCGGGATGCGACACTGCAGGCCCCACTCCTAACCCCGAGCATCATCTTGGCGAATCCACCTTTCGGGCGCAGGCTGCGCACGAATTCAATCCCGAGATCCCCAGTTTATACCCGGAATGGGGAGCTCAATTTTCTGCAGCACATCGCGTCAACGCTCGGCGTACCTGGCAGGGCCGCCGTCGTCGTGTCGGATACTTTTTTGTTTGCAGGAGGCGCAGCGCATAAAGTCCGTCGACAGTTGCTCGCAGATTTTGATGTGCATACGCTACTGCGATTGCCGTCTGGCGTCTTCTACTCGACTGCAGTAAAGGCCAATGTTCTTTTCTTCGACAAGAAGGAGGTTCAACCTGAAGTGCCGCAGACATCTGTGCTGTGGGTGTATGACTTCCGTGCGGACAAGCATTTCAGCGATGTGAGGAGGAAGCTTGTCCCCGAAGACTTGGATGACTTCGTCATGTGCTACCGACCGGGCGAATCTCGCGCCGGTCGCGTCGAGGCCGAACGCTTCAAGCCTTTCTCATGTGAGGAACTAATGGATCGTGATCAAGTGAACCTCGACATCACGTGGTTGAAGGCTTCGGGCCGGAGAGACGGTGACAGCGCCCCTGCCTCAAGTGTGATCGCCCGGGAAATCGTTGAAGACCTCACCGTTGCTCTTGATGAATTTTCTGTCGTTGCGGATCTACTTGAGCAGAGCAGGATTCGTTCGTCTAGGGAATGAACGCCTTGGACAGAGGTTCGCTAAGGGCCGCGGCTAATTAGATGGGTGTAGTACCCTAGGCCGCAGTTACCTCCTCCAACCACAGCCGCAGCGTGAAGCCGCCTCGCTTCATCCGCTTGTGATGCGCGGCAGCCTGGACCTCTTCGTCAGAGAATCCGAGCGTTGCTGTCAGGGCTGCCAGAACCTCGTGGATGTCGGCCAGTTCTCCCAGCCGATCATCGGACTCCGCTTGGCGGAGCTCCTCGGTTTCCTCAACGAGCTTGGCTGTCAAGGCAGGGACCAGCTCGGACTCCGCGAGGACGCGCACTTTGGCTGTACGACCACCGGCTTCGATGATCTCTGGGATTCGATCACGGACCAGTTTGCCGTAAACGATCGTCTGTCCCTGACCCAAAACTGTCGCCTCCTTGGCCGATACTGCTCGCATGGACTACCGCCGCGGTGTGGTCACCGGTGAAAGCGTATGGCGTGCCATCGTGTTGTACGGCGCAAACTCGGCCACCTACAAGTTCGCCTTCGGCGCGACCCTGCTGGAGGTCGCTGCCACCGGCCGTAACCACGTCACGCTCGAAGAACTGGCACCGCGGTACGCGGAACGCCTGTGTGAGGCCCTTCAGCGCCAGCCGCGGCAGGGGACCTCGGCCCGCAGCAGATTCCTGGACGCTTGCCGCGCCTTCAACGCTGGCGAGCTTGATCGCGACACGTTGCACCGCCGCACGGTCCAGCTTGGCTTCAGCAACGTCGTCGACGCCTTCCCCAAGCTAGGCGGTGATCAAGCACCAGTGAACTATTACGAGGATCAGCGCAAGAACTCTGCCACTCCCGGTCTGATGCTGCGCGACGAATTGCTTGAGCTCGCCGGATCGGTGCATGCCCCGGACCTGGATGCGGAAACGGCTGCGCGCTGGCGGCTGGTGGAGACGGCGTGGGCCACGGGCATCTCCGATGGGGTCCTGAGCCCGTCGCTTGTCTACGATCCTGATAAACAGGCTCTCGTGCTCCAGTCCAAGCAACGTCGACGAAGCGTGACCGGGGTGGTCGCCGCTCTCAACGGATATCAGGATGGCCGCTGCGCCTACTGCAATGAGCTCATGGCGCGGAGCACAAGCAGCGGACCCATCGTTGAGCACGTCCTGCCCTGGAAGCTGCTCACCCGTCTGTGGCGAGGCCCCGACGTCGATGCCATCTGGAACCTCGTCCTGGCCTGCTGGTCATGCAACAACGCCAAAGGAGGGCGAGCTCCGCACGAGACGTGGATGCCGTGGCTCGAACAGCGCAACAACGATCTCATCGAATCACGTCACCCGCTACGCGAAGTGCTTATGGCCCAGACCGGTGCGACCACGACCGAGCGGCACCGCACCCTCAAGCTCGCGTACCGAAGGGCGACAGAACTGCTCCCGGCGGTCTGGACGCCACCTGTAGCTGGCCACCTCGCCAGAACCTGACTGGGGCGCACGTCATGACTCGGCCGTCAGATTTCGGGTTCCTGGCCGAGGTACTAGGGATCCCCTGTCATCCGATGGCAAGGCCCGACGAAGGAGGGTCGCGGCAGCCGATCGCCCAAGCAACTTATGGCGACCGGCCGAAGTCTGCGATCGTCACGGCCGTTACAAAGAAGAGCACATGTTTTCGCGTGACCGTATGACTAATTTCTTCGAAACAAGTCGCCGCTTAGGCGATTGAAGTTTTCTCAGCAGGCAAACCGGGTGATAGCGATCGGATGACCATGGATGTGGAGGTGTCGTCGATCGCCTGACAAGAGCATGGAGCCCTCGATAGAAGCGGATGTGCGACCATCCGTGCTC
>NZ_JBDPME010000038.1:0-64459 GCF_039871825.1 Nonomuraea sp. B12E4 | reverse complement strand
CACCGGGGAACTCCTGCGCGAGCTGACCATCGACCCCACCCGCGACTACCAACCCCAGGCAAACCCCAACACGACGAAACCCCCGAACCCGTAGGTTCGAGGGTTTCCGATGTCCTGAGACATCACATGGTGGCCCCAGCAGGATTCGAACCTGCAACTGGCCCGGCTTCGTAGGCCGGCGCTCTATCCATTGAGCTATAGGGCCGTGCGTACCCCGTACCGGACTCGAACCGGCGATTTCCCGGGTGAAAGCCGGGCGTCCTGACCGCTGGACCAACGGGGCGTGGACCGACAGGATCTCGAAACCTGAACTCCTGCTTGCAAGGCAGGTGTGATGCCTTTTCACCATCAGCCCGGAGAAAGAGAAAGGCCGCCCGGGGTGACCGGGCGGCCGCGGATTTCCTTCGCGAGGAATATCCGTCAGGCCTGCCCGGCCGCGCGGGCGCGCGCAGCGAGACGGCGGCGGAACCGCCGTTCGGGCCGGCGCGGGGCGGCTGCGAATCGCATGACAGGCCTTTCCGTTGGGTTTCGGGGGCGGCCCGGTGAATCGCCGCCTTTCGACATGGTCAACATTAACCGGCGGCATCAGGCGGGTGCCATTCATTTATCCGGGGCCCGGCCGGGTTTGACCTTGACGCGGCGTCAACGTCTTTACTGGGTGCATGCGGATCGGAGAGCTCGCCGCGCTGCTCGGAGTGTCCACCCGTACAGTGCGCTACTACCACCATCAGGGCGTCCTGCCGGAGCCGCCCCGCCTGGCCAACGGCTACCGCGAGTACGGCATGCGCGACGCCGTCGCCCTGGCCCGCGTCCGCCGCCTGGTCGAGCTGGGCCTGAGCCTGGACGAGGCCCGTGACGTCATCGCCGACGACCGTTCCAGGGAGCTGCCCGAGATCCTCTCGGAGATCGACTCCGACCTGGCCCGGCAGGAGCGGGAGATCCAGGCCAGGCGCACGCGGCTGGCCAAGCTGATGAAACGGGCCGAGGAGGGGACGCTGGGACCCGACGACACCGCCTCGCCCGCCCTCATGGACTTCCTGCAGGTGATCGAGGCGCCCGCGTCGAAGTCGGCCGCCTGGGACCGGGAGCTGCTGGTGCTGATGGACAGCATCCCCCCGGCGCACGGCGGGGAACTGTTCTCCTCGACGTTCGAGTCGATGGCCACCGATCCCGAGGCGATGGCCCGCGGCCACGACTTCTACCGCAGGCTCGACGAGCTGGCCGAGGCCGAGCCCGGCGACCCCAGGATCGCGCCGCTCGCCGCGGCGCTCGCCGAGTACAGCATGGAGCACCTGCCGCTCGATCCGGCGCCGGGCTCGCCCGGGTGGGACCCGGAGGCGATCGAACCCTTCCTCGAAGATCTCACTCCCGCCCAGGCCGACGTCATCCGGCGGACGATCGCGCTCGTCACCGAGGGGGCTCCGATGGCCACGTTGCCGTTCGACCGTCCTGATCCCCTGCGCCCGCCGCCCGCGTACGCGGCCCTGCGCGAGTCCTCCCCGTCGCCAGGGTATGCGCCCCGGACGGCCGCCGCGCCTGGCTGGTGACCTCGTACGACGCCGTGGCCGCCGTGCTGGCCGACCGCCGGTTCGGGCTGGCGCCGCCCGGTGATGAGACCCCGGGCAACGAGACGTTGTTCCAGGACGGCGAGACGCACACCCGGTTGCGGCGCCTGGTGTCCAGGACCTTCAACCCGCGCGGCATCGCGCTGCTGGGCCCACGCGTGGAGCGGCTGGCCGACGAGCACGTCGCGGCCCTCCCCCGGCCCGCCGACCTCGTCGCGGGACTCGCCACGCCGCTGTCCATCACGGTGATCGGCGAGCTGCTCGGCGTGGCGGTCGAGGACCGCGACCGCTTCCAGCGCCTGGCCGACGCCACCGGCGCCGTGGACTTCGCCTTCGGCGCGCCCGAGGCGGTGGCCGTGGCCGCGCCGGCTTCGAGGAGGTGTCCAGCTACCACTACCGCGCGGTGCCCTGAGCGGGCCGCCTGCGCGGAGTGGGTGGATGCGTCGGGTACTTTGAGCAGGTATCGCTGACCTGCGCCAATGCAGGGAGAAGGCGCCCTGTTTCGGCTACTTATGGGCTGATGCCACGCGCTTGGTCCGGTATTTACTCGAATGCGTACATAATCTCGGGGTTAAAAGGGATGGCCGGTGCCATGGCCATCAACGACAGGAGGTCACGCATCACGTTCAGTGGGGTGCTGGTAGGCGGGAGGCACCAAGGGTGAGCAGTGCGAAGACCCAACTGTCCGGGGGCCTGTCCCTGGACGTCTTCGACCCTGTCCCCCTGGGGATCGCCGTCACCTGCGGACCCGGCCATCGGATCGTCTACACCAACCGTGTCTACCAGGAGATCGTCGGGGAGCGCACGCGCAGCCTGCCCGGCCGCGAGGTGTTCAGCGACCTGCGCCCGCTGGGCTTCGACCCGCAGCTCGACCAGGTGCTGGAAACCGGGCAGACGATCACCTTGCGGGAGGTCCCGTTCGAGTTCCACGACAGCGGCCCGCCCTGGCGCGAACGCTACGCCTCGGCGAGCATGTCGAAGATCTCGCTGGCGTCCGGCGAGGACGGGGTGCTGATCGTCATCGCCGAGGTCACCGACCACGCCGGCCCGGAACCGGAGCTCGGGGCCGTCCAGAGCAGGGCCATCCTGCGCTACCAGAGCCTCCTGCAGATCGACACGCAGGCGTTGTGGGTGGGCGACGGGCTGGGCCGGATCACCGAGCCGAGCCCCGGATGGCAGCGGCTCAGCGGGCAGACCTTCGAGGAATACCGGGGCAACGGCTGGCTGGCGGTCATCCATCCCGACGACCGCGAGCCCTCGGAGGAGGCGGCCTACCAGGCCATGCTGCGGCACAGCCATCTGGAGCAGACCTACCGGCTGGCGATGCCGGACGGCACGTACCGTCACATCAGGTCGCGCGCCGTGCCCGTCATCGAGAACGGAGAAGTCGTCGAGTGGATCGGCGCCCTCGCCGACGTCGAGGAGGAGTGGCAGGAGGCCCGGCTGCGGACGCTGCTCGACCAGACCGCGGCGGCTACCGCGGACGTCGCCGACCTGGAGGAGGTGCTCGGCATGCTCGCCAAGGTGATCGTGCCCGCCCTGGCGGACGGGGTCGGCATCTACCTGCTCCCCCAGTTCGAGGACGACCAGTCGATCGTGCAGCCGTTCATCGCCGAGCGCGTGGTGACCACCAACCGGGACGGCATGCCGGCGCCGCGGATGCCGCGTAACGAGCGGTTCGAGCCCGACGGCGTCTTCGCCGACGTGATCAGGCGCCGCCGCCCCGTCCGGTACGTCTTCCCCTGTGGGCAGGCGCCGGACGGCGTGGTGCCGATCGGCGCCGAGGAGTGGTTCGTCACCGCCCGGGTCAACAGCATGGCCCTGGTCCCGGTGCTGGTCGACGGCACCGTGGCCGCGATCGTCGACGCCACGGTCTCCGGGAGCCGCGAACCGATCAGCGCCGCCGACGTCGACCTGCTGGGCAAGATGCTCGACCACGCCCAGGCGCACCTCAGCAACGCCCTGCGGTTCCAGCGCACCCAGCGGGTGGCGCTCGCGCTGCAGCACTACCTGCTCCCCGAGCCGCCCGAGCTGCCCGGTCTGGAGATCACCGCCCGCTACCGGCCGGGCGCCACCGCCGCCGAGATCGGCGGCGACTGGTACGACTCCTTCCTGCACCCCGACGGCTCCGCCATCCTGACCATCGGCGACGTCGCCGGGCATGACCTGGCCGCCGCCGTCACCATGAGCCAGCTCCGCAACATGCTGCGCGGCCTGGCCATGGACCGCCGCGAACCGCCCGGCGACATCCTGCGCCGCCTCAACATCGCCACCGAGGTCTTCCACCGTGAGGGCACGGCGAGCTGCATCCTGGCCCGCCTGGAAAACCGCGACGGCGGGGAATGGCGGATCAACTACTCGCTGGCCGGGCACCCGCCGCCGCTGCTGATCACCCATGACGGCGACGCCGGCTACCTCGAAGGCGGCCACAACCCGCTGCTCGGCGTGGACTACGACGCCCCGCGGCAGAGCGCGGACGCGAGCCTGCCCGCGGGCAGCACGCTGCTGCTCTACACCGACGGCCTGGTGGAGGTGCCCAGCGAGGACATCGACACGGGCCTGGAACGCCTGCGCCGGCACGCCGTGGCGCTGGCCCGCGTCTCGCTGGACGTCTTCTGTGACGAGCTGCTGGCCCGGATGCCGGTGGCGAAGAAGGACGACGTCGCCATGATCGCCGTACGGGTGCCCCGGACGGTCAGCCGTCCCGCCGGGTGACGGTGAGCAGGTGGCCGCTGATCCCGAGCAGGGACGGCACCGATTCCACCGAGCGCTGCGCGTCGAGCATGAGTTGCCGGCGCTGCGGGTCGTCGAGCCAGTCGTTGACGTCACCGTAGAGCCAGAAGGCGCCCTCCAGCCCGTACTGCCGGACGTCGGGGAATCCCGCGTCCGCGAACTCCCCCGGCACCTCGCCCGGGTCGTGCAGGTAGGCGCTGAACCCCCGGGGCGAGGACATGATCCCCTCCGCCAGGGCCGCGTGCGCGGCCTGCCGCTGCGGCTCATCCAGGTAAGCGCCCAGGTAGACGGTGTCGTGCACGGCCGCGTAGCGGTTGATGGTGGCGGCCGCCACCAGTCCGCCGGGCCGCACGGCGCGCCGGGCCTCCGCCAGCGCCCGCACCCGGTCGGCCCGATCGGTGAGATGGTAGAGCGGGCCCAGCAGCAGGACCGCGTCCACGCTCGCGTCCGGCACCGGCAACCGCCGCGCGTCGCCCAGCCGGGCGGTCAGCCCGGCCATCCGCGAGGCCCGCTCCACGTGCAGCGGGATCGGGTCCAGCAGCTCGACCTCGTAGCCGTCGGCGCCGAGCCACTCGGCGTGCACACCGGTCCCGCCGCCCACGTCCAGCACGCGTGCCGGGGGCGGGGGCAGCAAGCGGCGCAGCACGTCCTGTGTCCGCCAGAACTCCAACCGGCCACGCCCCTCGCGCAGCCGATCGTGCTCCCTGCCTTGTTCGTAGTAGGCATGCACTGCCTGGGTCACGCGCATACTTGATCATCGCTATGGGCCCGCGGCCCGAACAAATGGTTTATCGGCCGGGGCGCGGTTCAGCGCTGCCTGGCCGGGCGGATGACGAGCTCGTTGACGTCCACGCCGGGCGACTGGCCGATCGCGTACGAGATGGCCTCGGCGATGCTGTCCGGCGGGATGGACTCCGCCCGGTATGTCCGCATCGCCTCCCGCGCGTCCGCGTCGCTGATCGAGTCGGCCAGCTCGGACTCCACGACGCCGGGAGAGACCGTGGTCACCCGGATGCTCGGGTCGAGCTCCAGGCGCAGGCCCTCGGTGATGGCCCAGGCGGCATATTTCGTGGCGCAGTAGACCGCCCCCGTGGGCGCCACCTGGTGGGCGCCGATCGAGGCGACGGTGACGAAGTGGCCGCCGCCCTGCCGCTGGAAGTGCGGCAGCGCCGCGGCGATCCCGTGCAGGAGGCCGCGTATGTTGACGTCGATCATCCGGTCCCATTCGGCGGTCAGCAGCGCGTCCAGCCGTGACAGCGGCATCACACCGGCGTTGTTGACGATCACGTCGATCCGGCCGTGCCGGTCGGCGGCGGCGTCGGCGAACGCGGCGACGTCCTCGCGGTCGGTCACGTCGAGCCGGCGCACGTCGACGCTGCCGCCCACGTCCTCGATCTCCTTCGCGACCATGGCCAGCCGGTCCCTCCGGCGGGCGCCGATCACCACCCGGTAGCCCTCGCGGGCCAGCCGCAGCGCGGTGGCCTGACCGATGCCGCTGCTCGCGCCGGTGATCAGGATGACTTTACCGGTGGTGATCATGACATTTCCTCTTTGTGGTGGGTGGTCGCCGCAGCGGGGGTGCGGGCATGGCGAGATGGCGCGCCGGCGGGCGGCGCGCGGGAACGGGAGGTCAGGACCTGGTGTCCGTGATGGCGGAGGGGTCGGCGGTGAGGCTGCCCAGCAAGGACAGCGCCTCCTCGGACGGGCTGCCGGGGGCGGCCTGGTAGACGACGAGCTGCTGGCCGGGGGCGCTGTTGACGGTCAGCGACTCGTAGCGCAGCGTCAGCTCGCCGACCAGCCGGTGGCGGAAGCGCTTGATCTCGTGGGTCTTCTGGCGGACGTCGTGGCGGGCCCACAGGCGGCGGAAGGTCTCGCTCCTGAGCGACAGCTCCGCCACCACCTCGACGAGCAGGGGGTCGTCGAGGTCGGTGCCCGCGGCCGCGCGCAACCCGGCCACGGTGTTGACCGCCACCCGGTCCCAGTCGGGGTAGAAGCGGCGCGCGTCCGGGTCGAGGAACACCAGCCGGAGCAGGTCACCGCGGTAGGTGTGGCCGTCGAACAGCGCCGCGCCCAGGGTGTTGGCCGCCAGCACGGTCAGACGGCGGCCCAGCACCACCGCCGGGGTGTGCGGCCAGGCCGCCATCATGCTGGTCAGGCCGGGGCTGACGCGCTCGTCCCGGGCGGTCCTGAGGTGCCGGGCCGGTCGGCGGGCGAGCGAGTGCAGGTGCGCGGCCGCGTCCTCCTCCAGCTCCAGCACCCGGGCCAGCGCGTCGACCACCTGGGCCGAGGGGTGGCGCTCGCGGCCCTGCTCCAGCCGTACGTAATAGTCGGTGCTGACCCCGGCGAGCTGTGCGACCTCCTGGCGGCGCAGCCCCGCCACCCGCCGGCGGGTGCCGGTCGGGAGGCCGAGATCCCCGGGCCGGAGCACCTCGCGGCGGGCCCGCAGGAACTGCCCGAGCAGGTTCTCCGTGTCCATGGCTTCGAGGCTAGGCCAAGGGCGGGCCGGGCGGGGCCGCCAAGGGTGGTCGCGGTTCTCCTAGTGTCGCCGCAATGTTGGGACGCATTCGGAGTCAGCGATTCGAGAGCGCGGAATCCCGCTCGAGGGACAGCACCTGCCCGACCAGATGAGCGACGGTCGTGCGGCCGAGCCGCTCAGCTCGTCAATCGGTGACGACGGTGTCGTACCGGCGCGGCTGGAATCCGGCCGGCGGTTCACCCGTCTCGAGGAACGGGGCGAGCAGCCGGGGCACCGCGGCCTCGGCGAGGGCCAGACCCTGGTCCACGGACACGTCACGGACCTTGTAGAGGCCGTCTCCCGCGGCCGTGGTGGCGCCGAGGGTGAGCAGGCCGGTCCGGCGCTGGAACGGCGACCGGGTGATGCTCCAGCCGATGATCCCGTCCGGCCGGAGCACGACCGTGTGGTGGGCGAACGCCCCGTACCTGATGGCGAGATAGCGGCCGCGCATGCCGTGACCGAGGGTCCGGTACGCGTCGAAACCGAGAGCCAGCAGGGCTGGGATCACCACCAGCCCGGTGATCCATCCGGCGGTGATCCACGCGGAGCCGAGCCACGGTCCCAGACCGGCGGGAACGGCGGCGACCAGGATCCCCGCCGTCAGCGCGTGGCCGATCCTGCGGCGCAGCGCGGTACGCGGGTGCGGCGCCAGGCCCTCCCCGGTGAGCAGGTCCCGCTCGGTCGCCACGGCGGGCGGCAGCACCTCGGCGGCCACCCGCAGGGCCTCGGCCCGGGGAACCGGCGGGGTCAGAGTGCGACGGCTGCGGTTCTCCTCACGATTGCCCAGGCCACTGGCGATGGCGTCGAGCCTGGCTCCCCCGGCCCAGCGCAGCGGGATCGGCTCGACCAGTTCGAGGCCACGCAACCGCTGCTCCTCGATGCTCACCGAGCGGGTCGCCAGCAGGCCGCGGCGGGTCCGCAGGATGCCGCCCTCCTCGCGGCGCAGCTCGTACCCGCTCCAGCTCTCGATGAAGGTGCAGGTGGAGCTGAGCACGCCGAGGGCGACGATGACCAGCACGGCCAGCAGGACGCCGTACCAGAGCGGGACGGAGCCGAAGCGGCGCACCAGGTCCTTGACCAGGCCGAGCTCCAGCGGGTCGATCTTCATCTCGTGCAGGATCCGGTAGGCGCTGCCGGCCGCGGCCAGCACGCTGCCGACGCCCCAGACGGTGAGCGGGGCGTACCGCAGCCAGGATCGGTCCAGCTCGCTGATGAGGTCATCGGTGTCCGCTGCGCTCCGGGGGCGGGCCGCGTCGCGGAGTTCGATGATCTGGCGGCGCAACGCGGCGGCGTCGGCGGTGGTCAGGCCGTCCAGCCTGATTCCGCGGCCGGTGGGGCCGCCCTGCCCGCCGGTGTCGATCCTGAGCGTGGTGAGCCCGAGGACGCGGTGCACCGGGTTGGCGGTCAGGTCGATGCCCCGTACGCGGTCGATCGGGATCGAGTGGCGGCTGCGGAAGAGCAGGCCCGAGCGGAGCTCGAACCGCTCGGAGGTGAGGTGGTAACGGGTGGTCGCCAGCCGCGTCACACCGATGCCGCCGACGATCAGGAAGGCGATGAACAGCGCGGCGATGGTGATGAGGACCTGGAGGTTCGCCTGCCCGCCGGTGACGAGCAGGCTGATCAGGAACGCGGCGAGCGGGGCGAGCGGGATGCTCAGGTTGGCCAGGACGAGCCGGCCGCTCAGCCGGCCGCCGCCGGGCGGGTCCGTACGCGACGTCATGCGGCATCTCCCGGTACGGCCTGCGTGTTCCGGGTGAGCTGGGCCACCAGATCGTCGCCGACCTGCTGGTCGAGCCCCTTGATGGCGACCGCGGAGGAGGAGGCGGTGGTCACGCTGACACCGGACAGCCCGAAGAGCTGCTGCAGCGGGCCGCGCAGCGTGTCGACGGTCTGGACGCGGGACAGCGGCACGACCCGCCACCGCTGCCACAGCCAGCCGGACGCGGCGTAGACCGCCTCGTCGGTGACCTCCCAGCGGTGCACCCGGTAGCGCCAGGACGGCATGACGGCCATGTAGAGCAGGCCGGGAACGAGGGAGATCAGGGTCGACCACATGAAGAACTCACGGGTGGGCGGAATGGTGGCCCACAGGATCGCGAAGGTGAGCGGCAGGGGCAGGGCGAACACCGCGGACTGCGCGGTCCACCAGCCGATCGCGCGGCCGGACACCCGATGGCGCGGCGGGCGGAGCCTCATGGCGCCCGCGGGCCGGGTCAAGTCGTTCGCGTGCCTCACTTGGCCGCCTCCAGCACCTCGGCGTCCGCCGAGTCCTGGCCCTTCAGCCTGCGCACCTTGGCCATGAGCACGGCGGTACGGGCCAGCACCATGGCCAGCGACATGAAGACGAAGGCGTTGGCGTAGGTGTCGGGGCCGCTGATCTGGTAGTCGATGGAGAAGCGGACCAGACCTTCGGCGAACCAGTGCTCGGCTCCGTAGGCGAAGACGACGCGGCCGGTGGACAGCACGATCCACACCAGCGCGTAGCCGATCCCGCCGACGGTGTAGAGCTCGCCCGAGGCCCGCCGGTACGCGGGCAGCAGCGCGCCGGCGACCAGCCCGCAGATCACCCCCGTGCCGACCCCCACGAGCTGCAGCGACAGGTCGTTGCCCTGCGTCGGGAAGGAATGAACGAAGATCGCGATGATGACGGCCACCGCGAGCACCGACCGCAGCATCCGCATCGTGGTGACGCGGCGCTGTCCCAGGTCGGTGGCCAGGATGATGGCCAGGATGGTTCCGCTCGCTATGAGGGCAGCAAGAAACTGACTCATTTGGGAGTTCTCCCTGTAGTGGGGGTGGGTTTCGTGCGGGGTTGGCCCTGCGCACGTTCTCTTATGACGTCAACCGTAGGAACGCGGCCCACCACCGCGAGACGACCGAACGGTGGTTCCGGCTGTCAGCCGATCGGTGGACACGGGCCGGCGAGGGACATGACAGAGGGTACGGTGACGAGCACGGCCGGCGGCCATGGTACGACTGGTGCCCGTGAAGCGATCTCAGGTGGGCCAGGAGCCGGGCAGCGTGCGATCCCAGGGCGACGAACCGCGTACGGGCTGGTTCGGCCTGTGGGACGCCTTCTTCGCCGTCTCCTACCTCGTCACCTCGGTGCTGTTGTTCATTTCCGACGCCTCCCAGGCCCACCACGCCGGCGCGATCGGCGCGCTGACGCTGATCGTGCCCTGGTACGCCGGGCTCGGCCGCCGCTTGATGATCAACCAGGTCTACGGGCCGAGAAACCTGGTGTTCGCGATCGGCCTGGTGCTGCTGTTCTGCCTCACCACGGTGTTCGGCTTCATCGGCGCCTTCGCGCTGTTCGCCGTGGCCCCCATGCTGCTCATGAGCCTGCCGATGAGGCCGGCGGTCGTCCTGCTCGTGGTGGCCAACCTGTTCCCGACGGCGATGGTGTGGCTCAGGAGCGAGGAGCCGGCGGTGAGCGTCTGGGGCGTGCTGCCCATCTCACTGCTGAGCCTCGCGCTGTCGGTCCTGCTCGGACTGTGGATCAAGAGGGTGATACGGCAGAGCAAAGAGCGCGGCCGGCTCATCGAGGAGCTGCGGCGCAGCCGGGAGCGGGTGGCCCGGCTCTCCCACGAGGCCGGCATCTCGGCCGAGCGGGAAAGGCTGGCCCGGGAGATCCACGACACCCTCGCCCAGGGCCTGACCAGCATCATCAGCCTGGTCCAGGCGGCGGAGTCGAGCATGCGCGACGCGCCGGACCAGGCGAGCCGGCACCTGTCACGCGCCGGGGAGGTGGCCAGGGAGTCCCTCGCCGAGGCCCGTGACTTCGTCGCGGCCCTGACCCCGCCCACCCTGCGGGCCGGCTCCCTGGTGCAGGCCGTACGCAGGCAGGCGGACGGCCTGGTCGCGGAGACCGGCCTGGACGTGCGCACCTCCGTCCAGGGCACGGAGCGAGCCCTGCCGATGCCGGTCAACGTCGTCCTGCTGCGCTCGGTGCAGGAGGCGATCGCCAACGTGCGCAAGCACGCCAGGCGGGCCCGCGCGCTGGAGGTGGTGGTGGCCTTCGAGGGCGACACGGTCCGCCTGCTGATCCGTGACGACGGTGAGGGGTTCACCCCGGACGACACCCACGAGGGGTACGGGCTGCGCGGCATGCAGGCCCGGGTGGCGGAGATCGACGGGACGGTGACGGTCACCAGCCGGCCGGGCGAGGGCACCGCCGTCGAGGTGCGCGTCCCCGTCGAGGAGGCGGCACATGTCTGACATCAAGGTCCTGCTCGCCGACGACCACCCGGTGGTCCGCGAGGGTCTCATCGCCATGCTGCAGTCCGCCGACGGCATCACCGTCGTGGGCGAGGCCGGCTCCGGAGAGGAGGCGGTCGTCCGGGCGGAGGCGCTCCGGCCGGACGTCATCCTGCTGGACCTGCGCATGGGCGGGATGGACGGCGTCTCGGCCACCGAGCACATCGTGCGGCGGCTGCCCGGCAGCAAGGTCGTCATCGTGACCACCTACGAGGACGACACCGACATCCTGCGGGCGGTCGAGGCGGGCGCGGCGGGCTATCTGCTGAAGGGCAGCTCGCGCGCGGAGATGATCGGCGCGGTGCAGAGCGCCGCCCGCGGGGACACCGTGCTCACCCCGTCCCTAGCCGGCAAGCTCTTCCGTGCCCGGGGGGCCGAGCCGTCGCCTCTCTCCGACCGCGAGCGCGACGTGCTCCGCCTGGTCGGCCAGGGCCTGACCAACGCCGAGATCGGCGGCGAGCTGTTCATCAGCGAGGCCACCGTCAAGACGTACCTGCTGCGCACCTTCAAGAAGCTCGGCGTCTCCGACCGCACGGCGGCGGTGATGACGGCGATGGAACGCGGCCTGCTGCCGTGAGGCGCGCCGATCCCTGACTCACTCCGATATTGCACCAATCGGTGCAGAACGCTAGTGTTGCCGCATGGCTCGACCACGGACGTTCGACGAGGAACGGGTGCTGGACATCGCGATGGACCTGTTCTGGGCGAACGGCTATGAGGCCACCTCGACCCGGGACCTCTGCACGGCCGTCGGCCTTGACCGCAGCAGCCTCTACAACGCCTTCAGCAGCAAACACGAGCTGTTCAAGCGCGTACTGGCCCGCTACATCGAGGCCACCGCCGGCAACCAGTTCCGCATCCTGGAGGACGAGCGGCAGTCGGCCGTGGAGCGGATCCGCGCGCTCCTCACGGCGATCATCGACCAGGAGTCGGCGACCTTCCGGAACGGCCACGGTCGCGGCTGTCTGACCGTGAACACCACCGTGGAGCTGGCGGCCCGTGACCCGGAGATCGCCGCGGTCCTGAACCGCGACCTGGCCGGGCGGCTCGATTCCTTGAGAACCGTGATCGCGGCCGGGCTGGCGGCCGGCGAGATCACCTCCACGCGCGGACCGGAGTCGCTGGCCCGGTTCGTCAACGCCGTGATCGCGGGCATCAGGGTGGCCGCGCAGGGAGGCTCGGACCGTGCCGCCCTGGAGGGCATCGCCGACCTTGCCCTGGATGCCCTGACCTGACCTTCCCGCCCTGACAAGCCCCCGAGTCGTGGGCGGGCGCTCGCCTGCCCACATTTTACACCAATCGATGCAAAATTCTGAGGAGTGCCTGCCTTGCCCCGTGCCGTATACCTGCTTGCCTTCGGCATCTTCGCCATGGTGACCAGTGAGTTCTCCGTCGCCGGACTCATGCCGCAGATGGCCGTGGGACTCGACGCGACCATCCCGCAGATCGGCTATCTCATCACGGCCTTCGCGGTCGCGATGACCGTCGGCGGCCCGTTCCTCACCGTCGCGGTCGCGAAGTGGCGCCCCAAGCCGGCGCTCATGTCGCTGTTCGCCGTCTTTCTGTTGGGCAACGTGCTGGCCGCCACCGCGGGCTCGTACCCGGTCATGCTGGTCGCGCGGGTCATCACCGGAGTCGCCGCGCAGGCGTTCTTCGGGGTGGCCATCTCCCTGGCCGCCCGGTTGACGGCGCCCCACATCCGCGGGCGGGCCATCGCGGTGGTCCTGAACGGCCTGATGGTCGGCACCCTGCTGGGGCTCCCGCTGTGCACGCTGATCGGAGAGCACCTGGGATGGCGCGCCGCCTTCTGGGCCGTCAGCGCGCTGACGATCCTGACCGCCCTGGCCACGCTGATCGGCGGGCCGCGCCTGGAGCAGGCCGCGGATGACGGCGCGAGCTTCCGCGACGAGCTGCAGGTCTTCAAGAACGCCAAGCTGTGGCTGGTGCTGTGCACCAGCACCCTCATCATCGGCGCGACCTTCTCCGCCTTCAGCTACCTGAGCCCGATCCTCACCCAGGTGACGGGGGTCAGCGCTGACACCGTACCGCTCCTGCTGGTCGCGTACGGCGCCGCGACCGTGGTGGGCAACACCGTCGTCGGACGCCTGGCCGACCGGCACACCATCAGCGTCCAGGTATGGGGCCTGGCACTCAACCTGCTCTTCCTGACCGGTTTCGCCCTGCTGGCCCACGTCAGCGTCCCCGCCGTGGCGTTCATGCTGGGCATCGGCCTGGTGGGCGTCACCATGAACCCCGCCATGGGCACCCGTGTCCAGCGCATCGCCAACGCCCGCCCGCTCGTGAACACCGTCCACTCGTCCTTCATCACCCTGGGCGTCATCATCGGCTCCTCGGTCGGTGGCCTGGCCATCGACGCCTACGGCCTGCGCGCCCCCCTCTGGCTCGGCGCCGCCCTGGCGGCCATCGGCCTGCTGTGCTTCCTCCCGGAAGCACGCCGCACCAGAAAGCCGGTGCCGACCGGCGAGGAGGCGGCACCGGCCGATGGGGTGGGAGTGCGTCAGGCCGGGCGTACCGGCTGACGCAGCAACGTGCGGGGCGCCGGGTCGTCCAGGGAGGTCAGGTAGACCTCGTGGTGCGGGCCGTTGGCGACCAGGCCGCGCGCGGCCATGAAGTCCTCCATGACCTTCAGCGACCGGGGCTCCTCACTGAACGGGCCCTCGTGCAGCAGCTCCACGCACCGGCCCTCGGTGATGGTGGCCAGCCGTACGCGGTCCACGGCGGCGCCCGAGGCGCGGCCGGCCTCGCGGGCCCGCTCCAGCGCGCCCTCCGGGTGCTCGTGCTCCGGCACGGCTCGCAGCGGCAGCAGCAGGTGCCAGCGCCACTGCTCGCGGGGCACCCGCAGGGCCGGCCGCTCGTCCTCCACCCACCACTGGCCCGTCATCGGGCCGGTGTCGGCGCCCAGGGCGGCGGCGACGGTGTACAGGGCGCGGATGGCCGTGGTGTGCTCGCTGCCGCCGGGCTCCCCCAGGCCGGTCACGTTCAGGCAGGTCACGGGGCCATGGGTGGCGATCGTCGGGGTCATGGCAGGTCCTCCAAGGGGGTCATCAGGTGGGTGACGAGCCGGTCCGGCTCGGTGGTGGCCGGGTCGGAGACGTACACCTCGCGGATGGGGCCGCTCAGTGGGTGCCCTCTCTCGGCGCACCAGGCCAGCACGGCGTGGGCGGTGAAGGAGATCTGGTCGTACGGGCCTACGTGCGTCGCGCAGGCGAACGCCCCGCCGGGCAGCACCGCCAGGTCGAGGCCCGCCCGCTCCCACGGCCCGGCCGGGCCGTCGCGGCCGGCGACGAGCGCGACGCGCACCTCGAAGGCGTCGCCCAGCTCGACCGGGAACAGCCCGATCAGCTCCGGCGGCCCGGCCTCGGGCCGGGCGCGCATCAGCCGGGCGATCGCCGCCGAGGTGGCGCGGGCCACGTCGGCGGGCCCGGCCGCGCTCTCCCGGGCCATCGCCACCGGCCTGGCCGGCTCGGTGACCACCCGTACGGGCGCGACCGGCAACCCGTCGGCCATCACGCGCTCCAGCGTCGCCAGCGTCCGCCGCCGCCTCTCCAGCTCCGCCTCCAGCCCGGCGCGCACCCCGTCCAGGGCGCCGGCCGTGCCCGACAGGACCTCGGCGATGACCGGCAGCGGAACGTCCAGCGTGCGCAGCAGCCCGATCGACAACGCCTGCCTGGCCTGCCCGCGCCGGTAGTAGCGGTAGCCGGAATCGGCGTCCACATACGCCGGCACCAGCAGCCCCAGCTCGTCATAGTGCCGCAACTGCTTGACGCTCAACCGGCTCAACCTGGCGAACTGCCCGATCGGCAGTAGATCTCCGTCCACGAACCCCAGCATGGACTCTCCCACGGGGGCAGAGTCCACCCCACCATCCCGTCATGGAGGCGCGACCGGGACACACCCCTTCCCGGTCACTCACGCCCGCTGGCGGGGACGGCAGGCCGGTGAGGTAGCGATCGTGTAACCGGGTGCAAGCGGCCGAAATGCCCCGCGGCCCGCGCCCACGTCTCTTCCTGTCCGGCCGGGACAGGATCGCGGCCGACGGCTCCGGCGAGCGGGAGGTCCCATGCGAGTGGCACTCATGCGCGCTAACGCTCAGGAAACATCCCTTGGTGCATAACTGGATCTTTCGCCGAGGAAAGGACTTCCGTTCATGAACCATTCGACCGTGCCCGGCGTGGGGCTGGGTGCTCTGCTGGTGAGCTCCGTGGTGGCCTCGCCGCCCGCCGTGGCCGAAACCGGGGTCAAGCCTGCGTCCATCTCATGGCAGCAGTGCCCGGAATATTCTGACGATGAGTTGCGCTCCCGGGGGCTGAAGGAGAAGGAGTTCGCGAAGTTGCGTCAGTTGCTCGGCCGTACGCAGTGCGGGACCCTGAGCGTTCCGCAGGACTACTCCGATCCGGGCGGTACCCAGATCACCATCGCCCTGACCAGGCTGAAGGCCACGGATCAGAAGCGCAGGATCGGGAGCCTGGCCTTCAACCCGGGTGGGCCGGGCGGCAGCGGCTACCTGATGCCGATCGAACTTGTCACGAAGGGTGTGTCGCTGGACGAACGGTATGACCTGATCGGGTTTGACCCGAGAGGCGTCGGCCGCAGCACGAAAACCGCCTGCGCCCTGAGCCCGGACCGGACACAGCCAGGGTCGGTCACCAAGGAGCGGGCCAGAAGGCTCTACGACGACACGGCCGCCAGAAACCAGGCGTGCGCCCGGTCGAACCCCGCCTTCCTAAAGCAGCTCAGCGCCGCGAACGTGGCTCGTGACATAGACCGGATCCGCGCCGCGCTGGGTGAGCGGAAGATCAGCTTCTACGGCATCTCGTGGGGCACCTGGCTCGGGGCCGTCCTGCGCAGCCTGCACGGCGACAAGGTGCACCGGATGTGGCTGGACAGCGTGGCGCCGCCCGAGCGCGGCCGGGACCACGCGACAGGGCTGCGCGCAAAGGCTGCCGACCGCGGCTTCCAGCGGTTGGCCGCCTGGATCGCCGAACGCGATGGCACCTACGGGCTGGGCGCATCCCGGAAGCAGGTGGTGTCGACGCTCACGGCGATGCGCAAGTCGTACGACGCCGAGCCGCTGACCTTCACCGACCCCGGCATCGCCTTGGACGGCGGCAAGGTCGCCCAGGCCGCAGGCCGTTCCAGCGCGAGCTGGCCCGACGTCGCGCAAGCGTTCAAGGAACTGGTGGACGCGGAAGGACCGACGGCGCCACCGGCCGTCAGGAAGGTGTTCGGCGGCGGGCCGTCGGACGGCGGGTCCGACAGGACGGCGAACCTCGCCTACATCTGCAACGAGGACTCGGGCTCGCGCGCGTTCGAACCGGCGTGGAAGGCGTACCAGCAGATCCTGGAGCGCTACCCGGTGACCGGCCGATCCAGCACCTACGTGCCCCCATGCGCGGGATGGCCGCTGCCGGTGGACGAAAGCCCCGTGAAGCGCGGCGGCGGCTCGTTGATGTTGTCGGGACACCGCTACGAGACCTTGGCTCCGTACGAGGGGACGCTCGCCATGCACAAAGCCATCGGCGGTGGCCTCGTGAGTATCGACGACGACGTGCACGGCTCCGCCACCCGGATACCCGGCTGCATAGCCAAGATCGTCAGCTACTTCGAAACCGGCCGGCGCACCAGCACGTGCCCCGGCTCGCCGCTCCCGTCCTGACCGAGCGCCGCCCCGCATCTATCCTGATCGCCGGCGATCCAGATCGTGACAGAACGGCCGTTCCATGTGCGGCGGGTTACACGATCGCTACCAACTCCCACGCACCCGGCACTCTCGAAACCCCGGAAGTCACAGACGACGCAGCGCGGCAATCGCTCGGCCGGTTTCTCCCGCATCTTCGGATCGGGCTCGACCGCCGTCACGCCGCCGGGTTCAGGAGCTGTCTGACCGGCGCCGGGAGATGGCCCGGTCGAGCAGCGCGGCCGGCACCGTGACCGCGGCCAGGGCGGCACCGATCCACATGACCGAGGTGATGCCGGCACCCGCGTTCAGTGCCACCCCGGCCAGCGCCGGGACGAGGCTGATGCCGAGCTGGAACGCGGAGACGGCGGTGGCCCCGGCGAGGGTCGGCGCCTCCGACGCGATGGTGAACACCCGCCCGTAGATGGCCGGGTTCAGCACGAACCCGGCCACCCCCAGGAGCAGGACGAGGGGGATCACGGCCACCGCCTGCCCGGCGAGTACGGCGAGCAGGACAGAACTGGCCAGGATCCCGATCGCCCCGATCAGGAGCGCGTGGAAGGGCCGCCGATCGGCGATCCGGCCTCCGACGGACAGGCCGGCGAAGGCGCCCCCGCCGAACAGCGCGAGGATCGCCGGGACCCAGACGCCGGGCAGGCCGGTGATGCCGGTCAGGAACGGGGCCAGGTAGTTGAACGAGATCATGTAGGCGGCGGTGCTCAGGATGGTGACGGCGTACACGACCCACAGTTGCGGCCGTCTCATGGTGCGCAGCTCGCGCCGCACGCTGGGCTCCTCCCCCGCGCTGGTCGCGGGCATCGCGAGCAGACTCAAGATCGCACCGGCGGCGGTCAGGGCGACCACGCCCCAGAACCCGCCCCGCCATCCCGTGAAGTAGCTGAGCAACGCCCCGGCCGGGCCACCGGCGATCATCGCGAGGCTGAGCCCGCTGACGACGACCCCCGAGGCGCGTGCGGTGCGGTCGGGCGTGACGAGGCCGATCGCGGTGACCGCCGCGACCGCCCAGTAGCCCGCATAGGCCAGGCCGCAGACGAAACGGGTGGTCAGCAGCACCGTGTAGTCGCTGGTCAGCAGGCCGGCGGTCACCGAGGCGGCGAAGACCGCCTGGGTGGCCACCAGCGTGGTGCGGCGCGGCCAGCGCAACGTCATGATCGCGAAGGGTGGCCCGCCGATGACGACGCCGACGCCGAACGCCGAGATCAGCGCGCCGGCGGCGGACAGGGTGATCCCGAAGTCCGCCGCGACCGCCGGCAGCACCCCGGCCAGCAGGAACTCCGCGCTGCCCATCGCGAACAGGCTGAACGCCAGCAGGTAGACGCCGAGCGGCAGCCTCCCGCGCGAGACCGGCACCCGTTGCTGTGCGGTTTCCACGCTCACCGGCTCTCACCCCGGACCGCGAACGCGGCGCGACGCTGTTCGACGGCGCTGTCGACGTCCTCGTTCACCAGGTCGGTGTTGATGGCGAAGGCGGCGGCGGACCCCATGCCGGCGGCGGTGACGACCTGGGCGCGCGGGTCGATGACGTTGCCGGCGGCCCAGACGCCGGGGACGCTGGTCCGGCCGGTGCGGTCGGTGGTGACCCAGCCGTTGTCGTCCCTGGCGCAGCCCAGGCCGGTCAGCAGGTCGTCGCGCGGCACCATGCGCGGGAAGACGAAGGCGGCGGCACGCGGGACGACGTGACCGCCGGCGAGCTCGATGCCGCGCAGCCGGTCGCCGTCGATGACCAGCCGCTCGATCTCGCCCTCCACGATGCGCAGGCCGCGTGCCTCCAGCCGCTCCCGGTCCTGCGCCGTCAGGTCGAGGGTGTGCGGGAAGAAGGCGACGTCGTCGCTCCAGTCGCGCAGGAGCAGGGCCTGGTGCACCGCGCCAGGACCGGTGCCGAGCACGGCCAGCGGCTGGTCGCGTACTTCGTAGCCGTGGCAGTAGGGGCAGTGCAGCAGGTCCTTGCCCCAGCGTTCGCGCACGCCGGGGAGGTCGGGCAGTTCGTCGCGCAGCCCGGTCGCGACCAGGACGCGGCGGGCCCTGAGCACCGCCCCGTCGGCCAGGCGGACGTAGTAGCCGTGGTCGATCCGTGTCACCCGGGCCCGGAGGAGCCGGACGCCGTACCGGGTGACCTCGGCGCGGCCGAGTTCGAGCAGCTCCGCCGGGGGCAGGCCGTCGCGGGACAGGAAGCCGTGCATGTGCGCGGCGGGCGCGTTGCGCGGCTCCCCGCCGTCTGTCACCACCACCTTGCGGCGGGCGCGGCCCAGCAGCAGGGCGGCGTTCAGGCCGGCCGCCCCGGCGCCGACCACCACCACGTCGTACACCTCGTTCGGGACGGCCTTGTCCATGCCGTCCTGGTCAGTCGCCTTGATCATGGCGATCACCTCCGTGCCCGATGGTGCGGCGCAGGCCCTGAAATCGACAACTATCGTTGCTATTTCTGGGACGCGGGAGGTGAAATGAGGACATGGACGAGCAATCCCCCATCGCCACCGCGCTGGCCCAGGTCGGCTCCCGCCTCAGGCGCATCCGTACCGAGCGCGGCGTGAGCCTGTCGGAGCTGGCCGAGGCCACCGGCATCTCCAAGAGCACGCTGTCGAGGCTGGAGACCGGCCAGCGCCGCCCGAGCCTGGAGCTGCTGCTGCCCATCGCGCAGGCCCATCAGGTGCCGCTGGACGAGCTGGTCGGGGCGCCGGAGGTCGGCGACCCGCGGATCCGCTCCAGGCCCCGGGTCCGCAACGGCCGCACGGTGATCCCCCTGACCGCTCACCCGGGACCCATTCAGGCCTGGAAGTCGATCATCCCGGCCGATCAGAAGACGCCCCAGCCGATCACCCACGAGGGCTACGAGTGGCTGTACGTCCTGTCCGGGAAGCTCCGGCTCATCGTGGCCGACCACGACCTGCTCATGGGACCGGGCGAGGCCGCCGAGTTCGACACCCGCCTGCCGCACTGGTTCGGCCCCGCGGGCGAGTCTCCCGTGGAGGTCCTCAACCTGTTCGGCCGCCAGGGGGAACGCATGCACGTCCGCGCCCGGCCACGCTCCCGGCAGGAGGCGGCGTCCTGAGCCTCCCTCGGCCGAGGCTGATCGTCACCCGCCCAGAGGCACCCGCCGGGCGCGCACCGTCCGGTGGCTGATCCGCCAGCCCTGGGCCACGCGCACGACGGTGTCCTCGTAGACGAGGCTCCCGCACGTGCCGTCGGCTGTGACGCCGATGCCTTTGGAGCGTGCGTGCACCCGGCCGGCGGCCTGCTCGCTCAGGACGGTGTTCGTGACGTGGTGTCCCACCGGGTTCCGGTCGCCCAGGGCGCGTCCCGCCTCGGCGCAGGCGACCACCCCGCGCAGGATCTCCAGCCCGAAATCGGTCACGTCGTACACGACGTCGGCGGTGAACACCTCGTCCAGCCGGTCGAGTTCCCCGCTGTCGCACAGGTGCCCGTGCATCGCGATCAGGTCGGTGATGAGACAGCGATCTTCGTACGTGAGTGTCATGACGGTTCTCCTGGGCTGACGTCGATGTGGGGAGTTCCCCGTTTTCGCCGTGCGCTACGGTAAACGGGGAACTCCCCACATGGCAACCAGGAGCGTGACGATGCCGAAGCCGCGCAGGGCTGACGCGGCCAGGAGCGTCCAGTCGCTGCTCGCGGCGGCCAAGGAGCTCTTCGACGGGCATGGGCCCGACGTCGCGCTGGACGAGGTGGCCCGCCGGGCGGGCGTCGGCAACGCGACGCTCTACCGCCATTTCCCCACCCGCCAGGATCTGATCGTGGCGGTGTACGCGGGCGAGGTGACGACACTCCTGGAGCACGGGGCCGCTCTGCTCGAATCCGAACCCGCGGACGAGGCGCTGTTCACCTGGCTGGACGCCTTCGTCGTCCACGTCGCCACCAAACGCGCCCTGGCGCTCGCCGGCACCGAGCACAACGGCGAGCGGCGTACCAAGCTGTTCGACTCCTGGCACGAGTCCATGCGATCGACCGCGCGGAAGCTGCTCGCCCGAGCCCGGGAAACCGGCGCCCTGGACCCCGATCTGACGGCGGACGACCTGCTCGCCCTGACGAGCGCCGCCGCCATCGCGGCCGGCGGCGCGGAGCACGCGCGGCGGCTGCTCCTGATCATGCGCCACGGCTTCGAGGGCCGGCGCTAAAGGGCCCCGGCTTGGGTAGTCCGGGGGGCGCTGCCGTTCCGGGGCTTGTCCCGGTCAGAGGTGGTTTGACCAGGGGCGCTAGGATTTGACGCATGCTCGAGGTCACGTCGCAGCCGCGTTCCGGGCCTGTACGCTCCGACCCCGATCCGGGCCTGAGCATCGCCGAGGCCGCCCGCCGCACCGGGGTCAGCGTGCACACCCTGCGCTACTACGAGCGTGCCGGGCTGGTCGTCACCCCTGTGCGCCGCACCGCCGGCGGCCGGCGCTGCTACCAGCGGCTCGACCTCCAGTGGATCGTCGTCTGCACCAAGTTGCGGGCCACCGGCATGCCCATCAAGACCATCCGGCGCTACGCCCAGCTCGTGTCCGCCGGGCAGGGCAACGAGCAGGAACGGCTCGCCCTGCTGGAGGCCCACCGCGCCGACGTGACCGCCAAGCTCGCCGAGGTGCAGGAGAACCTCAGGCTCATCGATCACAAGATCGACGTCTACCGGGGCAGGCTCGCCGCCGGCGACGCCGACCAGCTCTGGGCGCCGGACCGCCAGACGGGCGGCCACTGAGCGTCACTCGGCGGGGCAGGTGGTGCCCGGCTTCGGCAGTTTCAGGCCGGTCAGGTACGCGGTGGCGTACCGGATCGGGCACTTCTTGCCCGACAGATACATGACGTGGCCGGGCCCGTCGTAGCCCACGGTCACCGATCCCTGGACCATCTTCGTGAAGCTCTCGGTGATGCTGTAGTCGCCCCACGTGCTGCCGGCCCCCAGGAACGGCGGCAGGCCGTGGGTCCGCAGCGGGCGGGTCGGGTTGGCGACCTTGAGCAGCCAGCCGGCGCAGCCGAGCGCGTCGAACGCGGCTCCGCCGAAGTTCGGCGAGATCTCCCGCGCCTGGCGGCGGAACTTCTCCAACTCGGCGTAACCGGCGTAGCCACGGTCATCTCCGCAGGTCCTCGCTGCGCGACCTCATTCGCGGCATCCACCCGCCCGCGCTCGACCAGGGGCTGGAGGTCGCCCTGGCCACACTCACCGCGCGCAGCCCGATCCCCGTCCGGTTCGCGGCCTACCTGCCCGAGCGTCCGGCGCCGGCCATCGAGGCCATCGCGTACTTCTGCACCACCGAACTGCTCGCCAACGTGGTCAAGCACAGCGGCGCCGGGCAGGCCGGTGTGGACGTCCGGGTGCGCGACGGCCTGCTGACCCTGCGGGTGCGCGACGACGCCGCCAGCGGCGCGGCGATCGGCACCGCTCACCCCCAGGGAGCGCGAGGTGCTGGCCATGATGGCGGAGGGGCGTTCCAACAACGCCATCGCCGCGGCGCTGTTCCTGTCGTACGGCTCGGTGGAGAAGCACGTGACGCAGATCTTCACCAAGCTGGGCCTGTCCCCGTCGGACAACGACCACCGCCGGGTGCTCGCCGTCCTGCGCTATCTGCAGGCCTGACCGTGGCCGGGCGGCATCCCGTCCGTGTCCCGCGAGGCCGGTGAACCCCCAGCTCCGGGCGGGTGGGAGCGTCCCGGCATCCCATCCCCGGTGGTCCGCCTTGCTCCGCGTGACGGGCGGCTGCCAGCATGTGCCTCGAACGGGGTGTCGGGGCAAGGGGAAGCCCCACCTACGCCTGTCCACGGGTCGGGCCACGGCCGAGCCTGCCTGATGAGATGCGGCGTCCGGCCATTCTGCGCTGACAGTCGACGCTGTGATCGCGCGCTCTGTGCCTGGCATGGACAACGTACGAGACGGCACCCGAACCGCCATTCAGCAAGGGGACGACAACGGCAGGAGATGGCATGGCCAGGGGGACCCTGAAAATAGTCTTCACCGCGGATGACTTGGCGCGTATCCGCATCGCGCCTCGGGCGGACCTGATGTGGGAAATGGTCGGGAGCCTGCACCGCCTGCAATCCCAGGACGGCGGCCCGGTCATCCACGAATGGCGGCAGCGGGCGCGCCGGCAGATCATCGACGCCGGCCTGCTCAGCCAGGTGCGTACGACGCTCATCCCGCTGACCCCGCTCGCCCGGTACTTTCCGGACTTCCTCACCCCGATCGAGGCCCAGGACGGGCCCGGCCCCGCGATCCAGGCGCTCGCGCGGACCCCCGGCGCCCGGGTCCGCCACGAGCTGGAGCTGCTGCGCGGCCACGTCGACCTGCCCGCCGACCTGGAGGACCTCGCCGGCGGGGAACCCGAGGCGATACGCCGGCTCAGCCGCACCGTGAGCGACTACTGCCGCGCGGTCCTGACTTCGCACTGGGTGTTCGTGGAGCGCGCCCTGGCCAGGGAACGTGCGGTCATGTTACGCGGCCTCTCGGACGGCGGTGTCGAGCAGGTGCTGTCCAGCTTCTCGCCGCATGTGCGCTGGCGGTTCCCCGTGCTGGAGGTCGACTACCCCGTGGCAGGCCGGGAGATCCTGCTGAACGGGCGGGGGCTGACGCTCATCCCGTCCTACTTCTGCAGGCGCTCCCCCATCGCGCTGGCCGACCCGGAACTGTCGCCCGTGCTGGTCTATCCCGCGCCGCACCGGTCCAACCCGGAGGTGGTCGGCAGCGACGCCCTGGCCGCGCTGCTGGGCAAGACCAGGGCCGACATCCTGCGCTGCATCGCGATGACCCAGGGGTGCAGCACCACCGAACTGGCCGGCCGGGCCGGCGTCCCGCTGGCCACGGCCAGCGAGCACGCCCGGGTCCTGCGCCAGGCCAAGCTGATCGACAGCGTCCGGCAGGCCAACCTCGTCCTGCACTACCCCACC
Source organism: Nonomuraea sp. B12E4 (assembly GCF_039871825.1). Taxonomy (NCBI): domain Bacteria; kingdom Bacillati; phylum Actinomycetota; class Actinomycetes; order Streptosporangiales; family Streptosporangiaceae; genus Nonomuraea; species Nonomuraea sp. B12E4. The sequence goes on along the minus strand of NZ_JBDPME010000038.1, from coordinate 40,800 downwards.
GAGCTCGGCCAGGACATCGTCAGCGATCGGAAACGGGTGGGACCCGGCGTCGCCCTCGAACGGGTATGACAGGCCCCCTTGCCAGGGTCGATAGCCTGCGATCATGATTGCTGAACTCGTGGACCGCGTCCTGTCCGGCGACGACGACGCCGTGTGGGAGCTGGGCGGGGAGGCGGAGGACGATCCGGTCGCGCTCCGGCCGTACCTGCGGCGGCTGCTCGATGCGGACATGTACCTCCCCGAGACGTTGTTCCGCGCCGCGGATGAGGATCTCCAGCGTGAGGCCGTCGCGCGGCTCGACGCGGGGGCCGGGGAGCAGTGGCTGATCACGGTGCTCACCGCGACCCGCGGTCCGGTGGTCGAGGCCGCCTTCCGGAGGTGGCGGAGCCAGCCGCCGCCCGGAATCGACGTCGACCTCGTCCGCGGCCTGCAGAGGTACGGGTGGGACTTCGACGCCGACGGGCGGGCTCTGCGGGTTTGCGGGACGACGGCGTACCGGCTGGTGCCCGAGGAGGGGGCGAGCACCGCCGCGGGGACCTGCCCGTGGTGCCAGAGCCGGCTGTGGACCCTGCTCGACGTGGACACCGCCGACCCGGCGGCCGGTGACGCGCTCGCGCACAGCGGCTGGCAGGGTCGCCTGCGGATCGTCGCCTGCTGCCCGTGCTCGACCTACGCCGACATCTTCACCGAGGTGACCCCGGAAGGTGGCGCGGCCTGGTCCACGCACACCGTCCCGCCCGGTTACCTGAACGAACTGGTGCTGGAGGCGATGGAGCCGCCCCCGGCGCGCTTCACACCGGGTGAGCGACGGCCCGGCCTGTATCTGGCAGGCGACGGCGAGGGCCGGTCCACCCTCGGCGGACGACCGGACTGGATCCAGGATCCCGACTATCCCGTGTGCCCCGGCTGCGGGCAGGTCATGACGTACGTCGGCGCCCTGGCCGGTGCCGACGTCGCCGAGAGCGGAGCCGGCGTCCACTACCTCTTCCTGCACGCGCCCTGCGGGCTGGCGGGCGTGGTCAGCCAGTTCGACTGAGGCGGCCTCACGGCTTGTCGGCGGGATGTGTCGTGTAACTCAGCAGGTCTCCCGGCTGGCAGTCGAGCACCTCGCACAGCCGGGCCAGAGTGGAGAACCTGATGGCCTTGCCCTTGCCCGTCTTGAGGATGGACAGGTTGGCGATCGTCACCTCGACCCGGTAGGACAGCTCGGTCAGCGTCATGCCCCGCCGGGCGAGCAACTCGTCGAGCCGGATCTCGATGCGCCCGCCGAGCTCGCCTGGCGGCGGCACTCAGATCATGCCTTCGAGCTCGTCGAACATGGCCAGGCCGCGCCCGATCACTTCAGCCACCACGAACGCTCCCACCCCCATCACCACGGCCGGAATCGGCCATTCGACCTCGCCGGGCACCAGGTACGCCTCGACGGTCAGCATCCGAGCCGCCGCGGTCTTGGCCGCGAAGTCGAGAGCGAAGGCCACCAGTGAGCCGAGCGTGATGATCGTACCGATCCTTCGCAGGTCCCGCGCCGTGTGGGTGGAGAACAGCGCGCGGTCGCCGGCCACGCCCCGGCCGGTGATGCGGACGAGCCAGAACAGGGAAACGAGCAGCACCAGCGTCCCGGGCACCCACGTGACCAGGTGCAGGGCGGCCAGCAACGGCGCGCGTGCCGGGTCGTAGAGGGTCGCCTCGACCATGACGTTCACCGGACGCCCGCCCCTTCCGGCTCATGCGCCGACGTAGGCCGCCAGGTGCTCGCCGGTGCGGGTGGAGCGGGCGGCGACCAGGTCGGCCGGGGTGCCCTCGAAGACGATGCGGCCGCCATCGTGACCGGCGCCCGGGCCGAGGTCGATGATCCAGTCGGCGTGTGCCATGACCGCCTGGTGGTGCTCGACAACGATGACCGACTTGCCGGACTCGACGAGCCGGTCGAGCACGCCGAGCAACTGCTCGACGTCGGCCAGGTGCAGGCCGGTGGTGGGCTCGTCGAGGACATAGACGCCGCCCTTGTCGGCCATGTGGGTGGCCAGCTTGAGGCGCTGCCGCTCGCCGCCGGACAGCGTGGTGAGCGGCTGGCCGATGGCGAGGTAGCCGAGCCCGACGTCGGCGAGCCGCTCGAGGATGGCGTGCGCGGCCGGCGTACGTGCCTCGCCGGCGCCGAAGAACTCCTCGGCCTCGTTCACCGGCATCGCCAGCACCTCGCTGATGTCGCGGCCGCCGAGCAGGTGGTCGAGCACCGAGGCCTCGAACCGCTTCCCCTCGCACTCCTCGCAGGTGGTGGCGACGGTGGACATGATCGCCAGGTCGGTGTAGATGACGCCGGCGCCGTTGCAGTTGGGGCAGGCGCCCTCGGAGTTGGCACTGAACAGCGCCGGCTTCACGCCGTTGGCCTTCGCGAACGCCTTGCGGATCGGGTCGAGCAGCCCGGTGTACGTCGCCGGGTTGCTCCGGCGCGAGCCGCGGATCCCGCCCTGGTCGATCGACACCACACCCGCGCGGGCCGGGATCGACCCGCGCACGAGCGAGCTCTTGCCGGAGCCGGCCACGCCGGTGACGACGACCAGGACACCGAGCGGGATGTCGACGTCGACCTTCCGCAGGTTGTGCGTCGTGGCGCCGCGGATCTCCAGCGCGCCGGTGGGCTTGCGGACCGTTTCCTTGAGGGCGGCCCGGTCACCGAGGTGGCGGCCGGTGGTGGTGCCGCTGGCCCGCAGCCCTTCGACGGTGCCCTCGAAGCAGACGGTGCCGCCTGCCGTACCGGCGCCGGGGCCGAGGTCGATGACGTGGTCGGCGATCGCGATCGTCTCCGGTTCGTGCTCCACGACGAGCACCGTGTTGCCCTTGTCCCGCAGCCGGAGCAGCAGGTCGTTCATCCGCTGGATGTCATGGGGGTGCAGGCCCGTGGTGGGCTCGTCGAAGACGTAAGTGGTGTCGGTGAGCGAGGAGCCGAGGTGGCGGATCATCTTGGTACGCTGCGCCTCGCCGCCCGACAGCGTGCCCGACGGCCGGTCGAGCGAGAGGTAGCCCAGCCCGATCTCCACGAACGAGTCGAGGGTCCGCTGCAGCGTGGTGAGCAGCGGCGCCACCGACGGCTCATCGCGCCCGCGGACCCATTCGGCCAGGTCGCTGATCTGCATCGCGCAGGCGTCGGCGATGTTGATCCCGTCGATCCTCGACGACAGGGCCGCCTCGCTGAGCCGGGTGCCGTCGCACTTGGGACAGGTGGTGAACGTCACCGCCCGCTCCACGAACGCCCGGATGTGCGGCTGCATCGACTCCTTGTCCTTGGACAGGAACGACTTCTGGATCTTCGGGATCAGGCCCTCGTAGGTGAGGTTCACACCCTCGACCTTCACCTTGGTCGGCTCCCGGTAGAGGAAGTCGTTCATCTCCTTCTTGGTGAACTCGCGGATCGGCTTGTCCGGGTCGAGGAAGCCCGACTCGGCGTAGATCCGCACCGTCCACCAGCTGTCGGACTTCCAGCCGGGGATGGTGAACGCGCCCTCGGCGATCGACTTGGAGTCGTCGTAGAGCTGGGTGAGGTCGATGTCGGAGACCGTGCCCCGGCCTTCGCACTTCGGGCACATGCCGCCGGTGCGGGTGAAGGTCTGCCGTACGGCCTTGGCGGCACCGCGTTCGACCGTGACCGTGCCGCTCGCCCGTACCGAGGGGACGTTGAAGGAGAAGGCGTTGGGCGAGCCGATGTGCGGCTGACCGAGCCGGCTGAAGAGGATGCGCAGCATCGCGTTGACGTCGGTGGCGGTGCCGACCGTGGACCGGGGGTCGGCGCCCATCCGCTGCTGGTCGACGATGATGGCGGTGGTCAGCCCTTCGAGCACGTCGACCTCGGGCCGCGCCAGCGTCGGCATGAAGCCCTGGACGAAGGTGCTGTAGGTCTCGTTGATCAGCCGCTGCGAGTCCACCGCGATCGTGTCGAACACGAGCGAGCTCTTGCCCGACCCGGAGACCCCGGTGAACACCGTCAGCCGGCGCTTGGGGATCTCAACGCTGATGTCCTTGAGGTTGTTCTCGCGCGCACCGTGCACCCGGATCAGGTCGTGGCTGTCGGCAACGTGCAGCGCAGGCGACTGCGAATCCGTCCTCGTGACTGTGCTCATCGTGTCTCCATCCGTGTACGTGGGTCGCCTCGGGCACGCCGGGCCGGCCGACCCGGGTTCATGACGATCAGGCTAGGTGCGACTCCATGACCAGCGCTTCTCCAATCCTGATATGTCCGCCATCGTGCTGCGCCGTACACCAGAACGGCCACTCCCAGGTGCGCTGATGGCTCACACGGAGGACGGTCTTCCCCTTCGAAGCGCCGACCTTGATGTCGTCCTGGACCCTCGTCCTCCTGGGGCTCGACGAGCCGCACCGGAACACTCAGAAATCCGGCGGCGTTCGCGAAGTCTGTGATCGTCACGACATGTGCGGGGTCTCCCCCGGCGATCGAGATCAGCCTGGGGAGCAGGCCACCGGGACCGATGTCTCTGAGCGGCAAACCGCTGCCCCGTTGATGAACACGGTGTGCCCGCCGGCGGACGACCGGGAAGCGCCGCACGTCGCCGACCGCGGTGCGGGCGCTCCCGACTCGTGTGTGCGGTCCCTGCGGGCTGAGGGGTGGCGGCTCAGCCCTCGTGGGTTCGGACACATCGACTGGGTCACCGACGGCTCATGGGACGCAACCTCGCGCCCAGAGTTCCATGGTGGCGTGAGAGACGCACCCGCAACGGAATCGTTTCGTACGGCAAGCGCCTGCCCGCGGGTCAGGGGCCCGGGACGGCACGATGCGCCCGGGCCCAGGGCGGGAGATCCACTGGGTGAGCCGGCCTAGAAGTCCATGTCGCCGCCGCCCGGCATGGCCGGAGCGGCAGGGGTCTTCTCGGGCTTCTCGGCGATGACGGCCTCGGTGGTGAGGAACAGCGCCGCGATGGACGCGGCGTTCTGCAGCGCCGAACGCGTCACCTTGGCCGGGTCCAGGATGCCGGCGTCGAACATGTTGACATATTCGCCCGAAGCGGCATTCAGGCCCTCACCCGGGGTGAGGTTGCGCACCCGCTCCACCACGACGCCACCCTCGAGGCCGGCGTTGACGGCGATCTGCTTGAGCGGCTCCTCCAGAGCCTTCTTCACGATCGCCGCGCCCGTGGCCTCGTCGCCCGACAGCTCCAGCTTGTCGAACGCCTTGGCCCCGGCCTGCAGCAGCGCCACGCCACCACCGGGGACGATGCCCTCCTCGACGGCCGCCTGCGCGTTGCGCACGGCGTCCTCGATGCGGTGCTTGCGCTCCTTCAGCTCCACCTCGGTCGCGGCGCCGGCCTTGATCACGGCCACGCCGCCGGCCAGCTTGGCCAGCCGCTCCTGGAGCTTCTCCCGGTCGTAGTCGGAGTCGGTGCGCTCGATCTCGGCGCGGATCTCGTTGACCCGCCCGGAGATCTGCTCGGCGTCACCGGCGCCGTCCACGATCGTGGTCTCGTCCTTGGTCACGACCACCTTGCGGGCGCGGCCCAGCAGGTCGAGGGTGGCGGTCTCCAGCTTGAGGCCGACCTCCTCGGCGATGACCTGGCCACCGGCCAGGATCGCGATGTCGTTGAGCATGGCCTTGCGGCGGTCGCCGAAGCCCGGAGCCTTGACGGCCACCGACCGCAGGACGCCCTTCATCTTGTTGACCACCAGCGTCGCCAGGGCCTCGGCCTCGACGTCCTCGGCGATCACCAGCAGCGGCCTGCCCCCCTGCACGACCTTGTCCAGCAGCGGGATCAGGTCCCTGTTGGCGGAGATCTTGCCGCTCACGACCAGCACGTACGGCTCGTCCAGGACCGCTTCGAGCCGGTCGGTGTCGGTGATGAACAGCGGCGCGATGTAGCCCTTGTCGAAGCGCATGCCCTCGGTGAGCTCGAGCTCCAGGCCGAAGGTGTTGCTCTCCTCGACGGTGATGACGCCTTCCTGGCCGACCTTGTCCATCGCCTCGGCGATGAGCGAGCCGATCTCGGCGTCGGCGGCGGAGATGGAGGCGGTGGAGGCGATCTGCTCCTTGGTCTCCACGTCCCTGGCCAGCTTGGAAAGCTCCTCACTGACCCGCTCGACGGCGGCCTCGATGCCCTTCTTCAGAGCCATCGGGTTGGCGCCGGCGGCCACGTTGCGCAGGCCCTCACGCACCAGCGCCTGGGCGAGCACGGTGGCGGTGGTGGTGCCGTCGCCGGCGACGTCGTCGGTCTTCTTGGCGACTTCCTTGACCAGCTCGGCGCCGATCTTCTCCCAAGGGTCCTCGAGCTCGATCTCCTTGGCGATCGAGACACCGTCGTTGGTGATCGTGGGGGCGCCCCACTTCTTCTCCAGCACGACGTTGCGGCCCTTGGGGCCCAAGGTCACCTTGACGGCGTCGGCGAGCTGGTTCATACCGCGCTCAAGGCCGCGCCGGGCGTCCTCGTCGAACGCGATCATTTTCGAAGCCATGAATGCTCCTGCTCTCGATGGGGGCTCGCCGGGACGGCGCCCGCGACGGACGGTCCGCGGGCAGGCGGACGACCCGCCGGCGTACCTCGCCGTCCCGGCACACGCCCTGTGGCTGGCACTCTCCGGTCGTGAGTGCCAAGGCGTCACGCCGCACTCTACACACAAGTTGCGTGACGCGCACCTAGTGCGCGGTGCGCAGTCTCCGATAGAGTGGGTCCATGCACGACGACGTCATGGACCTCCGGGCCCGCAACAAGCAATCCACCCGGGAAGCGATCGGCCACGCCGCGCTCCGCCTGGCCATCGAGCACGGCCCGCACGGCCTGGCCCTCGTCCGCGTCCACGACATCGCCACCGCCGCGGGCGTCTCCGCACGCACCTACAACAACTACTTCTCCAGCAGGGCCGAGGCGATCTGCGCCTTCCAGGCCGACCAGGCCGCGCGCGCGGGGCAGGCGCTGCGGGCCCGGCCCGCCGACGAGCCACTCGACCAGGCCGTCATCGCGGCGATGATCGAGCTCTACACCGACCCCGAGCCCGACAAGGCCGGACTGAGCATGATCATGTCGACGCCCGAGCTGGCGGGCGAGGCGCTCAAGGCGTTCACCATGGCCGAGGGCCCGCTCGCCGAGGCGATCGCCGCTCGCACCGGCACCGACCCCGCGCGCGACCTGTTCCCCGCCGTCACCGCCGCCGCGATCGCCGGCGCCATCCGCGTGGCCGGGCGGCACTGGCTCGAGCCCGGCAGCACCGGTTCCTTCGCCGCCGTCCTGCGCGGCGCCCTGTCCTGCGTCGTCCCCGCCGCACCGCCCGCGCCCCCGCAAGATCGGTGACCGGCGCGCGGCAGTCCACCGATCGCCCGCCCCACGGCAGAGGTCAGGACGGTGGGGCCCTATCCTCGCTAGCCATGAGTGGAGCGGAAGCGCGTCATGCGAGCTGGCTGGAGCTGTTCTTCGACCTGGTGGTGGTCGTGGCGGTGGCCCAGCTCGCACACCGGTTAGAGCAATGTACGAGTCGATGATGGTCTCGGAGACCATGGACACCGGCCCGGCCCAGTCGGCAGCCATGCGGGACTTCGCGATGCTCTGGCGGGCCGCGGACAAGATCGTGTTCTCCCGGCCCCTGGCACAGGCGCCCACCACCAGGACCCGCCTCGCACGCGACTTCGACCCCGACGCGATCCGGAAGCTGAAGGCGACGGCGGACCGCGACCTCACCATCGGCGGGCCGCGCCTGGCCGCCCACGCGATGCGCGCGGGGCTGGTGGACGAGTGCCGGCTGTTCGTGGCGCCCATCGTGGTGGGCGGCGGCAACCGGCTCTTCCAGGACGGCCTCCGCCTCCAGCTCGACCTGCTGGAGGAGCGCCGGTTCGACGGCGGCATGGCCTACCTGTGCTACCGCGTCCGCCAGACGCCGTAACCCTTCATCTTCCCGCAGCGCTCCCGGGCTCATGGCGCATTGGCGCCGTCCGGGAACCGCTTACACCCCTACGCCGGGGTGGGGTCGTCGTGGTGGTGGTGTGCGACCGCTGTCCGGGCGGTACTCGAAGTGCCACCACTCGTTGTCGTACATGCGGTAGAGGTCGTGGCGGGCGCCGTGTTCCTCGAGCCAGCGCGCGCCTTCGTGGGGGCGCACGTCCAGCGCGATGCCTTTGACGTGGTTGGATTCGGCCGGTGGCAGGACGAGCATGCGTGCTGAGGCCGGGGAGCCGGAGCGGCGCACTTCCGCGTCGAACATCTGTTGTTGGACGAGGGGGTCGCGGTAGCCCGAGGTGAGGCCGATGAGCTGGCCGTGACGCCAGAGTGCCTCGGTGCGGGCCGCGGTGAACGCCGCCAGGGCGCCGTCGGTGAGCCCGGTGAGGTCCTCGGCGGGGAATCGCATCCACAGCGCCCAGCGGCAGGCCAGTTCGCGAGCGCGGCCGGGATGGCGAACGAACGCCGCGGGCAGCAGGAGCACGGCCAGCACCAGCGTGACCGCGGCGAACAGCCGGTCTCGGGGGCGAGATGGGATCGTGCGTGGTTCGTCCATGGCGACTACGATTGGCGCCGAATGTGCGCGCGTTGTCCGCCGCATGTCACCGTTTCTCGACGGCGGCCGCCGCCGGTGGGACTGTGACACAACCATGACATGGCGCGGACGGGGCGAGGACACGGCCGACCGACAGTGGATGGGGTGGACCGGCGGGCAAGTGATGGAGTGTGCGGTGAAACTCGGCGGTGGGTCGCGAGTGTTGTTGATCGAGGATGACCCGGCCGTGCGGGAGGGCCTTGAGCTGGCCCTGACCCGGCATGGGCACCGGGTGCGCGCGGTGGAGTCCGGCGAACAGGGGCTGGACCGACTGCGTACGGACCTTCCCGATGTCGTCGTGCTCGATCTGATGTTGCCCGGCATGGACGGGTTCGAGGTCTGCCGCCGCATCCGGGCCGCCGGACAGGTACCGATCATCATGCTGACCGCGCGCGGCGACGACATGGACGTGGTGGCCGGGTTGGAGGCGGGTGCCGACGACTACGTGATCAAGCCGGTGCAGCCCAGGGTGCTCGAAGCACGCATTCGCGCGGTGCTCCGGCGGATCGGCCGTGACCAGGCCGAGCTGGAACGGCACCGGGACCTGACCATCGATCGGGCCGGGCTGGTGGTCACCAACCGGGGTGAGCCGGTCAGCCTCGCCCCGACCGAGTTGCGCCTGCTGCTGGAGCTGTCCGGCACGCCGGGCCGGGTGCACAGCCGCCAGCAGTTGCTGGAGTCGGTGTGGGAGCAGGGATATTTCGGCGACTCGCGTCTGGTGGACGCGTGCGTGCAGCGGTTGCGCGCGAAGATCGAGGATGACTCGGCGGCCCCCGTCTACGTGCAGACGGTGCGTGGGTTCGGCTACCGGTTCGGGCCGGTGTGACCCGCCGGTGGCACCTCGGCCGAGCCTGGGGCTGCGTGCCCGGCTGCTGTTCGCGTTCGCGCTGCTGAGTGTGGTCACCGCGGCGGCGGTGGCCGGCGGGCTCTACCTCCTGGCCCGCAACGAGATCCTGCAGCGGACCCAGGATGCCGCGGTGCGGGCGATGAAAGAACGCCTGGAGGAGGTCTTCCCGTTGCAGAATCCGGCGCCGGGCCCGGACGAGCTCGGCGAGATCGCCCGCACCGTGAGTGACCAGAACATCCCCGCGGTCGCCCTCTACCACCAGCTGCACTCGCGGCCCGCGGGTAATGATCCCGGCCTGCCTCCCGAGATGATTCCGCGCGGGCTGCGACGGGCGGTGGCCGACGGCCAAATCGCATGGCAACGCGTGATATGGCAGGGCAGGCCCATCCTGGTCATCGGCACGCCGTTGCTGATCATCGAGCGGGACCAGACGACGCGGTTGTCCGGCATCGAGGTCTACACCGCACGCAGCCTGAGTCCCGAACAGCACAGCATCAATAACCTTGCTGTACGTGCCTGGCTCATCGGCGGGGCGGCCCTGGCGTTCGCGGTCGTCCTGGCGTTGCTGGCCAGCCGTGGCGTGCTGCGCCCGGTCCGCGAGCTCGGCCGGGCGGCACGCCTGCTGGGCGAGGGTGAGCTGCGGGCCAGGATCGCGGTCCGCGGCTCCGATGAGCTGGCCGACGTGGCCCGCACGTTCAACACCACCGCCGCGGAGCTGGAACGGCATGTCAAGCAGTTGCGCGAGATGGAGGCCGAGGCCCGCCGGTTCGTGGCTGATGTGTCCCACGAGCTGCGTACCCCGCTGGCCGCCCTCGCCGCGGTCGCCGACGTCCTGGATGAGGAGGCGGCTGAGCTGCCCGAGCACGCCAGTAGAGCCGCCAGGCTGGTCAGCCAGGAGACGTTCAACCTCACCGGGCTGGTGAACGACCTCATCGAGATCAGCAGGTTCGACTCCGGCGTCGCGGCCCTCGCACTGAACGAGATCGACGTGGCCGAACTGGTACGCGCGACCCTGCGTACGCGGGGCTGGTCGGAGTCGGTGCACACCGAGCTTCCACCTTCGGTGACGGCACGGCTGGACCCACGCCGGGTGGATGTCATCCTCGCGAACATGGTCGGCAACGCCCTGCGGCACGGCGAGCCACCGGTGTCGGTACGGTTTTCCGCCGACCCGCACTGGATCGCTCTGGAGGTCCGCGACCACGGACCGGGCCTGGACGAAGCGGTGCTTCCGCACGTGTTCGACCGGTTCTACAAGGCCAACGCGGCCAGGGCCAGGTCCGAGGGCAGCGGCCTGGGCCTGGCCATCGCTCGGGAGAACGCGCGCCTGCACCAAGGTGACCTCACCGTCACCAACGCCCCGGACGGTGGCGCCATCTTCACGCTGCGCCTGCCACGGCGGGCACCCGATCCGGACGGAGGTCCCGAGTGAGGACCGGGCTCGCCCGCCGCGTGCTCGCCGCGGGCCTCGTATCGCTCGTCGCCGTGACCGGCTGCGGCGTGCAGCCCAGCGACGCCATCCAGGCCGGCGACCCACCGAGCGGACGCGTCGCACCAACCTGGGAGGTCACCCTCTACCTGGTGAAGAACGGCCGGCTCAGCGCGGTGACCCGGACCGGTCGTCAGCTGTCCCCAGCGGACAGGCTCGCGCTGCTGACAGCCGGACCCACCCCGAGCGAACAGGCGGACGGACTCACCACCGACGTCCCGCCCGAAGCCGGCCCGTTCTCGGTGACCGCCGGGCCGGGCCGCCGGCCCGGCCATTTGGTGGTGACCCCGTCCACTCCGGCCGGCGAACTGTCCGCGCTGGCCGTCGAGCAGATCCTGTGCACGGCCGCCGCCACCGTGCCGCAAGGCCTTGCCAAGGTCACCGTCGTCGGTGCTGAGCAGCGCGTCGTCCCCCCGAGCTGCCGGGGTAACGGTAGCGCCCCATCCCCTCCTTCTTTGGACAGATTGCCGCCGTCTTGGTCAGATTGAGCCCTTGAGCCGGTTCGCCGTTGGGCCGCCGAGCATGCAGGGTCGCCCAGGTGTGCGGCCTCCGGCCGAGTCGAGCGCTCCGATCGCTTGAGGGGCGGTTATCACCCAAGGAGGACGGGCAGGCCGCCCTTCGGTGCCTGGCCACCCGCACCGGCCGTGGTCGGGCACCGGCGACGCCGGCCCCTCGGCGGGCGAGCCCTTGTCTTCGCCGTCCCGTTGCGGGGTAGACAATTCACCGGATCCAGATTATGCCGGGCAAGAGGCAGAAGGGGCACCGGTGACGGACAAGGAGATCGCTTCGGTTCGGACGCCTCAGCCAGCGTGGGTGATGCTGGGGGTGGCGACTTTTGGGTTCGCGGTCAATTTCTGGGCCTGGGCCCTGCTCAGCCCGCTCGGCCCGCGGTTGAAGGAACTGCTCGGGCTGTCGGCCGCGCAGCAGGCGTTGCTGGTCGCCGTACCGGTGATCGTCGGCTCGCTGGGCCGCATCCCGGTCGGCGCGCTCACCGACCGCTTCGGCGGCCGGGTGATGTTCCCGCTGATCTCCGCCGCCACCATCGTGCCGGTGCTGTTCATCGGCGTGGCCGGGCAGACCCGCTCTTACGGCAGCCCCCGCAGATACCTGCTGACCTTCACGTCGCTGCTCAGGCCGGCGCTGTGGACGACGAACGCGTCCACGGCCATCGCCCGTGACCCCGTATCCCAGCCCGCCGGCGAACCGCCTCTGCCGGGACGCTGGTGACCGCTGGGACACCCGCTGCGCCATCGGCGGACACGGTCCGGTCGGTCAGCGAGATGGTTCCCAGCCGCGCCGCGCGGGCGGCCGTCCCTCGTCCCTGCTGCGGTAGACGATGTACGGGCGGGTGAGGTAACCGACCGGTGCGGTGAGCATGTGCACCAGCCGGGTGAACGGCCAGATCGCGAACAGCACCAGCGCGCTCAGGGCGTGCAACTGGAACAGCGAGGGCGCGCCGGCCATCAGCGCCGGATCCGGCTGGAAAGAGAAGATCGAGCGGAACCACGGCGAGACGGTGGCGCGGTAGTCGTAGCCACTCCCGGTGATGTTCGCCAGCACGGTGGCGGCCAGGCCGAGGGCGATGGTGAGGGCCAGGACGGCGTACATGAGTTTGTCGTTGCGGGTGGTGGCGGTGAACACCGGGCCGACAGTGCGGCGGTGGTAGATCAGGATGGCCAGGCCGCCCACCGTGGCGATGCCCGCGATCGTGCCCAGCACGATGGCGGACAGGTGGTAGAGCTCCTCGCTGACGCCCGCGGCCTCGGTCCAGCTTTTGGGGATGACCAGGCCGCCGACGTGGCCGAGTGCCACGACGAGGATGCCGAAGTGAAAGAGCGGGCTGCCGATGCGCAGCAGCCGTGATTCGTACATTTGCGAGGATCGGGTGGTCCAGCCGAACTTGTCGTAGCGGTAGCGCCACATGTGGCCGAGCACGAACACGGTCAGTGCGACGTACGGCGCGATCACCCACAGCAGGATGCTCATCTGCCCGCCTCCATGATCGCGTAGGGTTCCAGGCCGACGGCTTCGGCGGGTGGCCCTTCGGCGGCCAACCGGAGTGCGGCCTCCTGCTCTCGTGCGCCGGAACGGCGTGAAGCGGTCCCAGGCCATCTCGAACACGCGGGCCGCCTGCGGATACCTCTCGCCCCACGTGGAGGCGGTGAAGTCGGCCAGGGCGTCGAAAGCCGCGTCCGCGGTGGGCGCGGTGTAGATCTTCTTCAGTTCGGCGGCCACCGCGGCGCGGTGGCGGCGGGCGACCGGCCGGAGCGCGTTGCAGATCAGGTGAACGACACAGGTCTGCACGGTGGTGTACGGGAACGCGGCGTGGATGGCGTCTTCGAAGCCGTTCAGGCCGTCGGTGCAGGCGATGAGGATGTCGCGCACGCCCCGGTTTTTCAGGTCGGTCATCACCGAGGTCCAAAAGCGGGCCGACTCGCCGGCGGTGGCGTGGTCGAGCGGGGTCTTGGCCAGCCAGATCCCGAGGACGTGTTTCTCGCCGTCGGCGTCGATGCCGACCGCGAGGTAGGCGGGCTTGGCCTGGACGCTGTGGTTGTCGCGGACCTTGACCACGATGGCGTCCAGGAACACCACCGGGTAGACGGCCTCCAGCGGCCGGGCCTGCCAGGCGCGGACCTCCTCCAGCACGGCGTCGGTGATGTTGGAGATCGCCTCATGGGACAGTTCGGTGTCATAGATCTGGCGCAGGTGGTGCTGGATGTCGCGCACGCTCATGCCGTGCGCGTACAGGCTGATGATCATGTCGTCCAGGCCGCCGGAGATGCGGCCGGCCCGCTTGGGTACCAGCACCGGCTCGAAGGTGCCGGCCCGGTCCCGGGGCACGGCCAGCCGGACCGGGCCGACTCCGGTCTGCACGGTCTTGCCGATCCTGCCGTTGCGGGAGTTGCCGCTCCCGTGGCCGGCCACCTCATGCTTGCCGTAGCCCAGATGGGACGACAGCTCGGCCTCCAGGGCACGTTCCAGTACCGCCTTGACCAGCTCACCGAGCATTGAGCCCTCGCCGGTCAGCCGCAGCCCGCCCTTGAGCCTCTCACGCGCCGGATCGCCGCGGCTTGCGGCTGATCGCGGCTCGGGGGCCAGAGAGGCCCATCGCTCGGGTTGATGCCACCGGAGGAAAATAGCTGAACGCGCTGCTCCCCGAACACCTGCTTGATCCGCTCGACGGTGTGGTCGTCCAGCAGATGCGGAGCACGCCGCGCCGGCTCCAGGGTCCGCAACTGCTCGCGGTTGGCGCCCAATTGCTCCAGCACGATCGCGGTCATCATGTCCACGTCGGTCACCGGCCGCCACTCGGGCTCGCCTCTGCCGTCCCTTCCGCCACCATCACCACGCGCCATGCCTCAGATCGTCCCAGACCGGCACCGGCTGTCCGCCGCGCCGCCGATGAGGGAGATGAAGCGGGCGCCGATCGCGTGCGAGGCCATGGACATGGCCGGGATCGGGGAGAAACCCGCCACCCGGTCGGGACCGTACGCCTTGATCGTGTGCACGTGGGCCGCCGCGACGATCTCCGTGGCCTCATCCCAGGAAATCCTGACCAGCCCGCCCTTGCCCCGGGCGGACTGGTACCTGGCTCGCTTGCCCGGATCCGTCGTGATCTCCGCCCACGCCTCGACCGGGTCACCCAGCCGCGCCTTGGCCTCCCGGTACATCTCCACCAGCACGCCCCGCGAGTACGGGTAACGCACCCGCGTCGGAGAGTAGGTGTACCAGGAGAAGGCCGCGCCACGCGGGCAGCCACGCGGTTCGTACTCCGGCCGGTCCCCGCCGACACTCGGCGCCTCTCTTTCCTGCTGTCACAGACGCCGCCATACCCCGACTAAATCGTTTCCATCCATCACGACGTGCGAGGAATAGGGGGCTGGGAAGTCAGTCGTCGCCGATGGCGGTGTGGGCGGCAGAAAGCGGGTTGGGACACCCCCGCCCCTCCTCGAATCCTTGAACGATCGGCCAGGTCAGGGCCTACACGCGACGCTCCCCCGGCCTGTTGGCGTGGGAGTTGTCGTCCTCGGTGGCGGCGCTCCCCGCACCAGTGGCCGATGGTTGACGGAGCCGCAGAGCCGCGACCACCAGCAGGGCAACCGCGCCCGCGGTGAGGACGGCGTTGCTGGTCAGGTCTTCCGCCAGGCTGGCCGGTGGGGTGGGCGGAACTATCGGGGTGATGGTCCTCTGCGGGAAGGAGTGCCAGGCGTAGGTCAGCATGGCGCCGCCAGCGAGTGCCAGCCGGTGGGCCTGCGACCAGCCAGCGCGGTGCGACCAGCGGACCACCACGGTGGCGGTGGTGACGAACAGGGCCAGATAGATGATCACACTGAGCCACGCGGGGAGGGTGATCGCCTCCGCCAGCCAGGGCGTGAATCCGGTGGGGTCGACCGCGTACAGCAGCACGAAGACTGCTCCGGAGGCCATGGCGAGTGCACCGGCGACCCATGGGCTGGGGGCGTGGCCGGGCAGCAGGGTGAGGTCGGTGGTGTGCCTGGGGAGACGGACGCCGACGACAATGATCGCGGCGATGACGACTGCGGCGCCGATGAGCTGGGACGTGGAGGCATGGTTGCCGTAGACGGCTTGGGCGATGCCCGCGCCCAGGGCGACGACCGCGTACAGCACGCCCGTGATGGTGAGACCGAGCTTACCCAGCCATGGCGTGGTGCGCCGCGAGCCGGCGAGGGTCTCCGCGATCGCGATCGGGGCGCTGATGCTGAAGACCGTGTGCACGCCGACCATGAACATCGTCCATGGTCCGGCCAGGCCGAGCGCGGGGATGAAGCCGTATTCGAGGGTGTGCGCGCCGACCATCCAGTTCGAGTCCCACAGCGTCTGGGTGACGTAGGCCTCCTCGATCATGCCGTAGGCCAGCGCGAGGGTCATCATGGTGGGCCAGCCGCGTCCGGTGCGGCGGGCGAACTCACGGATGAGTAGGGCGCCGCCGCCGTACAGGGGGGCTAGACCGATCATGTTTTGGACGTGGGTGATCGGTACGTTGCCCATCAGGTACTCGGCGGTCAGGGGCGCCAGGAAGAACAGCCCGATGGCGGGCGCCAGGCGGGGAAGTGATGCTCCTTGGGTCATGTTCCTTTGCATACCATCGCTGCATGCAAACATACAACTTTGTAAATATCGTCTAGTGTAAGATTGCAGCCATGGAAGAGACTCTACGCGAACGCAAGAAGCGACAGACCAGGCAACTGCTCATCCGCGCGGCTGTGCGGCTGTTCGCCGAGCAGGGATATGAGCAGACCACCGGCGCGCAGATCGCCGCGGCGGCGGACGTGGCCACTAAGACGTTCTTCAACTACTTCCCGAGCAAGGAGGACGTGCTGTTCGCCGACGTCGAGCGGTACTACGGGCTGGCGCTGGAGGTGATCGCTGACCGCGCGCCGGACGACACGGTGCCGCAAGTGCTGCGCAGGACCTACGAGCAGGTCATCGCCCACTACCTCACCCAGGGGTTGCAGGCCGGGGACCCGGAACTGGCAGAGGTCTACCAGAGGCTGCTCGCGACCGTGCCCGCCGTGCGAGCCAAGGCCCTGCACGTGATGTTCGGCGCGCAACGCCGGATCGCCGACGCGTTGCTGAAGGCCTTCCCCGGCAGGCTGGACCCCATCAGCGCCGCGGCGGCGACCGGCGCGTTCATGGGGGCGGTGCAGGCGGCTGCGCTGGCCAGCCTGGAGGTGTACGGCCAGGACGAGCAGGAGTCTCTGGCATCAACCGGGAGGGCCGTGGATCTCGCGATGCGCGGCCTGGAATCGCTCTGATGCGGTCACGTGCGCGGCGCCCGCGGCCAGCAGCCGGTCGGTTTTGGTGCCGGTCCTGGTCACCGCGATGGGCGTGGCGCCCAGGTGGGCGGCGATCTGGACGGCGGCCAGGTCTACGGCCATCTCGCCACGCAGACCGGCGATCCCGCCAAGCTCTACCACGCCGGACTGCTCGACCTGCTCAGATCCCTTGGGCTCGACGTGAAGCATGCACGCCACTGACATCTGTCACATCCGGTCGGCTGACGCCCGGCACTACAGCCGCGTCCCGCCTTCGACCAGGCTGAACGGCATGGGAATCGCACTGGAAGTCGAGGCCGTGAGCAAGCGCTACGGCACCACCGTGGCGCTCGACGGTGTGGATCTGAATGTGACGGAGGGCCAGACGGTCGCCGTGCTCGGCCCCAACGGGGCGGGCAAGACCACGATGCTGTCCATCGCCCTCGGGCTGCTCCAGCCCGGTGCGGGAAAGGCCAGGGTGTTCGGCCGCCCGCCGGCCGAGGCGCTGCGATCGGGCGCGGTCGGGGCGCTGTTGCAGGACGCCGGGCTGCTGGAGGACGTGCGGGTGGCCGAGCTGGTGACCGCGGTGGCCAGGATGTACCCGGCGGCGATGCCGGTCGAGCGGGTGCTGCGGGCGGCGGGCGTGGCGGAGCTCGCCGCCCGGCGCGTCGGCCGGTTGTCCGGCGGGCAGCAGCAGCGGGTACGGTTCGCCCTGGCGCTGGCCGGCGACCCCAAGCTGCTCGTGCTCGACGAGCCCACGGTGGGGCTGGACGTCGACAGCCGCCGCGCCCTGTGGCAGGAGGTACGCGCCCGCACGGCGGAGGGCCGCACGGTCGTGTTCGCCACCCACTACCTGACCGAGGCCGACGACTACGCCGACCGGGTGGTGCTGCTCGCCGGCGGCAAGATCGTGGCGGACGGGCCGGTCGACGCCGTCAAGTCCCTGGTCGGTGGCACGGAGGTGCGTTTCGTGACCGACCGCACCGACGTGTCGGGGTTCGAGGCGCTGCCCGGTGTCCGCCAGGTGCACGCCGAGGGCCGTACAGTCGTGCTGCGTACCGGCGATTCCGACGCGACCCTCCGCACCCTGTTCGCGACGTTCGACGACGTCAGGGACGTCCGCACGGCGAGCCCCGACCTGGAGAGCGCCTTCGTGAGCCTGACGGGAGGGCCGGGGCAATGAGCTCGTACCTGAGGCTGGAGCTGCGCCGGGCGTTCCGCAACCCGGCCGGGCTGATCCTGCTGACCGGCTTCCCGGTGGCTCTCTACCTGCTGTGGACCAGGGTGCTGAACGTGGTGCCGCAAAACCAGCAGGGCGACTTCGCCGCTTTCAGCATGGTGTCGATGGCCACGTACGGTTCGCTGGGCGGCGCGTTGTTCATCGGCGGCGCCATCGCGCTGGAGCGGGGCAAGGGCTGGGCGCGGCAGCTCGCGGTGACACCGCTGCCGGCCTCCGGCTATGTGGTGGCCAAGCTGGTCAGCGGGGCCGCCGGGGTGCTGCCGAGCATCGTCGTCGTGCTGGCCGCGGGCGCGCTGCTCGGCGGGGTACGGCTGCCGCTGGGGACCTGGCCGGTCCTCGTGGCGCTGATCTGGGTGGGCGTGGTGCCCTTCGCGGCCCTGGGCATCGCCTTCGGCTACACGCTGCGGGGGCAGGCCGCGAACCTGGCCATGATGGCCGTCTACTTCGCCCTGTCCGTCCTGGGCGGATTGTGGTTGCCCGTGCAGGCGATGCCCGAGGCGATGCGGGTGCTGGCCGAGTACAGCCCCGCCTACCAGGCGGGATCGCTGGGCTGGCGGGCGCTGGAGGGCCAGTGGCCGACCGGGACCGCGGTCGGTGTGCTGGCCGCCTGGACCTTGCTGTTCGCCGTGCTGGCCGTGTGGCGTTACCGTCGGGCTTTGTGACGGTCGGAACGGTGATACCGGGGATGTCACTGAAGGAGGCCGGGCCGCGCCGGGCGGCGAGCCGGGCCGGGGCGCTGGCCTGGTTGCTGCTGCTGGGCTGGCCGCTCTGGTCGTTCTTCGCGGCGGCGCCGGGGCCCGGGCCGGTGGTGGGGGTGCTCGCGGCGGTGGCCGCGTTCGCGGCCTGCTGGCTGGGCGCCATGTGGCGGATGTTCGGCGGACGCAGGCCCTCGGTGTGGGCGGTGGCCGGGCTGCTGGTCACGGCGTCGTCCCTGCTGCCGGTGCTCGGGCCGCCGTGGGCGTACGTGTCGTTCGTGTTCGTCGTCAGCACGCTGGCCACCGCGCTGACAGGGGCCGCGTTCGCCGCCGCGACGGCGGTGACGGCGATCGTCGAGGTGGTCGCGCTGGTGCTGCGGGGGGTGTCGTTCGGCGGGATCTGGTGGGTGCCGGTCGCGGTCGCGGTGCAGGCGGCCACGGTGAACAGCCTGATGCGGATGGGACTCCTGCTGGCGCGGCTGGACGCGGCCCGCGCCGAGGTGGCACAACTGGCCGTGGAGAACGAACGGTTACGCTTCGCCCGGGACCTGCACGACATCCTGGGGCACACGCTGACCACGATCACCATCAGGAGCCAGCTCGCCACGCGGCTGGCCCACACCGATCCCGATCGCGCGGCCCGCGAGATGACCGACGTGGAGCGGTCCGCCCGCCAGGCCCTCGACGAGGTACGGCACGCGGTGTCCGGCTATCGCGCGCCCGCGCTGTCGGAGGAGCTGGACAAGGCGGCGCGCGGGTTGCGGCTGGCCGGGATCGAGCTGGCGGTGTCGCCCGCCGACGGGCCCATCCCGGCCGCCGCCGAGGCGCTGCTGGCCTGGGTCGTACGGGAGGCCGCGACCAACGTGCTGCGCCACAGCCGGGCCCGGCGCTGCTGGATCGACCTGCGGGTCGACGCCACGGCGGCCAGCCTGGAGGTCCGCGACGACGGTCCCCCGGCGAACAGCCCCCCGGAGGGTGGTCTGCTGGAGGCCGGGGTGCAGCGCGGCGGGCAGCACCGCCCGGGGAGCGGGCTGACCGGGCTGGCCGAGCGGCTCACGCAGGCCGGCGGGCTGCTGGAGGTCGGCCGGCCGGCGGGCGGCGGCTACCGCCTCTACGCCCGGGTCCCGCTGGCGGTGACCTCATGATCCGGGTGCTGATCGCCGACGACCAGGACCTGGTCAGAGGCGGCCTGGCGGCGCTGCTCTCGCTGGAGGCCGATATCGAGGTGGTCGCCGAGGTCGGGCGCGGCGACCAGGTCGTGGCCGCGGCGGCCGAGCACGACCCCGACGTCATCCTGCTCGACATCGAGATGCCGGGCCTGTCGGGCCTGGAGGTGGCCGAACGCCTGCGCGACCGCCGGGTGATCATCGTGACCACGTTCGGCAGGCCCGGCTACCTCAACCGGGCCCTGGACGCGGGCGTGGCCGGGTACGTGGTCAAGGACGCCCCGGTCACCGAGCTGACGGCGGCCGTGCGGCGGGTGATGGCGGGCAAGCGGGTGATCGATCCCAAGCTGGCCGTGACCGCCCTGACCGTCGGCCCGAGCCCGCTCACGCAGCGGGAGGCCGAGGTGCTGCGCGTCGCCTCCGACGGCTCCACGGTGGCCGACATCGCCCGGCGGCTGTTCCTCACCGACGGCACCGTACGCAACTACCTGTCCTCGGCCATCGGCAAGACGGGCGCCCGCAACCGCGCCGAGGCCGTCCGCGTGGCCGAGTCGCGCGGCTGGCTGTGACCTCGCGGACCGGACGAACTCAGAGGCGCGGATGCTGCTCTGGCTCGGGGAGTCGGGATACGAGGCCGACATCCCGGCGCTGCGCGAGCAGCACCCTGGGTTGCTCACGCTCAAGGCGTGGCTGGAAAAACCGAAGATTTCGTGGGTTGAAGCGAAATGATGGGCCGCCTTGTCCCTCAGGGCGGGGGAGGATGTCAGGCGTCGCGCTGGGCGAAGGCGGCGACGGCCGTGCCGAGCAGGCAGACGACCCATGCCGCCATGACCACCGCGCCCTGACCGGGGGTCAGCACGTCCGGCGGTCCCGGGCGGAACATCCGTGCTCCGGCGAGGTCGGGCAGGTAGGCGGCGTACTCGGTGAGCGTGGCGAGCAGGGGCGAGACGGCGAACGCGAGCGTCAGCATGATCCCCAGCGCCGTGAGCACTCCCCTGACCAGCAGCGCGACGGCGAACGCGAGCGCGCCGACCAGCACCAGGTAGGCGGTGGCACCGACCGGCACTCCGGTCCGGCCGGCGACCCGGCAGGCCGCGACGACGGTGACCGCGGCGAACGGCACGGCGATCAGGACGTACGCCGCAAGTTTCGCCACCGTCAACGCCACCCTGCCGGGGACGGCGGCCAGGGTGGTGCGGATCGGGCCGCCACCGTACTCGGCGGCCACGGTCAGCACCCCGAGCAGGATGAAGCCGGCCTGCGCGTACGTGATGACCTGGAACGCCACGTCCGCGGGCGAGTCGACGCCGGCCCGCCCGGCCACGAACGCCAGCCCGGCGGTGACCGCGACCGTCGTGCCGACGGTGGCCGGCACGGCGGGCAGGCTGCGCAGCTTGATCAGTTCGGCGGCGACGACCCGCCACAGGTGGCTCGTCACGCGTCCCGCCGGGTGAGGACGAGGGCGGCGACGGCGAGCAGCCCGGCCGTCCAGGCGAGCATCACCAGCCCGCCGGGGACCGGGCCGAGCATGCCTTCCGCCGGGTAGTCGGGGCTGAACATCTGCGTCCCCGCGACATCGGGCAGGTATTTCGCCAGGGGTGTGGCCCGGGTCAGCAGAAACGAGAAGGACACCATCGAGGAGTTGACGACGAAGAAGATCATCGGCACGATCCCGCTCCTGGCGACCAAGGTGACGGCGAAGGCGAGCAGCGACATCAGCACCCAGTAGGCGACGGCCCCGGCGACCCGCCAGCCGAGCGTACCCGCCAGCTCGTCCCAGGTGTGCCCGTGCTCGCCGAGCACGGTCTGGGTCAGCCAGATCGTGGCCGGGACGACGACGGCCGCCAGCACGCCGGACAGCACGACGAGCACCGAGGCCTTGGCCATGAGCAGCGTGCCACGCGCGGGGACGGCGGTGAGGCTGGCGGTGATCTGCCGGCCGCCGTCGGTGTCCCGGTTGCCCCGCGTGTACTCGCTGCCGGCGAGGACGATGCCCAGCACAATGGGTCCGATGACCGCGAAGGGCACGAGATAGAAGCCGACGTTCAGCGTGGAAACGGTGCCGACGACCTCGGGGCCGCCCGCGTCGAGGCGGGCCGCGATCTGGCTCGCGGTCTGCGCCGCCAGGCCCGGCATAGCCGCGACCGTGAAACCGATCGCGACCAGCGCCGACGGCAGGGTGAGCAGTTTGCGGAACTCCGCGGCCACCACCCTCACCGGCTCAGCCCCTCGGTGAGAGCGAAGAACGACTCCTCCAGGGAGGCGTGCCCGCCGACGACCTCCTGGACCGATCCCCGGGTGACGATCCGGCCCGCGTTGATCACCACAAGGTCGTCCGCGGTCTCCGCCGTCTCGCCCATCAGGTGGCTGGACAGCAGCACCGTACGCCCCTCGGCCGCGTACGCCCGCAGGAACCCGCGGATCCAGCGGATGCCCACGGGGTCGAGACCGTTGACCGGCTCGTCGAGGACCAGCACCTCCGGCTCCCCCAGCAGCGCCGCCGCGAGGCCGAGCCGCCGTCCCATCCCGAGGGAGTACGTCGAGACCCGCCGGCCCGCGACGTCCGCGAGCCCCACCACGTCCAGCACCTCCCCCACCCGCGACCTGGGGATGCCGTTGCTGCACGCCAGCCAGGTCAGGTGGGCCCGCGCGCTCCGGGAGCGGTGGGCGCCGCTGCCGTCGAGCAGCGACCCGACCGTGCGCAGCGGGTTCCTGATCTCCCGGTACGGCCGGCCGCCGACCAGCGCGGTCCCGGCGTCGGCGAAGTCGAGACCGAGCAGGATCCGCAGGGTCGAGGACTTGCCCGCGCCGTTCGGCCCGAGGAACCCGGTCACCCGGCCGGGACAGACGGTGAAGCTCACGTCGTCCACGGCGAGCTTCCTGCCGTGGCGCTTGGTGAGGCCGATGAATTCGATCACCGGTCCAGGGTGGCCGTCGCGTGCCGGACGGCGCATCGGCCAAAGGTTGACACCGGCGCTCAGCGCAGGGTGTCGACGAAGCCCGACTCGTAGGCGAGGATGACGAGCTGCGTGCGGTCACGCACGTCGAGCTTGACGAACAGTCTGCTGAGGTAGGTCTTGACCGTCGCCCGGCTGAGGAACAGCGCGGCGGCGATCTCCTCGTTCGACATCCCCCGCACGATCGCGGCCACGACGTCACGCTCCCGCGCGGTCAGCAGGTCGAAGCGCGCCGCCCCGGCCGCCCGCCCGGGGCGCCGGTCGGCCAGCTCGGCGATCATCCGCCGGGTCACCTCGGGGGCGAGCATGGCGTTGCCCTCGTGCACGATGTGGATCGCCCGCAGGATCTCCGCCGGTGGCGTGTTCTTCAGCAGGAATCCCGCGGCGCCCGCGCGCAGCGCCTCGTAGACGTACTCGTCGAGGTCGAAGGTGGTGAGGATGACGACCCTGGTGGCGGGGTGCCGGGCGCAGATCGCGGCGGTCGCGGCCAGGCCGTCCATGACGGGCATGCGGATGTCCATCAGCACCACGCCGGGTCGCAGCCGGTCGGCGGCCGCCACCGCCTCCCTGCCGTCGCGCGCCTCCGCGGCGGTGACCAGCGCGGGATCGCTGTCGACCAGTTCCCGCAGTGACGCCCGCAGCAGGTCCTCGTCCTCGGCGACGACCACGGTGACCGGGTCAGGCATCGGCGGCCTCCAGCGGGATCGCGGCGCGGACGGTGAACCCGCCGCCCGGCCGGGGCCCGGCGGTGCACGAGCCACCGAGCAGTTCGACCCGTTCCCGCAGGCCGATCAGGCCGTAGCCGGGCGGGTGGCCGCCCGTGGGGGCGGTTCGCGGGCCGTCGTCGTCGATCTCGACGCGGACCGTACCGCCGGCGCCGCTGACGCTCACGCGGCAGTGCGCGCCGGGGGCGTGCCGGGCGACGTTCGTCAGCGCCTCCTGCACGATCCGGTACGCCGCCAGCCCCACCGCCGGCGGCACGCCGGTGACGTCGGTCATGGTGAACGCGATGGGCAGCCCGGCCTGCCGAGACCGCTCGACCAGCTCCGGAATGTCGGGGACGCCGAGCCGCGGGTGGCGCTCGGCCCCTTCGCCGCCGTCCCGGACCGCCCGCAGCACCCCGCGCAGTTCGTCGAGCGCCCGCCTGCTCGCCGACTCGATGCGGGCGAGCTTGCCGCGCATGGCCTCGGCGTCGCCGCCGACGTGCAACGCCACCCCCGAGGTGATCGCGATCGTGCCCAGCGAGTGTGACACGACGTCGTGCACCTCCCTGACCACGCGGAGCCGCTCCTCGGCGACCGCGCGCTCCTTCTCGGCGCGCGTCGCCTGCTCGGCGGCCTGCCTGCCGCGCCGGACCTGGGCGCCGAGCACCCATGCCGCGGTCAGCGCCAGCAGGCTCATCATCGCGTACCGGACCACGGCCTCCGCGCCGGCGGGTCCGGTCACCATGAGCAGGCCGATGACCACGCCCAGGACCACCGGGATCGAGGGCAGGAACCTGCGGCCACCCCACCTGAGCGCCACCGGGTAGAGCGTCCAGGCCGCCGCGAGGAACGGGTCGTCCGCCATGCCCGCCGCCGCGCCCGCGAGCGTGGCCGCGGCCACCAGGACGAACGCCGGCAGCGGCGACCACGACCTGACCAGCAGGCCGACGACGAGGATCGCGATCAGCACCGTCTCGGCCTGCGCCGGCGGGTCGAGCGGGAGCCAGAACACCAGGACGCACAGCAGCGCGGCGCCGAGGTCCTGGGCGACCGTGCCGGCCCGTCCCGGGATGGTTGAGGAGGGGGCCATGCGCTGCACTCTAAACCGCCGGCCCCCTCCGGCGGTCAGCGCAGCTCGCCGTAGAAGGTGCGCAGGTCGTCCACGAGCACGTCGGGCACGGTGTGGGCGGCGTAGTGGCCGCCGCGCTCGTACGACTTCCAGTGCACGATGTTCTGGTGGTCGCGCTCGGCGAAGGTGCGCATGGACACGAAGTCGCCGCCGAACATCGCCAGGCCGGTCGGGACGGTGGTGGGCCCCTTGGGCTGCTCGGCGTGCGCGTCCTCGTAGTAGAAGCGGGTGGCCGAGGTGGCGGTGCCGGTCAGCCAGTAGAGCATCGTGTTGGTCAGGATGAAGTCGGCGTCGACGCCGTCGCCGAAGAGCTGCGAGTTCCAGCCCAGCAGCCCGACCGGCGAGTCGAAGATCGCGTACGACAGCGTCTGCGGCTGCTGCGAGAGCAGGGTGTTGTACGACATCTTGTTGTCGTAGAACCACTGGAGCACTTCCAGCCCCTTCTGCTCCTCCGGGGTGATCTTCTCGAACTCGGCCGGATCGCCGGACGGGAACGAGAAGAGCTGGGTGACGTGCACCCCGACGACATGCTCGGGATCATGCCGCCCCAGCTCGGGCGCGACGAACGAGCCGGCGTCGTTGCCCGCCGCGCCGTAGCGGTCGTAGCCGAGCCGCCGCATCAGTTCCGCCCACGCCCTGGCGGTGCGGTACCGGTTCCAGCCCCGCTCCTTGGTCGGGCCGGAGAAGCCGAAGCCGGGCAGCGACGGGATCACCACGTGGAACGCCTGCGCCGGATCCTCGGGGTCGGTGAGGGGCTCGATGACCCTCAGGTATTCCACGATGGAGCCGGGCCAGCCGTGCGTGAGGATCAGCGGCAGGGCGTTCTCGTGCCGCGAGCGGATGTGCAGGAAGTGGATGTTCTGCCCGTCGATCTCGGTGGTGAGCTGCGGGTGGCGGTTGATCTCGGCCTCATGAGCGCGCCAGTCGTACCCGTCGCGCCAGTGGTCGGCGAGCCTGCGCACGTAGTCCACCGGGACGCCGTAGTCCCAGCCGGCGCCCGGGATCTCGTCAGGCCACAGGGTGCGGTCGAGCCGGTCGCGCAGGTCGTCCAGCCGGGCCTGCGGAACGTCGATGCGGAAGGGCTTGATCTCGTGGTTTTCGCTCATGGCAAGAACACTACGGACCCTTCCGGTCAACCTCTGTCCTGAAGTCCTGGCACAGTGGGAAACATGTTGGAGACCTCGGCGCGGCTGCTGCGCCTGCTGTCGTTGTTGCAGGCCAGGCGGGACTGGTCCGGCACGGCCCTGGCCGAGCGGCTGGGCGTGAGCGAGCGGACCGTGCGCCGCGACGTCGATCGGCTACGCGACCTCGGATACCCGGTCGACGCGACCCGGGGCACCTACGGCGGTTACCGGCTGGGCGCCGGCACCGCCATGCCGCCGCTCCTGCTCGACGACGACGAGGCGGTGGCGGTGGCGGTCGGGTTGCGCACCGCCGCCGGCGGCGGCGTCGCCGGCATCGAGGAGACCTCGGTACGCGCGCTCGCCAAGCTGGAGCAGGTGCTGCCCTCCCGGCTGCGGCACCGGGTCAACGCGCTGCAGGTCTACACCGAGCCCGTGCCGGCCGACCGTCCCGGCCCCGAGGTCGACCCGGGCGTGCTGACCGCGCTCGCCGCGGCCTGCCGGGACCAGGAGCGCCTGCGGTTCGACTACCGGGCCCACGACGGTTCGGCGGGCGTGCGGACCGTCGAACCGCACCGGCTCGTGGCGTGGGGCCGCCGCTGGTATCTGGTCGCGTGGGACGTCGATCGCGACGACTGGCGGACGTTCCGGGTGGACCGCGTCGAGCCGCGCGTGCCCACCGGGCCGCGTTTCCCGCCGCGCGATCCACCCGAGGGCGGCGCGGCCGCGTACGTCGCGCGGGGCGTCTCGGCCGCCGCCTGGCGCCACCGCTCCCGGATCGTCGTCCACGCGCCCGCCGAGGTCGTGAGCGAGCGCATCAACCCCGCCGTCGGCGTGGTGGAGGCCGTGGACGCCGACACCTGCGTGCTGAACACCGGGGCGGACAGCCTGCACACGATCGCCGTCCACATCGGCCTGCTCGATCTGGACTTCGAGGTCGTCGAGCCGCCGGAACTCATCGACCACATCCGCGCCCTCACCGCCCGCTACGCCCGCTCCACCGCGGGAACGCCCTGACGCGCGGTGGAGCAGAGCTGGGCGGTCAGCGTCCGGGTGGCCCACTCCTGCCAGCGCTCGCGTGACCAGCCCCGCTCCCGTACGAACAGCAGGTACAGCTCGGGGCTGAGCAGCCCGTACAGCAGGTCGGCGGCCTCCTCCTCCGCCAGCCCCGGCCGCGCCCCGGGCTTGCCGACCAGCGCCTTGGCCGCACCTTGCTTGACGACATACCGGAGATCGACGCCGTGCGGCCACAGCGCGGCGACCTCGGGGTCGCTCGCGACCGCCGCCTCCACGGTCTTGATGATCGGCGCGACGCGTTCCAGGACCGCGGTCGTGCCCGCGACGTAGGCGCGCACCATCTCCTGGGCGGTGCCGGCGGCCAGCGCCGTCACATACCACGGCCGGTCCATCGTGGCCACCGGCTCGTCGTCGCCCACGATCGTGACGTCGACCAGCTCCTTCAGCAGGGCGCGCTTGTTGCCGAAAACGAAGTAGATCGTCTGCACCGCGACCCCGGCCTCGGCTGCCCGCCAGGCCGCACACGACATGTCCGCGGCCAAGTCGGCGTTCGAGCTGGTCCGCGACGCCACGGCGGAGGACATCGAGATCCTGGCCGAACTCTGACCGGCACCCCCGGCCCCGGACTCCGGAGCCGGGGGCTTCGGCTCATGGAGCCGCCGAAGCGCTGCGGGAGGTCCTCCAGGAGTTGCTCGCCGACGAGCAGCCGCTGCGCCGCATGGGAGCGCTGGTCGCCGGCGCCGACATCCGCTACCCGATGCCCGGCACCGGCCACCACGTGCCGGCCGGTGCCTTCGCCCCCGACCTCACCCTGCACACCGACCAGGGCATCACCAGCGTCGCGGAGCTCATGCACCCCGCGCGGCCCATCCTCCTCGACCTCCCACACGCCCAGGAACCGAACATGGGCCGAGATCGGAGCTGCTGGGCCGCGGCGCCGACGCCGTTCGAGAGACTCGGGAACCGCATGCCTCCGACTTGGCAACAACTGCTGTCCTGATCTTTTGCCGAAAGGCCACACATGAGCGACATGAGCCGGGCGGAGGGCGATGACGCCTCCCATATCAAACGTTCCTTGCATGAACCAGACGCCTTCGCCGAGGTTTTCCGTCGACATGCGTCCGACATCACCCGGTACGTCACCAGAAGGCTGGGGGTGAACGCCGCCGACGACGTGGTGGCGGAGACGTTCCTGACGGCGTTTCGCCAGCGCAGGCGCTACGACGCGACTCACCCGAATGCTCGCCCATGGCTGTACGGCATCGCCACCAACTTGATCGGCCGCCACCTGCGTACGGAGTTGCACCAGCTACGCGTCCTGGAACGAACGGGCACCGACCCGGTGACGGCTCCCTTCACCGACCGCAGCGACGACCGGGTCAGCGCCGAGGCCTCCCGCCGCCGCCTTGCGGGGGCGCTGGCGACGCTGCCCCAGGGCCACCGTGACGCGCTGCTCCTCGTCGCCTGGGCCGGACTCACCTATCCGGAGGTCGCGGAGGCGCTGGACGTACGCCTCGGAACCGTGCGTTCGCGCATCAACCGGGCTCGGGAGAGGTTGCGCAAAGAGCTCGGAGGAGTCAACCCCATGGCCATCATCAGCGAGGAGCCCGTCCATGAATGAGATGACCGAGCTCGAACACTTCCGCTCCGAAGTGCCCCCGCCCACGCCGGACGCCCTGACCGCCCAGGAAGACCGCCTCCTGAACGCTCTGGCCACCGCCCCCGCCGCCGGGCGCCGCAGCCGTCTTGTGCTCGCCGGCCTGCTCACCGCGGCCGCGGTCGCCACGGCGGTCGTCGCGGGACCGACGCTGATCAGTCAGGACCTCTACCCCACCGCCTACGCCAACTCCGCCATCGACGTCCAACTGCGCGGCGACGAGTACGTGGCCAGGATCATAGACCCATTCGCCGACCACACCCTCTACACCGAAGCGTTCAACGCGCTGGGCCTGGACGTCGCCCTGGTCCTGCGGCCTGCTTCCCCCACGGGAGTCGGTCAAATCTTCCGGCTGGGCTTCGACGGCACTACGCGGAAGGACCGCCTCGGAGGGGGCCTGGAGCCGGAAGGCTGCACCTATGGGCATCCCGGCTGCGCCCTGACCGTCACCGTCACCAAGGGCTTCAGCGGCAAGGGCACGATCTATATCGGGCGCCCGGCCAAACCGTCGGAGTCGTACCAGAACAACGCGGACGCCGGCAGGAAGGGCGAGTCACTTGAGGGCTACGACCCGAACGGCCACACGGTCGCCGAGGTCCTCGCCGAAACGCGCAAACGCGGCCTGGAGGTGATGTACCAGATCATCCAACCCGCCCCCAATGGGGAGGGCTTCTCGGTGAATCCCCGCGAGCGGTCCGCCAAGGTGGGCGACCACTGGATCGTCTGGGCCGCCGAGCCTTACCGGCAGGGCGCGGTACGCCTGCTGGTGTCGGAGAAACGCGTGGCGAAGAACCCCGTCTACGGCGACTGACCCGACCATTGGAGGTCAATCCGGGCTGGATGTCAGCACACGATCGAGCGCCGCCCGGCCCGCGGGCCCCCATGCCGGCTTGCCGCCAGGAAGGCCCCGATCTCCGTTCTGGCCCATAAGCAGGAGGAACAGGCTTTTCATGGCAGCCAGTCCGCGGGCGCGCCGGATCGTCGCCTGGTCCGCATGCGCGTACAGGTCGAAGAACCGTGAGGCCGCGCCCGCGGGAAGCAGGACCCACGCGGCCGCGAGGTCCCACGCCGGATCGCCGGCGAACATGTCACCGAAATCGATCACGCCCGAGAGCGTCCCGTCCGAGACGACGACATTCGCGGGATGGAGGTCACCGTGCAGCCATACGAGCGGCCCCTCCCACTCGGAGGCGGCAACGGCATCGTCCCAGACCGCCCGGACGGCCCCGACGTCGGGGGCGAGGTTGCCAGGGTCAACGGCCTGCAAGAAGTGTTCGAAGCCCCCCGTGCACTCCTTGGGGTGACCGCCGCGGTCCGAACTGGCCGGTGCCTCTGCGGGCGCCTCCACATGGAGCGCCCGCAGAAAGCCCGCCAGAGTGTCGGCCGCGTGGTCGCCGCGGCTGATCGTGGTGCAGTCGAGCGGCTCGCCGGGAACCCACGTCATAATGGTCCAGGGCCTCGGGAAGCGCGCGGACGGTTCACCGATCCGCACAGGGACCGGGATCGGGAGCGGAAGGCGCGGGGCCAGGACGGGCAGCCACCGGCGCTCGTTGTGCTGGCTGTTCGCGGCACTTTCCATGCGCGGCATGCGCACGACCAACTCGTCTCCAAGACGCCACTGTTGGTTGCCCCAGCCGCCCACAACCTCCCGGATGGCCAGCCTCGCAAGGTCCGGATGCTGCTCCTGCAGCAAGGAGCGCACCAAGCCCTCGTCGATCTCGACACTGTCCATGTATGACGTTCCCGCCGTTTGTGGGTATCGGCATCTGACTTCTCATGATCGTCGGGACAGGATATCGGGCGTGTCAAGGTGGTCGAGTGGCGACGGCAGGAGGGCATCGGTCGCCTGGCCGGCCGGCTCGACCCGCACCACCGGCAGGCGGCGCCTGCTTGAAATAATGGTCCGGCTCGCCGCCCGGCCATCCAACAGGCCGACGGCACCGCTTCCCCGTACCCGGTAAGGAACCACGGCATGACCACCCCGCACGTCTTCCCCCTGGAGCCCACCCCGATCCATGTGTCCGACGAGGTCCTCGATGACCTGCGCGCCCGTCTCACATTGACCCGTCCGCCGCTGGACGAGGGGAATGAGGACTGGTCCTACGGCGTCCCGGACGGCTATCTGCGTGAGCTGGTCGCCTACTGGCGCGACGGCTACGACTGGCGCAAGGCCGAGGTCGCCATCAACACCCACGAGCACTACCAGGTGAGCGTCGCCGGTGTCCCGGTGCACTTCATGCGCAAGCCCGGTCGCGGTCCCCGCCCGATCCCGCTGATCCTCACCCACGGCTGGCCGTGGACGTTCTGGCACTGGTCGAAGGTGATCGACCCGCTCGCCGACCCGGCCGCGTTCGGCGGTGACCCCGCCGACGCGTTCGACGTCATCGTGCCGTCCCTGCCCGGCTTCGGTTTCCCCGGCCCGCTCACCGGCTTTCCGGACGTCAACTTCTGGAAGGTCTCCGACCTCTGGCACACCCTGATGACCGAGACTCTGGGATACGAGAAATACGCCGCCGGGGGCTGCGACATCGGCGGGATCGTCTCCAGCCAGCTCGGCCACAAGTACGCCGACGAGCTGTACGGCATCCACATCGGCTCGGGGCTGCCGCTCGACTTCTTCACCGGCCCCCGCGCCTGGGACTTCGCCCGGAATCGCCCCCTCACCGACGACCAGCCCGCCGACGTCCGCGCCCGCATCATCGAGCTGGACCACCGCTCGGCGTCCCACCTCACCGTGCACATGCTCGACGGCGCCACCCTGGCCCACGGGCTGAGCGACTCACCCGCCGGACTGCTCGCCTGGCTGCTGGAGCGCTGGAACGCCTGGAGCGACAACGACGGCGACGTCGAGTCCGTCTTCACCAAGGACGACCTGCTCACCCACGCCACGATCTACTGGGTGAACAACTCCATCGCCACGTCGATGCGTTACTACGCCAACGCCAACCGCTACCCCTGGACCCCCGCCCACGACCGCACCCCGGTCGTGCAGGCCCCGGTCGGCCTCACCTTCGTCACGTACGAGAACCCGCCCGGCATCCACACCGCCGACGAGCGCGTCCGGGCGTTCAAGACCGGCCCGCAGGCCGATTGGTTCAACCACGTCAACGTCAACGCCCACGACCACGGCGGCCACTTCATCCCCTGGGAGAACCCCGACGCCTGGGTGAGCGACCTGCGCCGCACCTTCCATGGCCGCAGACCCTGAACGACCCTGCGGGCTCATCTGGCGCCGAGTACGGCTCGGCCGGTCGGGGAACATGTGCTTTTCGAGGGTGCAGGAAGCGCTTGCGGTCGGTGCCGGTGATGGTGCGGGCGGCGATCTTCGCATCGAGTCCCCAGCCCCCCGAACAGCCACGCTGAGATGTCGGCTGTCGCATGACCGCGATGACCGTGCGGATGACACGCAGTTGCCCTTCGGTCTTGTCATCCATGGTCTGATCTTTCCAGGTTCGGCCTCGTCAGACGCCCAGCGCCGCGAGATGACGGGAAGGTCGGTGACGTCGCCAGGCGACGGCCAGGGAGGCGATCAGTCCGAGGACGGGCAGGGTGCAAAGGGCCCAGCTCAGCGCCAGAGGCGGGCCGGGCTGCTCCAGGACCGTGACGTTGTCGAGCGTGCCTGTTCCC
This sequence comes from Nonomuraea sp. B12E4, assembly GCF_039871825.1. NCBI lineage: Bacteria > Bacillati > Actinomycetota > Actinomycetes > Streptosporangiales > Streptosporangiaceae > Nonomuraea > Nonomuraea sp. B12E4. The sequence continues at coordinate 8,854 of NZ_JBDPME010000038.1, read as the reverse complement.
TGCCCCTGAGGACCGTTGATGGCGAAGGTGAAGCTCCACCGTCCGGCCGTGGGCAGCGACTGGACGTCCAGACCCCAGACGGACCGTTTGCGCGGGTGGCGGGACAGCGGGCCCGCCCTGCGCTTGCCCCTCTCCATGCCGGGGCCGGTCATGCTGAGCGTGCCGGATTTGCCGATCAGTCCCCCGTCGGGGGCGAAGGTGAAGTCCAGCGACTGCATGGCGCGCAGCGGCCACGTGGAGAAGCCCACGGTCAGGTGGTACGGGCCGGCCTGCACCTGCTCGGTGTGGACGACCTCGACCGGCGCGTACGCCTGCTCGGGCTCCGCCGCCGGCGCGTGGGCCTGGGCGGAGGGGGCCGGGAACGGGATCACGGCTCCCATGACGCATACGGCGAGGAGCAGGTTGCGGGCGCGGTGCTTCGGCGCGTGGCGGGTGGCGCGGTCCGGTCGGGGGCGTGACGGCAGGTACGTTCGGACGTGCATCGGGTCAGCGCCTTTCCTGGTCGGCGGCGGGCGTGTTGAGGTGCAGCAGGACGGCGAAGCGGGCGGCGAGGTGGCCGGCCAGGGCACCGAGTGCCAGCCCGAGGATCACGTCGATCAGCACTGTGGTCGCCGATGGGGTGGTCTGGCCCATCGGCCCTCTCCCCCCTCCTCCGCGCAGCATCGATGTCTGCACCAGCATGGACAGGCTCACCACCACGCCGCCGGCGGCGCCGACGAGTTGCGGCAGCCGGCGGGCCGACCAGCCCCGCTCGCGCCCCAGCCAGAGCAGCCCCTCGATCACCAGGGCCGCGGCGAGCATGAACATCGGTATGCCGGCCGGGAGCACAGGCGCCATGTCCCTGAGGTTGTCCCGCAGCGGCAGCCCGACGTCGCCGGCGTAGACCCTCGTGGCCCACGGCGAGAACCACCAGAGAAAGAGCTGCATGGCGCCGAGGACGACCGCGATGGACAGGGCCACCCGCCGGCGACGCAGGGTGATGGCTCCCATGAGGACGAAGCAGACGGCGAAGAAGACAGTGCCCGCGAGCTTGGGGTCGATGGGCAGGGCCACTCTCTGGAAGGCGTACGTGGTGATCGGGGTGAACGTCACCAGCACGGGGATGCTGACGACGAGCCCGATCCGCCCCCAGCGCTGCGCGCGGGCGGCGGCGAAGGCGATGAGGCTGCCGATCATGGTCAGGCTGATGGAGATGAACAGGGCGACGTGTGGCGGGGAGTCCAGTACGGCGTCGAAGCCGTACAGGGAGTGCCACCACAGGTCGAGCAGCCCGTAGAGCAGGAACAGCGCGCCGCCGGTTCCGGCGACGAGGTATCCCAGGGGCGCGGTGAACGTGCCGCCGAGAACCCGGACCGGACTGCCGCCGACAGCTGGGTCGGCGGGGCGCCCGGCCCGTTGGGCGAAGGTGGCGCGGAGCACCATCACCAGGCTGGCGATGCCGGCGATGGCGCTGCCGGCGTACAGGATCAGGTGCGGGAGGGTGAAGAAGGTGTCCGGGCCGACCTCGATGTGCCACTGCACATCCCAGCTGATGCCGACCGTCGACATCAGCGTTCCGGCCAGCACGGTGTACGCGCCGGCCACGCCGGCCGGCGGCCGGATGGACGGGGGCGCACTTGCGCGAACGGGATCCATCGGACATGCCTTTCTCGAAGGGTGTACGCGATCAGGGGGAAACCGTGAAGGGGAAGACGAGCCGCCCGTGACGTCCGTCGCCGTCGATGGCGACCAGGAACTCCCACCGGCCGGACATCATCAGCGGAAGGCCGGCCACGTGGTAGCTGTTGTCCGCGGCCTGCACGGCGGTGAAGTCGGGTGTTGCGTGGCCCGCGGTGGGCAGCGCCGCGGAGACTGTGACGACCGGTGATGACCGGACGGCCGCGTCGCGCGGTACGAGCCGGACATGGACCGGGGTGACTCCGGTGACGGGCGCGGAAACCGTCAGGGTCACCACATCGTGGGCGGTGCCGCCTGTGAGGGTCACCGCGCCAGGCGGGACGGAGTCGGACGCGGGCCGCGTCCCACCTGACCACGGCGCCCACAGGGCATGAACCGACAGCGCGGTGAGCAGGATCGCCGCTACGACCACCGCGGCCACCAGCAACCGCCGACCGGACGGGCTCATGGGGTCCTGTCCTCCGTGCCGGTGACGTGGAGCAGGAAGGGAACGGTCAGGATGGTGTTGTCGCGCTCGGCCTGGATCCAGACCCGGTAGTGGCCGGCGGCCGGAAAGGTGTAGACGAAGGCGACGTCGGGGCCGTAGGCGGCGACGGTCTCATCGGCGGTGCTGTCGCCGTTGACGGAGGTCAGCCCGCTCATCGAGTGCGTCTCCGAGGAGGAGGTGGGCAACGATGACGGCGACGAATGCGTCCCCATGTGCGACGTCTCCCGCGTGCCGCTCACGTCATGGGTACTGTCCGGCATCGCGCCCATGGAGTGGGAATGGGCCCAGAGCTGGGCTTTCTGCGTCTCCGCCCCCACCGCTGCCGTGGGCGAGACCGGACCGACGACGACCAGGTGGCCGAGCATCCCGAGCCAGGGCTGCAGGGTCGCCGTGTCCCCCACGCGGGCGGTCAGGACGGTGGCCTTGCCCGCCACCAGCGGCGACGCGGTCAGCCGTACCTCGACCCCCGCAACGGTTCGCGAACCGGTCCCTACCCGCGACGGAGCGTCACCGGCCGTGGTCCGCGCGCCGGCGCCGGACACCACGTCGATGCCGGTGGCGGAGCGCAGTTGCTGGACGCCGCCGCCCCGCCGGGCGAACTCAGCGGAGACCGCGTAATGGCCTGCCTCGGGCAGTGACAAGGGAACCTCGAACTGGCCGGGTCCGGTCCGTACAGGGTGCAGGTGCCACAATCGTCCCGAAGGGCCGATGATCAGCAGGTGCATCAGCGCGCCGTCGTGGACGACGACGTCGTTCAGGGGCAGGCCGGTGGCGGCGTCCGACAGGGTCAGCCGCAGCTCGGCGGCCTCGCCCGCCCGGTCCGTGGAAGACGACAGCAGCAGTGTGGCTGGCGGGCGCGAGTAGTCGCTGGTCTGCTGACCGACGTAGGCGTAGGGATCATTGACGCCGTCGATGGTGGCGTCCACCTGGCCGCCCTGGGACGGCGGCAGCGGCAACTGGGACGACAAAAGCGCGCCGGTAACCGCCACGGCCAGGCAGGCTACGAGCCCGCCGGCGGGCACCAGCGTCCACCAGACGTGCCGCGCCCGTACGGCGACCAGGACGGTGACGAGGATGAGCACCCCGGCGCCGGAGAAGCCCAGGTAGGCCGCGGCCTCGGCGGGCGAGGTGGTCTGCTTCGGCACGATGAACGGAATCGTCGCGGTCCTCTTCTCGTCGCTGAGCGACAGCTCCCACGGGCCGGCCTGGGTGACGTCCAGCACCGCGGAGTAGGTCCCCGGCCGGCTCCCCAGCGTGACCACGGCGGTGTCGACGGTCGTGCCGGACGCCGAGGCCGCGGACGCGGAGGTTGAGACCCCGGTGGGCACCGCCGCCAGGTTGAGGGCGCCGGCGGGCGTGCCCGCGTGGGTGATCACGTCCACGTGCAGTGGTCCGGGCACCCCGGTGACCCGGCGCAGGATGACGGTCAGCTCCCGGTCGCCGAGCGTCTGGGCGACGTGCACGTCGCCGCCGGTGGAGTCCGCCCCGGCCTGTGGGCTGAAGGCGAGCATCAGGGTCACACCGGTCAGCAGTACGGCGAGCCCGGCACCGAGACGGAGCGGACGGGCAGGCCGGAGGTAAGGAGCCGTGCGCGGGAATCTGTCGTACTCCCTCGTACGAGCGGCGGAGTCGTTCATCGTGCGGGCAGCCTAGGGAGGCCGCCCGCCCCTGTCGTCACGGCGCCAGGGGATGCGGGTCCCCCGGGCGGGGGACTCGGCCGCCGCCGCCGACCAGGCATCATGGGAGGTCGTGAACGAGAAGGGGGTGCCGGTGCCCGACAGGGAGGGACGTGCCGGGCCTGGTGCCGGGTCCGTCCGCATCGACGTCAATGGGCCTCTGACCCGTCAGGCGATCGTGATCGCCGCGGTCACCCTGGTGGTGGACGCCCTCACCTTAGCCCACTCCACCGGCTCCCCCGCATTTCCGGCGGGATGGCGCTGGGCCATGCTGGCGGCGATCGTCGTGGTGGACGCCGGCCTGGCCAGCGCACCGCGGCTGTCGGGAGTGGTGGCCGTCGCTCAGGCGACGGTCCAGGCAGCGGGCACGTTGTTGACCCCCGAAAACGCGCTGCCGCCCTCACTGAACAGCGCGGGCCTGCTCATCTCCGCCTACCGGGTGGGTGCCTGGCTGGACCGGTGGCCGGCGGTGGTGTCCCTCCTCTTCCTGGTCGCGGGGATCCTCGTGAGACCGATCCTCAGCGAGACGAACTTCGCACAGGCGCACCTGGTGCTCTCCCCCATGGCCAGCGCGCTGCTGCCCTGGCTCGTCGGCCGGTACACCACCGCCCGACGCGCGTACATCGCCGAGCTGGAACAGCGCTCCGAGCGGGAGAAGGCGGAGGCGCGGCAGGCCCTGGCCGCGGCCATCGCGGAGGAGCGCGCCGGCATCGCCCGCGACCTGCACGACGTGATCTCCCACCACGTGAGCGCCATCGGTGTCCACGCCGGGGTGGCCCGGTTGCGGGCAGCGGCGGCACCGGGCGCTCCCGACCTGGCGGACTCGCTGACCGCCGTGGAGACCTCCAGCCGGGCGGCGATGCTCGACCTGCGGCGGCTGCTGGACGTCCTGCACGGCAACCCGTCGGGAGAGGACAGCCAGCCCGGGCTGGACAACCTTCCCGACCTCCTCGACACCCTGCGCGCCGTTGGCCTGCGGGTGCGGGTGACCGTCCACGGCGTCCCGTCTCCGCTGCCGGAGTCGCTGGACATCGCCGTGTACCGGGTGGTGCAGGAGATGCTCACCAACGCCCTGCGGCATGGCGCCGGCGGTGTCGCGGAGGTCGAGCTGCGCCACGCTTCCGCCAGCCTCACCGTGACCACCTCCAACCTCCTCGGCACGCGGGTGCGTGCCCGGCCGGACTCGCCGCACCGGGGGCTGCAGGGGATCCGCAGCCGTGCCGCCGTGTTCTCGGGCTCCACCAGCTACGGACCGGCACCCGACGGCAGGACCTGGACCACGACCGCGACGTTCCCCTTGGGCCCCTCATGACCTTGCGCGTCCTGATCGCCGACGACCATGCCATGTTCCGCTCGGGTCTGCGCGCCGTGCTGGACACCCAGCCCGACCTCGCCTGCGTAGGCGAGGCGTCGGATGGCCGGGCCGCCGTGAGCGAGGTGCTCCGGCTGCGTCCCGACGTCGCGATCATCGACATCCGCATGCCCCGGCTCGACGGCCTGCGCGCCACGGAGGAGATCCTCGCGGACCCGGCCAACGCCACCAAGGTCATCCTGCTGACCACCTACGACCACGACACGTACGTCCACCGCGCCCTTCGGGCAGGAGCCAGCGGATTCCTGCTGAAGAGCCTGCCGCCGGAGGAACTGATCGCGGCCGTCCGGGTGGCCGCGCGCGGCGACGCCCTCATCGACCCCTCGGTGACCCGCCGTCTCAGCGCCCGTCTCGCCGACGGCATCGCCCCTCCCCCGCCTCCGGCCGATCTGGACCTCCTCACCACACGGGAACGCGAGGTGCTGCTGCTGCTCGCCGGCGCGTACAGTAACGCGGAGATCGCCGACCGTCTCGGGATCGGCGACGAGACCGTCAAGACGCACGTGTCACGCATCCTGACCAAGCTGAATCTGCGGGACCGCGTGCACGCGGTCGCCTACGCCCACCTCAACGGCCTCGTCGGCCAGGCCCCCGCTCCTGCCCCTCGGCCTGGCCAGACTTCCCGGGTAGCGAGAGCCCGGCGGTGACGGCGTCCAAGGCTGTCGCAGGTCGTCGTGCTCGCTGCCGACCGGCCAAATCGTGATCAGCGCCGACCGCCACCGGCTGTTCCCCGAGGCCCATTGGCATCGTGTTTTCTGAGGCGGCATGGTCACCGTAGAGGGTGTGACCGGGGGCCGTCGTGCCAGAGGTTGCGGCCGTCAGCCTGGTGAGAGTCTCGCCTATCCCCGGCGGGTGTAGCGTCTCCCCGCGCAGTTCCCGCAGGTGCCGCGCGCCCATCGCGGCGAACATCTTCGGCATCTCGTCGAAGGCCGTCGTCACCGTGTACCCGACGCGGCCGCGCCTTCGCGCAGTCCATCACCCTCGAGGCCCCGGACTCGATCGGGGTACGCGAGACGGCCCGGCTCTCGGGCAGCATCGTGCAGCCGCAGGGCGTGCCGGCGGGCACGCGGGTGGTGCCGCTGCGCTACCCGATGTCGGTCGGCTGGAGCGGCTCGGCCAACCTGGCGATCGGCAGCGGCAAGGCGGCCGCGGACGAGGCGCGCCGCAAGGGCAAGGCCGCGATCCTCGACCCGCGGACCCGGACGCTCACCGCGCTGAACCGCGGCACGGTGACCATCACGGTGACCATCACGGTGACGAACGAGTCGATGCGCGCCTACACCGACGACGGTTCCCTCGCACCGATCACGACCTCGAAGACCATCCAGGTCGTACGCGACGGCAAGTGACCGTCGCCCCGCGGATCGGCTCCTGAGCGACCTGCCCTGCGAGTAGCTCAGGTCAGATCGAGAACCTGTCTGACACGTACGTTGGCGACATCGTCGTCCCTGCGACCACGATGTCGCCCTCGACCATCAATGAGAAACCAGGCGGAGTCAGCGCCGCGAAGACCGGAGTTCGGCCGCCACGGCCCGTTCCCGCAGCTGAGCCGCTTCGGCCCGGGCCGCCTCCAGCTCAGCCCGTAGATCCTCAAGCCGCACCCGCTCCAACCTCAGCTCCGCCCGCAACTGATCGCTCTCCGACCTCGACTCGTCCCGGACCCGGTCACGCTCCTTGACCGCTGCCTCGGCCCGGGACTTCTCCCGCGAGACGGCCCTACGCTCTCGGGCCAGCGCCGTGGCGGCCTCCTGCTCGACCTCGGCCATCTTTCCGGCCAGGAGCTCCGCCTCGGCCGCCGCCCGCCGAGCCTCCTGCAACGACACCGCGCGATCGCGTTCGGCCTCGGCGGCGGCCCGCTCGGCGCTGACGGCTCGTTGCACGGCCCTTTCCCTCTCCTGCACCGCCGCCTCCTCCCGCGCCGTGGCCCCGATCATCTCGCGCTCGGCCCGCTCACGTCCGCGTACAGCGGCCGCCGCCTCCTCCTGCGCCCGATCCCGCTCCTCCCGCGCCCGCTCGGCCTCCCCTTCGGCCCGCGCGACCAGCGCCCGCGCCTCAGCAGCGGCTTTCTCGACGAGCTCCCGTGCCTCGGCAGCGCCCCGCTCCACCAGAACCTGTGCCTCGGCAGCGTTCTTCTCGACCATGCCCCGGGCCTCGTCTGCGGCCCGGTCGGCCCGAGTCTCAGCCTCCCGGGCGCTCCTTTCGGCCGTCTCCACCCGCTCGGCCAGCTCCTGAACGGCCTGATCCCGCGCCTCCTCCACCACCCTGACCTGGCGCGCCGCCTCCCGGCCGCGTTTCTCGGCCAGCTCCGACCGCCGCTGTGCCTTCTCGGTCTCCTGCAGCGCCTGCCGCTCGGTGCTCGCCGCCTCCCGCAAGGCGGCCAACGCCTGCTCCCGGGCCCGCTCGGCATCGCCCAACGCGGTTTCCCGCTCGTTCTCGGCCTCTTCGAGCCGTTCCCGCATCTCGGCCGTCTGCCTGCGAGCGTGCTCCGCGGCCTCGCGCGCCAGCCGCACCTGCTCGAATGCCTGCTCCCGCTCGGTACGCGCGATGGCCACCCGCGTGTGGGCCTCGGCCTGCACCGCACTCAGCTTCGCCTCGACCCCCGCCGGACTCAGCTCGTCGGCCAGCGCCCGGGCCAGCGGCTCGATGGCCGCCGCCAGCCCGCTCTCCATCCGGTCGTACAACTGCTCGGCCCTGGCCAGCGCCCCCTCCAGCCCAGGCGTGGCGCGCCGCAACTCCCGCTCCCGCTTGGCCGCCGCCTGACAGTCCTTCTCAGGACAGTAAGCCTTGGGCCGCCCTCTCCCCCGCCGCTGCTCAATCGCCGCCCCACAGTGCTTACAAGGCGTCACCACACCACTCTCGACAGTCACGCAGCCAGCTTACCATTTTCTATTTTCTAGAAAATCAAATCCAGAAAACCAGATCTGTTGCATCACTCGTGGCTGCTATCAACTTGCGGGAATGGGATGTTCCCGCAAGTTTCATCTGTGCGAGCTCACAGGTCGAACCGCAGCTCTCCTGCGGATCGCCACGAAGTTGTCCTGGGTAATGCCATGAGGTGCCAGTGGAAGTTGTGACTCGTCATCAAACTGTCCTGCAGGTTCGTCACCGCCTGTCGCAGCGTCGTATTCACGCTGCCCCTCGCTGGCGACCTCGGCGGCCGTGGTGCGGTCTTCAGCATCCGCGGCGGCCTGGCGGGCTTCGAACTCCTCCAGGGCCTCCCGCGCCGCCCTTCGGGTCGCCTCATCGGCCAGCAGAGCAGTCTCAACTGCTGCGGGATGTCATGACATAAGTGATAGCCGACGGCCGCGTCCCGCTCTTTCCGCTTCTTTCTCGACCACAACCGTTCAGGGCCCAAGGCCGCCATGCGGTTGCGGGACATGATCGGCCCCGGTGTGGCGCCTTCCCTTGGCCTCGATGACTCGTGCGCCCAGCAGGACGGGAGGTGAAGCCGTGACGTAGCGGTGGATCCTGTTGTTCGTAAGCTCGTCGTCGCTTGCCGGTGTGAGTCCGGTCCGTGGACCGCCCCGGGAATCTTGGAGGCTACGATTCCTGCGAACTTGCGAATGACATAGCAGATTCCTGCGCCTTAAAGAAGGCGCCTTCGTACTCCTTCGGCGGAATATTGCCACAGAACGAGTGGAG
>NZ_JBDPME010000037.1:0-65609 GCF_039871825.1 Nonomuraea sp. B12E4 | reverse complement strand
CACGCCGACACCCAGAATGAGACGAATGAGACGAATGATGCTAAAGTGAATATTGAGGCGATTACCGCTTAAGAATTCGCCGGATTACGAGTGGTCTTCTCATACACCACGATCATGGACGCGGCCGGTGGCCGTGGGGCCAGGTAATTCTGAGGCGTTCTGTTTCTGGGCGGGGACGACCTGAAGAAACATCGCCATATTCGAGCAGTTGAGGGGATGCAGGTGATGAGAGCCAAGGCAGTGTCGTTCGACGAACTCGGCAGTCCCGAGGCGCGCTGCCTCCAGGATGTGGGAATCGGTGAGCGCGGTTCCGAAAAGAACACTCCGCCTGGCCGACCTTCCAACGCTGAGGACATATTTCTGGCCCGCAGGCTTCCTGCCGGATGCCGTGCCCAGTGCCGTAACTCTGGCTCGCCGGCAGATGTCGGTGGCGAGGAGGTACGAATGGACAACCGGGAGGTATCGCTCGGCGGCCTGCGATTGATGACGAAGACCATCTCCCCGACGCATATCTGGCGGTTCCCTGGTCACGGCCCTGACCCGCAGTCCGCAGAGTCGTACCATCTGCTGATCCCGCTGGAGGGGAGGCTGGAGGTCGTCGGGGAGCACCGGCGGTCCAGCGCAGGCGTTGGAGACTTGCTCATCCACGACCCCACACGTGTTGTGGCCTGCGATGTATGGCCTCCAGATGACGGGCCCGCCTTTCGGGCCACGTGCATCACGGTCCCCAAGTCCCTGCTGAATCTGCCGGCCGAACACCTGGACAGACTGCTGGGCCGTCCGCTGTCCGCCACCGAGGGGATCGGCGGCCTGCTCACCGACTTCGCCGCCAGCATCAACCAGAGCGTGCCGAGCCTGCGGCCCGCCGATGGCCCACGGTTGGGGATGACGCTCGCAAGCTTGATCTCCGCGCTGTTGCTCCATGCACTCGAGTCCGACGGGACGAACGTGAAAGGCCGACCCCGCCGGCACGCCCTCGTCCTGAGCATCCAGACGTTCATTCAACGGCATCTGCGTGAGCCGGATCTGACACCTCAGACTCTGGCGGCGGCGCATCACATCTCCACCAGCTACCTCTATCGGCTGTTCCAGGAAGAGGGGCTGAGAGTGACCGCATGGATCAAGGCACAACGCCTGGAGCGTGCCCGCCACGACCTGATCGATCCGGCGTTGCGTCATGTCCCCATCCAGGCGATCGCCTCCGGGTGGGGCTTCTCCCACCCCTCGGACTTCAGCAGAGCCTTCCGCCGCGCCTACGGCATCTCGGCCAGCCAATTCAGGCGGCAGGCGCTGCCGAGCCATGGCTCAGACGTTCTGGGCCGGTGAGTGCCGCATCCCCCTGTCAATGGCCAGGTGCGTGCGGGTCGCCGCTGGTGGCCGGATCAAGGTCCCCGCCTTGGTAGTTGACTCCTTCTTGGTGGGGCGTGCTCGTGTCCTGGCCGACCGTGTCCACGCCAGGCTCCGCGGACCCGGGCGTGGACACACTCTTGCCGGTGCCCGACGGATCGGTCACTCGGCCGCTGGCCGATCTCGCCTCCGCGCCTTGGAGGCATCGCCGTGTGCGAGCGAGGGCCATCGGTCCGCGGCCCACTCCGGCCAGCCCAGCCATCCCGGTGGCGGGCCGGGGATGTCGCCGCCGCCGAGTTCGGCGGCATCTGGTGCCTGGAACTGCTTCCGCCATGTGTCGATGTCCGCCTCGCTCATCGGAAATGTCGTGTGCGGTGCGGTTGCCTGGCGGTGTGCGATCCGGGCGCGTTGGACGTCCTTGTCGATGGGCAGGTAGATGACGTGGCAGGCCGCCCCGGCCGACGCCGCCAGCCAGCGCAGTGCCGACCGTTCGTCGCGGCTCCAGAGCCCGAAGTCGAGCACGACGTTGGTGCCCAGTCGCAGCGCTTGCAGGGCTAGTGTGATGAGCCGTCCTTCCAGCAGGTCGCGCTTGCCGTCGGGCTGTGACCCGTCGAACAGGGAGATCATCCACTCGTCCGGGGTCAGTCGCAGCGCGCGGTGCGCCGCGGCGAGTTCTTCGGCCCGGGTGGTCTTTCCAGCGCCGGGGAGCCCGACCATCAGGAGAAGCCTGGCGGGTTCGGGCTGCCCGTCATGGTTCGGCTTCGCTTGCGCGGTGGCTGCGGCCGGCTTGTCGGCGCCGGCGAGGAACGCCTCTGACGTGTGAGGGAAAGGATCTTGGTGCGTTGGATGGAACCGCTGCGACATGGATTTGGTCTCCGGATCACGCAGGACGATCCGGCAGCACAGCGAGACACGCGATTGGGCTGCCGGCGGGACACCGATCCGGCGGTACGCCCTGGCACTGACCCCAGCGGGGCAGGCGATGAGGCCGCGGTTTACGGCAACCGCGATACCGCCGCTAGGCGGCGGCGCGGATGTTCATAGCGGCGAAGCAACCCATGCCTGCATTATAACCGACAGCACCAGCATGGTCGTCGCCGCACTCGACATCAAGATCAGAGGCGGGCCGCACCGGTGCCGAGACGTACGCCAAGGTCCTTCGCGCGGCCGTGTACCGTGCCCATCCTGGCCTGCGGGAATGCGCTTACTGTAGGTGTCTTGTGCCACCGAACTTGAGCGCGTGCCCCCGAAGGCTGAGCGGGTCCAGGACGGCCAAGCATCAGTCCCACGAGATCAAGAGCGTCGCGCCAAGGGTCCCCCCGCTGCCAGTGCTTGATCTGCTGCCCCTCCGCGGCGGACCGAGCAGCAGTGTCCGCCGCGCTGGGACGGTCGTGGTCAACTTGCCGGCCGGAAGCCTGCTGGGGGCGTGGACGGGAGAGTTCTGGGCGGTGGGTGGGTCCGGCACGGGCTCAAAGGGGGCAATACGAGGAATGCGAGAATGTCGGCCATGCGGTTCGGCATCCTCGGCCCCCTGGACGTGCGCTCCGACACCGGAGAGCAGCTCGCGGTGGGCGGGCCACGACCGCGCGCGCTGCTGACGATCTTGCTCGTGAACGCGGGCCGGGTGGTCAGCGTGGAGCAGCTGATCGACGGGCAGTACGGCGAGGATCCGCCCGCCGGGGCCGCCAACGCGATCCAGGCGCAGGTCTCGCGGTTGCGCAAGCGCCTGCCGGTGGAGTTCGACGGGGTGGGTTACCGGCTGGCGATCGATCCGCTGGATGTGGATGTGCACCGGTTCCAGCAGCTGGCCGGTGATGGGCGGCGGTTGCTGGCCTCGGGTGGATTCCGGGAGGCGCGCGGGCTGCTGCGCGAGGCGGTGGACCTCTGGCGTGGGCCCGCGCTGGTCGATCTGCCTTTCGGCCAGGCACAGCTGGCCTGGTTGGAGGAGCTCCGGCTGGCGGCTTTGGAAGATCTGGCGGAGGCCGAGCTGGCCCTGCCCGAGGGCACGTCGGTGGCCGAGCTACAGCGACTGGTGGCCGGGCATCCGCTGCGCGAGCGGCTGGTCGGGTTGCTGATGCGAGCCCTGCACGCCGCCGGGCGGCCGGCGGAGGCGTTGACGGTCTTCGACGAGACCCGGCGCTTGCTGGTGGAGGAACTCGGTGCCGACCCTTCACCAGAGCTGACGGAGATCCATCTGGGTATTCTCCGGGCCGAGAAACCTCGGCGGCGCGGGGTGCCGGCGCAGCTCACCAGCTTCGTGGGGCGGGAGCGGGAGCTTGAGGCGCTGGGGGACGCCCGGCTGATTACCCTGGTCGGGCCAGGTGGGGTGGGTAAGACCCGGCTCGCCATCGAAGCCGCCAGGCGGTCCGCTCGTGAGACATGGTTTGCGGATTTGTCGCCCATTTCCGAGCATGTGGACCAGGCGGTGCTGGCCGCACTAGGCGTCCGCGACGCAGGCGTGCCGGGGATGAGCCCGGTTGACCGGCTGGTGACTGCGCTCTCAGATCGTGAACTCCTGCTCATCCTGGATAACTGCGAACATGTCATCGACGCTGCCGCCGCACTGGCACGCCGCCTGCTCGGTGCATGCCCTGGCCTGAGCCTGCTTGCCACCAGCCGCGAGCCGCTCGGCCTGACCGGCGAGACGATCATGCCGTTGGCACCCCTGGGCACCGCCTCGGCGATCCAGCTCTTCGCCGACCGCGCTGTCGCCGTACGGCAAGGCTTCGAGGTCACCGAGGACAACTTCGACGCGGTGGGTTCCATCTGCGCGACCCTTGACGGACTGCCGCTGGCGATCGAGCTGGCCGCCGCTCGGTTGCGGTTCTTGCCGGTGGAGGAGATCGCCGCCCGGCTGATGGCCGACGGCCGGTTCCGGTTACTCTCCCGGGGGGACCGTACGGCTGCCGCCAGGCACCAGACCCTGCACGCGGTGGTGGAGTGGAGCTGGGACTTGCTGAGCGCCGAGGAGCAGGAGCTGGCCACGCGCTTCTCGGTCTTCGCGGGCGGAGCCTCGCTCGATGCCGTGGAGGCGATTTGCGGCGATATTACTGACCTAGTGGATAAGTCACTGGTTGTGGCCGAGGGCGGTCGTTACCGGATGTTCGAGACGATCCGCCTGTTCTGTGCTTCTGGCCTGACCGACGACATCCGGGCCGAGCATGCGCGTTACTACCTGGAACTGGCACAGGAGGCCGATCCGCATCTGAGGCGGGCCGAGCAGCTCGTCTGGCTGTCCCGGCTGTCCGACGAGTACAACAACCTGATGGCCGCGCTGCGCCACGACCCCGAGACCGGGCAGCGCATGGTCGCCGCCCTGGCGGCCTACTGGTGGCTGAGCGGGCGACGCAGTGGGGCGGGCGAGCCGGCCGCTGAGCTGCTGGAGCTTCGCCCAGGGCTGGAGGAGGAGTACGTGGCCTGTGTGCTGCACGCCGTACCGCACGCCGCGCCCGAGCACTGGGAGCGCGCGGCCGAGATCCTACGGGCGACACGCTGGCCCCTGCGCCATCCGTTCCTGGCTCCGCTGTGGGGGATGCTCGTCGGGCCGATGGGCTTCGAGGCCGACGCGCCCTTCCTCGGTGGCGACCCGTGGAGCGAGGCCATGGAGCGGCTGGGTAGCGCACTGCTGGCCATGCATTCCGGTGATCCGGCCAAGGCGGAGCGGGAGCTGTCCGAAGTCCTCGACCGGTTCCGGAAGGTCGGTGAGCGCTGGGGGATGGCTCAGGCCATGGATGGCCTCGCCGTGCTGGCGAGCTGGCGCGGGCAGTGGGAGCGGGCCGGCGAGCTGTGGCGGGACGCGATGGCGATGCTGAAGGAACTCGGCTCCGTGGAGGAGTGCGCGCAGGCGCTCGGGCGCCGGGCCGAGGCCCGCCTGCGCCAAGGCAAGCCTGAGGTCGCTGTGCAGGACTTCCGCAGGGCGGATGAATACGCCAGACAGGCGGGCCTGCCTGCCGCCTCGCTTCTGGGCCTGGCCGAGGCGGCCAGGCTCCAGGGGGATCCCGACGAGGCACGCCGCCTCCTGGAGATGGTGCCGGAGCCGACCGGAGGGTTCGGCCTGGAGGGGAAGCAGGCCCGCAGGCTGACCGAGCTGGCTCGGCTGGAACGGGCGGGCGAGCTGCATCGGGAGGCGGTGTCGGTCGCCAAGCAGTCCTTCATGGTCGCCGACCTGGCCGCCGCCGTGGAGGGACTGGCGGAAGCCGTACCACCGAGGCAGGCGGCCCTGCTGCTAGGCATCGCCGTCGCGCTTCGCGGGATGGCCCTCGCAGGCGACCCCGACGTGGCCAGGGTCGCCGCCGAAGCGACCGCGGCGATCGGCGCCGAGGCGTTCGCCGAGCAGTTCGGCACAGGTGCGGCGATGAGCCGCGAGGACGCGCTGACAACGATCGAGGAAGTTGTCAGCGGATAGGCAGTGTGCTGTCAGCGGGGCTTCCGAGAGTAGGGCCATGACAAACAAGCACATGTCAGTCCTCATCTCCGGCGCCAGCGTCGCAGGCCCCGCCCTCGCCTACTGGCTGGCCCGCTCCGGTGCCATGGTCACTGTGGTGGAGAAGGCCCCAGTCCTCCGCACCGGCGGCCAGGCCATTGACTTCAAGGGCGAGACCCACCTGGAGCTCCTGCGGCGTATGGGCATCCTGGAGGAGGTCGAGCGCCGCCAGACCGGGAGCACCGACCAGACGGTCATCGACTCGTACGGCAAGCGGATCACGGTCATGCCGGGCTGGTTCACTGGTGGCGACCTGGAGATTCTCCGCGGCGACCTGGCTGAGATCCTCTACGAGCGCACTCGTGACACGTGCCAGTATGTCTTCGGCGACTCGATCACCTCGCTGACGGAGACCGCCTCGGGCGTCCACGTGACGTTCGAAAGGGGTGCGCCCCGGACCTTCGACATGGTCGTCGGCGCGGACGGCATCCACTCCAACGTGCGCCGCCTCGCCTTCGGCCCGGAGTCGAACTACTTCAGGAACACAGGCCACTACTACGCGCTGGTGGACATGGAGCGTGTCGTGGACGAGCCGGTGATGTACAACGAGCCAGGCAGGCTCGTCTCTATCGGCGGCCCCAAGTCACCCGCCTTCTTCTGCTTCGCCTCGCCTGAGCTGACCTACGACCGCTACTCGGTGGCGGAGCAGAAGCAGATCCTGATCGACGCCTACCGCGGTATGGGCTGGCGGACACCCGAGATCCTGGCCAAGCTGGCCCGGGCGAAGGACATCTACGTCGACACCATCGCCCAGGTCGCCATTGAGCGCTTCTCGAAGGGCCGGATCGTGCTGCTTGGCGACGCCGCCGCGGCCAACACACTCGGCGGCGTCGGCACCGGCCTGGCCCTGGTCGCCGCCTATGTGCTGGCGGGCGAGCTGAGCCGGGCCGACTATGGCACGGCCTTCGAGCGCTACGAGGAGACCATGCGCCCGTTCATCAAGTCCGCCGGCGGCAACATGGCCGGCCCCTTCCTGGCACCGCGCACCCGCAAGGGCATCTGGCTGCGCAATCAGCTGTTCAAGCGGCGCTTCCTGCTCAGCTCGATGGCCAAGATGGGGGAGAAGATGGCCGGCGGCCAGTTTGAGTTGCCCGGCTACACCTCCTTGAACTGGCCGTCGTCCCCTGCGAAGTCGGCTGCCGTCGCCACCCCCGAGCACGGCGACGCGAGCAGCGCGACCACGTCGGCGACCCCTTGAGCTCGACCAAGCGACCCGGCGGTGAGCTTCTGTACGAGCGGACCGAGGACGTGGCGTTCCTCGACCTTGCCGCTGCACTGCTTCAGCGCGACCTCGATCGGTGTGTCAAGTCGCCCGGCGGGAGGCTGCGCGTCGGAGGGCGGCGAGGCGCGCAACCGTACCTCGCCGGAGGAGGCACCGGCATTGCCTACGTCCTGGCCGATCTCCTCCTGCACCGTCCGGACGAACGCCTCGCCGAGGCCCGACGCGATTTCTTCGAGACGGTCACCATGAACGGGCAACGCCAGTACATCTTGGCCGTCATCGAGCACGCCACCAGGGCGTCCGCGTGCTCGGCATTACCGCGCACCTGAGCGCGCACTGCGTCACCCAGGGGATGAAGAACCTGGTGATGGACCTGGACGATGCGGGCTGCCGGGCGCGTTTCCTAATCCGGGACAGGGATGGGAAGTTCCCTGTCCTCATGCCCTCGTGGCTAACCCGACTTGCTTGAGCCGTGTGCGGCGACGAGTCGCACACACGGTTCTTTGGGGGACCGCCGCAGCAATGCGGCGGTCCTACCCGACCCGGAGGTGAGGCTCCTCCAGGCCGCCCGGCGGCGAGCCCCCGCTGGCGAACCCGCTATCAGGAGCGCGTGACGGCCAGCCGCTGGTAGTCCGGCAGCGGCCGGGTGCTCTTGGGGCTGAGGATGCGCTCCATTCCCGCCAGCGAGTCCAGCAGCGGCGACTTTACGATGGCGTTCCTGATGCCGGCGCCGAGTCGGCTCCTGGGGACCACGAGCCGCAGGTTGGGGCCGACCTGCTGCATCCGTCGGACCGTGCCGGTGAAGCCCTCCTGGTAGCGGCGGAAGCCGACCTTGTGATCGCCTCCGGCGGCGGCGAGCTCGCCGGCCAGCCGGTAGGCACCGATCATGGCCAGCCGGGCGCCGCAGCCCGACACCGGCGAGCCACAGTAGGCGGCGTCGCCCGCAAGGGCGATCCGGCCCGACGACCAGGCCGGCATGCGCACCTGGGCCAGCGAGTCGACATACAGGTCGGGGTCGGCCAACGCGCCGGCCAGCAGGTCGGGCACCCGCCAGCCCATGCCGGCGAAAGCCTCGGCCAGCAGACGCCGGTGCTGCTCGCTGTCGCGGTGGTCGAAGGTCACCGGGTCACGCCGGCGAAAGATGAAGTTGGCCTTGCCCCCGGCGTGGTTGCCCGAGCGGTAGATCCCGGCCATCCTGCCGGGTTCGTTGTAGGCGGTCACCCAGCGGTTCTCGCCCAGGGCGGGATCGGCGTCGGCGAAGGCGAAATAGTGTCCCAGATAACGGAGGTAGCGCTGCTCCGGGCCGAAGGCGAGCCTCCGGACTGTGGAGTGGATGCCGTCGGCCCCGATGACCAAGTCGAACCGGCGCGGGCCGCCGTGGTCGAAGGTGACCATCACACCGTCGGCGTCCTGGATCATGCCGGCGATGGAGTCGCCGAAGACGAACTCGGCTCCGTCGCGGGCGTTCTGGTGCAAGATGGCCGCCAGGTCGCCGCGCATGATCTCGACCTCGTCTCCGCCGGTCTGCATGACCATCCGGGCCAGGTTGCGGCCGGCGTCGTCCACGTACGCCATGCCCACTACGTCGGCCCGAGCCGCCTGGATGCGGGACATGATGCCCATTCGTTCGGCCACTTCGATTGCCTGGTCGCGGACGTCGACGCCGTTGCCGCCGCCGCGCAGACCCGGAGCGCGTTCGATCACCGTGGGCTCAAAACCGTGCCGGGCCAGCCAGTAGGCGAGGGTGAGTCCGGTAATGCTCGCGCCGGAGATCAGGATGCGCCGGTTCATCGGACCGCCACCACCATCCGGCGGGGCCGGTCGGCCGCTCGCAGCCGCTGGGCGAGCGCATCGATGTCGCGCCACTCGGCGTACTCGCCGTCCAGTGGGACCAGCTTGCCGCCGGCGACCAGGTCGAGCAGAAAGGCCGAATCTGGCCCGATCTGGTCGCCCGCCCAGAACCCTTCGATGGCACGGCGTCGCCCAACCATCTGATAAGGGGCCAACGTGCTCGGCTGCCCCGAGCTCGCGCCCATCTGCTGGATCACACCGCCTTCCACCAGCAGGTCGAAAGCCTGACCCAACAGCAAACCGCCTACCGAGTCGATCACGCCGTGCACCGGAGCCGACACCTGGTCGAGCCCGGTGACGACCTCATCGGCCCCTAAGGCCAGCAGCCTGTCCCGGCTGCCGGGATCGCGCACCGCGCCGGTCACGTGGGCACCCGCGAGCCGGCCCAGCTGGATGGCGAAGTGCCCGACCGCGCCCCCGGCCCCGGTGACCAGCAGGCGGCGACCGGTCACCCCGCCCAGCCGCCGCACGGCTCGTAGCGCGCTCACGCCCGGCACCAGCAAGGTGGCGGCGTGGCTGGGGTCGACCTGATCCGGTACGATCGCCAACTCCTCTGCGGGAACGGCACGTACCTGCGCCCAGGCGTTTCCGGTCATCATCGTCGCCACTCGGGTGCCCCGCGCGGGGCCGGTGCCGTTCTCGGCCGCCCGCCGGACCACGCCGACCGCATCGAATCCCGGGATGCTCCCCGGCGGCAGACCGGCCGCGTGATCGAGATTGCGGGCGACCAGGGTGAACCGCTCCACCTCGATCAGGACGTCGCCGGCCTGCGGCACCGGCTCGGGAGCTTGGCCGAACCGCACACCGGCAGGGGCGTCCGGGTCGCTGAGCAGTGCTTGCATGGGCCCTCCTCAGGCTCATACGCTATCTGAAATGAACACTCCAGTTGAGAATATGGAACGGCCATTTCAGATGTCAACCGCCGAACAACCCCGCCGAGCCGACGCCGTACGCAACCGACGGCTTGCCCTGGAGGCCGCCAAGACGCTGCTCGTCCAATCCGGGGTCACTATCACCGTGGAGGCCATCGCCCGCCAGGCCGGACTGGGAGCGGCAACGATCGTGCGAGCATTCGGCACCAAGGACGCACTCATCGACGCGGCAGTGACCGACCTGCTCGACCCACTCATCCAGCGCGCCCATCAGGCGTTGACCGAACCCGACCCGGCCGCGGCCCTACGCCGCTTCCTGCTGGACCTGATCGACTTCCAGGCGGCCCACTGGGTCATGAGTGAGCAGCTCACTCACCTGCAGATCCCCTTGACAGCCGAACGGCGCTCCGCTCTCCACCAAGCCCTTCTCGGCATGATCGACCGGGCGCGGGAGGCCGGGGCGATCCGGACCGACATCGATCCGGCCGTCGTCACCGTGATGCTGGGCGAGGTGGTGTACGCCATCGCGCGCTCAAGCGCCACCCCACCAGCGCTGGCGCACGATTTCGTCACGGTCCTGGCGGACGGGCTCCGACCACAGTCCTCCACCGGCCCGGCAGGCCGATGACGGGCATAGCCTGCCCAGGCATGCAGGTCGCCGTGACACTTCACGCAATTGCGCCCCGAACCGGAGGCGCGTACCGCCGTCGAGCGCGGATCTACCCGGGGGCGCCAACCCTCAGCGGTTCACCCGCAGACACCGCGACTGCCCAAGGTCCCCACGGTCGCCTACATCAACCAGTCCGAAAAAGATCACAACGGCGCATCAACGCCCCGCAGGAGGCCGCCTAGTGATCGCCTCGGCACGGCTATGGTTCACCTGGTTCGCGTCAGGTCGGCGAGGAGCGCGGGGATGAGGCGTTCCTCCATGACCGCGCGGCCGGCGGCGGCCATGGCGTCGGCGAGGGCCTGGTCCCAGAGGCTGGCCGCGGGGCTGCCGGTGAGTGGAGTGGATTCGCCCAGCTCCAGCCCGGCGAAGTAGTCGGCCGCCCCCATCCGCCAGGGGATCGCGCCGTGTCGCAGTTGGGCGGAGGCGAGGATGCGCAGCCCGGTCCAGTCGAAGTCGGCGCGCCAGCACAGCCGGGTGCACCCGGTGAGCAGCCCGCGCCAAGCCTTTGGATTCAGACCGGCGCGGCGCCGCCGACCTCGCTGCCGAGTTGGCTGGGTGGGTGGCCTCGCACCCGCTGTGGGAAGGACTCCACGCCCGGCTGATGCTCGCGCTGTACCGATCCGATCGCCAAGCGGAGGCGCTGGAGGCCTACCAGAGGGCCCGGCAACTCCTGGCCGACGAACTCGGACTCGAACTGGCCCCGCACTCCAGCATCTGCAGCAGGTTATCCTGCGGTCCGACCCCGTCCACTCTGGAGCCGCGCTCGAGTCGCCTGCGGACCGCCCCATGGCCGTCCCGGCCGAGCTCCCGGCCGATCTGGCCGGCTTCACCGGCCGCACCAGCTACACGAACGGCTGCTCGACAAGCAGCGGCCCCTTCCTGTTCCGGTGCTCGGTGAGCGTTGCGGCGCGTTTGGTGGTCTTGCCCACGTCGTGGTGACGGGCGGGAGCCCGGTTCTTCGAGCCCGCAGACTGCTAGGCCAGGCCCAGTGACCTGACCAGGTCAAGCATTTCGGCGCGGTGCAGCGCGGCTGGGTTGCCTGCGACGGGATGGATGTGGCCGTCGATCTCCAGAGCCACCAGGCCGTGCATTCGGCCCCAGACGCGCAGCGCGAGCGCTGCCGCGGCAGGTGGCACGTCTGGGAGGTCTGCCTGGATCTTGGCGACGTAGTCCGGGTGAAGATCGGACCAGGAGGTGTCCTCGGGCTGGTGGTGCCGGGCGTGCGGCCATGCGGTGGCCACCAGGCGGGTGAGGTCGCGGCACACTCGGCGTGCTGTCCGGTCCACCGGCCCGTCCTCGGGGGGCTGGTAGCCGGGGATGGGCTGGCCGTAGAAGAGTCGGAAACTCTCCGGGTGAGCCAGCGCCCATTCCCTCAGGGCTTGGCCCCAGGCCATCAGCCTGCCGCCGGGATCGGTGTCGGGCACGGCGTTGCTAGCGGCTTCCAATGACTCGGCGAGCGAGGCGGCGATCTCGCTGATCAGTGTCGTGATCAGGTCGTCTCGGGTGGGGAAATAGCTGTAGATCGCGCGTGGTGTCATCCCCATCTCGCGGGCGATGCCGCGCAGCGAGATCGCCCCCGGCCCTCCGTCGGCCATCTGCCGCAGCGCGATGGCCTTGATCTCATGGCTCGTCTCCGCCCGCAGGCGTTCCCGGCGGCTCATCACGGCCACGACGCGTTCGCCCTTCTCCTTGCTCATGTTGACCCAGGTTACAGGAGTGCATTAGGTTCCGGCGTGTCGAAACTACACGCCGTTTCCAAGAAAGTGGGGAACCATGTCCGCTTACGTCATCGTCGGAGTCGATGTGCTCGACCAAGAGGCCGGCCTGGCCTACGCCGCCGTGGCCCAGCCGTCCATCCTCAGCCACGGCGGGCGTTACCTTGTGGCAGGTCCCACTCCCGAGCCGGTCGAGGGCGCCTGGGACTTCTCACGCCTGTTGGTCATCGAGTTCCCCGACATGGACCGGATAAGGGAGTGGTACGACTCTCCCGAATATCGGCGGGCCCGGGAGATGCGGAAGAGTGCGGCTCGGGTGCGGATGTCGTTCGCCGAAGGCTCGCCGCCCGAGGGTTTCTCCCTCCCGGCCTAGCTGGTGCGGTGGCGGAAAGGATTGCCGAGAAACGTCGCGACGATCCGACGCGCTGTACCGACGCCGCAGGCCGATCCGCCGAGTTCGCCCGGTCAGGGGCCTGGCCGCCGGTGGAGAGAAGCACAGCCAGGTGCTCGGCTGGGGTATCTCAGCCGAGCGTCTGCAGGGCCGCCCAGACCAGGCAGAGGCAAGAGGTTTCGGCGGGAAGACGCGGGCCTCCGTGTTGCTAGTTGCGATCCTGCAGACCCGAGTTTCGAAGCGTCTGAACCCGGGTGGACGCATGGGGGAGCGGCGTTCGAGACCGGCATATCAGCATGTCACGGGTGACTATTAGGAGTGGTCCAGCGTGTTTGAGGGTGGCGGACGGTCGAACCGGGGTCCAGTGTCCAGCGACATCGCAGCCCGAAGATTCCGAAACTATTGACGACATGTGTTCGTGACATCTACCGTTACAGCGATCGAGTTCAGACCTGAGCAGCACATTGCCGGGACGACTACGCCCGTCTTGTCGTTCGCCGACCAGGTGCGATGGCGATCGGAGGGTCAGATGAAAGCCGCGGTGCTGGAAAGCCTCGGAAGCCCCCTTGTCGTTCGTGACCTGCAGCTTGACGTGCCGCACGCGGGCGAGGTCCTGGTCAGGGTCGAGGCGGCCGGTGTGTGCCACAGCGACCAGCACTACCTGTCCGGCGATCTGCGCAGCCCGCTGCCGGTCGTGCCGGGGCACGAGGGCGCCGGTGTGATCGAGGAAGTGGGCCCGGGTGTCACCGGACTGGAGGTCGGGGACCGGGTGTGCCTGATGTGGCGGCCACGGTGCGGCCAGTGCCCGTACTGCCTGGCCGGCAGGCCGGCCCTGTGTGAGGCGGCGGGCATCCAAGCAGGCTCGGGGGGCCTGCTCGATGGGACCACACGCCTGCGCGTCGACGGCGCACGAGTCCATCATCTGCTGGGCGTGTCCTGTTTCGCCGAATACTGCGTCGTGTCCGAGCGTGCCGTGGTGCCGGTGCCGCCGGCGGTGCCGCCCGCGATCGCCGCGATCGCCGGTTGCGCCGTCATCACCGGCGTCGGCGCCGTGCTCAACGTCGTGGGTGAGTGCGCCGGCGACGGTGTCGTGATATTCGGGGCGGGCGGTGTCGGGTTGTCGAGCGTCCTCGGCGCCGTGCTCGTCGGCGCGAATCCGATCATTGTCGTCGACGTCGTCGCCGAGCGCCTCGCCATGGCGGCGAGGCTGGGCGCCACGCATACCGTGGATGCCTCCAGCGAGGATGTCGCCGCCGCCATCCGGCGCATCCGGCTCCGCGGGGTCGAGTGGGCGATCGAGGCGATCGGCCGTCCGGCCACGCTGGAGACGGCGATCGACGTGCTCCGTCCTGGTGGGACGCTCGTGGCGGTCGGTCTGAGCGCGGTCGGGACGACGTTCGCCGTACCGCTGAACCTGCTGGTGCAACGGGAGAAGCGGGTGGTGGGCAGCCTGTACGGCTCCGCCAATCCGCTCATCGATCTGCCCCGGCTGTTCGACCTGTACCTCGCCGGCCGTTTGCCGTTGGACGCGCTCATCGGCCGGACTTATCCGTTGGACCACATCAACGCGGCCTTCGCCGACCTGACCAATGGCTCAGTCGGCCGTGGCGTGGTTCTGCCCTGGGAGTCGCCATGACCATCGCACGACAAACCGCCGAGGCATGCTCCCCACGCTACGCGGTCTATCCCAGCCTGCGCGACCGGGTCGCCTTCGTCAGCGGTGGCTCGACCGGGTTAGGAGCGCAGTTCGTCGCCTCGCTCGCGGCGCAGGGCGTCCGGGTCGGCTTCGCCGACATCGACGCCGCGGGGGCGGAACGGCTGCTCGACCGGATGGATGACTGGGACTGCCCGAAACCTGTGTTCGTCCCCGCTGACGTCCGCGATGTCGAGCAGGTGCAGGCGGCGGTGGCGGCGGTGGGGGCCGAGCTCGGGCCGATCTCGATCCTCGTCAACAACGCCGCCAATGATGAGCGCCACGACACCGAGGCGGTCGACGAGGCGTTCTGGGACAACGGGATCGCGGTCAACCTGCGGCATCACTTCTTCGCCATCCGGGCGGTCATCGCCGGCATGCGCGAGCTCGGCGGCGGGTCGATCATCAACCTCGGATCGATCAGCGCGCACGCGGACTTCGTTGGGCTGCCGGTGTACATCGCGGCCAAGGCCGCCATCGAGGGCATGACCCGCACCCTGGCGCGGGAGCTGGGCCCGGACCGGATCAGGGTCAACTGCATCATCCCCGGCTGGGTTCTCACCGAGAAGCAGCTCTCGCTGTGGGCCACCCCTGAGACGCTGGAAAAGGTCAGAAAGTCCCAGTCCCTGCGCGACCACGTCATGCCGGCCGACGTCGCGCGAATGGTCCTGTGGCTGGCGGCCGACGACAGCGCGATGTGTACAGGACAGAACTGGATCGTCGACGGCGGATGGATGTGAACGGAGGTCTCGGGCGCCGGCATGCCGCTTGCCCGCGACGCCTGCGCGTCTGCGACGGCTGCCTCAAGGCCCCTACGATGGTGGCTGCGACAGTGAAGCCCGGTTTCCGCAATGGAGCATGTCTTGGTGTCTGACTCAGTCGAACGGCGAGTCACCGTCGCCGATATCGCCGCCGAAGCCGGCGTCTCGCGTGCGACCGTGTCGAAGGTGCTCAACGGCCGTGCGGATGTGGCACCGGCCACTCGGGCCCAGATCGAAGCGATGCTGGTCGAGCGCGGTTATGTCCCGACCAAGCGCACAAAAAGGGCCGTGACCGCCAAGAGACGCGGCGGCCTGATCGAGATGCTCTTCAACGACGCGAGCACGCCCTGGGCCGCCGAAATGATTCGCGGTGGGGAGGCCGCGGCACGGGCGGCGCGCGTCGGCATCGTCGTTTCGGTGCTGGAGAGCGGACCCGGGCAGGCCCAGCAGTGGCTGGAGGACGTCTCGGATCGCGGCTCCCGCGGCATCGTACTCGCGCTGTCGGAGCTGTCGCCGGCCGACCACAAGCGGATCGCGAAGCTCGGCGTGCCGGTGATCCTCGTCGATCCCGTCGGGGATTTCGATTCCGACAGCCCATCGATGGGCGCGGGCAACTGGGGCGGTGGGATGGCCGCCACCCGGCACCTGATCGATCTTGGCCACCGGCGCATCGCGACGATCACCGGCCCGATGCGATTCCTCTGCAGTCAGGCCCGGCTGGCCGGTTATCGGGCCGCGCTGGAGCGGGCGGGCATTCCCGCCGATGACCGGCTCGTCAAGCACGGCGACTTTCACTACTCCTCCGGCTTGAAGTCGGCGCTGGCCCTGCTCGATCAGTCCGACCCGCCTACGGCGATCTTCGCGGCGAACGATGAGCAGGCGACCGGTGTCTATGCTGCGATCCAGCAGCGGGGGCTGTCCGTACCCGGTGACATGAGTGTCGTGGGCTTCGACGACGTGCCGGTGGCGCAGTGGATCTCGCCGGCCCTGACGACGGTGCGGCAGCCGATCGCGGAGCTGGGCGCGCTGGCCATCCGGACGCTGCTCGCTCACGAGGAGGGTGCCGAGCTGCCGCAGGGCCGCGTCGAGCTGTCCACGAAGCTGGTGGTCCGCGCCAGCACCGCCCGGCCGGCAGGCTGACGAAACCGGGTTCAGGCGCGTGGGACGATCGACTCGTCCCGTTCACGGGCGAAGTGACAAGCGGCTCGATGCACACGTCCCGCCGTGGCGGCCGGTTCCAGCGTCCGGCAGATCTCCCGCTCCGGGTCCGCGGCCGGTCCGATCGGGCAGCGCAGGCGGTAGGCGCACCCTCCCGAAGGGGGCGGATCGGTGACCGTCGAGGCCTCCACCGCGGACTCCGACAGCAGCCTGCGCTGCCCCATCTCCGGTATGGCGGCCAGCAGGGACCGCGTGTACGGATGCTCCGCTTGCTCGATCACCTCGTCGGCAGGCCCGAACTCGACGATGCGGCCGTTGAACATCACGGCGAGCTCATCGCACATGTACTGCACGACGGCGAGGTTGTGACTGATGAAGACCATGGTCAGCCCCAGCTTGGCCCGGAGCCGGCGCAGCAGGTTGAGCACGACGGCCTGCACCGACACGTCGAGGGAGGCGGTCACCTCGTCGGCGATCAGCACGTCCGGGCGGGCCGCGAGCGCCCTGGCGATCGCCACCCGCTGCCGCTGGCCGCCGGAGAGGTTCCCCGGACGGGATCGGGCGATGGCGGGATCCAGGGAGACCAGGTCGAGCAGCTCGGCCACTCGCGCGGAGGCGTCCCGCCGACGGAACCCCACGAGGCCCTCCATCACGCACTGTTCCACGGTGAAGCGAGGGTCCAGCGAGCTACGGGAGTCCTGGAAGACCAGTTGCACTCTGCGGCGCGCCTGGCGGGAGGACAGGTCGGCACCGTTGATCCTCATGGTTCCCGCCGACGGCGTCAGCCCCACGAGAGCGCGGGCAACCGTGCTCTTGCCGGAGCCCGACTCGCCCACGAGGCCGAGCACGGAGCCGTCGGCGACGTCGAAGGAGACGCCGCGGACGGCCGTGACAGCGCCATAGCGGACCGTGAGGTTCTCGACCGACAGGCCGGCCATCAGATTGTCACTCCCTCAGGGGTCGGCGCGTTCCCAGGTTCCGTCAGCGGATGCCAGCAGGCGGCGCGATGGCCGTCGGCCAGCACCCGCAGGGGCGGGCGGCTCGAAAGGCAGGTGGAGTCGGCATGGGGGCAGCGCGCCGCGAAGTAGCAGCCGGGCAGGTCGGCGTCCGGGCCCGGCATGCGGCCGTCGATGGCCATCAGCGGCTCGCTCTTGTCGAGCCCCATGCGCGGGCTGGCCGCGAGAAGGACCGAAGTGTAGGGATGAGCGGGCGAGGCGAGCAGGCTGCCGGTTTTCGCCTCCTCCACGATGAAGCCCGCGTACATCACGATGACCCGATCGCAGAGCTCGGACACGACGGCGATGTCGTGCGAAATGAACAGCAGGCCCGCCTCCGTCTGCTCGCCGAGCCGGTCGATGAGCCGGAGGATCTGCCGCTGCACGGTCACGTCCAGCGCGGTGGTCGGCTCGTCCGCGATGAGCAGCCGGGCCTCGCCCATCAGGCCGATGGCGATGCCGACCCGCTGCTTCATGCCGCCGGACAACTCGTGCTGATGCTGCTCGTAGCGGCGAGCCGGGTCCGTGATGGCCACCGCCCGCAGGGCGTCCAGCGCCTTGCGTTTGGCGTCCTGCTTCTTCTCGTCAAGGTGAATGACGGCTGGCTCGATGAGGTGCGTGCCGATCTTGATCGCGGGGTTCAGCGCTTCACCGGGGTCTTGGAAGACCATGGCCATGTTGCGGCCGAGGAGGTGCTGTGTGGCCCTGTCCGGCGCGAGCAGGTCGGCGTCCATGAAGCGCAGTGCCTCCGCCTCCACATGGCCGGGTTCCTCGACGAGTTGGGCGATTGCGGCCGCGGTCATGCTCTTGCCTGACCCGGATTCGCCGACGATCCCCACCCTTTCCTTCGGGGCGAGCGAGAAGGAGACATCGCGGACGGGCGTGGTGAGGCGGCCGTCCGCGGCTGGGTAGCTGACGCGGAGGTGGCGCACGTCCAGAAGGGAGCCGCCCGCCAGGCTCGGCGACGGTTCCGCCGGGCGCGATTCGCGGCGGCGGGCAGGGGGCGCGGAGCGGCGGCCGCCGATGAGATCCGACAGCCGCTCGCCCGCCAGGTTGAACGTGAGGCCGGCCAGCACGATCGCGACAGACGGTGCGATCGCCACGCCCGGAGTCACGTAGATGCGCGTGAGTCCGTCGTTGAGCAACCGGCCCCAGTCGTATACGGGCGGCTGGACGCCCAGCCCGAGGAAGCTGAGGCCAGAGAGCGCCAGGACCGCCGTGCCGATGTGGATGGTCGAGTACAGGATGATGGGTTCCGCGATGTTGGGCAAGATGTGGCGGAACGTCCGGTAGAGCGGGCCCCGGCCCAGCACGTGGGAGGCCTCGACGTACTCCTTGGACACCACGGACGCCGTGAGCGTCTGCGTGATACGAGCGAAGCCCGGTGCGAACGAGGCGCCCACCGCGAGTACGCTGCCCACCGAGCCGATCCCGAACAGCACGGCGAAGAAGATCGCCAATAGGAGCGCGGGGAACGCGATGAGCACGTTGATCACCGCACCGAGGGCGCGGCTCAGCCGGCGGGACATCGCGGACAGCAGCCCGAGCCCGATGCCGACGCAGCCGCCCACGATCGTGGCGAGTACGGCGAGCACCAGTG
The DNA here is from genome assembly GCF_039871825.1 of Nonomuraea sp. B12E4. NCBI lineage: Bacteria > Bacillati > Actinomycetota > Actinomycetes > Streptosporangiales > Streptosporangiaceae > Nonomuraea > Nonomuraea sp. B12E4. Next base: position 46,851 of record NZ_JBDPME010000037.1, on the reverse strand, counting down.
AGTTGCGCGTCGCCACGACCGTCCTGGCCAGGATGTCGCGTCCCAGGTCGTCGGTGCCCATCCAGTGCGCGGCGCTGATCGACTGGTTGGCCTCGGCCACGTTGCTCGCGGACGCGTCGTTCCCCCAGATCGACGGGGCGGCGACCGAGAGAAAGACGAAGAGCAGGACCAGGACCAGGGGAACGCCGCCGGACACCGCGCGGCCCAGACGATGGCCCCGGGAAGACGTCATCGCAGCGGTCATGTCAGAGTTCCCCCAGGCGAGATCGCGGATCGAGCACGCCGAGCACGACGTCCACGACCATGTTGAGGATCAGTACGGTGGCGCCGAGGACGAGCAGGATGCCCTGGATCAGCGGATAGTCCTTCTGGATGACCGCCTGCGAGATCACCGTGCCGATCCCGGGCCAGCCGAAGACATTCTCCACCAGTACGGTTCCGGCGATCAGGCCGGCCAGGATCATGGTGCCGTAGGTCAGGGAGGCGGTCATCATGTTCGGCAGCACGTACCGCCAGGTACGCAGGACCGCCGGCAGCCGGCGCGCCTTGGCGGCCCTGACGTACTCCGCGTCGAGCACCTTGAGAGCCTCTACCCTGACGATCCGGGACAGCGAGGCCGCGGGGCCCGCGACGAGCGCCACGACGGGGAGCACGTACGAGCTGAGCTGGTCGTTGCCCGCCGCGGGAAACGCCTTGATCGTCACCACGAACACGAGGCTGAGGACGGTGGCCAGCACGTAGTCGGGGATCGAGTTGAGCAGGCCGGTCACGTTCACGAACCAGCCGCGGACGTGCCGGCCGCGGCCGCCCCTGGTGCGCACTGCCGTGAGCAGTCCGACCGGCATGGCGATCAGGATGACCAGCAGGAACGCCGGTGCGGCCAGGAGCAGCGTGTTCGGGAACCGGGTCGTGAGCAGGTCCGAGACTGGAGCCTCGGTCACGATGGACCGTCCGAAGTCGCCGGTCACGACGCCCAGAACGTAGCGCCAGAGCTGCTCGGGCAACGGGAGGTCGAGGCCCAGTTCGTGCCGGCGCTGGGCGACCATCTGCGGCGTGGCCTGGTCGCCCAGCGCGGTCTGCACCGGATCGCCCGGTATGAGGTGGACCATGATGAAGGTCGCCGCGAGGAGGACCAGCAGCGACAGCACGAGCCTGACCAGCCGCCGACCGGCGAACACCATCCAGCGGTGGCTCGCCCGGACCTGTTGCCGCGCTTGGCCGTCCGCTCGTGGTTCCGCCCCGGTGACCTGGTAGCCGGTGCTCATGCCGGTCACTGGTACAACCGCAGGCTCGTCGGCACCGCGAACAGGCCGACGGTCTGCAGAGAGGCCTTCGACGTGTAGAAGGGCCGGTCGCCAACGGAGATCGGCAGCACGTCGGCCCGCTTCAGCAGCGCTTGGTGCGCCTGCTTCCACAGCTCGCATCCCTTCGCCCCGGAGGCGGCCAGCGCCTTCGCCGACAGAGCGTCGAAGTCCTCGTTGACGATGCTGCCGGTGTTGCGGCCGCCCTTGTCCGGTGTCGCGCCACCCCAGTAAGCGGTCATCATGAAGGGGAACTCGAGGTTGATCCCGCTGTAGTAGGCATCGAAGTCCTGCGTCGTGTAGAGCGCTTCGAGGAAGGCCGCCTGGGTGAGGCCCTTGAGGTTCGTTCCGATGCCGACGGCCTTGAGCTGCTGGCCGATCAGCTCGACCGCGGACACTGTTTGCGGCGCTCCGACCTGGTAGATCAGGTTGACGGTCAGCCTCTTGCCGTTCTTCGAGCGGATGCCGTCGGCGCCTTTGGTGTATCCGGCGACGTCGAGGGTCTGGTTCGCCGAGCCCGGGTTGTAGGCGGGAAGCGTGCCGGTGGTCTCGTCCCCTGGGCAGGAGACGGGTTTCTCCACCATCATGTTGTCGGCGACCTGACCCAGGCCGCTGGTGCCTACCTTGGTGACCTGTGAGCGGTCGAGCGCCGCCGCCATCGCCAGCCGTACCCGGGGGTCGGCGAGCACGCGGTCCCCGGCTTCGTTCAGGTTCAGCTCGCCGACCATCACCGGGACGTCGAACCGCTTGAGCGTGGTGTTGGCGTCCAGCCGGGTACGGTCGGGGCCGGTGATCTGGGCGGCGTTGACCTGACCGGAGAGCAGCTGGTTGGCGGAGGTGGATTCGTTCTGGACAAAGGCGATCTTCACGGTCTTGGGGCTGCCCGCGGCCGAGTTCTTGGCCCCGTTCGGTCCCCACGCGTAGCCGGGCCGCGCATCGAGCGTGTAGTGGTCGCCGGGAACGTAGCTGGTGACCTTGTAGGGGCCCGTGCCGTTGGAGGCGTGCTCGATGGAGCCGGGGTTCTTCAGCCCCGAGGGGCAGACGATGGGCAGCGAGCCGGCGCCCTCCAGCAGGAACCCGAACGGCGTCTTGGTCTTGATGGTTACGGTGCCTGCGGCATCGTCCGCGGTCGCCGTGTACGACAGGGGGATGGTGAGGCTGACCCAGGGCGAGAGCGTCTTGGGATCCTTGATGTAGTCGAAATCCGCTGCGACGTCGCTGGGGGTGAGCGGGGTGCCGTCCTCGCAGGTGACGCCCTTGCGCAGGGTGTAGGTGACCTGGTCCGGCGACACCTTCCAGCTCGTGGCGAGTTGCGGGACGACGCTGCCGTCGGGCGTCCGGGCGACGAGCGTGTCGTAGCTGAAGGCGAAGATCTGCCGGTTGGTGCCGCCCGTCGTCTTGTACGGGTTGATCGTCCCCGGGTCGGTGCCGAGGTTCATGGTGAACGTTCCCCCAGAAACGGGAGCGCCAACGGCAGCACCGCCACCCGAGCCCCCGCCCCCGCATCCGCCGAGCAGGGCCGAAACCGCCGCGATCGCCAGAACGACCGAATAGTTGCGCTTCATGTCGACCCATTTCTGGTGGGGGTGGTACCGGAAAGCCGCCGCGAGGACTTGACTGCAGTTTCGATGCGGTCGGATGTAGTTTCGACTGTGTTCGAGCCAAGTTACGACTGCGAAAATATGGCGTCAAGACCCTACGCTCCGTTGTCCTGGCCCGAGTGCCGTTCCCTGCGGCGATCCCGTACCGACATTGACCTGCGCAGAAGTGGCGGAAGCAGCACGGCGACCTGGTGGAACGGTTCGCGGGTCTCGCGCTCGGGCGCTGATGGGGTTACGATGACCTGCAGCTACAGTGCCGAAACTTTTCCGAAACTAATCTTGGGCGCCGGCCCGGCTCACGACCGAAAGAGAACCGACGTGATTGAGACTCACGACATCGTCCGCCCTCCCGAGGAACTCGTCGCCGGTCTGGCGGCCATCGGAAGCGCGACCGCGAGCAGTGAGCTCAACCGGCTCGGGGTTCGCAGCGCGCACATCCGCGGCCCGGTCTCATTCACACCGGGAACCTGCGTCGCCGGTCCCGCGCTGACCCTCCAGTTCATGCCCAAGCGTGAGGACCTGTACCAGGTCGATGAGTACGCCGAGCCGGAGAAGCAGCTGCACCGGCACGTCCTCTACCACACGCGGCCGGGGGACATCGTGGTGGTGGACGCGCGCGGCGACATGGCCAGCGGCGTCTTCGGCGAGATGATGATGATCTACTTCAAGAGCCGGGGCGGCGTCGGCGTGGTCGTCGACGGCTGCATCCGCGATCTCGGCAAGGTGCGGGACCTCGGCCTCGGGCTGTGGTTGCGCGGGACGACGCCGAACTTCCACTCGCAGACCGACATCTTCCCGACGGCCGTCAACGTTCCCGTCGCATGCGGCAACACGGTTGTGATGCCGGGCGACATCATCGTCGCCGACGACGACGGCGCGGTGGTCGTGCCGATCAAGCTCGCCCCGGCCCTGCTGAAGGAGGCGGGCAGCCACGCGGAGTGGGAGGAGTTCTCCCGCATGCGGCTGTCGCAGGGCGGCGACCTGCGCACCTACTACCCCCTGTCGGAGGAGGCGCGCCCCGAGTACGAGCTCTGGCGGAAAGCGCGCGCGGCCGCGGACGGCGACGCCACCGCCTGACGCGGCGGCCGAGCGAGAGGATGCACGGATGAAGATCATGGAGCTCGTTCCCTGGCTGATCCGGTCGGGCGGTTCCTACTGGGGAGAGTTCCTGTTCGTCCAGGTGCGGACAGATGAGGGCATCGACGGCTGGGGCGAGATCACCACGACGACGCGCACGGCCAACCGCGCGGTCGCCGGCATGGTAGGCCAGGCCACCGAACTGCTCGCCGGCGACGACCCCGCCAAGATTGAGGACATCTGGCACAAGGTGTTCCGGGCGTTCACCTACATGGGCAGCCGCGGCGCCGGGACGAACGTCACCAGCGCGATCGACATCGCCCTGTGGGACATCCGCGGCAAGGTGCTCGGCCGGCCGGTCTGCGACCTGCTCGGCGGCACGGTCCGGGACGACCTGCTGCTCTACACCCACCCCGACCAGCACCGCTTCCAGACCCGTGACGGGGTCGAAGACGAGATCAGGAAGATCGTCGAGTCCGGCCACACCGCCATCAAGTTCGACCCGTTCCCGCACGAACCCGGCCAGCCGGAGAGCAACGACCGCTACCTCGACGGCCGGCTGAGCCGCGCGAGGGAGCACGAGGCGATGGAGTTGACCGCGCTCATCAGGGAGATCGCCGGACCCGGGGTGGAGCTCCTGATCGACGCGCACGGCCGGTTCGACGTCCCCACGGCCATCCGGCTGGGCCAGGCCCTGGATGAGGTCGGCGGCATCCACTGGTACGAGGAGCCGGTGCCGCCGGAGAGCTACCACGCGCTCAAGCAGGTGCGCGACCGGGTGCGGGTGCCGATCTCGGTGGGGGAGCGCCTGCACACCCGGTGGGACTTCGTCCCCGTCCTCGAGAACGGGCTCGCGGACTTCGTCATGCCCGACGTGACCTGGACCGGCGGGATCTCCGAGCTCAAGAAGATCGCCACGCTGGCCGAGGCGTACTACGTGCCGGTCTCCCCGCACGACGCGAGCGGGCCGGTCAACCTGGTGGCCGGCGGTCACGTGATGATCACCGTGCCGAACTTCTACCGCATCGAGTCGAGCAGTCACGACCTGGCGGCCTACAACCGGTTCCTGCGTACGCCGCTGGACAACAGCGGCGGCCGGCTCAAGCTGCCGGCGGGTCCCGGGCTGGGACTGGACTTCGACATGGACTACCTGCGCGCTCACGCTCAGGACGGCTTCGGCGGCTGAACCCCGCCGTACGACGAGCAGTCGGGGCAAGACGCGACGAAAGGACGAGGAGCATGCTCACCAAGCGCCCCCTGGGCTCCACCGGACTGATGGTGCCGCCGCTGTGCATCGGCACCAGCGCGATCGGCAGCATCCCGGGCATCTACGGCTACGAGGTGGACCGTGACCAGGCCCTGCGCACCCTGCGTGCGGTATTCGACGGGCCGGTACGGTTCCTGGACACCTCGAATGGTTACGGCGGGGGAGAGAGCGAGAAACGCATCGGCGCGGTGCTGCGCGAGATCGGTGGTGTGCCAGGGGACTTCCTGCTGAGCACCAAGGTCGACCCCGACGAGAGCGGCGACTTCTCCGGCAAGCGGGTCAGGGCGTCGCTCGCCGAGAGCATGGAACGCCTCGGCATGGACCACCTGCCGCTGGTCTACCTGCACGACCCGGAACGCATCACCTTCGACCAGGCCACGGCTGCCGGAGGCCCGGTCGAGGCGCTCGTGCGGGCCCAGGCGGAAGGGATCGTCGACCACATTGGGGTGGCCGGCGGGCCGGTGGCCATGTTGCAGCGTTTCGTGGGCCTCGGGGTGTTCCAGTCGGTCATCACGCACAACCGGTTCACGCTGCTCGACCGGTCGGCCGAGCCGCTGCTGGACCAGTGCGCCGAGGCCGGTGTCGCCGTGCTCAATGCGGCGCCCTTCGGGGGCGGCATGCTCGTCAAGGGCCCCGACGCGGCCCCGCGGTACGCGTACCGGATGGCGCCTGACGACGTCCGGGAGAGCGCCGCCGGCATGTGGCGCGCCTGCGAGCGGGCCGGGGTGCCGTTGGCCGCCGCGGCGCTGCAGTTCTCCATGCGCGATCCGCGGATCACCACGACCGTCGTCGGCATCACCAGGCCGGAACGCCTTGATCAGACGCTGGAGCTCGCGGAGCTCGACATTCCCGACGAACTGTGGACAGAGCTGGACAAACTAACTCCTCCGAAAAAGACGTGGTTGCAGTGACAACGCAAGCTCGGGCATCCCAGCCGCTCCGGTGGGGAATCCTCGGCACCGGCGGCATCGCCGGCATGTTCGCCGACGACCTGCGGCTCTCCGGCGAGGGCGAGCTGGTGGCTGTCGCCTCCCGCTCCGCCGACCGGGCCGCGGCCTTCGCCGCGCGGACATCCGCGCCCCGGTTCCACGCCGGCCACGCGGCGTTGCTGGAGTCGGACGACATCGACGCCGTGTACATCGCGGTGCCGCACACCGCGCACAGGGACGTGGCGGTGGCGGCCATCGAGTCCGGCAAGGCCGTCCTGGTGGAGAAGCCGTTCACGGTCAACCGCGCCCAGGCGGAGGAGCTGGTGAAGCTGGCGCGCTCGCACGGGGTGTTCCTGATGGAGGCCATGTGGACGCGCTTCCTGCCGCACATGGTCCGGATCCGGGAGCTGCTCGCGCAGGGCCGGCTCGGCGACGTCAGGCTGGTGACCGCCGAGCACGGCGTGTGGTTCCGCAGGAACCCGGCGCATCGGATGTTCGACCCGCACCTCGGCGGCGGCGCGCTGCTCGACCTGGGTGTCTATCCGCTGTCGTTCATGTCCATGGTGCTCGGCCGCCCCTCCTCCGTGCAGGCTTCCGCGCACTTCGGCGACACGGGGGTGGACGGGCAGACCGCGGTGGTGCTCGGGTACGAGCGGGGCCGCCAGGCAGTGGCGACGACCTCGATGCAGGCCTGGCTGCCCAACCGGGCGACGATCGCGGGGACGGACGCGCGCATCGACATCGACACCATGTGGTACCGGGCGACGACGTTCACGCTGACCGCGCGCACCGGCGCGACGGAACGCTACGAGTTCCCCGTGCCGGGCAGTGGGCTGCGCTTCCAGACCGAGGAGGTGGCGCGGTGTGTGCGGGCGGGACTGCTGGAGAGCCCGGTGCTGCCGTTGGACGAGGTCTGCCAGATCATGGGCACGATGGACGACGTGCGGGCCCAGGTGGGCCTGCGCTATCCGGGCGAATGACCGGTACGGCCGGCGCCCGAAGGGGACGCCGGCCGTACGCGTCACTTTCAGGCCTGACCGACCCTCGCCTCCATCACCCGGTCGAAGCCGACGTACCGCCGCGGCCCGGTCATCGAGACGCTGATGGTCTGGCGGATGTCGGCACTGGAGGCCCCGACCCGCAGCTCGACCTCACCGGGATCCACCTGCCGCCGCCCTGACGCCCCGGTGTAGGACGTCTGGTCGGCGTGCAGCGACATGGTGACCTCGCGCGTCTCTCCCGGGGCCAGGTCCACCCGAGGGGCGGCGAGCAGCGACTGCACGGGCCTGGCCACCTCGGCGACCGGGTCGTGCAGGTACACCTGGACCACCTCCGACACCGTGTGTGCCGCGTCGTTGTGCAGCGTGACCCGCACGTCGAAGGTGCCGTCGGTGGCCCACCTCCCCGACGGATCCCCCGCGACGGCCGTCCAGACGACCGGTGCGTAGGAAAGCCCGTGGCCGAAGGCGAACAGCGGCGTGGGGTCCACGGCGCTCACCTTGCTGCGCTGCGCCAGAGGCGCGGAGAGGTAGGTGGCGGGCTGGTTGCCGCTGTCGCGGGGGAAGCTCACCGGCAGCCGTCCCATCGGGTCGGCCCGCCCGGACAAGACGTCGGCCAGAGCATGCGCGCCCTCCTCGCCGGGGAAGAACCCGCACACCACGGCTGCCAGCCTGTCCACCTGCCGCGACAGCTCGTACGGCCGCCCGACCAGCAGGACCAGCACCACCGGCGTGCCGGTGGCCAGCACGGCCTCCAGCAGTTCCTCCTGCCGGCCGGGAAGGCGCAGACTCGTCGCGTCGCACCCCTCGCCGGAGGTCCCGCCTCCGAACAGCCCCGCCTGGTCGCCGAGCACGGCCACGCAGACGTCCGCGTCGGCCGCCAGCTCCGCGGCGGCGGTGATCCCGGCATCGTCCCCGCCGAGCACGGGACACCCCTGCTCGTAACGGACGTCATAACCGGCCGCGTCGCCGCTCAGCGCCTCGACCAGCGTCGGCACCTCGATGCCGAGGTCCACGCCGGGGTGGTGCACGCCGACGTGCATGGGGAACGAGTAGCACCCCATCATGGCCTGCGGAGTGTCGGCACGCGGCCCGATCACGGCCAGTTTCAGGTTCGGCGCCAGCGGCAGCGTCCCGGTGTTGCGCAGCAGCACGACGGACCGGCGAGCCAGTTCCCCGGCCAGGGCACGCGTCGCCGCGTCGTCCAGCACGACGTCGCCCGCCTCGTCGAGTACGGCAGGTTCGGGCGACCAGCCCTCATCCAGCAGGCCGAGCCGGGCCTTCTGCCGGAGCACGCGCCGCAGCGCGCGATCGACCAGGGCGAGGTCCACCTCTCCGCGTTCGACCGCCTCGGCCAGCGGCGGGCCATAGCAGTGCACCGTGGGCAGCTCCACGTCGATCCCGGCCGAGAGCGCCAGCCCGGCCGCCTCGCCCGGTGAGCCCGCCACGTTGTGCAGGGCTTGCAGGAAGGCGATCGAGAAGTAGTCGGCCACGACCGTGCCGGTGAAGCCGTACGTGTCGCGGAGCAGGTCCGTGAGCAGCCCTGGATCGGCCGCGACCGGCACCCCGTCCACGTCCGCGTAGGAGTTCATCACCGAGTCGGCTCCCGCCCGCAGCGCCATCTCGAACGGAGGCAGGAGCACGTCGGCGATCTCGCGGCGGCCGGCCGACACCGGCGCCAGGTTACGGCCGCCCTTCGAGGCCGAGTAGCCCACGAAGTGCTTCAGCGTGGCGACCACGCCCGCCGACTGCAGGCCGCGGACGTAGGCGCTGCCGATCGTGCCCACCAGGAGAGGGTCCTCGCCGATGGTCTCCTCGACGCGCCCCCAGCGCAGGTCACGGGCGACGTCCATGACCGGGGCGAGGCCCTGGTGGATTCCGAGGCGCCGCATGGTGGCGCCGATCTGGGCGCCCATCCGTTCGACCAGTTCGGGATCGAAGCTCGCGCCCCAGCACAGCGGTGAGGGGTAGACGGCGGCTCGCCACGCGGCCAGGCCGGTCAGGGTCTCTTCGTGCACCAGCGCGGGGATCCCCCACCGCCCGGCTGCCATGATCGAGCGTTGCGTCTTCGCGAGCGTGGCCGCGCCCGTGCGGACGTCGACGGGCGCGGTGCCGAACGGCCGGGTGAGCTGGCCGAGGCCGTCGCGGACCAGGTCGTCCCACTCGGCGTGGAGCTGGGCGAACTCGTGCTGGTGCGGAGCCATCTCGCCGTCGCCGTCGTCGATGCCCACCCAGACGCCGTAGAGCTGCGCGACCTTCTCGGCCAGGCTCATCCTGGCCACCAGGTCTTCGACGAGGTCCTCGTGGGAGGTACGGTCGCCGGCCATGTCAGATCACGAATCCTTTCGATATCCGGCCGCTGTGTCCCGGTTCGGCCAGGAAGATCGCGCCGGCCGCGGGCTGCTCTCGTAGGTCGCCGGCCGAGAGGCCGTCGGTGGAGGTGCTGATGACGAGCCGGTCCAGCTCGGGCCCGGCGAAGCAGCAGGACGTCACCTGGGACACCGGGAGCATGATGGTGAGGTCGGCCTGTCCCTGGGCGTCGAAGCGGCAGACGCGCGACCCGCCGAAGAAGGCCGCCCACACCCCGCCCTCGCTGTCGACGGTGAGCCCGTCCGGGATGCCGGGGATGGCGGAGGTGTCGGCGAACACGCGCCGGTTCGACAGCGCCCCGGTCGCCACCTCGTAGTCGAACACGTCGATGCGGCGCAGCGTGCTGTCCACGAAGTAACACGATGTGGCGTCCGGCGACCAGTCGATGCCGTTGCCGATGGTGACGCCGGTGAGCACGGTGTGCAGCGAATGGTCGGAGTCGAGACGGTACAGGCACCCCGCGCCCGGCTCGGCGTCATAGGCCATGCTGCCGGCGAAGTACCGTCCTGCCGGGTCGACGTTGCCGTCGTTCATGCGGATACCGGGCTGTCCCGCGAGCGGCGCGGCCAGCCGTTCGACCCGCACGCCTTCGGCGGCGAGGGCGATGCCGTCGCCGTCCGCCACGATGAGCGTCGCGGGATCGGTCGTGGGGTGCACGGCGGTCACCGGCGCCGGCAGGTCGAACCAGTCCACGGCGCCGGTGCCGAGGTCGGCGGCGAACACCCGCCCGCGCGGGATGTCGACGAACCGCAGCAATCCTGCGGCGTGGTCCCACACCACGCCTTCGCCGTGGACGGCGGACACGTCCAACCACGGCCGCGCGACCGGGCCGGAGCCCGTGCCGGCTCGCTGTGTCATGGAGCCAGCTTCCCCACCGCGGCCACCGCGGCCTGGTGTCCTTCGACGAGGCGGCCCAGCAGCGCGTCGGTCTCGGGGTTCGGCCGGGTGTGCTCGGCGTGACCGGAACGCCACTCCAGCAGCCGCCTGGCGCCGGTCGGCCAGGTGATCGCCGGCCGGAACGACGGTACGAATCGCTTGATCTTGGTGTTGTCGAACACGGCGCTGTGCGACAGGTCACCGAGGATCAGGTTGGACCAGAACCAGTCGGGGGCCACGATCGGGAGGAACTCCGAGGGCAGGTGCAGCAGCCGGGCCCGGGTTCCCGCCGTCAGCCCGATGACGTCGTAGATCTCGTTCCAGGTGAGCACTTCGTCGGAGGTGATGTGGAAGTCCTCACCGACCGCCTGCCAGTTCCCGGTCAGCCCGACCAGGCCCACGGCGAAGTCCTCCGCGTGCGTCAGGGTCCACAGGCTGGTGCCGTCGCCCGGTACGACCAGCTCGTCGCCGCGCACGATCCGGTCCCAGGCGGTCCAGTCGCCGGGCAGCGGCGGGCGGGCGTCGTCGTAGGTGTGCGAGGGCCGCACGATGGTGACCGGGAAGCCGCGCTCCTCGTACGCGCGCCGCAGGACGTCCTCGGCGGCGATCTTGTCCTGGGCGTAGGCCAGGTAGGGGTTGTGCCGCGTGGTCGATTCCACGAACGGCACCCGCCGCACCGGCTTGTGGTACATCGAGGCGGTGCTGATGTGGATGTACTGACCCGTACGGCCCTCCAGCAGGTCCACGGCGGCCGAGGCGTCCTCGGCGCCATAACTGAGGAAGTTGACCACGCAGTCATAGGAGGCGCCGTCGAGGATCCGGCGCATCGACTCCGGGTCCTGGACGTCGCCGGTGATGGTGGTGACGCTGTCGGGGAGAGGGCGGACATTGGCGGTGCGGCCGCGGTTCAGGACGTGGACGTCCATGCCCTGGCGCACCGACTCGGCCACGCAGGACGAGCTGATCGTACCGGTGCCGCCGATGTAGAGAACCTTCACTACGAGTCTCCGGAATCTGTGAGTCGTCTCTGATGCGATCGGCTCGGGGTGCCGCCGCGCAGAAATGTTTCGGAAACGTATCCGAAACTTCTACAGCTCATCCACAACGTAGGGCTGTATGTCGAAGAACGTCAAGGGAGCCAGGGCGCCGAAATGGACTGCTTCCGACCGTATCACCGCCTGTCAGGACGGCCCTGGCCACCACCGAACCACCTGACGAGTTTCGATGACTTGTCCCGATCTGCGACACTGGCCCGTAAGGTCGAGGGCCCAGCGCGGACTGGCCGCCCCACGCCGCACCGCGCGGTGGCCTCCGAGCCGTTTACCGACACCATCGTGAAAGTGAGGCCGGCCGTGAACATCGCGGTGACAGGGGCGAACGGCAAGACCGGGCGCGCCGTGGTCCAGGATCTGCTCGCTCACGGACACGACGTCCGCGCCGTCGACGTGACCGGCGCGCCCGGCGACCGCGGCCCCTTCCACGAGGAACTGGGCACCCCGCTGATGCGCGCCGACCTGACGGACTTCGGCGACACCGTCGACGCGCTGACCGGGATGGACGCCGTCGTCCACCTCGCGGCCATCCCCGCACCGGGCTTCTACACCGACGCCCGCACCTTCACCGACAACACGGCCATGAACAGCAACGTCTTCCTCGCCGCGGCCAAGCTCGGCACCCGCCGGATCGTGTGGACGTCGAGCGAGACCACGCTGGGATTCCCGTTCGGGCCGCAGGCCCCGCCGCGCTACCTGCCCGTCGACGAGGACCACTACCCGCACCCCCACTCCGCGTACGCGCTGTCGAAGGTGATCGGGGAGACGCTGGCCGAGCACATCTCCTCGTGGGCCGGCATCCCCGTCGTCGGCTTGCGGCTGTCGAACGTGCACGACGCCACCGACTACCCGAAGATCCCGTCCTGCTGGGACGATCCGCTGACACGGGCCTTCAACCTGTGGAGCTACGTCGACGTCCGAGACGTCGCCCAGGCATGCCGCCGGGCACTGTTCGCCGAGGTCACGGGCGCCCGAGCGTACATCATCGCCGCGCGGGACACGCTGATGGACCGGCCCTCGGCCGACCTGGTGGCGTCGATGTTCCCCGACGTGCCGGCGCACGGCCCGCTCGAGCCGTACGGAAGCCTGCTGAGCAGCGCCAGGGCACGCGAGGAGCTGGGCTACGAACCGCGATACTCCTGGCGCGACGTGCTCGGCGTCCCTCTCCCCTGAACCGCGGCCGAGCGCCGTCTCACCTGCGGCGGCGCGCGGCCCGGGCCGGCTTCCACGGCGCGGTGCTCTCCCGCACCACCAGGCGGGTGGACAGCTCGAGGCGTAGCGGGTGCTCATCAGGCGAGTGCGCGGTCTCCAGCACGTTTCGTACGGCCAGCACGGCCATCTGGGCGAGCGGCTGCCTGACGGTGGTCAGCCGCGGCGTCATCCACTCGCACATGTCGACGTCGTCGAAGCCGACGACGCTGAGGTCGTCGGGGATGCGCAGGCCCCTGGCGTGGGCCTCGTCGTACACGCCCGTCGCCTGCTGGTCGGACCCGGCGAAGATGGCGGTGGGAGGTTCGGGCAGGTCGAGCAGCTCGGCCGCGCCGCGGCGGCCGCCCTCGGCGTAGAAGTCGCCCCGCCGTACCAGGTCCTCATCGGGGGACAACCCGGCCCGGCCGAGCGCGGCGCGGTAGCCGTCGAGGCGTTCCAGGCCGCACAGAACGTCGTCAGGCCCGGTGATCATGCCGATGCGCCGGTGGCCCAGATCGGTCAGGTGCTCTGTGGCCGCGAATCCGCCCGCCCAGTTGGTGGCCCCGATGGTCGGGACGTTCTGGTCGTAGCCGCCCATCTGGTCGATGACGACGAACGGGGCGTCGATCGAGCGCAGCCGCTCGGGGGCTATCAGGCGGGTGCTGCTCGACAACACGATGACCACGCCGTCACTCTCCCGGGAGGCGAGGGTCTTGAACCACTCGCGCGGGTGGGCCTGACGGTCGTGGGTGACGGTCAGGACCAGGCGGGCGCCCAACCGGTATGCCTCCTGCTCGGCGCCGCGCAGCAGCTCGCAGGCCCACGCGGTGTCCAGCTCGGTGATCACGAAATCCACGAGGCCGGTCTTGCCCGTCTCGGACCGGCCTCGGCGCCGGTAGCCCGTCGCGGCGAGGGCGTCCTCGACCCTGCGGCGGGTCTCCGGGCCGACCGCGTCACGGCCGTTGAGCACCTTGCTCACGGTCGGCACGGACACGCCCGCCGCGCGGGCGACCACCGCGATGGTCACGCGCTCGCCGGCGACGCGCCGCGCCACACCCCTCACCCGTTTACGCACTTTCGTGCCCTCGTGTTCGGTCGCCACGGCACCTCTCATCATGCTCTGGCCCAGACGTTCGGAAACTTTCTTTCACCGTAGCATCGCGGATAACGGGTTGGTCGGGCCCGCGCCTGATGGGGTTCCCGCAGCTTACGTGCCGGTTGGCGAGAAGCGATGGGGCATGGCGCGGTCCTTCGCATCGACCCTGCCCCCGCAAGGGCGAGAGCAGTTGACCGTGCGTCCTTCGAAACTTCTCGGAAATGAATTCGGGCAAAGTTCTTGACACTGTACGTCGTGCGGTGTTTCGCTGCTCACGGGCAAGGATCCTTTCCGAAACTTTCGGACACCGCAGAGCCGTCCGTTTCGTCGTTCGTTCGTTCTGCCTCCATCCGCACGAGTCCGGCCCGTCGCCTTCCTTCCGGCGGGTGACTCGGCATCGAAACGGCCAGTACGTGCCATCACGTGCAAGGAGAGATCACATGCTGGGATCCCCTCGAACCAGGAAGCGCCGCCTCCCCCGAGCCGTGGCCTTGTTCATGGCCACAGGGCTGGCGCTCGCCGGGTGCGCAGGCGGAGTTTCGACCGAGACCGCGGACAAGGGCGCGGCCGACTCGGGCGACATCACCTGGTGGGGGTGGACGCCCGACTCCGCGCCCGCCGAAGCGTACATCAAGGCATTCAACAAGGTGTATCCGAAGATCAAGGTCACCTTCAAGAAGCTGACCATTGACGGCTACGACGCCGCGATCCGACCTGCGCTGGCCTCGTCGGTCGGCCCGGACGTCTTCGCCGTCGCGCCGGGGGCGGCCAACGGCGCGGTCGGCATCTACGGGGTCAACGCCGTCGACCTCACGCCCGCCGTACAGAAGGCCCTGGGGCAGGACTGGAAGTCCAAGCTGGCCCCGATCGGGGTGTCGAGCCTGACCACGGACGGCAAGCTCGCCGCCATGTCGGTCGGGTCGGTCTTCTCAGGAACGATCTGGGCCAACAAGGACCTGTTTGACAAGTACGGGTTGGCCCCGCCCAAGACGTACGACGAGTGGAAGAAGGTCTGTGCGGCTTTCAAGTCCCACGACGTCGGCTGCTTCGTGCAGGGCGCCGGCCAGCCCGCGTTCAACGAGGACACGCTGCAGGCGATCACCGACAACGTCAAGCCGGGCGTGTGGGAGAAGGCGTTGAAGGGCGAGACCCCGTGGACCGACCCGGCCATCGTCCAGGCGCTGACCATCTGGAAGCGGATGTTCGACGACGGGATCATGCAGGAGGGCGCGCTCGGCGTGCAACAGTACCCGGACGCCAACAACGGCTTCATGTCCGGTAAGTACGCGATGGTCATGATGGGGACCTGGTATATGCAGTACTCCACAGTGGAAGGCAACACGACCGCGATCTCCGGGGCCGGCGTCGCGAACCCGAAGCCGTTCACCCAGATCCCCATCGCGTTCCCGGACGTGGCGGGCACAGGCAACGTCGGGGCCCTCTTCGGTGACGCGGACTTCGGGCTGGCCGTGAACAAGAAGTCCAAATCCATCGCCGCCGCCACGACCTTCGTCACCTGGCTCGGCACGTCACAGGAGGGCCAGCAGGCCGTGGCCGACATCCTCAACGACATCCCCGCACTGACCAGCGCCCAGCCGAACTGGGACGCGGTGAAGCTGGTCAACCCCTCCGTGCAGCAGCCCGCGCTGGAGAAGCTGATCAAGGACGCGAGCCAGTCGAACGAGCCTCGCCTGGCGACGGTGACCGCCGACCTGCAGACCGCGATCGGCGTCGCGTCCACCACAGTGGCCGCCGGGCAGGCGACACCGGAGCAGGCCGCGGCGACCCTGCAGAGCACGGCCGAGAAGATCAAGTAGCCGCGCGGGAAGACCCATGACCTCCCTCACCTCGCAGCAGGACGAGACGCGTCGTCCCTCGTCCGCCACTCTTCCCCCGCCACGCCGAGCCAGGAACACCCTGCGCCCCTCGGGCCTGCCATGGATCACGCCGGCCTTCGTGCTCGTGGTCGGCCTCATCTACTACTGCATCATCGAGACCGGTTACCTCTCGACATTGGACTGGGACGGCACGAGCCCGACTCCCACACCGGTGGGAGCGCGGAACTACGCCGAGCTTCTGAACGACCCGATCTTCTGGCTCGCCCTCTGGCACACAGTCGTCTTCTTCGTCGTGACCTTCGCCGTGCAGACCCTCATCGGGTTCGTCTTCGCAGCGGTGCTGCACTCGAAGATCAAGCTCACCGCCGTCTACAAGGTGCTCGTGTTCACGCCGGTGGTCATCGCGCCGGCGACGATGGCGCCGGTGTTCCGGCAGATGTTCGCCGCCGACGGCCAGCTCAACTGGGTCTTGGAGCACATCGGTCTCGGTTTCCTGGCCCAGCCGTGGCTGGCCCAGTCGAGTACGGCGATGCCGGTCATCATGTTCATCACCGTCTGGGAGTTCACCGGCCTGACCTTCGTCCTCTACTACGCGGCGATGGGGCAGATCGACCCGGAAACCCTGGAGGCCGCGCGCACCGACGGCGCAGGCAACCTCCGGATCCTGGTGAGCATCGTCTGGCCGGGAGTCAGGGGGACGACGGTCGCCCTGGGCATGCTCGGCGTGATCGGGGCGCTGAAGACGTTCGACGTGCCGTACCTGGTGACCATCGGCGGGCCGAACTACAGCACGGAGTTCCTCGGCACCTACATCTATCGGGTCAGCATCCCGCAGGCACATGTCGGCTACGGGGCGGCGCTGTCGATCATGCTGCTCATCCTGGCGTTGCTCGGCGCGATCGCCGTCGCCACCCGTGCCAACAGAAAGGACCGTGAGCCCGGTGTTTGAGGCCCGTCGCCGTTCGACCCGGCTGCTGCTCCAGCTCTTCGCCACGCTGCTGATCATTCCGTACGTGTTCCCCCTGGTCGCCATGGTCCAGGGATCGCTGGCTGGCGAGGGATTGGGCAACTACCAGGCGGTGTTCGCGGTCGGCGCGGTAGGGACGTTCTTCAAGAACAGCGCCGTCATCGCCGTCTCGACGATCCTGATCGTGTACGTCCTGACCATGCTGGCCGCGTTCGGGTTCTCCAAGCTGCACATACGTGGCAAGGAGGTCTACTTCTGGTTGATCCTGGCCGCGCTCACGCTGCCCGAGGTCGTGCTGCTCACGCCGTTGTTCGCCACCACTCTGGCACTGGGCGTGTACGACACCTACTGGGCGGTCGTGTTGCCGCTGGCGGCGCTGCAGATCCCCTTCGCCGTGCTGCTCGCGCGCAAGTTCATCGACGGAGTCCCCGATTCGTTGTTCGACGCCGCGCGGGTCGACGGCGCCGGCATCTTCGCGGCCTTCCGCTACATCGTCCTGCCGATGACGCGGCCCATCGGCGCGGCCATCGTCGTGCTGACGCTGATCGGCGCCTGGAACTCCTACCTGCTGCCGCTGGTCCTCATTCAGGACCCGGCCAAACAGACGATCACATTGCTGCCGCAGTTCTTCGTCAGCCAGTTCAGCAACGACCAGACCAAGGTCCTGGCCAGCGCGGTCATCACCGCGATCCCCGAGATCGTGGCCTACCTGTCCCTGCAGGGTCTTTTCGAGCGCGGCCTGGCGGCCGGTGCCCTGAAGTAGTAGATGAGGAACAGAGGAAATATGACGTTTCTTCGTACTGCGGGCCGTGAGTTCGTCGATGAGACGGACACCACCGTACGCCTGCGGGGTGTCGCCGTGGGCGGCTGGTTGAACATGGAGAACTTCATCACCGGCTATTCCGGTAATGAATCGCTCATGCGCAGCACGGTGCGCGCGGTGCTCGGCGACGATCGCTACGAGCTCTTCTTCGAGCGGCTGCTGACCGCGTTCTTCGCCGACGGAGACGCGAAACTGCTGGCCGATGCCGGGCTGAACTGCGTACGGTTCCCGGTCAACTACCGTCATTTCGAGGACGACAGCGAGCCGTTCGTGTTCAAGGAGGACGGGTTCCGGCACCTGGACCGGGCCATTGACGCCTGCGCGCGGCACGGGATCTACTCGGTCATCGATCTGCACGCGCTGCCCGGCTCGCAGAATCACCACTGGCACTCGGACAACCCCACGCACCGACCGGCGTTCTGGGATCACCCGCATTTCCAGGATCGAGTGGTGGCGATGTGGGAGCACATCGCCGACCACTACAAGGACAATCCGTGGGTGGCCGGATACAACCCGATAAACGAACCCGCGGACGAATCTCGAGCCGTGGTGGGACCCTTCTATCGCCGCCTGGTCGAGGCCATCCGCAAGGTCGACAACCGCCACATCCTGTTTCTCGACGGCAACACCTACTCGACGGAGTTCGACATCTTCGACGAGCCTTGGGAGAACACCGTCTACGTCTGCCACGACTACGCCGCCCCAGGTCTGGGCCGTGGCGGGGACTATCCCGGTTTCACCGACGGCAAGTATTTCGACAAGGCGGCGCTCGAAGCCAAGTATGCCGAACGCACCGCATACTGCCGCCGTACCGGAACCCCCGTCTGGGTAGGGGAATTCGGCCCCATCTATACCGGTGACGAACGGGTCGATGCCATGCGCCGGCAGCTCCTGGATGATCAGCTCGACATCTACCGCCGAGACGGAGCCGGCTGGTCGATCTGGATGTACAAAGACCTCGGACGGCAGGGCGTGGTCATGGTCCGGCCCGACTCTGCATACTTGACCCGATTCGGCGACTTCGTGGCGAAGAAGAACCGCTTGGGCGCCGACCAGTGGGGCAGCGACGGTCAGGGCGTCGTGGAGGTGACCGAGCCGTTTCAAAACATGATCGCGCGCGAATTCCCCGGCTTCGAGCCTTACCCATGGGGGCGTTTCGACTGGGTTCGGACGCTCATCCTGAATCTCACGGTCGCCCAGCCCCTGGCCTACGAGTACGCCGAGTTGTTCCGCGGACTCCGCGACGACGAACTGATCGCCCTCGCCGACTCGTTCGCGCTCGGCAACTGCGACGTCCGTACCCCGCTCCTCGACCAGCTCCGCACCGGCTGACTTGATATGGCACGACTATTACGTACGAGCAGCCACTGGCAGGCGGTGCGCACCCGCAGGCGGGATGGCGTCCCACCGAGTGGTGTAGTTCGTGACGACAGCTCTAGCCTCGATCTTTCGTGCGCCCAGCAGGACGGGAGGTGAAGCCGTGACGTAGCGGTGGATCCTGTTGTTCGTAAGCTCGTCGTCGCTTGCCGGTGTGAGTCCGGTCCGGGTAGCTGCCAGGAGGCCCGGTAGCAGGCTGGCGGTTTCGTCTGGAAACGGGCGGGGCCGAAGCCCAGCGTCAAAGGCCCTGTAACAGGGGGAGCAACGATGCGGTCCGTAGCATGAAGCGAAGCCTGCGGCGTCGTTAGAGGTCCCGGCCATTGGTCGGGAACCAGGGAGAGCCGAGCCCCCGAATCCAGGGCGAAGGCCATGGACGCGGTGAAGAGCCTGGAGGCGCAGCCGTCAAGGACTCCCCGGCGTATGGGGCGCGGAACGTATCGAGAGTGGCGGCGGGAACTGGGGAGGCCCTCCCCGGCCCGGCAACCTGCGGTGATGGGTGTTGCCGGAGCGTGGCGTCCTATAACCGGTCAACGCCGGGAAATGGAGTGCCGGCCGGGTGGGCGTCGGAGGCGGCCGTAGTACTGCTGGAGCCGACCGGACAACACAACCGGCGGTGAGGGAAGGGCCGCTGCTTCGTCGATGCGTAGCGACTGTGATGGAGGGGCCCGGTGAGTGCCGGTCAGGCTAGTCCCGCCGCCAAGGGGTCACGGGAACCACGGGTTCCGCGTGATCCGGTCCGAGCCTTGCAGCATGCGCTCTACCGGGCGGCCAAGGCCGATCCCGGGCGTCGATTCCACGCGCTGTATGACAAGGTCTGCCGCAGGGACGTGCTGCAGCGCGGGTGGGTCGCGGTGCGCGCCAACAACGGCGCACCCGGTATCGACAAGACCACCCTGGGCCAGGTTGAGGAGTACGGGGTTGCCCGGCTGCTCGACGAGGTGGCCGGTGAACTGCGGGAGGGGCGGTATCGGCCGCTTCCGGCGCGGCGGGTGCTGATCCCCAAGCCGGGCACGGCCGAGCAGAGGCCGTTATCGATTCCCGCGGTTCGGGACCGCATCGTGCAAGCCGCCCTGAAGATCGTGTTCGAACCGGTCTTCGAGGCGGACATGCTGGGCTGTTCGTTCGGGTTCCGTCCGAAGCGCTCGGCGCACGACGCCTTGCAGGTGCTCATCGATGAGTGTTATCGCGGGCGCCGGTGGGTGGTGGAGACGGATATCGCCGACTGCTTTTCGGCGATTCCGCATGATGAGTTGATACGAGCGGTCGAGGAACGCGTCTGTGACCAGTCCGTTCTCAAGCTCCTGCGCGCGATCTTGCGTGCCGGGGTGATGGAGGAGGGGCAGGTGCGTCGGCCGGTCACCGGAACCGCGCAAGGCGGGGTGATCTCACCCGTTTTGTGCAACGTCTACCTGCACCGACTTGATCGGGCGTGGGATGACGGTGATGGGGTTCTGGTGCGCTATGCCGACGATGTGACGGTGATGTGCTGGTCTCGCAGCCAGGCCGAACGCGCGCTCGCGCGGCTGACGACGCTGCTGGCCGAGCTCGGCTTGAAGCCGAAGGCGGCCAAGACCCGGATCGTGCGCCTGGAGGTCGGTGGAGAAGGGCTGGATTTTCTCGGCTTCCACCATCGGTTGGTGCGCAGTTCGGGGCGGGACGGTAAACGGCCTGTCACCTTCCTTGCCCGCTGGCCCGCCGATCGGGCCATGCAGCACGCTCGTGATCGGATCCGTCAGCTGACGCTGCGGTCCCGGTTGCTGCTGCACCCGGAGGTGATCGTGGAGGACATCAACCGGTTCCTGCGCGGCTGGGCCGCGTATTTCCGGTTCGGTAACTCCTCCCGGCACTTCAACAAGATCAGGAGCTATGCGCGGATGCGGATGGCTCTCGTGCTTCGCAAACGCCATCGCCGCTCCCGAGGGTTCGGCTGGTCGGTTGTGGCCTTCCAGTCTTCGGACCAACTCGGGCTGGTCACGTTGTCGGGAATCGTCGTCGCGCCCAGGCCCTTTCGGGACTGGCGGGGGAGGTCGAATGCCAGGCGGTGAACGACGTCGGTGAGCCGTGTGCCGGAGAACGGCATGCACGGTTCGACGGGCGGGGACTGGAAACGGAGCAATGAACCTGGCCACGGTCACTGGGGTGGCACAACCGACCGGGAAACCGGCGGAAGACGAAGGCCCCAGGCTCTACCGTCAGGAGACGCCACCGCGCCAGCCCCCGACCCTACGCGATCAAGGCGTGGTCGGGCAGCGCGAGCGGCTGCATCCAGGCCAGGAGTTCGCAGGCCAGGGTGACGAGTTCGCACCAGATCCGGTTGCGGGTGAAGTGGTGCAGCGGCAGGTTGGCCAGGCCGGTGTCCTTGGCGCAGCGGATGCGGTCTTCGGCGCGGGCCCGGCGGCGGTGGCGGAGTTCCAGGTCGGCGAGTTGACCGTGTTTGGTGTTGGTGACGAAGCAGGTGACGCGGCAGCCGTCGACGTCGGTGAAGCGCAGCTGGGCGCCGGGGTGCGGGCGTTCCTTGCGGGCGATGACCCGCATCCCTTTCGGCCAGCCGGTCAGCTCCAGCAGGCCGGCCAGTTCGGCCACCCAGGCGCCGGGGCCTACCTGCCGGTCGGCGTCGTAGGCGGGCGTCCACGCGGTCTTCGGTAGGCGCAGCACCGCCTGCTGTACCTCCTCGGTCAGGGTGAACCCGATCGAACTGGGGCGGCGACCTCATTGATCACGAGGCATCTTGTGATCTCCCGCCGTAGAATCCGGGTATGACCGCTCGGAGCGCCACGGTATGGTGCGCGGCCCTCGGTATCGCGGTGCTGACCCTGACGGGCTGCGCCAACGACGATGAGATCTACGTCTCCAACTTCAGCGACTCGCACGGCAGAGCCTGCACGTTCGTCTATACCGCCCGCGAAGGTGAGGGGTGGGGAGAAAGCCGCGACGTGGACGTCAGCCAGCTCGACTGCGAATACCCGCCCGCCGGCCGTACCCCCGGCCCGCCCATAACCACCCGCCTGGAGGCCCGCCCCAGCAAGTGAAGCCAGACGGGTAACCGGCGTCAGCGCACCCGGCCACGTCCATCAGCGCGTCCAGCCAGGACATGTGTTGCGCGCACATCCCCGGCACATGTCTTGATGGCCCACCGTACAACCGCAAGGAGTATCCATGATCCGGCCTGGTGCCCGCCCTGGGTTCTCCTCCGCCGCCGGGCCTATCCGTGAGCCGGTGACCAAGATCGGCGGGCAGCCGGTGTGGCTTGAGGAGGCGCAGTGGCCATTCTCTCGTGACACTGGCGAACCCATGCAGTTCTTGGGTCAGTTCACGCTCGGCGGCGGACGCTCGGCTTATGTGTTCATGGGCGCCGACGATCTCTCCGCGGAGCCCGAGGGTGGCGAAAACGCGGTGGTGATTCAACGGAGCGGTCGCCTCCAGGACTTCGTGACCGTGGAGCGCGGTCCAGCGCCCGGCGAGGTGGTCACGTTTTTCCGGGAGCGTCCGAACTCGCGCGTGGTCATGGGCAACCACGAGCGCAAACTGTGGGCGATCACGAATTACGTGATGCGAATCCCCTCACAACAGTGTGGGACCGGGCCCAGACGGTGACGCGAGCATGGCACCAACGCTCCAGCAAAGACTGTGGTAGGGGTAGAGCCAATTACTGAGAGGGGCGGCGTTTGGACGGTTCGGAGTTCCGGCTGCTGGGGCCCGTGGGAATCTGGGCCGACGGCAGGCTGCTCGGGCCCTCGACCCCGCAGCAGCGTTCGGTGCTGGCCATGTTGCTGCTCAATCCGGGCCGCACGGTGCCGCTCAACCGGTTGGTGGAGGCCGTCTGGGGTCAGGAGCCACCGGCGTCGGCACGCAACGCCATCCAGGGGTACGTGTCGCGGCTCCGCAGGGTCCTGGCCGGGGTCCGCGATATCGAGCTGGCAACGTCGCCGCCTGGCTACCGGCTCGACCTCGATCCGCTGCGGGTGGACTTGTTCCTGTCGCGTCACCTGGTCGAGCGGGCGCGGGCGGGCGGCCAGGACGCGGGCGCGCTGCTGCGGCGAGCGCTGGATCTGTGGAGCGGGCCCCCGCTGGCCGGGGTTGCCGGGGAGTGGCTGTGGGAGACGTTCGGCGGGCCGCTGGAGGAGGCGCGGCTGGTGGCCGTCGAGGAGCACATCGCGGTCGATCTGCGGCTTGGGAGGCATCGAGAGGCGCTGGCTGAGCTGCCGTTGTGGATTGGCGAGTATCCGCTGCGGGAGCGGCTCGCGTACCTGATGATGGCGGCACTGCACCAGGACGGGCGGCGAGCGGACGCGCTGGAGGTCTTCCGTGACGCTAGACGACGGCTGGTGGACGAGCTGGGGATAGAGCCTGGTAGGGAGCTGCAGGATCTGCACCAGCAGATGCTGCGAGAGGAGGCGCCCGAGGCGCTGACGGCCGACGGCGTGCGCCCCGCCGACGCACCCGTCGTGGCAGCAGAGCCGGTGACGACGTTCGTGGCAGCGGTGCCCGCCGAGACGATGTCCGTGGTTACGGTGCCTGCGGAGCTGCCTGCCGAGATGGCGTCGTTCGTCGGGCGGGCCGAGGAGGTCGCGCGGGCGAGCGCGGCGCTCGCGGAGGACGGGCCCGGCCCGGTGCGGATCTGCCAGATCAGCGGCATCGGCGGCGTCGGAAAGTCCTCCCTGGCCATCCGAGTCGCGCACGCCCTCGCCGACCGCTATCCCGCGGGTCAGCTATACGTGAACTTGCACGGTGACACGCCCCAAATCGCCCCGGTCGAGCCGATTGAAGCGCTCAGCAGGTTTCTGCGTTCGCTGGGTTTGGC
This sequence comes from Nonomuraea sp. B12E4, assembly GCF_039871825.1. Classification (NCBI taxonomy): domain Bacteria; kingdom Bacillati; phylum Actinomycetota; class Actinomycetes; order Streptosporangiales; family Streptosporangiaceae; genus Nonomuraea; species Nonomuraea sp. B12E4. The sequence continues at coordinate 23,290 of NZ_JBDPME010000037.1, read as the reverse complement.
GGGCTCCGCGGTGCCCACGGAGCTGGAGGAGGCGGCGGGCCGGTTCCGTTCGCTGACCCGTGGCAAGAGGATGCTCATCGTCCTGGACAATGCCAAGGATGCCGCGCAGGTGCGGCCGCTGCTCCCCGGCAGCGCGACGTGTGCGGTGCTGATCACCAGCCGCCGGATGCTCACCTCGTTCGAGGGCGCCGTGCAGGTGCCGCTGGACGTGCTGCCGGATGCCGATGCCTTGGCCCTGCTGAGCGGCATGGTTGGTAAGGACAGGATCGCCGCCGAGCCGGAGGCCGCGGCCGAGGTGGTCCGGTTATGCGGCGGCCTGCCGCTGGCGCTGTGCCTGGCCGCGGCCCGGCTGGCCGCGCGCCCGTCCTGGTCGGTGTCGGTACTGGCCAGGCGGTTGGCCACGGCTCGCCGCCGCCTCGATGAGCTGCAGGCGGACGACCGGGCGGTACGCGCCAGCTTCCAGACCGGTTACCAAGGTCTGAAGGCCGACCCCGACGGCGTGGCGGCGGCACGGATGTTCCGGCTGCTGAGTCTGCTCGACGGACCTGACATCGGCCTGCCAGTGGCAGCCGCGCTCGCCGACCTTCCCAAGGAACGCGCCCAGCAGCTGCTCGACCTCCTGGTGGACGCGCGGCTGGTGCAGGATCACGCTCCCGACCGTTACCGTCTGCACGACCTGCTCCGATTGTTCGCCCGCGAGCGGGCAGAGGAGGAGGGGAGCGAGCCGGACAGGCAACTGGCCGTCGAAGGCGTGCTGCGCTGCTACCTGGCCACCGCGCGTACGGCGGCCCGGATGCTGAAACCATCCGGCACCTGGCGCATTGAGCTCGGTCCGGAGTCTCTCACATATCCTGGCGTGGACCTGGAGACCGGCGAGGATCTGCAGGCGTGGATCGACGTTGAAGAGGCCAACCTGCTCTCGGCCGTCGCCCAGTCGCGCGGCACGCCCGCCGCCGAGCTCGGGGTCGCGCTGGCGGTGGCCTCCGCGCTCGTGCTGTTCGACTCGGGCCGCTGGCGTACCCAGCTGACCCTCAGCGAGATGGCGTTGCGGGCCGCCGAGCACACCGGCGACCCGTTGCACGAGGCCTTGGTGCTCGGCGACCTCGGCTGGATACAGGTCTGCGTGGGCAACCCGGCCGACGGCCTGGCCAACCTGCACCGCTCGCTGGCCGCCCACCAACGGCTGGGCAACACTCCCCGCGAGGCGGCCCTGCTCGACCACATCGGCATGGCCTATCGCGGGGCGGGTCGCCTCGACGAGGCCGTCGACCACCACAGGCGGGCCATCGCGCTCAACCGCGAACTCGGCGCCCGCTGGGGCGAGAGCGCCAGCCTCACCTATCTCTGCCTGGCATACCAGCGTTCTGGACGGTTCTACGAGGCCATCGAGTGCGGCGCACGAGGGGTCGCGATCCTGGAGGAGTTGGGCGCGACGGTCGACCTAGTGACCGCTATCGCCAACCTCGCCGAGGCGTACCGGCTGGCGGGCAAGCCGGAGCACGCCGTGGCGCACCACCGCCAGGCGCTGGCCCGTAATCGGGAAGCTGGCTATGGCGACGATTATCGCGAGGCGGAGAGCCTTTGGGGGCTCGGGCACGCACTGGCCGACACCGGCGAGCACGACGAGGCCCGCCGCTACTGGCGGCTATCGGTCGCAATCCTGCACCGCCTCGGCCTGGTCACCGCCGAGGAAAGACGGTCCATCGAGAACGCCACCGTCCCCGCAACCCCACAGGTCATCCAACGGCAGCTCTGACTCTCACAGAAGCCGACGTGAACGTCTCCGCCTCGTACGTCGTCTACTCCGCCTTGGCAAGCAGCGCCCGCACCCGCGCCAGCGTTTTCTCGCTGACGGCGTGCGAGCGTGCCTGGACCGTACGGCGAGCGGTCCCGGGTGGCGGGCTCAACGATTCCAGCCGGGGCAGCCCGGTCAGCAACCCCAGCAGTTCCAGCACAACAGAGACGGTTACCGGCCGGCCGGCCCTGTCGCCCTACACCAGGTAGCCGCCCTTCCACCACACCGCGGCCTCCAGGCCGGCGAGTTGGTCGCGCCGGCGCTCATCCACCGTGGCCGACGCGTAGGCGCGCATCTCCCAGGCGATGAGATCGGCCGCCGCCCGCCCGTGCCAGTCGGTCAGCCGCCTGGCCGCGATCCTGACCACGTCGGCGGGCTGCCAGCCGTTCCGCCACAACCCCGAGATAGCACGGGTCAGGGCATCACGTGGAGGGGATGGGCAGGGAGTCGATCGGCGGCCGTCGTGGGTCATAGCCTCAGCTGTTCAGCCGGGGCGGTAGCTGTACGTCAGAGCATGAGAAAAGGTGCCCCTGAACTGCAAGGATCCGGGTGTCGAAGCCATATCCGCTGCAGAGCCAGGTGCACCTTTCTGGTGAGTGAGCGTATCGGGTGGGACCGCCGGTTGTCTGTCACCGCCGACGGAAAAGGGCTGGTCGGTCACGCGGGCGTGGTCCTGCTGCACAAGCTCGCCGATCGGGTGGGGCTGACCGCAGCACTCCGTGAACTGTGGCCGGATGGGCAGAGCGCGACCTGGCGCGACCCGCGCGGCCGGCGATGTTGCTGCGCCCGGGAACGCGGGCAGCAAACACCGTCGCCGACCGCCTGCGGGTGCTGCGTGCGGCGCTGGCGCAGATCCCGGACTCCGGCCAGGCCAAGATCCTGGTCCGGGTGGACGGCGCGGGCGCCACCCACGATCTTCCGACCGGATCACGCGCCCGGCGACTACTACGAAGTGCACGTCGTGGCGGGAAGGCCCAAGCGGGCTGAGTTCCGTGGTTCGGCGTGCCCGCCGACATGGGTGACGGCGATTCGGGTCGCCGTCACCCCGTCAGGGGTTACGCGGGGGGCTGGGAGACGACGACCACGTGGGTGGTCTTCGCCGGCTCGATTGTCGAGTTCCCCACCAGCTGGATGACGTACGTGTGCTTGCCGGCCGTCGTCGGCGTGTCGGCGAAGCTGAACGACCCGTCGGCAGCGGCAGTCATCTTGGCCAGGGCTTTCGAGGTAGTGCCATCGGGGTTGGAGACGTTACGTACGACGGTGACAATGGTGCGTGGGAAGGTGATGCCGTCGGCGGCGAACGTTCCGTCGAATTCGAGTCGCTCGCCGACGACGCCGGTCTTCGGGCCGGTCACCGTGAGCACCGGCTGGTACAGGCCCACCTCGACGATGGCCGAGGCGCCGCTGCCCCTGAACCATGAGTTGCCCGGCCAGTACAACCGATATTCGTACGACCCCCATTTCGGTGCGGTATCGGTGAACTGGTACGTGCCGTCCGCCTCCGTGGTGACTTCCTGGAAGGGCCGGGAGGTGCCGTCGGGGAGCCAGCGGTACAGCTCAAGCGTCTGCACGCCGGGCAGCGCGCCGGTGCTCAGCGTGAGCCGCCCGCTGAAGGTCAGCTGCTTGAGCGCGATCGCCTCGGAGGGAGCCGTCATGGTCAGGGTGGAGGCGTGGTAAGGCGAATGCGGCAGCCGCCAGAGGTGCATCCGACCGGTGTCGGGCTCCTTCAGCACCGCATAGGTGAGTACGCCGTAGAAGGCGACACTGCCCGCCACCAGTGCCTTCCCCTGCTGCTCGGCCGAGTAGATCACCTCCGCTGTGGCCGGGTCGTACACCACGAGCTCCGCCGCGTCGCCCGCGGGAGAGTTCCAGCCGCCCACGACGTAGGCGCCGTTCGGGCTGGCCGCGACGGCGGTGGGGAGGCCGTGCTCGCTCAGCTCGCCGCTGTCGTAGGCGCGTGTCTTGGCGTTGGTCGTCGTGTCCCAGGCGTCGAACCGGTGGGTGTCGGCCAGCGCCGACAGCGCCGCTGACCCGTAGTCGGCGAGGGCGAGGTCCCGCAGGGACGTGTCAGCGCGGATCTCACCGCGCGGGGCGGCCGGGGTGGTGCTGACGTCATACACCCTGATCGAGGCGGGGTCGGCTCCCGGCTCTCCCGCCACCAGTGTGCTCCCGGCGACGGCGACCAGCGGAGGCTGCGTCGTGCCTGGCCCGACCGGGACGAGGGTGGGTGTCGGCCTCCACAGCTCGAGGGCGACGACGCCTCCTTCCCCCGCTTGGCCGCACCCGTATCCGACCCACAGCCGTTCGTACGACTGGGCCATCGTGGACGGGCACGGGTAGGCGGTGAGGTCGATCCGCTTGGTGATGGCGAGCGTTGCGATGTCGATCTCGATCACTTCATGCGAATCGCGCAGCGCCGCGTACACCTTCCTGCCGTTGTCCGCCACGGACAGGGCCACGGCACCGGACAGGCCGCTGATCGTGTCGATGAGCGCGCCGTCGCTTTCGGTGACCACGATCCGATCGTCGGCGGCGACGAAGATTTTGCCGCTCTGCCCCACCACGTCGCCGCCCCTGTCGGCGGCGACGCCGAGGTCGGTGACGGTGTCGGCGGCCGAGGCGGCGGGTGCCTGAGCGACGAGCAGGACCGCTGCCAGGAACAGGGACCCAGCCAGGGCGACTAATCGGTGGGAAAGAGGAGCACGGCCAGAGCTTGAGAGGCGCACATGCACTCCATTTCTGAAGGACGTTGTCGAACGTATGTTCGCACATTGGATCATCGTCGTCCAGAACGGCCTGGGAGAAGGTGGTCCCATCGCCCGCCGCCCCAGGCGGACCTCGCACGCCCGCCGACAAGGTGCCCGGCTGCGCTGCTGAATACTCCGCAGACGCCAAGGTGCCGCGCCCGCACCGCAGGTGCTTCACGCGGGCGGGCCCGCCTTCACACGCTGCACCAGCCCCACCGCCACCTGCGCGAACCCTGCGGCTACCGTGGAAGGCATGGACGACCGGCCCGACCACCGCGACCAGAGCGGGATACGCAGACCTACTGGAGTGGATGCGCTCCTTCGGCCGGCTGCATGCGGTGGGGGTAGAAGGTACCGGCTCCTACGGTGCCGCCCTGGCTCGTCACCTGAGCAGCGCGAAGGTCAAGGTGGTCGAGGTCAATCGACCTGACCGGCAGCAGCGCAGGGCCGAGGGGCGCCCACGCCAAGCTGCGCGGACCCGGCGAACGCGCGAATGCCCAGCCGAGGAGCTGGAAGATCCTCCGCAGGCTACGCTGCGGCCCGTCCAAGGCCGGCCATCTCTGCAAGGCCATCGCGGTCCTTCGAAACCGCCGAGCACTGCAGGTCGCATAGAGATGAAAAGGGTTCAGGGTGGGCTGCCGTTGCAGGAGCCCGGTCCTTGGGCCTTCTTGAATGACCGCAGCCGTTTGAACTTCCGCCGCGCCCAGCGCACCAGGTAGGTGTTGTGCGCTTGAGAAGGACGTTCAGCGCGGTCTGGTAGAACTTGCCGGTACTAATAGTTCATCCAGTCACGAATGACCTGATCCATCCAGCTGGCCAGTCTTTCCAGATCGCTGGTGGTGCCCAGATGGATCCGCCAGGATCGCAGCTCGGCGCCCATCTCCATGCGCGGCCAGCACTTCTCGTGCCCGCCGCTCGGTCGCGCAGTGCACCACCGCATCGTCAGCGAACCGCTCGAACTCCACGGAGGACAACGACCATCCCCGCGGGACTCCCTGGCACTCCGAGGGCACCGGCCACGACCAAGGTTTCGTGTGATCCCCGGCCCTACCGTTTCAGTCGTTTTTCAGGGTCGTTTCAACGACCGGCCGCACGATCATTCTTCATTACCCGACGGTAATCTCGGGCACTGGAGATCCAGCAGAGGGGCGATCCATCTTCATGACACGTGCACCGGCCGAGGTCTCGGTAGCCTGCGGTTGTCGAGGCGGCGATGATCCTGACCGCCTGCACCGCGCCGGACATCGCGGCATCGGTCACTGCCCGGCAGACCCCCGCCCCGGAGGCGTTCCATCCGAGCGGGCCACCTCGCGGCCCAGCCGTGAGAGTCCCCGGCCTGAACAGGGACAGATCAGCGGCACGTCGTCACCGTTGGTCAAGTCGCCTCATGGGAGCCGGCTTGATGTGTGTACTGAACGCGACCATCTCCCGGATCTCGCCTCAGAAGGGAGTGGTTCGGTGGCGCATCCTGGGGAGACACCATCTTGAATCGCTCGTGGTGGGGTTGGTTCAGCTGCGGACTGGCATTCGCCGGAATCGTGACCGCGTACGTCGCCTGGCAGTGGCCGATTGACTCGCCGGCGGTGCCTGCATCGGCTTTTCACCCGTCCGGCGTCGAATCGGTAGCGCTCTTACTGGGGACTCTGCTCGCCCTGTGGCTGACCGTCGCGACCGTCAAGGCGGTTCGCCGTACGGCACAGCACGACCCGGTCGGCGCGCCGCCGGCCGATCGGATCCGGGCTTCGGCGGTGACCTGTGCTGTCGTCCTGGGAGCAGCCGCCGCGTACCACTGGATCCAGCCAGGCGCCTTCGCGCTCGATGGGCGGGAGGCGTTCGCTGCCGCTTACGGAACTGGTCTGACGGCAGCGGCGGCGGGATTCCTCGGAATGGCGATCGCGTTCAAGCCGGCGAGGTTGGGAATCGCGGGAGTGCTGGGCGGATCGGCCGCCGTGGTCGCAACGAGCCTCGCCACTTTGGCCGCCATCACGGTGATGCCCATCGACTCCGTCGCCAGCGGGACGGGCACCGCCATGAACAAGAAGGGTGAGCCTGTGGCGGCGGTGCCCACCTCGGTGAGCAGAGTAGGCTGGCGGTGGAAAGCCGCGGACCTCTCTCCTGTAGGGGGCCTCGCCATCGCCGGTGGCGGCGTGGTGGTGCAGATCGCGGACGGCCTTGTGTCGCTGAACAGCGTTACGGGCGAGGAACGCTGGCGCTACCGCAAGCCGGGAAGCCACGCCGACGATGTCGAACCGTCGGCTGACGGCGGCCTTGTGATGGTCACGTTCAAACAGTCGTCGGCTGCTGCCGACGGCAGCAGAGCCAAGACCGAACAGCGGACCGCGCTGTTGGACGCCTACACAGGCATGGTCCTCGCCGAGCACGTGAATCCCTGGGGAGGTGCCGACAACCCATTTCTGCATGCCAAAGGCGTCATCACCGCACTTTCCGCGAAACAGAAATACAGCTTGTCCCCCGGGGTTTTGACCGGTTGGCACCCGGACACCTCCAAACCGGCCTGGCACTACACCCCGCCGAAAGGCTGCGCGGGTGGTTGGGAGGACGGCTATGGCCTGATCGCCGGCTCTGGGACGTTGGCCCGAGACGTGTTCGCCCAACTCCTCGTCTGCGCTCAGTGGGTTGGGGAGAAATCCCGTGGCGACAGAGTGAGGACGTTCACCTTGGCCGTACTCGGACTGGATCCCGAAACCGGTGCCGAGGCGTGGCGGCGCGAGCGGAAGGTATCAGCCAGGCCGGACAGCGTCCGGATGTACCGGTCAGCGGACGGGGGCGCCCTGTCGGTGACCTGGGGCGAGAAGGACGGCATGGTGCTGGAACAAGCGTCGGGAAAGGCCGTGGCACAACAGCGGACCACCGGCGTGTTCACCGCCGAGCGCTTTCTTCACACAGTGCCCGCACCTCGAAGAGAACGTCCACAAGCCTACGGCTGGGACCCCTTCGGTGCCGGCGAACGGGAGCGCGCTTCGGTTTCCCTGATGGGGCTCGCTCCGTCGCCCGAGGAGGATGCCGAAACCCGGCTCCTGCCTTTGGAGGACGCGATGCTGGTGGCCTTCCCCCAACAGCGCCGGGATGAGGTGACCATAACCGTACTCATCACCCCGTGGGGCCGGGACGACACCGTTCGGATTCCGATCACGCTCCCTTCACTGTCGCCGCCCCTCCCGAACATGCCGCCTGCCTTGGGTCTGTTGCCCGCGCCGGGAGCAGTGATCGTCGCTCGGCCGCCGAGCGGCGTCATCGTCGGCCTGGTATGAGAACTGCGCGCGTCCGTCACCAGCTTGACGAGACCCAAAGGTCACGCGGCGATCCGGGTGCTGCGTACTGATCCCCGGTCTCGGGGCATGGTGCCGCCGCGCCCGAGACCCGGGATCCCGACGGGGTGCTACTTCTTCGTCAGCCATTTCTTGAAGTACACGCTGACCGGCGCTCCGCCACGAGAAGTTCAGCGGGCGGGCGATCTCGTCGTCCGACGGGCCTGGCCCACAGGCTGATGCGAGCCCAGCCACGGCCGCGGTGACGGCGGGGTAGATCGTCGGGTTGGACTATGCTGCCAGGGCATGGCGCCGTTCCAGTCAAGCGACAGCCGAGTCGGCTTCCGGAGGGCTGCGAGGGCCTGGTGATGATTGCGCGTGAGATGCCGGCCGAGTCAGGGCTGCTCGCCGCCGAGTTGCGGAAGTCGCGGGAGCGGGCCCTGCTGACGCAGGAGGAGCTGGCGCGGCGCGCGGGATTGAGCGTGGGCACCGTACGCGGTCTGGAGGCGGGCCGGATCCGGCGGCCACGCCTTGGATCGGTGCGCATGCTCGCCGACGCACTGGCCCTCGCGGAGCCGGATCGTGCCGTGCTGATCGCCCTCGCCCGTGGCGAGCCCGTCAGCCGGCCCGACGGCGAGCCCGCCGCCGATGACGGCCCCGCCCCGCCCTCCGCTGACACGCGGCCGGCGTACTCAGGGGTGCGCCCTGCCCAGCTCCCGGCGGCCGTGGCCGCTTTCGCCGGGCGCGTCGAGCCGCTCAGGGTCCTCGACGAGATGGCCGCGAGGCCGTCCGCCACGATGGTGATCGTCGGCACGGCCGGCGTGGGTAAGACCACGCTGGCGGTGCACTGGGCGCAGCGGGCACGCGACCGCTTCCCCGACGGTCAGTTGTACGTGAACCTGCACGGGTTCCACCCGGCTGGCTCGCCGCTGGACCCGGCGGTGGCGGTGCGCGGATTCCTGGACGCCCTTCAGGTGCCGCCGCAGCGGATCCCGGCAACCGAGGACGCGCAGACCTCGCTGTACCGCAGCCTGCTCGCGGACCGGCGCCTGCTCGTGGTGCTCGACAACGCCCGCGATGCCGAGCAGGTCCGCCCGCTGCTGCCCGGCTCGCCTGGATGCATGGTGCTGGTGACCAGCCGCGATCAGCTCTCCAGCCTGATCGCCGCCGAGGGAGCCCAGGTGATCAATCTGGACGTGCTGTCCGCCGACGAGGCTCGCGACCTGCTTGCACGCCGCCTGGGCGACGATCGCGTCACCGCTGAACCACAGGCCGCGGACGGCCTCATCGCCGCCTGCGCACGGTTGCCGCTGGCGCTGGCCGTCCTGGCCGCCCGCGCGGCGATCCGCCCCGACTTCCCCCTCGCTGCCCTGACCGACCAGCTCTCGCAGAGCCGTGACCTGCTGGCGGTCTTCAGCGACGACAGCGCGCTCACGGACGTGAGGGTGGTGTTCTCCTGGTCCTATCGCACGCTCAGCGCCGCGGCCGCCCGGCTGTTCCGCCTGCTCGGAGTGCACGCGGGCCCCGACATCGACGTCGAGGCCGCGGCACGCCTGGCGGCGATGTCGCCGTCACACGTATGTCCGTTGCTCGCCGAACTCGCCCGCGCCCACCTGATCGACGAGCCCACACCCGGCAGGTACGCCTTCCACGACCTGCTCCGCGCCTACGCGACCGAGCTCGCCGCCAGCACCGACTCCGACGAGGAGCGGCGCGAGGCGATACACCGCGTCCTCGACCACTACCTGCACGCCGCGCACAGCGCCGCGCTGCTGCTGAGGCCGGGCCGCAGGCCCCTCGACCTGCCGCCACCGGTCGCCGGGGTCGCTCCGTACGTCCTGGCCGACCTCGATCGGGCCATGTCCTGGCTGACCGCCGAGCACGCCACCCTCCTCGCCTCCGTCGAGCAGGCGTTCGACGCGGGATTCGACCGCCATGCCTGCCAGCTCGCCTGGAGCATGCGGGCTTTCCTCCAACGGCAGGGGCACTGGCACGACCTCACCACCGTGGCCAGTATCGCTCTACGGGCCGCGAACCGGCTGGACGACCCGGTCTGTCAGGCACACGCCTACCGGAGCCTGGCCCACCCGCACGTCAACATGCGCCAATTCGACGAGGCGCGCGCACACCTCCTGAAGGCCTTCGACAGGTTCGCCGCGGGCGGTGACCTCGCCGGGCAGGCCGACGCCTCCTCTACCCTCGGCTGGGTCCTGTGGTCGATGGGCCGTCGTGAGGAAGGGCTGGGCTATGCCGAGCAGGCCCAAGAGCTCCACGCGCGAGCCGGAGACCACGCCGGGCACGCGGACGGCCTGAACAATCTCGGCTGGCTGCACGTGCAGCTCGGCAATCGCGAACGGGCACTCGTCCTGTGCCGGCAGGCGCTGACCCTCCAGCAGGAAATCGGTGACCGCCACGGCGAGGCCGCCACCTGGCACACCCTCGGTCACATCCACCACCTGCTCGGCGACCATCGGGAAGCGATCGCATGCCACGAGCGCTCGGCTGACCTGGCTCGCGCGTGCGGCGACGGTCGTCGGGAGGCGGAGGCCCTCACCCACCTCGGCGACGCCTTTTACGCCATGGACGATCGCCGAGCCGCCGGGGGAACCTGGCGGCGGGCTCTCAGCATCCTCACCGATCTCGACCGCGGCGAGGCCGCCGACCTCCGTGCCAAGCTCCGCTCCCTGGACGACGGCGAACCGCCCGCCGCCTGACTCGGTGGTCGCCTTTACCGCTTCCAGCCCGTCATAGGGGCTGGTGGCACGCTGTGGGGTGCGGAACTCGATCGCGCGGTCGGCCCTGAAGGCCAAGGTCGGGGCTGCCAAGGCCCCCGGGCATCCGGTTGACGGTGTTGCGGTCCTCGCTGACCCGTTCACTGGGTTTTCAGCGGTATTTCAATGCCGATCAATATTTTGATTTCCGGAAGCCCCAAGGCTCTTCCACCGCGGAGAACGACGCGGCAACTTCTGCACCCCTGGAGTGATTTTGCGCATTCGGATGAGCAGGTCCATCGCCCTCGGCGGCGCGGTCGTCACCACAGCCGCAGGCATGATGACAGCCGGCGTGACTCCTGCCGCCGCATCTGTCGGCGTATCTGCCGCCGCGTATGCCGGCGGCACCTGCAAGGCTTCGTGGGGCGTGCGATCGGCCACTCGATTCGGCGCCGACCGGCTCTACGACTGCGTGGGAGGAGAGCCGCTCGAGATCAGCTGCTGGTACCCGGGCGAGCTGGACGGTAGCGGATCCAACGTCTGGTTCCGAGTACGGGTGATCAAGGCCAAGGTCACCGGCTGGCTCCACAGCTCCGGAACCAACGGCGTCAAGGGCGCACCCCTCTGCTAGCGACTCATGCCAGGCACTCCTGATCAATCCTCGGCCGAACGCCGTGAACCCGCGATTCCCCGGACAAGGATTCGATGAACCGAAAACTCACCGCATTCGTCTCCGCTCTTCTGATCGGCTTCGGTGTCGGCCTCGCCGCTCCTGCTGCGTCGGCGGCCGTGCCGCACGACACGACGGTCGCGGTCTTCGTTACGGCCTCGCCCCCGAAGTCGTGCGACATCAATGCCAATCTCAACATGACGGCGACCGTCTATATCTCGGCATGTCGCAAGGCGGGCATTCGCCAGGTATTTCCCGGCCAGTTCCTGGACGCCGCCATCATCAAGATCAAAAATGACCGGACCGCGGCGGGAAAGACGGCCTGGAAGCTTCTCAACGACAAGCGATGGAGAAAATAACCGGTTGAATTCGCTTGTGGCCGATCGCTGACCGTCACGACGGCCGGGCCGCCCGAGCCCAGGCGCCCGGCCGAGCCGCGGGGCCATGCCCATGCCTGGCATGTGCCCCCGCCAAAACGCTGGAGCAGGCGGCGAGCCGGAGATCCACTGTCCAGAACCCCGCGACTCCAGGCCAAGAACGGACGGTGGGCCGTCCTGCCCAGGACCGGTTGATCCAGATGAGTCGCACCCGGCGATCGCAGCGAGGTGGGTTCCCGCGCGGCGGACCTCGAAGGGGTACGAGTTCCGCATCAGGAATGATCTCCGATGCGCGACCTGGCGGGATCGCTGTGAGGAGCCCCGGGAGCCACAGTCGGAACGCACGTATTCTGACCGGCGTGCTCCCCACCACCTCATCTGCAGGAGATAACGGGCCCAGCCACGGGCGGGGCACCTTGTGGCGGCGAACAGCGATCGAGTCCACGTCGACCTCGGTAGGGTCTCGACCATGGGTACTGAGGCAGGCATGAAGTTCGGCCCGGTCGGTGACCTGGCGGCGCAGGTGGACGAGGCGCGTACCGCGATGGATCAGGGACGCAGCGCGCTGTCGGACGGCCCCGACGCCGTCCCTTACGTGCCGACGGGGGTCGCGCCGGGGTCCAACGCGTTCGGCGACACGTCCAACGCGACGGCGGCGGGGTCCGCGCACGCGGATACGAAGGCCGCCGCCGACAAGCTCGCGGAGGTCTTCACCGGCGTGCTCGGCTCTGACGGCGAGCGGCTGCGCAGGGTCATCCAGGCGTTCAAGGACCTCGACGACGAACTTGCCGACCGGCTCTTCGCGGGCGCCAGCCAGGGGTTCGACGTCTACAGCGCCCACGTCCACAGCCACGGGGCGCACGAGTACGACGACTACATCAGGACCGGCCAGATCGACCGGCTGCACGAGGCGATGAACGGCGGCCCGTCCATCATGGGCGGCGACCTCAACGTGGTCACCGAGAACGGCGACAACACCAAGGACAACTCCTCCGGCGCGGCCATCCAGTCCTTCACGGAGGAGGGCTACACGGTCTATTCGGGAGCGGTCAACGGCGACGGCGACGTCGTGGGCACCTCGCCGTCCCAGACCCGCATCGACCACGTGGCCGGTTCGCCCGCCTTCATCATGGACGAGCAGCCGCTCCTGGTGGACGGGGCCACCTCCGACCACGACGGCCAGGTCCTCGACGTGCAGGTGCCCGACTGGTAGGCCGCTCACCGCTGCTGGATCTGGATCTCCGTCCCGGTGGCCGAGCGGCCCTCGCCGTCCTCGATGTGGTGGTTGCCCGCACCCGGCTGATTGCCTGGCAGCGTGATCTGGCCGCCGGGGACGTCGAGCTTGACCCCTTCGCTGTCTCCCGAACTGCCGATGACGTCCCCTTCGCGAACGAGGACGGCGTTGCCGAACGACGCGTGCACGCGGTCGCCGAGGACGGGCCACTCGTCGCTGGCGTGGTACTTGTCGCTCGCCTCCTCGTACCGGACGTCCCAGTTGTCGCCCGTACGGCTTTCGAGCTCGTCCTCGAGGCTCCCGAGGTCGTGCTGGAAGACCTCCTGCACCGTGGCGACGTCCGCGTCCTGGTCGGCGATCACCGCGGCGATCTCGTCCAGGTCCTGGGAGTCGGTGCCGGCCGACGCACCCGGGGAGTTGCCCGCGCCCTGGCCGATGTTGAGGTTGATCAGGCGGATCGAGCGGGGCTGCCACTGCTGGGCGATCAGGTCGAACTGCTCGTGGTAGAAGTCGAGGTCCTGCCGCTTCTCCGAGAGCACGCCGTCCACATGCCCGCGGACCTCGTTAGCCATGCTGATCGCGCTGTGGACCAGGCCCGTCTGGCCGGCGTCCGCGGGCCGGAACGTCAGGCCCTGGGCGTCGGTGCTCACGGGCACCGCGTTGAGCTTGTCGCGCTCGTCGTCGAGGAGCCCCTGCTGCACGCGGAGCGTCGTGGCCGTCAGGTCGAGCACCTGCGCGATGTTGTCCGCCCACGCGCCGACCCGCTCGATGTCCTGGGTCAGGCGTTTGCGGTAGTCGTTGAACCCGTCGGCGGTGTCTCCCGTCCAGTATTCCTTGGAGAACACCTCGTGGGCGGAGTCGTTGATCTTTCCCTCCGCGCTACGCGCCTTGGAACCGAGGCGTCGCCACGCTTCGGCCATCAGTTCCAGCCGCACCGGATCGGCTTTCAGGTTCCACACGTCGGAGGTGGTGATGGGCGTCTGGCTGTTGTCGTTCTCGGGATCGGGTGCCATGAACGTCACCTTTACATCAAGTAATAGTTATTCGCAAGATCGCCCGGAAGGTGAAACACGGAAAACGATCGAACGCGGTATCTGACCAGTGTTCAATGAACTTCACCGACCGCCGGCCCGACAACCTGTGAAAGCTCGGCGGCCTCTCGCCCAGAGGTCTAATAAGACCGGGAATCCCAGGGCCTGATATTGCAGGGCGCCAGTCATGGTGTCGTTGGCTGTGAGTGACCGGATCCTTGACCCTCACTCGACAGCCGGGCCCGTCCCCGCGAGACCGCCGGCGCCCGTGGCGGCCATGCCTGGCTCCGCGCATTGGCCCGGTGGCAGCGCTAGGGGGCTTCGCTGGGCGTCGTGATAGTTCCCGGGAACTAGGCGGGTTAGTGCCCGCGCCTGATGTGCGAGGCGAGGGCGGCTTCCTAGGCTTCGCCGTGTGCTCAAACGTCTGATCGCGACCGTCGTCGCGCTGGTGATCGTCGGCGCCTGGGCGGGGCCCGCGTGGGCGCACGGACGCAGTAGCGAGGCTGATGTGCGCTTCGCCCAGACGATCGCCGGTATGGAGATCACCGTTGTGGTCCGGGCGAGCGTACGGGTACCCGCTCCGCTGCAGGTGGACGTGGTCGCGCACGCGCCTGGCCGGGGTGGCCGGATCGATCTGGTGATCAGGTCGGTCGAGAGTGGCCGCTCCTCGTCCGGCATCGTTCAGGTCAAGGCAGGCAGGCCAGGGATGTACCCGGTGGCGCTCTCGGTGGATCGGGTGGGTCTCCACGAGTTGGAGGTCCGCGCGGGCGGGGAACGGTCGGTGCTGCCGTTCGCCGTGCTGGTGCCGCAGACCCCGCTGTGGGAGGTGGTCGTGTACGCGGCCTTCGCCTGCGCGGCGGTGGCGCTGGTCGGTGCCCTGGTGAGCGCGGCGTTGTCCAGGCGCGTGGTCGCGGCGGGGTGCGCGGGCGGGGTCGTGGTGGCGACGGTGGTGGGGTTCACCGCTGGGCTGCTGTCCCCGTGGTTCGCTCCGGTGGCGCCTGAGGGGGCGCCGCCCGTGGCGCGTGATGTGATGCTGGGACGGCCGAACGCGCAATCGGTGATCGAGATTCTGCCCGGCAAGCCCAGTCCTGGGTCGGAGTTCCGGTTGCGCGTGGAGTTGTTCGACGGCTCGACGGGCGTCCCCGCGGACGATCTGGTGGAGCACCATGCCGCGTTGCTGCATGTCGTGGTGACAAGCCAGGACGGCTCGTACTTCCGTCACGTGCATGCGATCCGCACGGCGCCCGGCACGTACGAGGTGCGGCTGCGCGCGCACGGGGAAGGGCGACATCGGGTGTACGCCGAGTTCGAGCGTGCTGACGCGGGCGGGCAGCTGGTTTCGGGGGAGTTCACTTTGGGCGGCCCGAAGCAGGCATCAGACGGCGTCACCGCCGTCGCAGGTGCGGGTTCGGGAGGAATCCCGGTCACCGAGCCGTTGCGGCCGGTGGCCGGGCGGCCCGTGCGTGTCACGCTCGACACCGGCGTCACCGGCCTGCAGTCGTGGCTCGGCATGGCCGGGCACCTGTTGGTGCGCAGCCAGGACGGCGGCTTCTTCGGCCACGTACACGAGGCCCGCTCGATGGTCGCCGGTTCGCAGCGCGTGCCGGACGAGTCCGTCGCGGGCTTTGGGCCCAGGCTGGAGTTCACCTTCAGCTTTCCCCGGCCGGGCCGGTACCTGGTGTGGATCCAGTACGCGAGGAATTACGAGATCGTCACGGCTCCGTCCGTCATCGAGGTAGGGGGCACGCCATGACGCGGCGCTTCGCGTTCATCGCGCTTCCGCTCCTGCTGCTCGCGGCCGGGATCGTCTGGATCCTGCGCGGCGGCGAGGGGCCGGGCCCCGTGGAGCTGTCAGGCAGGGGCGCGCATTATGCGGTCGTCGTCGCCCTCGAGCCGAGCGCCGGCCCGCTGGAGGCGAGGGTCGAGATCGAGCCGGCCTCCCCTGCGGAGGTGTCGCTGTTCGGGGTGATGCCGCACATGGGCCACACGACTCTGGAGATCCCCGCGCGGGACGACGGCGCCGGACGATACGTGGCCCGCGGCGAGCTGTTCACCATGCCCGGTGCCTGGGAGATCCGCATCCGGGTGCGGGGAGCCGCTGGCACCGAGGTCATCAAGGTCAACACACTGGTCGGAAAGTAAGGAGATACCCCCATGACCATACAACCATTAACGGATCCACAGGCTCGTGAGGTGCCGCGCAGGGAGGTGGCCGGAGCCTGGTTCCTGATGTCCGGCTACGCCACACTGCTGGCCGGCATGATCTGGGACGGTCAGTGGCACGGCGACGTCGGGCCCGACAACTTCTGGACCGCGCCCCACCTGCTGCTGTACGCGGGCACCGCCATCATCGGCCTGTCCTGCCTGTCTGTGGTGCTGCTGTCGACCTGGGCGCGGGGGCCGGTGACCGGGACACCGTCGGTGACGGTGTTCCGCACGTTCCGCGCGCCCTGGCCGTTCCTGGTGGGCGGGCTCGGCGCGGCGGCCAACCTGCTGTACGCGGGCTCCGACCTGTGGTGGCACGACCTGTACGGCTTCGACATCGCGGCCGGGACGACACCCTCGCACTTCGGGCTGGGTCTGTCGATCCAGGTGGAGATCTTCGCCATGGTGATGGCGTTCGCCGTGCTGCGGCGGACCAGGTCCGAGAGGTGGGGCCTGGCGGTGGCGATCGGTCTGGCGACCCTCGGTTCGACGTCGGCGTTCGGCATGCTGTCCGAGCTGATCTTCGACTGGCTGCCGGGCGTGGCGCCGCGCGTGCTCGGACTCGGCGCGGTGGGCGCGCTCATGCTGAGCCTCATCGTCGGGCTCACCCGGCGCTGGCAGTGGCCGGCCGCGGCCGGGCTGGCGTTCGTGGTCGTGCAGGGCGGGCTCGCGTTGTGCGTCCCGGCCGCCACCCGCTGGTACGCCGGGGCGATCGGCCAGCCGGTGCGCGACTACGCCTCCGGCATGCCGCAGGTGCTGATCGGGTTTCCCGTCACGTTCCCGCTGGTCGCGCTGCTGGCCGGAGGGGCGGTGGCGTGGGCCGTACGGCGTGGGGTGAGCCCGCGATGGATCACGTCCACGGTCGGCGCGCTGGCCGGCGTCAACACCGCGATCTTCTACGGCGCCGTGGGGCTGGAGATGAACCTGCCCGCCACACTGGTGGCGGTGGCCGCCCTCGGAGCGGGCACGGGCTGGCTGGGCTGGCAGTGCGCGGTCATGCTGCGCCGCTTCGGCCTGCGCACGACAGGGGCGGTGCCCGCATGAGACGCCTCATCACCGCGGTACTCGCGGCGGGGACGGTTGTGCTGGCCGGTGCCGGCCCGGCCATGGCGGCGCCCCTGCGGGGTGAGATCGTTCACAGCGAGACCGTACGCATGAGCGACCAGTCCGCGATCACCGTATCGTTCACCGAGTGGCCGATCCACGCGCTGCAGTCGCTCGACTTCACCTTCGAGCCCACGGGTGGCATCGATGGGCGCACCGGCTTGGTCACGACCGTCTCACCGTCCGGCGACCGGCGGGGGCTCAAGGGCATCGTCCTGCAGCGGCGTGGCGACAGCATCGTGCTGCCGAGGCACCCGAGAGCGCGCCAGGTGTGGGGGCTGGACGTCGTCTCGCTGCCGGAGGAGGGCACATGGCGGTTCGAGTTCGCCGTGGAGGGACCGGGCGGGACCGCGACAGGGGTGCTGCCGATCCGGGCGATCGAGCAGCCGGGGCCGCCACTGGCGCTGAGCTGGACGATCGCGCTGACGCCCTGGGCGCCGGTGGCGGTGCTGGTGGCTCGTGGCTGGCGGCGCACCCGGCGGCTGCGGCGAAGCGCCAAGCCCACCTGGAGTGGATGAGCGATGGTGTGCTGGCCATCCTGCCGCCGCTGGTCTGCTGGCTGATCGGGCGCGGCCAGGACGCCGGCGTGCTGGCGCTCGCGTGCGGGCAGTCCCTCGCGTTGATGTGGTCGCGCCGATACCCGCTGACCGCGCTGGGCATCGTCGTCGCGCTCGAGCTGGCGCTGGCACTGATGAAGATGCCGGTCCTGGTGGCTCCCCTGATCGCCGCCTCCCGTCTGGGGGCGTGGGGCCGGGCGGATCGGCGAGTGATCGGTGTCGTCTCGGTGCTGGTGCTGCTGCTGGCCGGTCTGCCGCTGACGCTGCTGTCCATCGGCGACTCCATGCGGGTCCTGGCGGTCTACTCGGCGCTCTCGCTGCTGTTCGTCGGGTTCTGGGCCGTGGGGAGGGTGGACGCGCGGCAGCGGGATCGGATCCATGAGCTGCAGGAGCGCTCGCGGCGGCTCGAGGCCGAGCGGACGGACCTCGTGCGGCGGGCGGCCGAGCGCGAACGGGCGCTGCTGGCCAGGGAACTGCACGACATCCTCAATCACTCGGTGACCACAATGGTCCTCGACGCCGAGGCGGGGGCCGACACCGGCGACGGGATGGAGGAGACACTGCGCCGCGTGGCCCGTACCGGCCGGGAGTCGCTGGCCGAGCTGCGGCGGCTGCTCGGCGTGCTGCGAGAGGCGCCGCCCGGGCACAATCCGCTGGCGCCGCCTCCCAAGCTGGAGCAGCTCGACGACCTGGTGGCGGCCTCGCCGCCGGGCGGGCCACGGGTGCTGCTGGAGCGCCGAGGAGCCGTACGGCAGGTGGACGCCAGCATCGAGCTGGCGGCCTACCGCGTCGTGCAGGAGGCGCTGACCAACGTCGCCAAGCACGCCGGGGCCGTCGACGTACGGGTGCTGCTGGCCTACGAACCGGTACGCCTGACCATACGCGTCACCAACTCGGTGCGCGGCGAAGCGGGAACGATCGGGAACGGGGCCGGCGTGGGGCTGATCGGCATGAGGGAACGGGTCGAGCTGCTGGGGGGCTCGGTCAAGGTGACCGGCGACTCCGGCACGTTCGAGGTCTGCGCCACGCTGCCGCTGCGGAGCGTGTCATGACCGGCATCCGGGTCCTGATCTGCGACGACGAGCAGCTCCTCCGGGAGGCGCTGGTACGCCTGGTCGGCGCGGCTGAGGACCTTACCGTGGTGGGCGCCGTGGGCGACGGCGCCGCCGCGGTGGCCGCGGTGGCCGAGTACCGGCCGGACGTGGTGCTGATGGACATCCGCCTGCCCGGAATGGACGGGATCGAGGCGACCCGCCGCATCGTCGAGCGCAACGCCGGCGAAGCCACCCGCGTGTTGATCCTGACGACCTTCGACCTCGACAGTTACGTTTACGCAGGACTGCAGGCCGGGGCCAGCGGGTTCCTGCTCAAGGACGCGCCCGGCGAGCGGATCCGCGATGGCATCAGGATCGTCGCGGCCGGGCAGTCCGTGCTGGCACCCGAGGCCACCACGCGGATGATCGAGGCGCTGCAGCCCATGCTGCCCACCGATGAGGACCGGGCGCTGCTGGCCGCGGCCGGCCTGCTCACCGAGCGCGAACACGAGGTCTGCGAGCTCATCGCGCAGGGTCTTTCCAACGACGAAATCGGGCACCGGCTCCGCATCAGCCGCTACACCGTGAAAGTGCATGTATCGAGCATCCTGGCCAAGCTCGACCTGCCGGACCGGGTCCACGTGCTGATCTCGTGGTCCCGGCTACGCGGCCTGCGCCCGCCCTGATCCGGGCGGGTGGCGAGGCGGCCGCGGACACCCCCCTTCGCGGCCCTGAAGTGGACTCTCCGTCAAGCAAGTGAGGACTGCCGGCCAACGACGTTTCCGGGGTGCGGGGAGCACACTCTGGTGACGAACACGACCCGGACCACGAAGGGCCCGCACTTGCGCAAAACCTTACGGTGGCTCGGCCAGACGGCCGCAGCCCTGGCCTTGGTGGGGTTCACCGGCACCCCCGCGTCCGCCGCGCCGATCACCGACAACATGTATCCGACGGCCAACACGCGCTGGGCCTGCCCGAGCAGCGCCACGCTGGTCACCGCCGGTTTCTGCCAGACCGACAACAGCACCGTCACCTACTACTACAACACCTCCGGCATCTCCAGCGCCGCGAAGTCAGCGATCAACACCATCGCCGGCCGGTACAACTCGACCGACCTCAACTTCAGTTACAAGTCGACCGTGGTGTGGACGGGCAGCGGCGAGACCGACATCGTCTACTGGCAGGGCACCATTCCCGACGGCTACGTGGGATTCGCCTGGTGCAACGACCGCGTCGACGCCAACGCGAACAGATGTGACCAGCACTACGTACGGTTCAAGTCCTCCACGCCGAGCATCACCACCGTCTGCCACGAGACGGGGCACGCCGTGGGCCTGACGCATGGGGCCAACGCCAATCTGCCGCTGGACAATGACGATACGAGGCTGGGTTGCATGACCAATCCGTCGGCGTCGTCATCCCTGGGGGCGCACAACGTCGACATGATCAACGCCACGTACTAGAGCATGACGAGGAAGGTGCTGCGGCACATGCGAGCACGCAAGAGCCTGGTGGCAGGGGTGACGGCGGCCCTGGCCGGCTTGGGGGCGGGGGCGTACTTCTCGACCGGCTCGGCCCAGAGCCCGCCGGCGGCGGGCGAGGTGACGATCGCGCACGGTGACGCGCGCCTGCCGTCGGACCTGCCGGCCGACTGGGTCGGCTACGCCGATCACGTGGCCGAGGTGGAGCTGCTGTCCGAGCAGGAGGTTCCCCCGTCGGCGGAGGAGCTGCGGATCGGGGAGGGCTACATCGGGCGCACCGGTACGCTGGCGGTCCAGCGGGTCCTGTGGAGCCGGGAAGGGGCGGCACCGTTGCCCGCCTCGCTGCCCATGAACCTGGCCGGGTGGGAGTTCTCCGGCGATGTGCGGCGGCGGCTGGCCGGGCACGACACGCCGCGGGTGGAGACCGGGCACACCTACCTGATGGCGGTGTCCCGTTACAGCGAGGGCTGGGGCCCGCTCGGGCCCGGGGGGACGCTGCCGTACGACAATGGTGTGATCGGGCAGGGCGAGTCGCAGGGCGCACCGCAGACGGCCGACGAAGCCAGGGCCGCCACCGCCGCGCGCTCCACGGTGGCCTCCACGATGGCCGGGCAGCCCGCCGAGGCCCTGGTCGCGTTGCTGAGGACGACGGCTCCGGACCCGAAGGTGGCCGGCCTCGGCGGCCTTCCCGCGGACAAGCGGTTCGAGCAGGTCACCGGGCCCATCGAGTGAGCAGGCCATAGGCCCATCGTGGCTGTCGCCCTCGGCCCGGTGACCCCGGCACAACCACTAACAAGGGATCAGAAGATATGACCTCTCATGTACGCGTTTCCCGCAGAGGGCTCCTCAAGATCGGCGCCGGTGTCGCGGCGACCGCCGTTCTGGCGGCCGAGCCCGCGGCAGCCGCGGAGGGCCGGTTCCAGCTGACCGCCCCGTCAACCTCGCTGATCTGGAAGAAGGCCCTGTACGACGAGACCGTCCTGCAGTCGATCGCCTTCGACAACCGCAACGGTCACATCTACACGCTTCAGGTGAAGAACGGCGCCGGCTCCGGCGCGGCGGGCCACCTGTGCCTGTCCAAGCTCAGCCTCACCGGCACGGTCCTGGGCCACATGTATCTGATGGGCTTCGGCCACGGTGTCCAGTTCGGGGTCGAGCCGTCGGGGACGTCGGCCTACCTGTGGACGGAGACCGACGCGGTGAGCGACGGCACGAGCTCCCGGGGCACGAGGCTGGCCAGGTTCAAGTTCGTCAACGGCCAGACGCTGACCACCTCGTCGCCGGCGTTGACCAAGTACAAGCCGATCGCGGAGGCGGACAACACCACGTGCGCGATCGATCCCTCCACGAACCGGCTGGTCATGCGTTACTGGGACGGGAGCCGTTTCCGCTACGCGCTCTACTCGCTGGAGGACCTCAAGGCGGGCTCGGCCCAGCCGCTGTCCGACATCGCCCAGCCGTCGGGGCTGGGCACCTTCCAGGGGTACGCGGCCTACGGCAACTTCGTCTACATCCTGACCGGCACGGCCTACAGCGACGCCAACCCCGCGCCGGGCAACACCTACGTCACCTGCCTGGACCTGCGCACGGGCGAGCAGGTCCAGCGGGCGCGCAGCGTGGCCGGCAAGTCCCTGGACTACCGCGAGCCCGAGGGCATGGCCATCCAGCTCGTCTCCGGTGCCCCGCGGCTGTGCCTCGGCCTGGCCTCGGGCGTGGCGGGAGCGCGTAAGGCCAGCATCTTCTACAAGACCGAGCTGATCTGACGCGGGGTTGACCTTGTCGGCGGCCTTGGCGTCTTCGGCGCGGACGCGTGCGTGCGGGAGGCGCGGCAAACCTGGCGGGCTGGGAGGCGGGTGCGTCCTGTGGGTGCCGTGCCGAGCATGGACTCTGAGTCAAGCAAGCGTGGAGCCCATGCCATCGACTTACGCCGTACGGGTGCGTGAAGATCGCTTGTCATGTTCACCACCCACAACCCCGCGATTCTGCGGCGGGCCCTGGCAGGCATTCTGAGCGTGGCCACCATCGCGATCGCCGGCTGCGGCTCCCTTCAGCCTCCGGTGGAGGATCGGGCCCGGGCCGAGTTTCCCGCACAGGAATCATCAGCCCCGGCTGAACAGGACGAACCGGCCGAGCCGGAGACCACCGAGCAGAAGTCCGGGCAGGCAACACGCGCCGAGACGACCGCGACGGGCACCCGGCTCAAGGCCGGCCAGCGCGCGGTGATCCCGTACCGGAAGGGCACGATAGGCGTCACCGTCACCGACGTGGAGAAGGGCGACCCAGCCGACCTCCTGCGTCAGTACGGCCAGCGAGCCAAGGGCATCACGCCCTACTACATCCGTTTCACGATCGAGAACGTGGACGGCACCGACCACTCCTACTCGTCGGGCCCCATCCTGTCCCTGGTGACCGCGGACGGCGGAGGCACCGGCGCGGTCCTGACCGGCACCATGCCGGACTGCGACCGGGAGAGCGCGCCCCAGGGCTTCTCCGAGGTGGGAGCGAGCTTCGAGTCCTGCCGGCTGGCCGGGGCCAGGACCGGCGTCGCGATCGTCGGCGCCAAGTTCGCCGACGCGGACTACCGTGAGGAGCCCGTGGTCTGGCGACGCTGAGCCGACCGGAGGCCATCGCAGATCGGGGCGTCTACACATCAAGTGACAGGGCCACCCGCGTGTCAGCTGGTGGTCACAGATCTCGCTCCCAGCGCCCCAATAGCCAGGCATCTATCGCTCCCATGGGCAACCAGCGCCCCAATCTCATTCAGGTGTGGCTGTGAGTGTCAGGCGACAGCAGAACTGGCCGAGCGCCACCGATGTGGCCAAAGGCATGGCCAGGAGGCGACCTGTGGCATCCAAAGTGGCCAAAGCGCAGGTCAGCGGCCCCTGCTCTGCATCTGGAGGCGTCGCTTTCGATGTCACGATCTGCGGGTGTGTTGTCCTGTCCCACCAGAACTGGGGCGGCGACCTCATTGATCACGAGGCATCTTGTGATCTCCCGCCGTAGAATCCGGGTATGACCGCTCGGAGCGCCACGGTATGGTGCGCGGCCCTCGGTATCGCGGTGCTGACCCTGACG
>NZ_JBDPME010000036.1:0-70653 GCF_039871825.1 Nonomuraea sp. B12E4 | reverse complement strand
CCAAGGCTCCGGCGATGATGCGTGATGACGGTGACGGCAGCATGACGATCTGGCGATGGGCCTCCAGCGGGTCAGCTTTCGCCCGTTCCACCGACTACGAGTCGGGGGGCTGGAGCACGACGGCGACGGGTGATCGGGTCGCAGCCGGTGATGTCGATGGGAACGGCACGGACGACATCGTCGCGGCCTACCCCGAAGCCGATGGCCGTTTCAGCTTCCATGTGTGGAAGAACGGCGGCGCCTATGCCGGTAAGTGGTACACCTCCTCGGGTCCTTTCTCCCTCGACCCCGTCGGTGGACGCCTCGTGGTGGGCGCCTGGTAACCGGTTCACGGATGGCACGACGGGTGAGATCGGGAGGTGAGCTACGACAGCGCGCGGGCTTGAGGCAAGGTCACGGCGCGGTTCCAGGTACTCGGCACAGCTGTGGACAGGGCGTCAAAGCCGGTCATCATCAATGAGTGACTCTGTCGGGAATCTTGATGGATTACCCGGGTTTCTGACCTTGGCGCCATCAGTGAGGACACGGAAGACCGCAGGCTTCGAGATAGCGCTGGAAGGCGGTCGGCTGGCGTGGGTGGTGATTGCCGGGCGGCTCGCGGGCTGCCAGCCGCTCGACGTTGATGGCGATCGCGGTGAGCACATGCTGGAGATGCGTTTTGGCCAGGACTCCAGCCAGTTCTGGCTGATCTTCCCGTTGGGACACCTCACCTGGCGGTGGTCGAAGTCGATGATGAAGTCGTCCAGGGAGAATCCGGCGTTGCCGATCAGTCATGCGGTGGCAATGATCCGATCTGGTGGTCGGCGACGTTGAGCGACTCCTCGACCAGCCGACGAAGGTGTCCGTGGTGGAGGGAGTACACGACGTGGCGCCCGTCCTTGCGGGCGGACACCAAGCCGGAGAGTCGGAGCTTGGCCAGGTGCTGGCTCACAGAGGGGCGGGGGGCGCCGATGGCCTCGGTCAGGGTGGTGACATCGGCTTCGCCGAGGCTCAACTGGTTCAACAGCGCCAATCGCGTGCGATCGGCGAGAAGGGCCAGAACGGACGCGGCGACTTCGAATCGCTCGTCCCTTTGCTGGGAGGTCAGCGCATCTGCGTGTGCCGCGCTCATGCTCATGACCACATCGTAGAGCCGTGGCGGCGCCTGGCGGCTGGAGCGTACCCAGCGCCGACGGCTACCTGTGGACGATCAGGACGGCGTGATGGTCGGTGCCTTCCGGGCCGTCGGGGTCGGCGTGCACCGTGGCGGCCTGCAGACGCGGTACGTCGTGGATGAGCCGATGCTCGGCTTCCACCGAGACGGCGTGCGCCTCCACCAGGGAGAGCTCATGGCTCACCACGATGTCCACCTCCGCGCGGAGAGCGTGGCCGATCCAGCGCATGCGCAGTGAACCGATGCGGCGCACGCCGGGGGTCTCGGCGACGATCTGCTCGGCCTTGGCGATCAGCGCGGGGTCGACGGCGTCCATCAGCCGGTGGTAGACCTCCCGGGCCGCGTCGCGCAGCACGTACAGGATCGCGACGGTGATGAGCAGGCCGATGATCGGGTCGGCGTACGGCCAGCCGGCCCATACGCCGGCTGCTCCGAGCAGCACGGCCAGTGACGTGAAGCCATCGGTGCGGGCGTGCAGGCCGTCGGCGACGAGGGCCGCGGAACCGATCTCGCGACCGACCCTGATCCGGTAGCGGGCCACCAGTTCGTTGCCGAGGAAGCCGATCACTCCCGCGGCGGCGACCCAGCCGAGCGCCTCCACGTCCTGCGGGTTGATCAGCCGCTTGACGGCTTCGTACCCGGCCAGGCCCGCCGAGGCGGCGATGATCAGCACGATGATGACGCCGGCCAGATCCTCGGCTCTGCCGTACCCGTAGGTGAACTGGCGCGAAGCCATCCGCCTGCCCACCGTGAAGGCGATCGCCAACGGCACCGCGGTCAGGGCGTCGGCGAAGTTGTGCAGGGTGTCGCCGAGCAGGGCCACCGATCCGGACACCATGAAGATCGCTACTTGGGTGAGGGCGGTAACGGTGAGCACGACGAAGGAGATCGCCAGAGTACGCATGCCGCGGCGGCTGGTCTCCAGTGCGTGATCTGTCCGGGCTGCCGCGTCGTGACTGTGCGGCGTCACCACATGACGGAGCCGTTCCCCTAGGGTGCGCCTGGAGGATGCGTGGCCGTGTCCGTGACCTTGCCCGTGGTGCGGTTGTGGGCGGCTGCGCACGTTCATCTGCTGCTCCTCGTCCTGTCTCGGTGGAGCACGGAGACAGTGTGGTTATGCCCGCCAAGACGTATTCATATGCGCACGCAAGCACATACTAGGTGCCTCGCCCACGCAGCAGCACAACGCCGGCCAACCGACCAGCGGGTCGACAAGCCTCGCGCCGGTGAGCACGGCCTCGATCACCAAGACACTCCCAAGCCCGGCCCTCGGATTCGGTGTGGTCTGCCGTGAGACGGGTTTGTGGTCATCGCAGGCAGACATATTCGCGAGTGCATACGTCTATACGGGTCAACCTGTCGGTGGCGCTGGCCCGTCAGCAATTCCGCTGATCACTGCCTTCCGGTGAGCTCCGCCCGAACCAGGCGCCGCTACGGCGGCGACGGGTGAACGCTGCGAAGCCAATCGCTTGGGAAGCAATCCCGGAGGACCGCGTGCACGTACCCGACGGCTTCTTCACCGTCCCGATGTCCCTTGCCGCGGGCGCCGTGGCTGCCGGCGGCGTCGCCTGGCCCCTGCGCAAGGCCAGAGACGAACTGGACGACAGGATGGCCCCGCTGGCCGGACTGGTGGCAGCCTTCGTCTTCGCCGTGCAGATGTTGAACTTTCCCGTCGGTGCCGGAACCAGCGGACACCTGCTCGGGGGCGCGTTGGCGGCGATCCTCTGCTGACGACGCTGGGCATCCAGCCCGTCAGCCTGGCCGCGCCGTGGTGGGCGTACCTGGTGATCATCGCCGCCGGCCTCGGCCTGCCCCCGTTGATGGCGCTGATGCCGCTGATCCGGGCGAGCCGGACGACCGTGCGCGCGGCGATCGACCGCCACGGCGCCGCGTCGAGACCGGGCGGTCTGCTGGTGCGGCTCAGCCGCATGCCCCGGCTCGATCGCGGGCTGCTCATGGCGCTGCGCAACACGGTGCGGAGGCCGGGCAGGTTCTGGCTCTCGACCGGGCTGCTGGCGGCTGCGGGGGCGGTGTTCGTCGCCGGGATGTCGCTCGAAGCCGGCGCGGACGCCATCACACAGGAACAGGTGGCGCAACGTACGTGGGATGTCGATGTGACACTGGCGGCGCCGGCCCCGACGGAAGCCGTCGCCGAGGTGGTGCGCAGGGTGCCGGGCGTCACCCGGGTCGAAGGATTCGGCATCATGCCG
Organism: Nonomuraea sp. B12E4; assembly: GCF_039871825.1. Lineage (NCBI taxonomy): Bacteria > Bacillati > Actinomycetota > Actinomycetes > Streptosporangiales > Streptosporangiaceae > Nonomuraea > Nonomuraea sp. B12E4. Next base: position 67,290 of record NZ_JBDPME010000036.1, on the reverse strand, counting down.
GTTGGGGTGGCCGGACCGCGTGGGTTCCCCGTCACCCTGACCTATCCCGATCAGGGACACGGCCGCATCACGGTGACTGGGCTGCCCCGTGGCATCACCTCGTTCCCCAAGCTCATCGAAGGCCGCTGGCTGAACCCGGGGGAGACCGGCGCGGTCGTGCTCAACCAGCCGCGCTGGCCACCGACGCGGTGGCCACCCGCGCCTCCCGCGTCACGGTGCGGGAAGCTCTTGCCTACTTGTGAGGCGGCTTACGTTATCGAGCATTTTGTGTATCCATGGATTCGGTAAGCCCTGTTGCGTAGGAGTTCGGATGGCGGGGCAGTGGGTGCTGCCGGCATGCCGGCAAGCTGGGCCGCGCAGCGGTTCGCGCGGCCCAGCGGCGACCCGCTCACTCGGCGTGGCGTCGAGGGGCACTGGGCTTCGTTCACAACCCTGCGTAGGAGTGCAGAGAGGTGAACAGCAGGTTGACGCCGACCAGGTTGAAGATCAGGCAGCCGTAGGCGGTGACGGCGATGACGGCGGTGCGCTGGGGGCTCCAACCCTTGGTGGCGCGGGCGTGCAGGTAGGCGGCGTAGACGACCCGGGTGATGAAGGCCCAGACCTCCTTGGGGTCCCAGCCCCAGTAGCGGCCCGGAGGTTTCCTCGGTGTCTGGGTCGAGCTTGCGTGCACGCTCCAATGCCGACAGTGCCTGTTCGGGGTTCTCCCTGCCAGGTGTTCTGCCGCAAGGGCGGCACCTTCAGGATCGGTGGCGGGATGTGGGCGCCTCCGCCTCGATGGCCAGGCGTGAACTCCCCGGCGGCCGACAACGCCTCGGCGCCCGTCCCCGCCCGTTTCCCGCCGGGCCGGGTTCGCGCAAGACGGCCGTCAGCGGGCGCAATTCTTGCGCGGGCTTGCGCTGACCCGACATCGTGTCTTGCATTCCACCTTGACCGGCAATCTGCCCAGCTCGCAGGCGTAAGCAGGGAGAAGCCGTCAAGCGCGCCTCCTGCGATAGTTATTTCCTTGCGCAATCTCGTCGAAATATTGCGGCAATCTGCTCGCCATCTTATGGTTCGGCCAACAGCCTGACCCGAAGGGCCACCGCCATGTTGAGAGTATTGTTAGCCGCCCTGACGTTACTCATCGCGACTCTCGTCGCCCTGCCCGCGCAGGCCGCCGCCGAGACCAACCTCGCCGCCGGCAAGACCGTCACCGCCAGCAGCTCCACCGACGTCTACCGCCCCTCCAACGCGACCGACGGCAACCAGGCCAGCTACTGGGAGTCGGCCAACAACCTTCCCCAGTGGATCCAGGTCGATCTCGGCGCCGCCGCCGGCATCACCAAGGTGGTGCTCAAACTCCCCACCGGCTGGCCCAGCCGCACCCAGACGCTGACCGTCCAGGGCAGCACCACCGGCGGCGCGCCCTTCTCCACCATCGCCGCCTCGGCCACCTACACCTTCAACCCGACCGCCACCATCACCTTCCCCGCCAGCACCACACGCCACGTTCGGTTGCAGATCGCCGCCAATACCGGCTGGCCGGCCGGGCAGTTGTCGGAGTTCGAGGTGTGGGGCAGCGCCCCGGAGGATCCCCCTCCCGGCGGCGGCACCAACCTGGCCCTCGGCAAACAGATCACCGAATCGTCGCACGCGCACACCTACGTGGCCGCCAACGCCAACGACAGCAACCTGCAGACCTACTGGGAAAGCGCCGGCTACCCCGGCCAGCTGACCGTGCAGCTCGGCGCCAACGCCGACCTGACCTCGATCGTCATCAAGCTCAACCCCGATGGCATCTGGGGCCGCCGCACCCAGACTCTGCAGGTGCTGGGCCGTGAGCAGAGCGCGAGCGGCTTCACCGGCCTGGTCGCCTCCGCCACCTACACCTTCGACCCGGCCACCGGCAACACCGTTGCCATCCCGGTCACGGCCGAGGTCGCCGACGTCCGGCTGCAGTTCACCGCCAACACCGGCGCCCCCGGCGGCCAGGTCGCCGAGTTCCAGATCTTCGGCACCCCGTCCGCCAACCCCGACCTCACCGTGGCGGGCCTCACCTGGACACCCACATCGCCGACCGCGGCGAACGCCATCACGTTGTCGGCCACGGTCAGGAACGTCGGCACCGTGGCCTCCGCCGCGACCTCGCTCAATTTCTACGCGGGCACCGCCAAGGTCGGCACCGCGAACGTGGGCGCGCTGAACGCCGGAGCCTCCACGACCGTGACCGCGAACATCGGAACCAGGCCGGCGGGCACGTACGACCTCTCGGCCAAGGCCGACGAGGACAACAGGGTCATCGAGCAGAACGAGGCCAACAACGCCTTCACCGCGCCCACGCCCCTGATCGTCGCCGAGGCTCCGGGCCCCGACCTGCAGGTGCTGAGCCTCACCGCCAGCCCGCCGAACCCCGCCGTCGGAGCCCGGGTCACCTTCACCGTGGCCGTGAAGAACCGCGGCACCACCACGACCGGCGCCACTTCGGTCACCAGGCTCGCGGTGGGCGGCACCACGCTCGACACCCAGACTCCGCCGATCGCCGCGGGCGCGACGGCCAACGTGGCGGTCAACGGCGGCTGGAACGCCACCAGCGGCGGCGCCACCGTCATCGCCACCGCCGACGCGACCGATGCCGTGGACGAGACCGATGAGGGCAACAACACGCTGTCGCAGACGATCGCCGTCGGCCGCGGCGCCTCGGTGCCGTACGTCGAGTACGAGGCCGAATCCGCCGCCTACCAGGGAACCCTCCTGGAGACAGACCCGCTGCGCACCTTCGGGCACACCAACTTCGCCACCGAGTCCTCAGGCAGGAAATCGGTCCGGCTCGACAGTACCGGCCAGTACGTCGAGTTCACCTCGACCAACCCGGCCAACTCGATCGTGGTGCGCAACTCGATTCCCGATGCGGCGGGCGGCGGCGGCATCGAGGGCACCATCAGCCTGTACGCCGACGGGGACTTCGTACAGAAGCTCACCCTCTCCTCCCGCCACAGCTGGCTGTACGGCACCAGCGACGACCCCGAGGCGCTGACCAACACCCCGCAGGCCAACGCCAGAAGGCTGTTCGACGAGTCGCACGCACTGCTGTCGCGCTCGTACCCGGCAGGCACCAAGTGGCGCCTGCAGCGCGACGCCGGCGACAACGCCGCCTTCTACATCATCGACCTGATCGACCTGGAACAGGTGGCGCCCCCGGCCTCCCGCCCGGCCGAATGCACCTCCATCACCGACTACGGCGCCGTACCCAACGACGGCAACGACGACACGGCCGCCATCCAGCGGGCCGTCACCGACGACCAGAACGGCGTCATCACCTGCGTGTGGATCCCGCCGGGGCAGTGGCGGCAGGAGAAGAAGATTCTCACCGACGACCCGCTGAACCGCGGCCCGTACAACCAGGTCGGCATCAGCAACGTCACGATCCGCGGCGCCGGCATGTGGCACTCCCAGCTCTACACCCTGACCGAGCCGCACCTGGCGACAGGCGGCATCAACCACCCGCACGAAGGCAACTTCGGCTTCGACATCGACAACAACGTCCAGATCTCCGACCTGGCCATCTTCGGCTCCGGCCGCATCCGCGGCGGGCCGGGCGGGGCCGAGGGCGGGGTCGGGCTGAACGGGCGGTTCGGCAGGAACACGAAGATCAGCAGCGTGTGGATCGAGCACGCCAACGTGGGCGTCTGGGTCGGCCGCGACTACGACAACATCCCCGAGTTGTGGGGACCTGCCGACGGCCTGCAGTTCAGCGGCATGCGAATCCGCGACACCTACGCCGACGGCATCAACTTCACCAACGGGACACGGAACTCGCGAGTGTTCAACTCCAGCTTCCGCACCACGGGCGACGACTCCCTGGCCGTCTGGGCCAACCGGTTCGTGAAGGACCCGTCCGTGGACATCGCCCACGACAACACGTTCGTCAACAACACCATCCAGCTGCCGTGGCGGGCGAACGGCATCGCGATCTACGGCGGGTACGGCAACAAGGTCGAGAACAACCTGATCTACGACACCATGAACTACCCCGGCATCATGCTCGCCACGGACCACGACCCGCTGCCCTTCTCGGGCCAGACGCTGATCGCCAACAACGCGCTCCATCGCTGCGGCGGCGTCTTCTGGGGCGAGGCGCAGAGGTTCGGCGCGATCACGCTCTTCGCACAGAACAGGGACATCACCGGCGTCACCATCCGCGACACTGACATTTCCGACTCGACCTACGACGGCATCCAGTTCAAGGGAGGCGGCGGCAACATGCCGAACGTCGCCATCACGAACGTACGGATCGACAAGTCCAACAACGGCGCGGGCATCCTGGCCCAGGGCAGCGCCCGCGGCAGCGCGACCCTGACCGACGTCACCATCACGAACTCGGCCACCGGCGACATCGTCAGAGAACCGGGCTCGGGCTTCGTGATCACCGGTGGCTAGGCCAACGCCGCTCTGAGAGAAGCCTGACCTGCCGCCTGTTCCGGATTTCTTCATCGGGAAGGGTCCGGAACAGGCGGAATCCGGAAATGCCGTGTCACCGCGCCGGCCCTGTTGGCGGATGGACTGCCGCCCGATCTGCCGGCGATCGCGTGAGTAGCCGGGGATCGGCAGGGCCGGTCAGATGACCGCCGCCGTTCCGCTGACCGTGATCCCGGCGGCCGTGTCCGCGGGGATGTCGACGAGGAGGCGGCCGGGGCGGCCCATGTCCGCGCCCTGGTGGATGGTGACCCGCGCCGGGGCGGCCACCAGGCCGAGGTCGCGCAGATAGGCCCCGAACGCGGCGGCCGCGGCGCCGGTCGCGGGGTCCTCGTAGACCCCGCCGGGCGGGAACGGGTCGCGGGCGTGGAAGACGTCGCCGCTCTCGCGCCAGACCAGGTGCACGGTCGTCCAGCCGCAGCGGGCCATGAGCGCGCCGAGCGCGTCCATGTCGTAGTCGAGGACGGCGAGCCGCTCGCGGGTGGCGGCGGCCAGGACGAGGTGGTCGTTGCCCGCGTTGGCCACGCGCGGCGGCAACTCCGGGTCCAGGTCTTCGGGGCGCCAGCGCAGGGCCACGAGGGCTTCGGCGAGGTCGGCGCCGGCCACGGCGGTGACCTTCGGGGGGACGCTGGTGAGGGAGGCGAGGACCCGTCCGTCGGCCGGGCGGGTCTCGACCGTGACCTCGCCCGCGGGCGTGTCGAACACCAGGCGGCCCGTGCCGGCCTGGTCGGCGACGGCCACGGCGGCGGCGATCGTCGCGTGCCCGCAGAAGGCCACCTCGGCCAGCGGGCTGAAGTAGCGCACCGTGAAGCGCCGGTCGGCGGGGTCGCCACCGGCCACCAGGAAAGCGGTCTCCGAGTAGCCGACCTCGGCCGCGACCGCCTGCATCTCCTGCTCGCTCGCGCCGCTCGCGTCGAGCACCACCCCGGCCGGGTTGCCGCCCCTGCCGTGCACATCGAACGCGGTGTAACGGGTCACCGCCAGTGAATTCCTTGACGTCATGAGACCAGTCTGCGAGTCGCGTACCATCGAAGCAAACGATGGCTTCTGATGAGATGGATCGGAAAACCCGATGGATACCCGCCTGCTTCGCAGCTTCGTGGCCGTCGTGCGCACCGGCGGCATCACCGCCGCGGCGGCCGAGCTGGGCTTCGTCCAGTCGACCGTCACCGCCCACGTGCAGACCCTCGAACGGCTCGCCGGCACCCGGCTGCTGGACAGGATCCCGGCCGGGACCACCCCCACGCGGGCCGGGGCGCTGCTCGCCGGCCGCGCGCAGGAGCTCCTCGACCTGGAGGAGCGGATGTTCGCCGAGATCGCCGCCGACGGCGGCCGCGCCACGGGCACGGTACGGCTGTGCGCCCCCGAGTCGGTGTGCGGCTCCTACCTGGCGGCCCTGCTGCCCGAGGTCAGGCGGCGCTATCCTGACGTCCGCCTCTCCCTCATGCCGGCCACCACCCGCGTGGCCTTCGCCGCGCTGGCCGACCGGCGGGCCGACCTGGCGCTCGCCCTCGAACCCTCGGTGCGCTCGGAGCAGTCCGAGGTCACCGACCTCGGCGTCCAGGAGCTCGCCCTGATCGCCCCGGCCACGACGGAGCTGCCGCGCGACCGCCCGATCACCCCGGCCGAACTGGCCGAGGGCGAGATCCTGCTCCAGGAGGAGGGCTGCTCCTACAGCGACGAACTGGCCGCGCTGATCGCCGCCGCCTCGCCCGGGGCCGTCCCGCCCAGGTTCGGCAGCGTGGAGACCGTCAAGCGGTGCGTCGAGGCCGGGCTCGGGCTCGCCCTGCTCCCCAGGACCGCCGTCGCCACCGAGCTGTCGGCCGGGCGGCTCGCCGAGCTGCGCCCCCCTTCCCTGGCCGAACAGCACCTGTGGCTGCTGCGGCCCAGGTCGCGCTGGATGTCTCCGGCGGTGGCGGCCGTCCTGTCGATGCTCGCCGAGGCGGCCCCGGCGCCTCCGGGAGGACAATGAGATCTGGACTGGGTGCTTCCACGTCGATCTGGACCAGGGCGAGCGGCTGACCGTTGGCGGCGCCCGCCGTGGCTATGAGAGCGCCGAGCACGCTCGCCACGCGGCCAAAGTCAGCGGTGGATCTCCCTGACCTGGGTCGATAAAACCGTCATCAGAAGCCGCCGCCCTTCTGGATCAGCGCCTTAGCCAGGTCTTACGCGGTCATTGGCACCCTTGGGTCATCGGGACTCGAGGGAGATCACAGATGAACGCGAACGAGCCTCACGAGCAGCGCACCGATGGGTGGAGCCAGTTCGGCTCCACTCCGCCGGCCGTCGGGGGCTTCGCCCGGCGCGACACCATCACCATGGAGCAGCCGCCTCCGCCCGCGCCGCCCAAGCCGGCTCGCTTCACCGCCGGTCAGAAGGTCCTGGCCGGGCTGGCGCTGGCCGCCATGGCGATCGGCGGCGGTGTTGTGGGGGCCGCCGTGGCCACCTCGTTCCAGCCTCGGCCGGTCGTCACCGCCAGCGCGCCGAGCCCCGCCTTCAAGGCGGCCTCCGACCAGCTCACCGTGGCCGAGGTCGCGGCGAAGGTGCAGCCGTCCGTCGTGATGATCCAGGGCCAGACCGGTGAGGGCTCCGGCGTGGTGCTGTCGCAGGACGGCCTCATCCTTACGAACAACCACGTGGTCGAGGGTGCCGAACAGGGTGGCGGGCAGATGACCGTCAAGTTCAGCGACGGCAAGACGGCCAAGGCCACCGCCGTCGGCACCGACCCCGCCACCGACCTCGCCGTCATCAGAGCCGAGGGCGTTTCCGGGCTCAGCCAGGCCACGCTCGGCGACAGCGACGCGTTGAAGGTCGGCGACGCGGTGTTGGCGATCGGCAGCCCCCTGGGCCTGGACGGGTCGGTCACGGCGGGCATCGTCAGTGCGCTGGACCGCACCCTCACCACGGGCCCGGAGCAGCGCCAGCAGATCCCGCCGGGTTGGGGCCAGGAGCAGCAGCCCAGCGGGACCACGATCGGCGGTGCCATCCAGACCGACGCCTCGATCAACCCGGGCAACTCCGGCGGAGCCCTGGTGAACGCCGCGGGCGAGCTGGTCGGCATCAACACCGCCATCGCCTCGGAGGCGGCCGGCGGCGGCGTCGGCTTCGCCATTCCGGTCAACACCGCCAAGCAGGTCTCCGAGCAGCTCATCAGCACCGGCAAGGTCACCCATGCGTTCCTCGGCGTGAGCGTCACGGACGCGACCGGCGACGTCCCGGGCGCCCTGATCGGGCAGATCACCGCGGGAAGCCCGGCGGAGAAGGCTGGGCTGCGGCAGGGCGACCTGATCACCAGGATCGGTGACACGCCGGTTGACGGAGGCGACACCGTGGTCGGGCAGGTCAGGGGCTTCAAGCCGGGCCAGCAGGTCAAGATCACTTACATGAGGGACGGCAAGACCAACGAGGTCACCGTGACCCTCCAGAAGCAGAACTGAGCACACCCCCTCAAGTTCGACTGCGCACCTCCGCCTATGTCGCGGGGGTGCGGTCGTCTGCCTTGTCCTTCCGAAGCCTGTCAGATCTTCCGGACGGTGATGCGGAGCAGTGGGGCCAGGACCACCGCGAACGGGCCATTGGGCAGCCAGGTAGCGACTGAACAGGCCGCGGTTGTTGACATTTGTCGCCACGGCGACAACATATACATATGAACAGCTCTTCAAATGACAGCGTGTTGACGGTGGACGGTTGCGCCGTCAAAGTGGTGGACGCCGACCGGGTGGCCGCCGTGTGCGAGCGGATGCCCACCACCGAGGACATGGCCGACACGGCCGACATCTTCGGCCTGCTGTCCGACCCGAACCGGCTTCGCCTGCTGGTCGCCCTGCTGGACGGAGAGTTGTGCGTGTGCGATCTCGCGGCGGTGACCGGACAGAGCGAATCTGCCGTTTCCCACGCCTTGCGCCTGCTGCGCGCGCACCGGATCGTGGCCGCACGCCGGTCGGGCCGGATGGCCTACTACCGGCTGGAAGACCCGCACGTACGGATGCTGCTCGACCTGGCGCTCGCCCATACCGAGCACACCGACGCCATCCACCCCGAACGTGACGGGGCCCCCTGATGGGCGCGGGGCACGGGCACGGGCACGCCGCCGGCCGCCACCGCTGGCGCCTGGCGGTCTCCTTCGCCTTGATCGGCGCCTACTTCGTCGTCGAGCTGGCCTACGGTCTGATCTCCGGCTCCCTGGCCCTGATGTCCGATGCCGGGCACATGGCGGCCGACGTGGTGACGCTGGGAGCGGCCCTGGTCGCCACCAAGATCGCCACCCGCCCCGACACCACCGGCCGGCGCAGCTACGGTTCCTACCGGGCCGAGGTGTTCGCCTCGCTGCTGGCCGTCGTCCTGATGCTGGGTGTCGCGGTCTACGTGGTCGCCGAGGCCATCGGCCGCCTCGGCGGTCCCGCTGAGGTCTCCTTCGGGCCGATGCTCGTCGTCGGCGCCATCGGGCTGGTCGTCAATCTGATCGCGCTGTTCCTGCTGCGCTCCGGCGCGAGTGAAAGCCTCAACGTCAAGGGCGCCTACCTGGAAGTCGTGGCCGACACCGCGGGCTCGGTCGGTGTCATCATCGCGGGCTGGCTCGTGGCCGCCACCGGGCAGGCGTACTGGGACACTCTCATCGCGTTGGCCATCGGCGTCTTCGTCGCCGTGCGGGCGATCTCGCTCGGCCGCCAGGTGTTCGCCGTGCTCGGGCAGCACGTCCCCGAGGGCATGGACGCCTCCGCGGTGGCGGCTGATCTGGCTGCCATCGACGGCGTCCGCGACGTGCACGATCTGCACTTGTGGACGCTGACCTCCGGTATGAACGTCGCCACCGCCCACCTCGTCACCGGCGATCAGAGCGATCACCACGCCGTGCTGGATCAGGCCCGCGAGCTCCTCCGCCTGCGCCACGGCGTCGCCCATGCCACCTTGCAGGTCGAACCCGCCGACCACAGCGGATGCGACGAACTCGGCTGGTGACCGCGGGAGGGCGCGGCTTCGGCGGGAATGTGTCCGTCCGGTTGCAGTGCGTCGGTGGTCCAGGTGGATGCTGCCGGACCGGCAGGTTCGCTGGTTCGGCAGCATCCTGGTGAATCAGGCGGGAACCACCTCGTAGCCAACCTCTTCCACGACGTTCCTGATCTGCTCGTCATCAAGCGGCCCGTCTGAGGTGACCGTCACCTGCCCCGTCGCCAGGTCGACGTCAACCGAAGAGACCCCGGCAACCTTGCGGATCTCGGCCGTGACCTTGCCGGCGCACCCGCTGCAGGTCATCCCGGACACCTTGTACGTGCTCGCGCTCATTCCACACTCCACTACGCTCGATACCCCTAGCAGGTATGCGCAGGAACGTACGTCCGATCGCCGCAAAACGCAAGCTCTACCGGTAGGGGGTATATGAGGCGCATGTCACACTGTGAATCATATACCTGGTAGGGGTATCTTCGGGCCCATGAGAACGCTGAACAAGATCACCGTGGTCGGTGCCTCCCTGGCAGGGCTGCGTGCCGTACAGGCTTTGCGGAGGGAGGGCTTCGACCGCGACATCACGCTGGTCGGCGCGGAAACGCACACCCCCTACAACCGGCCACCGCTGTCGAAGAGCGTGCTGAGCGGCGACGACGATGTCACGCTGCCGGGTGCGGACGAGCTCGGCGATCAGTGGTTGCGTGGCAGGCGGGCCGTGCGACTCGACGCCCGGCACCGGGCGGTCATCCTCGATGACGGGACCGAGCTGGGCTATGACGGTCTGGTCATCGCCAGCGGCGCCCGCCCCCGGCGGCTCGGCGACGCGCGCACTCTGCGTACCATCGAGGACGCGCTGGCTCTGCGGGCGAAGCTGGCCTCGGGTTGCGAGCACGTCCTGATCATCGGCGGCGGGTTCATCGGCGGCGAGGTGGCCTCCACGGCACGACAGCTTGGCCGGAAGGTCACCCTGATCGACTCCGGGCCGTACCCCATGCACGCAGGGGTGGGTGAGGAGGCGGCGCGCTGGCTGGCCGCGCACCACGAGCGCAATGGCGTGGAGCTCGTCACGAACGTCCGGGTCACCACCGTCGAGGGCACCCAGGTACGGCTGAGCGACGGCCGCTCACTGAGTGCGGATCTCGTCATCGGGGGCCTGGGCGTGAGGCCCAACACCGAGTGGCTGGACGGCAGCGGCCTGGCGGTGGACGACGGCGTGTTGTGTGAGCCGACGTTGTTCGCCCGCGATTCGGCGGACATCGTGGCGGCCGGCGATGTGGTCCGCTGGCCACACGGCCTGTTCGACGGGGAGTTGGTTCGCGTCGAGCACTGGTCCAACGCCAACGAGCAGGGTGCGGTGGCCGCTCACAACCTGCTGGCAGGGCCGGGGGACGCTCAGCCGTTCCTGGAGGTGCCCAACTTCGCCACGCACGTGCACGGCGCCCGCGTCCAGACGGCCGGGCTACCGCATTTGGCGGACCAGGCGAGCATCGTCACGGGCAGCCTTCAGGAGGATCGCTTCGCTGTGGCCTTCACGCGGACCGGCGTCATGGTGGGCGCGGTGGCGGTCAACGCACCGAAGGACCTGATCAAGCTCAAACGTGCCATCGCGGCACGCGAAACCGTCCGACCGCAGGAGACGACCATCCGCTGAGGTCCGGGTGAGCCGGTACGGATGCCCTACGGCCCGGTCCCTGCCGCGCCGCCGCGTCACAGGGGCCGGGCAGGACCCCGGTGACAAAAGCGGTAGCCCGTGCGGGCCGACATCCGATCAGGCGGCGTCGAGGGCCTCGGTGATCTTGCGGGCCGGCTTCGTGTCGTGGGAGGCGAGGCCGAGGCTGCAGCAGCCCCGCTCTGGAGAAGCCGCCATGCTGTTTCCCATCATGAATCTCTTTGCGTAGCGTGTTCGACCTTGCGAGACCCGCCCCGGCGGGGCGCTTCTGGCTTCGATGAGCGACGCAGGGGGATCGGGGGTGAGCCCGGCGTGCTCATGGGTCGACCATCGCCGACCGCTCTGATACCGGGCCGTTGCCGTCCTGACACCGCCGCTGACACGGGGCGAGCAGCAGCCGGTGTGGTTCTCGAAGAGGCGCGTGCCCCCGGCGGTGGCCGGGGGCACGCGATGTGAACGAGTTAGAAGCGCAGCCCGTCGGCCCCGTTGACGACCGGCAGGCTGATCCGGCTCCCGTGCAGGTCGATGGCGATCCGGCCGCCGAGCGCCACCTGGTCGCGGGCGGGGCGGGTCTGGCTCGGATCGGCGTTGTAGTTGCCGGTCAGCACCAGCCCGATGCGATGGCCCGCGGGGATGATGTGCTCGGTCGGCAAGGTGTTCCACCGGACCTGGTACTGCTTGCCCGGCTTGAGGTCGTCGCTTCGCCTCAGGTCAGGCATGTTCCGGACGTCCACGTGGCCCCATGCGAGCACCCGCTCCGGCGTGATGGCCGAGGTGGCCTCCATGGGCGTCGCGCAGCCGGTGAGGTTGGCGAGGTTCTCCGGCTGGCACGGCTCCTGCACCAGCTCCAGCGGTTCCTTGCCGGCCACGGTGACGGTCGGGCCCTCGCCGTAGTCGACCAGCATCGCCGACAGAAGCGCGCTCGTCTTGTCGGTGGTCATCCGGACCTCGATGCTCGGGGTGCCCGAGAGCCGCAGGTCCCGCGCCAGCGGCGGGGTGACGTAGGCGAGCCGGCCCGCGCGGGCCTGGGACGGGTCGCCGATCTTGAGGGCCTGGGACTCGATCTGGTCGACGAAGCTCTGCGTCGGGTTGCCGGCGGGCGAATCGAGTGACAGGGTGCCGGCTGCCTCGCCGGTGGCCGGGCCGAGCGAGAGCTTCACCTCGGACGCGCTCGCGTCCGGCCAACTGGCATGCGTCTCCCAGGAGCCGTCGGGCCGCTGGATGTCGGCCATCGGCTCGTCCATGACGCCGTTGTCGATGTCGTACAGCCATTGGTCCATCCACCGGTGCATCACGCTCTGCCACTCCGCGTTGCGGAAGCTGGTGGGGTTGGCGTGGGCGCCGCGGTGGATCCAGATCTTGCGCGGCATCTGACGCTTGGCGACCTCGTACCAGAGGTTGGCGAAGTGCATCGTCTTGACGTTGTAGTCGGTCAGGCCGTGCACCATGAACACCGAGGTCTTGGCCGTCTTGATCTTGTTCGCGTCGGGGATGTAGTTGCGGTCCTGCCAGAACGGGGTGAAGTCGCTGTCGCTGGCCTGTTCCTCGTCACCGAGCGCCTTGATGCGAGTCTTGCAGGCATCGACCGAGGCCGAGCCGGGGGCGCTTCGCCCGACTGAGACGTAGTCGGCGAGGTACTCGGTGTACCGGGTGCCCCAGCCGGCCCAGGCGATGCCCTGGTCGTTGGCGTAGCTGTACCAGTTGGAGATCGCCGCGATCGGTACGACGGTGCGCAGACCCTCGACGCCCTCCGTGGCCACGGCGTTGGGCAGGGTGCCGACATAGGAGACGCCCTGCATGCCCACATTGCCGGTGCTCCAGCCGGCGACGGCCTCCGTGCCGTCGGAGTAGTAGCCTCGCGCCCGGCCGCCCAGCCAGTCGACCGCGGCCTTGATGCTGATGGTGTCCTCGGGGCCGCCGGTGGTCGGGCATCCGAAGGAACGGCCCGTGCCCTGCATCTCGACCTGGGCGATGGCGTAACCGCGCGGTACGAAGTACTCGTCCCACCAGCCGGGGAAGCCGCGGGTGCGGTCGGGCGGGGGCTGGGAGGAGCGCCCGAAATAGGGGCTCGCTTCCATGATGGTGGGAACCTTGAGTCCCGAACCGGTCTCACGCGGGCGGATGATGTCCATGGCGATCAGGTCATGACGTCCGTCGCCGTCGCTGTCCATCGGTGTCTCCACGTAGACGACCTCCTGGATCGCCTCGGAATAGGAGAACACCGGCTGCGTCACGCCGCCCTCGACGGCGATCGCCGTCGCCTGTATCTCCGCTGCCGCTGCCGGCCCCATGCCCGAGGCCGCCAGTGCGGCGCAGGTCGCTATGATCGAGACTGTCCGGGCTAAGTTCATGCACGCCTCCGTCACCTGACCAGGGTTGACAACGTGAGTGCGTGGAGGCCCTCAACATTGTCAGAGGGAGCGTAGGCAGGCCGCTGTGACCTGTCATCGGACGGACGTTGCGAGATCGAGATCCGGCATCCGACAAACTGCGGAACACCGAGCGCAGCCTTCCCACCGCGAGCGACAGGCGGTGCGCTGTCACAGCGCCATAGTCGCCACCCCAGCCGCTGCTCCATGGCCGTTTCCTCGCTGTTTCCAACCATCCGATGACGGTGGCCTCAGGGAAGGAGCAGCCCCCAGTACAGCGCCCACGGCACGAACACCGCGCCGCCCGCGATCAAGAGCCCGAGCCGGGCCTTCTCGCCACGGCCGGCGGCCTGCCGCCACCGGCCCGCCATGGCCACCGTGACCAGGGTGGCCACGGCGGTCGCGATGGCGACGGCCTGGAGCGCGAGCCAGACGACGGGCCTGCCTGCCAGCAACGGCCCGGGCGCGGCCAGCTTCCCGCCCGTCATGATCACGTAGAACAGGTACGAGAACCCGCCCAGCATCACCGTGAGCCCACCGGCGCTGACCAGCCGGGCGGCCCTGACCGGCACCACCTCGACCCTGGTGCGCCTGACCCGACGGACCAGGGCCACCACGGGATACGCCCCGAACCCCGCCAGGAGCAGCACCAGCACCACGAGCTGCACCCCCGCCGACTCCCACCACTCGGTGGGCGGCACCCCCACGGAGTCGTCGGCCTGCACCGGCGCCGGCCCCGAGATCTGGGCCTCGGGAGCCTGCCCCGAGGTCGCCTGGCTCACCCACGTCCCGACCAGCGCCGCGTAGCCGGGAGCCAGCTCGGGCAGCCGGGTGACCCCGCCGTCGGGCGTCAGGTGGGCGGCATGGTCGGCACCGGCGAAGAACCGGAACGTGTAGTGGCGGTTGCCGCCCTTCTCCAGGGCCTGGGCGAAAATCGGCGGCGACTCCCGGGGCGGCGTCAGCAGATCGTGCTCGCCCCAGATGGCGAGCACGGGCTGCCGCACTCGTCCGAGGACCGGCTCCGGATCATGGTAGGGCTCGGGGAACATCCCGCCATCAGCGATCACCCGGTACAGGGTGGGCTCGGCCCGGTCCACCAGCGAGCCGCTCACGCCCGCCTTACGCAGCCCCGCCGCCACCGCCCAGGTCTGCTGCCGCAGCGGGTTGAGGGCGTTGGCGCCGACGACGATGACGAAGGCGATGTGGGTGGATCGGGAGGCGGCGATCGGCGCCACCCATCCCCCCTCGCTGAGCCCCCAGATGCCCACCTTGCCCGGATCGACCCCCGGCTGGCGCCGGAGCGTCTCGACGGCGCCCAGTGCGTCGTCGGCGAGCTGCGCGTACGACCGCGTGAACGTGGAGTAGCCCTCGGACCGCTTGTCGTAGACGAGCACGGACATGCCCTGCCGGGCGAAGGCCACGGCCTCGCCCAGCAGCTTGTCCCGCGGCGTACCGGTGCCCGCGCCGTGCACCAGCACGACTCCCGGGCGCGCGTCCTTGGCGCCGGCCGGGGTGATCACGCTGCCGTGCAGCAGCAGGTCGCCGTTGCCGCGGAAGCTCACCTCGGTGGAGGTGAGGTCGGCCGGCAGCGGGGGCGGCGCGGTGGCGGAGGCCGGGCCCGTGAGCAGGATTGACGCGGCGACGATGGCCGCGAGGACTCGTTTCATATTGCCGACATTAGTCTGCAGAGAGATATCGGCAAAGGGATGTCTGCAGATATCGTTCTGGAGGACTAGCCTGATCGTCATGAAGGATGATGAGCCGTTCGTGCTGAACGACCCGGACCGGCTCAAGGCGCTGGCCCACCCGATGCGCCGCCGCATGCTGACCCACCTCAACGTGCACGGCCCGGCCACCTCCACCACTCTCGGCGAGCTGCTCGGCGCGAAGACCGGCACGACCAGCTACCACCTGCGCCAGTTGGAGAAGTACGGCTTCATCGAGGAGATCCCCGAGCGCTCGTCCGGCCGTGAACGCTGGTGGCGGCGCGCCGCGCTCCCCCGGGACATGCGCCTGCCGGTCCCCGACCAGGTGGCGCCCGAGGACCGGGCGGTGCTGGAGGAGTTTCACCGGGTCGGCTACGAGGAGGACCGCGTCCTGTTCGAGCGCTTCCCGGCCGCCTACCGCGCCGACCCCGGCTGGGCCAAGGGTTCGCGCGGGCTGGTCCGTGTGACCAAGGAGGAGCTTGACGCCTTCCACGACGAGTACATCGCCCTGCTCCTCCGCTACAGCCGCAAGGCCGAAGAGGCCCCACCGGACAGCCGCCCCGTCTATGTCCGCCTCTTCACCCTGCCCGCGGACGAGGACTGAGAGCGGCCGGACCGCGTGGATGGTGGCCCGATATCTCCGGCCCCGCGCTACACCTCCTGAGCCGCCGTCCGGACCGGGCGATCCTCCGGCGCGAGGGTCCCATGGCCGGGAGTGCGTTGCGAGGCGGTGCGCCGGCGGTAGTAGTGCACGGTCAGCAGCGCGAGCAGGGGGCTCCAGGCGGCCAGCGGCCAGTACATGACGTGGAAGAGCACCGTCTGCCAGCCGTGCGTGACCAACCCGACGGGGCGGCCGCCGTCGATCCTCATGCCGAGACTCATCATGATCATCGCGTACGGGAAGATCGACAACGCGAGCGCACCGAGACCGGCAGGCACGACCGCGGCCATGACCGGCACCCGGCGCCCGCCCAGGACCGGCACCCAGCCCGGCCACACCTCGCCCCACTCGCTGATCAGCCCGACGGCGAGGAAGGCCGCCGCCTCGCTCACCACGCTGAGCAGCAGGACATACCACCACCCGCTGACCAGCTCCTCCTGGCCGGCGGGTGGCGTGGGGTTGAACTCCAGCAGCGGAACATGCAAGGCAAAGCCGGCGACGCGCCACAGACTGGAGGGCAGCACGACCAGCGGGATGGCGTAGGCGGCCAGCCTGGCCCAGCGTGGTACGCCGGCCGCGGTCCGGCCGTGCAGGGTGCTCCAGATGGTGCGAACAGCCATGGGGGCTCTCCTCGAACGACGTCAACGGGTTGGCGCCTTCGAGGATCACACTCGGTCCGGGCGACGCTCATCCCTCATCTGAGGGAGATCGGCGGCGGTTCCTGCGAGCAGGCCGGCCGGGCCTCCCTCGGTCGAGGGAGGCCCGGGCGTCCGGGCGTCGGCTAACGTCGGTCGTCGTGAAAGGCCACTTCGCTCGTGCCGTGCAGGCAGGGGTCTACCAGTTGCTGGGGGCCGCACTGCTGACTCCGGCGGCTGTGGCCCTCGGCCTGGTGATCCTTGAGGAGCGGACTCCGGCGCGCGTACTCGTGCTGTGGGCCGCCTGCCTGCCGGCCTCGGTGCTGCTCGCCTGGATGCCGCTGATGCGGCGCCTTGAGAAGGCCGCGCTGTCCGATCTCCTGGGCGTCGGCGTGCCCGAGAAGGCTGATCGACTCTACCTGGTCGTTCTGACGAGCCTGCACCTGTACGGCGGTGCCACACTCGGCGCCGGCGTGCTGCTGCTGTCTCCCGGGCTGGTCCGGCTGGGTGACGCGGCCCGGTGGCGCGCGGCTCCCGGCGAGCTGGCCGAGGTGTGCGCCCTCGCGGTGGCCGTGCTCGCCGCGATGGTCGTGGCGGGGCTCGGCCAGCGTTGGACGGCGCGCCGGCTGCTGCGGGCCGAGCCGTCCCGCGTGATCGAGGAGCTCGGCCGCCGTCAGAGACTGGCCCTGGAGCTGCACGACTCGGTCGGCCACGCTCTCAGCGTCGTCCTGGTGCAGGCGATGGCCGCGCAGGCGGCGTTGCGGACGTCGCGCGTGCCCGAGGCCGGCGAATCGCTCGGCCATCTGGTGAGCACGGCCAGGGACGCGCAGCAGGACCTTGACGTGCTGCTGCGGGTGCTCGACGACGATGGCGCGGCCGAGGCACCCACTCTCGACTCGCTCGGCGCGCTGGTTCGGGGCCTCGACGTGCTAACGACCGTCGGCCGCTTGGACCGGGTCCCGGCTTCCACCTCGCGGGCGGCCTTCGCGATCGCCAGGGAGGCGCTCACCAACGCCCTGCGTCACGGGCACGGGCCCATCACGATCGACATCGCCACCGGCGACGACCTGGTTCTCACCGTGGAGAACAAGGCGGCCGGCACCGCCCCGCACTCCGGCGGGGAAGGGCGCGGCCTGGCCGGCATGCGCATGCGGGCCCGCCTGGCCGGCGGCACGTGCGTACGGAAGGAGGTGAACGGCAGGTGGCGCATCGAGGCGACGCTGCCGCTGTGATCCGCGTCGTCCTGGCCGACGACGAGAGGCTCATCCGTGCGGGATGGACGACCATGCTCTCCCCGCACGACGACATCGAGGTCGTGGGCGAGGCGGCCGACGGCCGCGAGGCCGTCGAGGTCGGCGTCGGCGCGGACGTGGTGCTCATGGACATCCGCATGCCCCGGCTGGACGGCCTGGCCGCCACCCAGGAGCTGGCCCGCCGATCCCCGGCGACGCGGGTCATCGTGGTGACGACGTTCGAGAACGATCAGCTGGTCTGGGGCGCCCTGCGCGCCGGCGCCGCGGGTTACGTGCTCAAACGGGCGCCCGCGGACGAGCTGGTGGATGCCGTCCGGCTCGTGCACTCCCGAGACGCGGTGCTCTTCCCCGACGCGCTGCGCCGCATCGCCGGCCCGCGTCACGGCATGTCGAAGCCGTCCGTACCGGTCGAGCTGACCTCGCGCGAGCTCGACGTACTGCGGCACATCGCGCTCGGGCAGAACAACGCGGAGATCGCGGCGACCCTCTACGTGTCCATCGAGACGGTCAAGACGCACGTCCGCCACCTGCTGGACAAGCTGGGCGCTCGCGACCGCACGCAGGCGGCGGTCCTCGCCTACGAGCTCGGTCTCCTCTTTCCCGGTGCCGAGGAGCGCGCGACGTCGGGCCGTTGGGCCTCAGAGGGTGCCACGATCAACCGCCGACCAGCGCTGCGGCGGCCTCGCTGAAGGCTCGGACGCGGGCGGTGGCGGCGCGCCAATGGAGGGACCACTCCAGCGGTGGGGCGTCGCTGAAGGGGACGTACGCGACGTCGGGGCGAGCGTAATAGCGCTGGACCAGCGCAACGTGGGACTGCACATCATGCATCGGGCACTCTGAGTACGCTGTGCGGTCCCGGCATCGCTTCCCTGCGAGTGGGCCGCACTCCGCAGGGAAGCGGCGACCCGAGCGCCGGGCCTGGTGAGCAGCCGATTCAATGAATCCACACGAACCCTGCAAGACCGGCCCGGCACAGTGAAGCCTCCGGCACGAGTCACTGCGGGGGGCGGGCATTCAACGTCAACAACGGACGGAAATTCGAACAACCGTCAAGCCGCGAATTTCGGTGTCGCTCTCCCCGAGTGTGACCGTCCTCGCCATGATCACTGACGCGCTCGCGGGCCGTGGCCGTGGCCTTCCCCCATTGTGGCGGAGGGTGATCCAGTCGGGGGCGAGCGGGCTGACGAGGGAGGCGGTGCGGCCGCTGGCCGCCCTTGGCTGCCACCTGGCGCCCGACACCGTGGTGCCGCGCGTGCCGGTCCGCGACGACTCCGTACCGGAGCAGATCGACCTCCTGCGCGACCTGCCGCCCGACGCCCTGGTCAGGGACCTGGAGCAGGCGTTCGGGCGGGTGCCCGCGCACTGGCGGGCCGCCGCCGACCGGCCCGGCCGCTGGCTGCACGCGTACGCCGGCACGCTCGCCGAGGTCTGGGCCACCGCCGAGAGTTTGTGGAGCAGGACCGGCCCGATCCTCGACCGGGAGGTGGCGCGCGTGGGCACGGCGAGCGTGCGGGGCGGCGTGGAAGTGCTGCTCGGCTCGATCTCCGGGCGGCTCGTACGCGACGGGACCGGCCTGGTCATCGAGGGCGTCGGAGCCGGCGTGCACGAGCTCGGCGACCGGTCGCTGGTGCTGGTGCCGATGCTGGCGGGCAAGGACGCGCTGATCGTCGGGCTGGACGACCCGGAGGCGGTGTGGATCGGCTACCCCGTACCCACGCAGGCAGGGTTCTGGCGCGCGGACCTCGATGAGCTGTCAGGGCTGGTGGGGCCGGTACGGGCGGAGGTGCTGCGGGCGCTGGACCGGCCGATGACGATGTCCATGCTGGCCGGCGTCACGCACACACCGCCGAGCACCCTTACGTTCCACTGCGACCGCCTGGCCGCGGCGCGGCTGGTCGTCCGCGAGCGCCGGCACCGGGAGGTGTGGATCGACCGCACCACCCGGGCGGTGGAGCTGCTGGAGCTGTGCCTGCGTTGAGAGGGCCGGGGATTCATATGGAATTGCGCGATATTCAGATTTTCCTCATCCTCGCGGAGGAGCTGCATTTCGGCCGGACGGCCCGGCGGTTGTACGTCACCCAGGGGCGGGTCAGCCAGACTATCCGCGCCCTCGAACACGAGATCGGCGGCAAGCTGTTCGAGCGCACCAGCCGGCAGGTGCGGCTGACCGCGCTGGGCCGGCGGTTCGAGGAAGGCGCCCGGCTCGGATACGACACGCTGGCCCGAACGCTGCGCGACTGCCAGGCCGCGGCCGGGAACGGCCGGGAACGGCTACGCCTCGGCTATTCCGCGACGATCGGCGGTGGCTTCGCCGCGCGCGTGGCGGCGGTCTTCGAGGAGTGCCGTCCGGACTGCGCCACCACACTGAATGCGGTACGGGTGTTCCGGCCGGACATCGCGCTGCACAACGAGGAGGTCGACGTCATGCTGGCCTGGTCGCCCGGCGGCGACGGGGAGGCCCTGGCGAGCTTGCAGCTCACGGTGGGGCCGGTGCTGGCCGAAGTGGGCCGTGGCGTGCTCATGCCGGACAGCCACCCCCTGGCCGCCCGCCGGGTGGTGAGCCTGGAGGACCTCGTCGGCTGTGAGTTCCTCGCGCCTCGCGAGGCGATCGTCGGCCAGGCCCTCAGCGACCGATGGGTGCCGCGGCACACCCCGTCGGGGCGCCCGCTCAACCGCGCCGGTGACGACCTCACCACGATGACCGGGAAGAGCGAGGTGGTCGCGGATGACGTGATCACGCTGGTCGCCCGGGGATACGGCCTGCACTTCACCGTAAGGTCCCTGCTGGAGCACATCCCGTTCCCCGGCCTGACGGTCGTTCCGATCACCGACATGCCACCGATGGTGATCGTCCCGGTGTGGCCGCCCGGGGGCGAGACCGCCACCGTCCGGGCGTTCGCCGACGCCGTGACCGGCTTCCGGCTTCAGGGGGCGGCCGGACCGCGATCCGCGGGCAGCAGGTCGTGCCCATCCGTGATGTCGTGACCTGGGGCGATCGATTAGGGGCGGTGATCGCCACATTGGCGATCGGAGCTTGTTCGCGCGTCTTGAGGCCAAGGCCGCTGACAGCGATCTGATGACCGATTCGAGCCCGGGGAGGTGCGTCATGCGTTCCCGTGTACGACCTGTGGGAAGAGTACAAAGAACTCAGCGATCTCTGATCGTCACTGAGCGAGGAGCGATCACGGCCGTCCCGGTTCAGTCCGGGTCACCTGCGGGTCGAGGCGCCGGCCGTTCATCCACAGGCTGTGGATGTCCTGCAGAATCGAGGCGGAGCGGCCGTGTGGTCGGTCCCTGTGTACGACACGTGAACGGCATGTGAACGGGGTAGGGCCGTGGTAGTGGTGTCGTGGATGAGGAGGCGATCTTTGTGCGGCAAGCAGCGGTCATGGATGTGGGCTGTCACAGCGCCCTGTTGATGGTGGCGCGGCGACGGCGACGTAAGGACCCCGAGGCCTCCGGGCGATGGGCCATGTCGCCGACCGGGAAGGTCCGGCTGGCCTTACATGAGACCCTCACCGGGGACGGACGGGTGAACACGCGTGGGATCCGCAGCGTGCAGCGTGCGGTGGCCCGGCTTTCCGAGTCCGAACAGGGTGGGTCCGCGGTGTTCGCGTTCGCGACCTCGGTCATTCGCGATGCCGCCAATCGCGACGAGGTCATCGGCCGGGTCGCCGACACCACGGGCATCCACTTACGGTTCCTGCCGGGGCGTGAAGAGGCCCGGCTGGCCTACATCGCCGCGGGGTGCTGGCTGGGTGACAGGTCGGGTCCGTTGCTCGTACTGGATATCGGTGGCGGGACTGTGGAGGTCGCCTATGGCGATGACCAGGAGCCCGCACAGGTGCATTCGCTGCCCTTGGGGGCCCGGACGGTGACGCGTGCGCTGCTTCCCGGCGGCGCGCTGCCCAAGAAGCGGAATCTTCAAGCCATGCGGCAGCACATGCGCGAGGTGCTGGAAAGCGTCCCGCTGCCGGTCGTCGGGCCCGGCGTAAACGTGGTCGCGTCGTCCAAGACCTTCCTCCAACTGGCGAAGCTCGCCGCCACGCTGGAGCGGCCCACGCGTGCCCCCGCCCACCTCACGCTGTCATCGGTGCGGACGGCCGTCACACTGCTGGCACACACAGACGTACGGCGGCGCGGCGACCTGCCGGGCATCAGCCGCCACCGGGCCGAGCAGTCCCTGGCCGGCGCCGTGATCGCCGAAGCCCTCATGGAGGCCTGCCAGGTGCGGGAAGCACAGATCTGCCCGTGGTCCACGCGCGAGGGCCTGCTCCTGGAGCGGATCGGCGCGAGCCGCGGGAGACGGTCGGGGCGGACGTTCTGAGCCTGGCTCCCGGATGCTGGACCTGGCCGAGCGGAACATCGCCAAGGCGCTCGCGGTCGTCCGAGAAGCCGCCCCCGTACCCTTTCCTGCATGGATCAGGTGATCGACGAACCGCTGGAACGACTCCGCGCCGCCGCCCGGCGCACCCGTGAGCTGGCGTCGAGCCGGGCGAGCACCGGCCTCGGCCACCAGGACGCCGACGACGACGTCGGCACGATCGGCACGGACGATGCCCTCGGATTCGACCCCTTCCCCCTGCTCGAAGCACTCCACCGCAACGGCGTCCGCGCCGTGGTGATCGGCCAGGTCGCCGGGATCATGCATGGCTCCGCCGAACTGACCGGCGATCTGGACCTGCTCTGGGACGGCGCGCCGGTCAACGCCCCGGCCCTGGCGGCCGCCTTCGCCTCCGTCGACGCCCTGCTCGCCGACGACGAGGGAAACCCCCTGGCAACCCGGCCGGATTCCTTTCTCCGCCCCAAAGTGCAGTTCACCTCACCCGGAGCCGGCGGCGACTGCTGCACCCCGGCGCTCCCCTGGGGAGGTCTCCACGTCCGAGAGTTCCTCGACCGCGCGGTCACCGCGGCCGACCCAGGCGGCCTGGAAGTCCGCTACGTCTCGCGTGAAGACCTGATCCGGATGCGCCGCGCCATGGGTCGCCCCAAGGACCTCCGCCGGGCGGACGAACTGGACTCGTTCGCCTCAGAACGCCGTAAGAGGAACGCGCGTTTCTGATCGGTCTCCCGCAGCGGGCCTCCCGTGCCGACCAGGTACTGGGACCAGGTGCATCTGTTCGGTCGGCGATGTTGCCCCTGCCGTACCGCTGGCTGGCCTCCGCGGGACGTTCCCCCTCCGGGAGATGTCGGACGACGGGCCCTACCGGCACATCATCACCATCGGGCACTACGAACTGGGTGACGGTAGCTACCTGCATTTCGTGCTCCCGGCGAAGGCGTTCCGCGACGGTGACTACGGGCAGGCGGTCGCCTTGTTTGAAGGATTCTAGGGCTCCGAGGTCGGGGCGTCGCGGCGGAGGTGAGGTCGGATGCCGGCCCGGAGCGTCCGATCACGGGGTGAACGGCTGCCGCGGCGTGATGCCCTGAACGACGAAGTTCACGTGGGTTCGGGGAGGCGGGTGGGGGCGGTGTCGCTGACCTGCTGGAAGATCACCGAGGTGCGGAATCCGGTGATCTCGCGGCGCTTGCTGAGCCGGTCGGTGAGGAAGAAATGCAGGCTGTCGAGGTCCTGGACGGCGACGTGGAGGACGAAGTCGTCACCGCCCGAGATCACGAAGACGCTGAGGACCTCGGGCAGGCCGCCGGCGAAGTTCTTGAAGGTGTCGATGACGGCGCGGCTGAGCGGCCTGATCTGAACCGAGACCAGGGCCTGGACCTGGCGGTTGAGCGCGGCGGGATCGATGTCGGCGTGGTAGCCGCGGATGACGCCCCGGCGGGTGAGCGCGCGGACACGTTCCAGGCAGGTCGAGGGGGCCACGCCGAGCTTCCGGGCGAGCTCGCGGTTGGACTGCCGCGCATCTGTCTGGAGAAGCCGCACGATCTCCGAATCAAGTTCATCCACGTACGGAATCGTAGAGGTATTTCGGCCAATCGTTCGGTATGGGGCCCTGCTGCGCGGCAGATGCCCGGAACGCTCGGCTATCGTCGGCCAGGCGCGACAGAAAGGGCGTTCCCATGCTCGACCATGAACAGATCCTCATCCGGCGAGGCCCGCGCTCCGGCCTGCCGGTCATCATCGCCCTGCACTCCACGGCGCTGGGTCCGGCCGCGGGCGGGCTGCGGCTGTGGCACTACCCCGACTGGCGCGACGGCCTGACCGACGCCCTTCGCCTGTCGGCCGCGATGACCCTCAAATTCGCGGTCACCGGCCTGGCCAGCGGCGGTGGGAAGACCGTCGTGGCCCTGCCGCCGGGCACGTGGCTCGACCCGGCCCGGCGCCGCGACGTCCTGCATGACGTCGCCGACCAGATCGACTCGCTCGGCGGGACGTACACGGTCGGCCCGGATGTGGGGACCTCCCCGGCCGACATGGCGGTGATCGGGGAAGTCACCCCGCACGTGTTCTGCAAACCGAAGCACCTGGGTGGCAGCGGCGACTCATCCCCGCACACCGCCCATGGGACGCTCGCCGCGCTGCGTGCCGTCAGCCGGCGCCTGTACGGCGAGAGCGACCTCAAAGGTCTGCGCCTGGGTCTGATCGGGCTGGGCCACGTCGGGGAACACCTCGCCCGCCTGCTGGCCGCCGAGGGGGCCCACCTGACCGTCACCGACATCGACCCCGCCAAGATGAAGATCGCCGATGAGCTCGGCGCCGCCTGGAGCAGCCCAGAAGAGATCGTCTCCACGGACGTGGACATCCTGGTCCCCGCAGCCCTCGGCGGCCTGCTCACCACGCAGGTGGTGGGGCAACTGCACTGCCGTGCCGTCGTCGGCCCCGCCAACAACCAGCTCGACACCCCCGAGACCGCCGAACTGCTGCACCAGCGAGGCATCCTGTGGATCCCGGACCACGTCGCCAGCGCGGGCGGGGCCGTCCACGCGATCACCACCGAGGTGCACCACGCCACCCCCGACGAGGCCCTCGCCCGAGTCCAGGCCATCGAAGGCACCGTCACCGAACTCCTGCGGACCGCGGATGACCTCCACGTCACTCTCGCCCAAGCGGGACACGAGATGGCGCAGCGCCGCATCCGCGCGGCCGCCGGGCTCGTCCCCGCTGAGGGATGAGGCTCTCGCCTGCCCGGTATCGTCCCGGACCCACCACGGTTGGAGTGCGCATCCCATGGCATTACCCACGAAACTGGTTCTCGTCATCAGTGCCGATCTGCCCGCCGCCTGGGCCGTGAACGCCGCGGCCGTGCTCGGGCTCAGCATGGGCGGCCGGCTGCCCGTCCCGCCGGCGCCCGATGCCAAGGACGCCTCGGGCGGCCTGCACGCCGGGCTGAACCCGCATCCGGTGCCGGTCCTGAGCGCCACCCCCGAGCAGTTGCGCGGCCTGTACGCCAAGGCACGCGCCCGAGAAGACGTGGTCACCGTGGGCTTCAACGAGGTGGCCCGGCAGGCGCGCGACTACGACGACTATCTCGCCGCGCTGGCCGCGACCCCGGGCGAGGAGATCGACTTCGTCGCCGTCGCGGTGTTCGGCCCGCGTAACCGGGTCACGGCGCTGACCAAGCGGTTTCCCCTGCACCCGCCGGAGGCCGAGCCACGGGACTCCGCCTCCCCGGGCGAGGGGCAGAGGCGAGCCGAAATATGGCCCGCGGCCGGCGACCGCCGGTTCAGCACCCCCGCCACCGGCGACGAGCGGCCGATGCTCACGGAGATCCTGCGGGCTCAGCGTTCGACGCTGGAGCTGAAGTGCTCGGGTCTGGAATCGGAGCTGGCCCGCCGGTCGGTGGAGCCCTCCACCCTCTCGCTGCTGGGGCTGGTCCGCCACCTCGCCGACGTGGAACGCCGCTGGTTCCGGCGCGTGCTGGCCGGCCAGGACGCGCCGCCGCTGTTCTCCTCGGCCACGGACCCCGACGGGGACTTCGACGGCGCGGCGCCCGACCCGGAGGCCGTCGCGGCGGCCTGGGAGGCGTGGCGGGGAGAGGTGACGTTCGCCCAGGCGTTCACGGCCGGCGCACCTGACCTGGACGTCGAAGGTCACGACGACTGGCGCGGGACGGTCTCGCTGCGCTGGGTGCTCATCCACCTGATCGAGGAGTACGCCCGGCACAACGGCCACGCCGACCTGCTCCGCGAACGCATCGACGGCGCGGTCGGCCTGTGAGAAGGGCCCTGTGCGCAGGGCCCTGTGAGAAGGGCCCTGCGAGAAGCGCGAGGACATACCCGCGGCGTTTCTTGACCGCCGCGTGTGTGCCACGCCATGCTCAATGAGATTTCATCCAGAGGACCCGAGGGACCTGGCCCCAAGACGGTCCGGCAACCTGCCCCGCAAGGTGCCAATGCCAGGAACGATGAGGAGCCTTCGTCATGCGCCCATGGTTCGATGTCCCCCCGCTTGAGGGTTCCCTGGTGCGGCTGGAGCCGTTGTCCCTCGGGCATGCGCCCGACCTGGCCCTGGCCGCGGAGGAGGACCGCGCCAGCTACGCCTTCACGCTCGTGCCCCGCGGCCACGAGGTCGCCGACTACCTGAAGGCCCAGTTCGACCGGGTGGAGCAGGGGCTCATCCCGTTCGCGCAGGTCCGCAGGTCGGACGGGCGGGCGGTGGGGTGCACGGCGTTCTGGGACCCGCGCACCTGGCCGGGCCGCCGCGCGCTGCGTGCCATCGAGATCGGGTTCACCTGGCTCGGCGCGTCCGCACAGGGTTCGGGCATCAACGCCGAGGCCAAGCTGCTGCTGATGACGCACGCCTTCGAAACGCTCGACGTGGCCCGGGTCGACCTCAAGACCGACGCCCGCAACCAGCGGTCACGGCGCGCCATCGAGGCGCTGGGCGCCACCTTCGAGGGCGTGCTGCGCAACTGGTCGATG
The DNA here is from genome assembly GCF_039871825.1 of Nonomuraea sp. B12E4. Lineage (NCBI taxonomy): Bacteria > Bacillati > Actinomycetota > Actinomycetes > Streptosporangiales > Streptosporangiaceae > Nonomuraea > Nonomuraea sp. B12E4. The sequence goes on along the minus strand of NZ_JBDPME010000036.1, from coordinate 40,778 downwards.
TCATGGGCGCCGGTGGAGGAGGACCACCTGCGCGACTCGGCGATGTACTCGGTGATCGCCCCGGAATGGCACGCGGTCAAGCACGCTCTGACCGAGCGCCTGCCCGTGCCGGGCCACGACCGGCCGGCGTGACGTCGCGATCAGCGGGGTCACATGAGGATTGTCATCCGATCCGTGGGAGATCCGCCCCCTGAGCCCCTCGGCCGGGCCGCTCAGGGGAGCTCGATCGCGTTCTTCACGTGGTCCAGCGGGCTCTCGCCGGCGGGGGACTGCCCTGCGTGGTCGCGGTTGTGCTTCACGAGCGCCTGGTTGAGCTCGACCCACGGCCGCATGCGCTCCTCGTAGGCGGCGAACGCGGTCTCGTGCCCGGACCGGGCCAGTTCGGCGGCCAGGACGTACGCGCCCACCAGCGCCAGGCTCGTGCCCTGGCCGGACAGCGGTGAGGCGCAGTAGCCGGCGTCGCCGAGCAGCGTCACCCGGCCGGCCGACCAGCGCTCCATGCGGACCTGGGCCATGGAGTCGAAATAGAAGTCGGGCGCGTCCCACATCGCCTTGAGCAGCCGGGGCACCTCCCAGCGCGCGCCCGCGCAACGCCCGGCGACCAGCCGCTTCTGCGCCTCGACGTCACGGTGGTCGTACGCGACGGGTTCCTCGGCATTGAAGCCGAGGTTGACGCGGAGCTCGGCGTTGTCCCGCACCGGATAGACCGCCCCGCCCGTGTCCCCGTCGTTGAACCAGACCTGCCAGTTCTCCAGGCCCAGGTAGTTGTCCGTGGAAAAGATAGACAGGTACGTCCCGAGGTGGTGCACGAACTCCCGCTCGGGCCCGAACACCAGGCGGCGGACGTTGGAGTGCAGGCCGTCCGCGCCGACCACGAGGTCGAAGTCGCGTGCGGCCGCCCGCTCGAAGGTGACCCGCACGCCATGTTCGTCCTGGGCGAGCGAGGTGATCGAGTCGCCGAACACGTACTCGACGTCGGACCTGGTCCTGTCGTGGATCAAGCGGCTCAGGTCGTCGCGGAGCAACTCGACGTCGTCGCTGTCGAGGCGGCCGCTGGACAGCGCCATTTCGGTGGAGCGCCACAGCTCATTGCCGTCACCGTCGAGCATGGACATGCCCTCGATCCGGGTACGGCGGCGCCGCACGTCGGAGAGGATCCCCATCCGCTCGACGACGGTGAGCGCGGTGCCGCGCACGTCGATCGCCTGGCCGCCGGGACGCGGGGCGGGAGCGCGCTCGACCACGGTGACGGTGAAGCCGTGCCGCCGCAGGAAGCAGGCCAGGGCGGGACCGGCGAGGCTCGCGCCGGAGATCAACACTGAAGTCATGGCACCTTGCTATCCCCAACAGCGCGGAAACACCCAACTGTGCTAGAACAGATCTCGCCCCGAACGCCCCAACTGTTCTAGGACAACCCCCAGATGGAAGCCCCCTACCAGCGCATCGCCGCCGAGCTCCGGCGCCGCATCCAGGCGGGTGAGCTCGCCCCCGGCGACAGGACGCCGTCCACCCGCGCGCTCGCCCGCGACTTCGGGGTGGCCCTGGCCACGGCGGTGCGGGCGCTCGCCGTACTCAAGGAGGAAGGGCTGGTGGAGGGCAGGTCCCGGTCGGGGACGGTGGTGGCGGCCACGCGGAGCAGGCCGCGGCGGCGGCCCGGCGGGGTGGAGCTGACCCGGGAGCGGATCGTGCGCGAGGGGATCGCGATCGCCGACGCCGAAGGGCTCGGGGCCGTGACCATCCGCGGCGTGGCCGCGCGTCTCGGCGTCTCGGCCGCGGCGATCTACCGGCACGTACGCGGCCGCGACGACCTGGTACGGACCATGGCGGACCTCGCATACGGCGCGGAACGCTACCCGGAGGCGGCGACGCTCGGCCGGCGCGACCGCCTGGAGTTGGTCGCCCGCACCCTGTGGCGGATCTACCGGCGACACCCCTGGCTGCCCCACCTCACCCCGCTGGGCCGTCCGCTGCCCCTGCCCGGCGTGCTCAGGCACGGCGAGCAGATGCTGCTCGCGCTCGACGGGCTCGATCGCGATCCGGCGACCGTGATGACCACCGAGGTCCTGCTCTACGCGTACGCGCAGGGGCTCGCCGTGCACGTCGAGCGGGAGGCCCAGGCGCTGTCGGCCACCGGCCTGTCCGACGAGCAGTGGCTCGGCACCCAGGGCGGGGGGATGAACGCCCTGGTCGCCGCCGGGCGGGCACCCCGGCTCGCCAAGCTGGTCGGGGAGCTCGGACCGGACGGTTACGACTTCGATCTTGACCGGCTCTTCGAGTTCGGCCTCCAGACGCTCCTCGACGGGCTGGGGATCGGCGACGCCGGCCCGGGAAGGCGGGCCTAGATCGGACGCCGGTCTGGGAGGGCGGGCCCAGGTCGGGTGCCGGTCCGGGAAGGCGGGCCTAGGCCTAATGTCGCAGGACCGATGCCCGATCCGCGAACCGCCGCCGCCCGGCACACTTTTCGGCGTGCTCAACTCCCCCGCCCGCGTCCCGGCCGTACGGCCCTTCCTCGTCGGCATGTTCGTCGACGCCCTCGGCAACGGCCTGTACGTGCCCCTGACCTTGCTGTTCATCCAGCAGGTGACGGGGCTGCCCGGGCCCATGGTGGGTCTGGGGGTGACCGTGGCGGCCACGCTCGGCCTGGCCGCCAACCCGCTGGCCGGGGTGCTCATCGACCGGTTCGACGCGCGTACCGTGCTGGTCGGCACATACGTCGTCCGCGCCCTCGGTTTCGCCCTCTACCCGCTGGTGGACGCCTTCGGCCCGCTCGTCGCGATCGCGGCCGTCATCTCCGCCGGGGACCGCGCCTTCTATCCCGCCTCGGTCAGTTATGTCGCCGCGCTCACGGAGGACGGGGGCCGGGACCGGTTGTACGCGCTGCAGGCCACGGCCCGCAACGTCGCCTTCGGCCTCGGCGGCCTGCTCTCGGCGTCCGCCGTGTCCCTGGCCGGCCGGACGGGATTCACCCTGATCGCGGTGCTCAACGCGGCCAGCTTCGTGCTGGCCTCCGCCTTCCTGCTCATGTCACGCGGCCCCGGCAGGGGCGCCCGCCCGCCGGGCAAGCCGGGCGGCTACCGCCAGGTTCTGGCCGACCGGCCGTTCATGGGGCTGGTGGCGGCGGAGCAGGCGTTCACCCTGAGCCACCTGATCCTGTCCATCGGCCTGCCCCTCTACGCCGTCTCGGCCCTCGACGCTCCCCCGGCCATGCTGGGCATCCTCTACACGATCAACACCCTGCTCGTCGCCGTCGGCCAGATCCCGGTGCGGCACCTGCAGCGGCACGCCCGCCGTACGCATGCGATGGCCCTGGCCGGCGGCGTCTTCATCCTCTCCTTCGCCCTGTACGCCGCCACGGCCCTCGTCCCGCCCGGTCTGCCCCGGATCTCCGCCCTGGTGGCCGCCACCCTGGCCTTCACCCTGGCCGAGCTCCTCCACAGGCCCCCGTCCGCCTCGCTGGCCGCCGGCGTCGCACCGCATGCGCTCCGCGGCCGCTACCTGGCCGTCCACCAGATGACCTGGTCGGTGGGCCAGGTGGTCGCCCCCGCCGGCTTCTCCGCCCTGGTCGCCGTGTCGCCGCCGCTGCTGTGGGCGATCCTGGGAGTGCTGCTGGCCATCGCCTGCGCGGGACTGCTGCGGCTGTCCTCCCGGTTGCCGGCCGAGGCCCTCACAGCTTCCCCGGTCAGGCGTGAAGCACGTGATCCCGGGCCGTCCGGGCAAGGTGGTGAAGGCGCGGCGGATCGGGGCCGACCAGCCGGCCCCGGCGTTTGACGGCGCGGCCCCGATCCGGTCACGGCCGGCTCACCAAGCCAGAACAGGCCTGGCGGCCGCCCGGGGAGAGCTCAGCCGGGCAGCAGGCCGATGGCTGACTTCGCCTGTCGAACCTTCCGGCCCGCCAGCTCCCTCGCTCGTTCGGCACCGGTACGCAGGGCCGCCCGCACGTGGTCCGGATCACCGCTGAGCCGCAGGTAGCGGTCGCGGATGGGCGCCAGCGTGGCCACCACCGCGTCGGCGACGGCTGCCTTCAGCTCGGCGTACCGGTCGAACCGCTTGGCCAGCACATTCGGGTCCTCATGGGTGCAGGCGGCCAGGATGGCCAGCAGGTTAGCCACCCCGGGTTTCCGCTCCGGGTCGTAGACCACGTCGCTGCCGGCGTCGGTGACCGCGCGCATCACCTTGCGGCGCAGGACGTCCGGCTCGTCCAGCAGGCGAAGCGTCCCCGTTGGTGAGGCGGCCGACTTGCTCATCTTGTCGCCGGGGGCCGTCAGGTCCATGATGCGGGCGGCGACCGGCGGGTTGACCGCCCGCGGGACGGTGAAGGTCGGCCCATAGCGGGTGTTGAACCGCTGGGCGAGGTCGCGGGCCAGCTCGACGTGCTGGGTCTGGTCCTCGCCGACCGGCACCTCGTCGGTGTCGTACAGCAGGATGTCGGCGGCCATCAGGATCGGGTAGGTCAGCAGCGACATCCTGACCTGCCGTTGGCGGCCGGCCTTCTCCTTGAACTGGATCATGCGTTGGGCCTCGCCGTACCCGGTGGTGCACTCCAGCAGGTAGTGCAGCTCGGTGTGCTCCGGCACGTGCGACTGGACCAGGAACAGGCAGGTCCCGGGGTCGGCGCCGGCCGCGAGCAGGAGGGTGGCGAACTCCAACGTCCGCCGCCGTACGTCCGAGGGGTCGTGCTCCAGGGTCAGGGCGTGCAGGTCGGAGATGAACACCACGGTGTCGGTGGTGCCCTGTCCGGCGACGATCGGCGCGATGGCGCCGATGTAGTTGCCCAGGTGCAGGTCCCCGGACGGGGTGAAGCCGGTGAGTCGTCGTGGCATCGGTGGTCTCCCTTGGAGGTGGAAGGCCGCCCCGCAGCGGGCCACCGAGGTGTGAAAACACGAAACGGCCGCCCGGACTGGGCGGCCGCGGTGCTTGGGAACGCGGATGAGGGTGCCGCCCGTCAGGGGCGCCACCAGCCGAGGTGACAACTGATCATCCGCACCCCTTCAGCCTACAGGCGTAGTGGCCGGGCACGGTACGCGACATGTCTTGACCCAGGCGTAGAGTGGTTCGCCTCGCCGGCCGACATCTGCCACGCCTTCGCCGGGCTGCCGCGGTTCTCGCCGGGCCAGGCGGTCATCCGGTACGCCTTCGACCTCCCGGCCCGGCGCCGGTGACCGGGTCCCGGAGCCGGCAACTGTCCAGGAGGGCCGTCACCGCGGGTTGCCACGGCCGGTGTTCCGGGCCCGCCAGCACCAGCCGGCGGGTGACGCGGGGAACCAGCGGGACCAGGGACAGCCGCTCGTCCAGCATCGCCCTGGTCAGTTCGGGGACGATCGAGACGCCGATGCCGGAGCGCACCATGGTCAGCAGCGTGGTCATGTCACGAACCTGGTGGGCCGGGACGAAGCGGGCGGCGGCCTTGCGGTAGGCGTCGCGGACGTGCTTCTCGCAGCCGCCCTTGGACAGGATGAAGGGATCGTCCTCCAGGTCGGAGACGTTGACGGTCGCCTCTCCGGCCAGCGGGTGGTCGCGTGGCAGCAGGGCGCAGAAGCCGTCCGAGGCCAGCTCGACGCCGGTGACGGCGGGGGCGGTGGGCTGCGCCCAGGGGCCGCGGGAGAGCACCGGAGCGCCCAGGGCACGCTCCAGCGACGCCACCGAGTGGGAGACCGCGGACTGGCTGACGCCCAGGTCGGTCGCCGCGGCACTGAACCCGCCCGCGTCGGCCACGGCGACGAACGCTTTCAGGTGCGGCATCCCGAAGGCCATGAATATCCCTCATATCCGGATGAATGCCAGTTGTTTGCTTCATGAGCGCTCGCGTGACGAGGATAGCCGCTGCCTGGACGGGCGGTCATGGAGGAGGCGTCATGAGGCAGGAAGGCGGGTCTTGCGGTGGGTGCCGGGATTTGCCGGACTTTCGGTCATCTGGGGTTCAGTTTCGCGCTCATCAAGGTGGCGGTCGAAGGGGATGTGCCGCCGCTGTGGGTGGCGCTGGGGCGGTGCCTCTTCGGGGCGGTCACCCTGTGGATCGTCTGCCTGGCGCAGCGCGTGCCCGCGCCTTCGACCCGGGCGACGTGGGGACACGCCCTGGTGGTCGCCGTCCTGCACAACGCCGTGCCCTTCACGCTGCTCGCGTACGGGGAGACACAGGTCAGCTCCGTCCTGGCGGGGGTGCTGAACGCGACCACGCCACTGACCACCTTGGGGTTCTCCCTGCTCGTCGTCGCCGGAGAGCGTCCCTCGCTCCGGCGGCTGGCGGGGCTGGGGGTGGGGTTCGCCGGAGTGCTCACGACCATCGAGGTGTGGGACGGGCTAGGCTGCGGCACCTTGTACGGGGCGCTGGCCTGCGTGGGGTCCACCGTGTGCTACGGAGCGGGGTTCGCCTACACCCGGCGGTTCTTCTCGGGGCGGGAGGGGTCCGCGGTCTCCCTCATCGCCGTCCAGCTCACGTGCGCGACGGGGCTGCTCGCCGTCGCGGCGGCGCTGGGTGAGGCCCCCGTCATGCCCGGAGTCGCGGGGATCGGGGCGGTGGCCGTGCTCGGGGTGTTGGGGACCGGGATCGGGTTCCTGCTGAACTTCCGCGTCATCCGGGAGGCGGGGCCGACGATCGCCGCCAGTGTCACCTACGTGGCGCCGGTGTGGTCGACGTTGATCGGCGCGGTGCTGCTCGGCGAGCCGCTGGGATGGAGCCTCGTCGGGGGCGGCCTGCTGGTGGTCCTGGGGGTCCTGCTGATCCAGGCGCGTTCCCGCACTTCCCTTTTGAGGTGATCTATCTCATGTCCCCGTATGTTGGGTTGAAGGAGCATGATGCTGGTATGGCGCTGTCCACGGCTTTCACGAAGTTGTTCGGTGTGGAGCACCCGATCGCGCTCGCGCCGATGGGCGGTTCGGCCGGCGGTGCGCTGGCCGCGGCGGTCTCTCTCGGCGGCGGGCTCGGATTGCTGGGATCCGCGAACGGGGACCGGGAGTGGCTGGACCGCGAGCTGCCGATCGTCGCGGAGCGCGCCGACAGGCCGTGGGGCGTCGGGTTCTGGACCTGGGCCGTCGATGTCGGCGCGGTCGAGTACGCCCTGGAGCACAATCCGAGGGCGGTGATGCTGTCCTTCGGCGACCCCAGCCCGTTCGCCGAGCGGATCCGCCGGGCGGGTGCGGCGCTGATCATCCAGGTCACCGACCTGGAGGAGGCCAGGCAGGCGGTGGATCTGGGCGCCGACGTCATCGTGGCGCAGGGGACCGAGGGCGGCGGGCACGGGGCTCGGCGCGGACGGTCTACTCTGCCGTTCGTGCCGCTCGTGGTGGACCTGGCGGCACCGGTGCCGGTGCTGGCGGCCGGCGGGATCGCCGACGGCCGCGGGCTGGCCGCCGCGCTGGCCCTGGGAGCGGCCGGAGCGCTCATCGGCACCCGCTTCCAGGCCACGGCCGAGGCCCTGGTCGCGCCCTCGATCGCCAAGGCCATCGTCGAAGGACGCGGGCAGGACACCGAGCGCAACCGGGTCCTGGACATCGCCAGGGGCTCCCGCTGGCCGGCGAAATACACGGCCCGCACGCTCGGCCACCCCTACATCGACCGGTGGCGGGACCGGGAGGCGGAACTCGCCGCCGACGCCGAGGCCCAACAGGCCTACCAGGACGACGTGGCACGAGGCGTCGTGCCCCCGCTGCCGGTGTGGGCCGGCGAGGCCGTCGACCTCATCAACGACCTGCCTCCCGCGGCCGGCCTGGTCGGCGCTCTCGCTGCGCAGGCCGAGGACGCCCTCGCCCGAGCGGGAAGGCAGTGATCGCACCGACGGAGATCCACCTGGCGGCCGGGGCGCTACCTTTACGTCCATGTACTCCCCTATTGAGCCCTATGACCAGGGCATGCTCGACGTAGGTGACGGCAACCAGGTCTACTGGGAGGTCAGCGGCAATCCGGCGGGCAAGCCGGCGGTGATCGTGCACGGCGGTCCCGGGGCCGCGGCCCCGGTGAACTGGCGGCGATGGCACGACCCCGAGGCGTACCGGATCGTGATCTTCCACCAGCGGGGCTGCGGTCACAGCACGCCGGACGCCGGGTTGCTGGAGACCGACCTGTCGGCCAACACCACCGAGCACCTCATCGCCGACATGGAGCTCCTGCGCGAGCACCTGGGCATCGACAGGTGGCAGTTGGTCGGGGTCTCGTGGGGCTCGACGCTGAGCCTGGCCTACGCGCGGCAGCACCGGGAGCGGGTGAGCGAGGTGATCCTGTTCGCGGTCACGGCGGGGCGTCGCAAGGAGATCGAGTGGATCACCCGGGACGTCGGGCGGGTTTTCCCCCGGGAGTGGGAGCGTTTCCGTGACGCCGTACCCGTTGAGGACCGTGACGGGAACCTGGCGGCGGCCTATGCCAGGCTCCTGGCGGATCCGCTGACGTGTGAGCAGGCCGCCCGCGACTGGTGCGACTGGGAGGACACGCACGTTAGCCTCGACCCCCAGTATCGGCCGAGTCCGCTCTTCAAGGACCCGGCCCTCCGCATGACGTTCGCGCGGCTGGTCACCCACTACTGGGGCAACGACTGCTTCCTGCCGGACAAGGACGACCTGGTGGAGCGGGCCCACCTCCTGGAGGGCATCCCCGGGGTGCTGGTCCACGGCAAGCTCGACGTGAGCGGGCCCCTGGAGACCGCCTGGGAGCTGCACAAGAACTGGCCCGGCAGCGAGCTGTACGTCGCCGACGAGGGGCATGGTGGTGCCGACATGGTGGCGCAGGTGATCGCCGCGACCGATCGGTTCCGTTCGCGCTGATCGCCCCGGCCGCTACCGCAGCCGGTGGCGGAGCTGGGTCGATAGGTCGGCGGCGGTGTCCCGCAGCGCCTCGGTGAACGTCCGGCGCAGGTGGTCGTCGCCGACGCCGGGGCGGTGGGCGATCGTCGTGGGCCGTACCGCGTCCGGATGCTCGATGCGTACCAGGGCGAGGGCGGCGGGCAGGGTCGGTGCGGCCAGGCCGGGCACCACGGTGACGCCCAGCCCGGCGGCGACCAGGCCGAGCTTGGCGACCCAGTCCCGGGCGACATGGGCGATGTCGGGCTGCCAGGTGGCGTCGCTCCAGGCGCCGAGCAGCGTCGTGCCCGGCTCGGTGCTGCCTGCGATCCACCGCAGCTCCCGCAGCCTCGCCAGGGTGACGCTGCCCTGGCCGGCCAGGGGATGGTCACGCGCGACCGCGACGAACAGCGGGTCCTGAAGCAGAGGGGTGAACTCGACGCCTTCGGGTGGATGCCGGGAAGGCGTCACCACGGCCAGGTCCAGGCGCCCGCGGGCGACGGCCGCCGTCAGGGAGGGGCTCAGCCCTTCGCGTAGTGGCACCCGGACGTGCGGTTCCCGGCGCGTCAACGCGGCGAGCGCCCGGGGGACCAGTGCCGCCATGGCGGTGGAGAACGCCCCGACGCGCAGCCTGCCGGGCGGCCGCCCGCTGAGGTCCCGTAGATCCTGGCGGGCGGCGTCGATCGCCCCGAGCACGGCGTCGGCGTGCCGGAGCACCACCTGCCCCGCCTCGGTGGGCCGCACGCCGCGCGCGTGCCGCTCGAACAGCGCCCGGCCGGCCGCCTGCTCCATCAGCGCGATCTGGCGGGAGACGGCCGACTGCGTGTAGCCGAGCCGCTCGGCCGCGATGGAGAACGACCCCTGACGGGCCGCCTCGCGGACCACGCGCAAGCCCAGCACGGTGAAGTCACCCATGCGAAACACTGATATCAGATATGCCAGGCTTTCGTTTGAAACATGGCTTCCCGCGCTTCTAGCCTTTTGCCCATGACCGCTGAGCAGAACAAGAAGCTGTTGGAAGGCATCTTCGCCGAGATGTCGCGGGGCAACACGGGGGCCATGCGGGAGGCGATGGCCGAGGATTTCCGATGGACCTTCCCTGGGAAGGGAGTGTGGTCCGGCAGTTGGGGGCCGAAATCGGTGGCGCTGGATGAGCTGTTGCGACCGCTCATGGCCCAGTTCGCCGACTACCGCAGCCAGGCGGATCTCATCCTGGCCGACGGCGACCGCGTCGTGGTGCAGGCCCACGCGACGGCGACCACCCGGCGCGGCGACGCGTACGGCCAGACGTACTGTTTCGTCTTCCGGGTGGCCGGCCAACGCCTGGTCGAGGTGGTCGAATACTGCGACACGGCCCTGGCCGAACGCGTTCTCGACCCTCCTGGCCGCATCAGCCTTTCATGAACTCCAGCAGGTCGGCGTTGAACTGGTCGATGTGCGTGGCGAACAGGCCGTGCCCGCATTTGGGCCGGTCGGTGCGGCCGTGGCCGCGCCGGTCGAGCAGGACGCACCGGTAGCCCTGCTCGACGAAGAACGGCACCTGGCATTCCCACGTGTCGGAGGCCGGTGACCAACTGGCCGCGAAGAAGATGGGCTTGCCCGTGCCGTAGTCCTCGTAGGCCAGGCGGGTGCCGTCGGTGGTGGCAAAGTAGGACTTTTGTGCTCCTCAGTGGGATGGCTTGAGGAGATCGCGGTCTCAGTCTCTGCGCAGCTTCTGAGGGCTCAGGGGGTCATCCGCCGCAGTCCGCATGCTGGTGTCGGCTCGGCCGCCTCCACGTACACGTCGGTCGCCGAATCAGGGTGGAGCACGGGTGTGGTGGACGCGAAATGTCGTAAGGCGTATGCGGCGCCGTCGGCCAGTTGATCCAGAAGTCCGGCGTTCGCCTTGGTCCGCTCCGGGTTGTTCGCCCGGTACACCAGGCCGAGTTGCTCCAGCGGGGCCTGGTAGGCGGCCGTCGGCTCCAGCGAGCGTACCGAGATCTGGAGGTCGATGACCGGCTTGGCGGCCAGGCCGGGCACCGACGTCGAGCCGATGTGATCGATCCGCAGGGCGACGTCGCCGAGCGCCCCGCGCAATGCCGTCCCGAGCGCGGCGAACCGCTCCTGCCACGCGGGGTCATGATCCACGATCTCGACTGGGTCTCCCATGGCTGGATTGTCCACGGTATGAGGGCCGGTCGTCAGGTCAGCAGGTCAGCGGCGTAGAGGGCGTACACGGCGGCGCAGCGGCGCCGACGATGTGAGCGATCTGAAGACCCTGGAGGAGCTCGAGAAGACCATCGCCGCCTACGACGAGGTCGTCGAGTTCCGCCGGTTGTTCGCCACGCCCGACCACCACCTGCGCGTTCTCGTCCCCGACTACGCCGCCTACGAGGCATTCCAGACGGGGAAGATCATCGGAATTTCCGGCGTGGCCCGGGTGATCTCCCAGCCGACCATGAAGAAGATCAAAATGCTCGACTGAACCGGGGTCGCGTGGTGCGCGTCATGCCGGGATGCGCGCGCTCACCAGGAAGCCGCCGCCCTCCTCGGCGCTGGTCCGCAGCGTGCCGCCGAGCAGCTCGACGCGTTCCCGCAGCCCCACCAGACCCCAGCCCGCGCCGGGCAGTTCCTCGCGCGGCGCGCCCGGCGCGTCGTTGCGCACCTCCACCTCCAGCGCGTCGGGGCCGTAGCGGATGCGCACGTCCGTGCCCACGTCCCCGGCGTGCTTGTGCACGTTGGTGAGCGCCTCCTGCACCACCCGGTACGCGGTCCGCTCCACGGTCGACTCCACCGGCCGTGCCTCGCCCTCGTCGTGCCTGGTCACCGCGATGCCCAGGGCCCGGGACTGGTCGAGCAGCCGGTCCAGGTCGTCCAGCGTGGGCGGCGGACGCAGCCGTTCCGGGTCACCCAGCGTGGGCGGCGGACGCAGCCGGTCCTGGCCGCCCGGCCCTTGCGGCGGCCCGCCCGCCGGACCGGGCGCACGCGAAGGGGAGCGCAGGACTCCGAGCACGTCGCGCAGGTTGGTCAGGGCCTCCCGCCCGATCCCGCCGATCAGAGCAGCGGCCTGCGCCGTCTCCTCGTCGGCCGCCCGTACCTCCAGCGCTCCGGCGTGCAGCACGATCAGCGAGACCCGGTGCGCGACCACATCATGCATCTCCCTGGCGATCCTGGCCCGCTCCTGCGCCCTGGCCTGCTCGGCCCGCATGACCTGCTCGCGTTCCAGCCGCTCGGCCCGTTCCCTGGCCGCCGCCAGCACCTCACGCCTGGCCCGCGTCCACAATCCGAGCGCCAGCGGCAACCCGATCATCGCCAGTGCCATCACCAGCGCGTTGCCGAACGCTCCCGTCACCACCGCGTACGTCCCTCCCCGTACGTGGCCCACCACCGCGGAGAGCCCGATCACGGCCGCCGACCCGCCGGCATAGGCGGCCAGGTGACGACGACTGCGCAGGGACAGACCGGCGAAGTACGTGGCCACCAGCAGCGGCGGCCACACCACCAGCCAGGCGTGGGCGACGGCGCCCACCACGGCCAGCGGCCACCAGGACCGCCGCGCGTGCCACGCGGCCAGGCCCGCGACGGCGGCGACCGCGACGAGCACCGGCAGCGGCAGGCTCGACCGCACCCCGACCTGCCCCTGGGAGACGAACAGCGAGAGCGTGAACACACCCGCGCCGAGTAGGGCGAATCGCATGGTCACAGCGTATGGCGAGGCGGGCAGGCGGCCTTACGACGAAAGTAGCAAGCCGGCGACCCACGCATCTCTGGCCGGTGATCCGCGCGTCCCGCGCCGGGGTTTCGGCTTGAGGAGTTCGCGGCTCGCTCGCTGGGCGGCATCTGGAGCCAGGCCGCCGGCCCTGAACAACCACGGCCAGGTCGCCGGCCAGTCGGCGCTCGGCACGGACGGCGTACTCCAGGCCGGATTCGTGTGGAGCCGGCGGCGAAGTGAGTGGCGGCGGTCGTCACCGGTGCCACGAACCCCCGGGGATCAGTCCGTCACCGGTGCCACGAACTCCGGGATGACCTCAACCAGTGATCACGGTAAGCCCGGGGAAGTCCACCGTCGCGGTGCCGAAGTCCTGGAAGACCAGCCATTCGGCCGAGTTGTAGGAAACGGATCCCGTCACGGTGCCCATCGCCCGGACCCTGCTCCAGTCGCTGGGTTCGAGCTCGAAGACGGGGCCGCCGCTGTCACCCTCGGCGGAGGCGTTCGCCCCGGAGGCCCGCGCCGAGATCATGTCGTTGTAGCACTCGTACGACCCGTAGATGTCGTAGCCGCAGATGTCGGCGAACGACCCGTCGACCCGGTATTGGCACACGGCGCCGCTGGTCGCGCCCGACATGCAGAGAAACTGGTCACCGTGGGTCCAGTCCCAGCCGACCACCGGCTTGGAGTAGTCGTCGACGCCTGGCGTGCCGTCCCATATCCGGCCGCCCGCGGTCGTCTCGATGAGCAGGAGGTCGTGCGCCTGGCGTTCGCCGCCCCTGGACACCGTGCCGATCGTCTGGCCGAAGGGGTCGGTGAAGGTGTCCCCGGGGGCGCCGCAGTGGCCGGCCGTGAGCAGGTACGTGGCCGACCCCTGCTTGACCCCGAAGCCGGCGGTGCAGTGGTAGCCCTGCCCGGTGCCGCCGCAGTTGTTGGTCGTGCCGAACTTGGCGTTGCGAATGGCTCCCCCGCCCCACCAGGCGACCGTGTCATCGCAGCGGGTGTCGACCTTCATCGGCTCCCGCTCGATGACCTGCACGGGGACGCCCACTTCGGGCAGCGACTGGATTCCCCGCCGGGTGGTCCGCGGTTCGACGGCCACCTCCAGGCCGCTGCCGTCGAACGACATCTTGACGGCGTGGACGGGGCCACCGCTCTCCACCCCGGACGCGGCCCACAGTCGCGCGGCGGCGTTCTTCAGGTCGCCCCTGGAGAAGGCCGCCGGGGCGATCCTGACGGGAGCGGGGGATCGCAGGCTCCGCACCGCTTCCCGTACCCGGCGGGTCGGCCTGCCCTTCCACCGCAGAACTATCTCGCCGTCACCCAGCTCGATTCCGGCGAAGCCGCTCTTCTCCGTGGTGTCGATCCGGCCGCGGAGCGTGTCGGCGGCCCGCGCCAGGGGGCGTTGCCGCTTGAATGTCTCCTGCATTTCCGGGGTCACGTAGCTCGGCGGCCCGGAGGGTCGTTCGAGGGTCGGCTTCGGCGGGGTGGGATCGGCTGATCCGATCGCCGGCGCGGGGGTGGCGACACCTGTGAGCACCAAGGTCGCCATGGCGGCTGCCAGGATCGATAATCTGCTCCGCCCGTTTCTGCTCGACACGTGACCCGCCTCCCCTGAGTAACCGTTCGTGCCGCACCGATCATGGGCTGGGTAAAGGAACGATGTCAAGATCGTTTACAGGTCATTGACCCGCGGTGGCAGCCGACAGGTCCCCGACGGAGTCGGCGTAGTAGACCGAGCCGCCCAGGTGGAAGGCGAGCTGCCGGAACGTCCAGCCCGTACCGGGCGATCGGTCGAGCTGGTCCGGGGTGAGCGCGCCCAGCCGGTCGGCCCACATCTGCCTGAGCCGGGTGAGCCGGCTCCTGGCCTCGTCCAGGTCCTGGTCGGTGAAGGGCGCCAGGTCGGCGGGAGTCGTGATCTGCGACGCGTGCCAGCGATCGGGAAGCGCCGGGTGGCCGGCCAGCCGGGCCTCCATCTCGGCGAGGTGATCGACGAGATGGTCGGCGACCCTGCGGATCGCCTTGTGCGGGGTGTAGATCCGGTCATCTGACGGCAGCGGGCGGCCGTCCCACGCCGTCCAGGTCGCCGCCAGGTCGAGTACGCGGTCGATCATCGACGTCACGACCAGCGCCGGATCGCGGTCATCAGTGGTCGGCACGTTGTCGGACATGTTTCAAGCCTCCAGCTCATCCGTTACGTCCACAGGAGCGGAATCAGCGGCCCCGATCCGGTGGAGACTGGTAGCGGTCCCGGAACGCAAGCTAGACCTCCGACATTTGGGCGGCCGTCGAAGCATGGATGCGCACGCGGGCTCAGGAGGCGGGGCCGATGGCGGGGCCGATGGCGGGGCCCGCCAGGGTTTCGGGATGTCAGCAGCAAGACAGGACAGCCCTAGCGCTTCAGGCAGCGCCCGTGCCGTGGTTCCCGTGCCGGGGCTCGTCCTCCAGGACCTCGACCGCGTCGAGCAGGCCCCGCAGGCCGATCTCCTCGCGCTCGGCCTCCGTGGGGTCGAACAGCCACTCGCTGACCGGAAGGTCGGCCTCCTGTTCCGGGTGGCTCGACTCGACCAGGGTCACTTCCGCCTCGACCTCGACCTCGAGTTCGTACAGGAACTGCTTCTCGCCGTCCGGAATGCTCATCTTTCCTCCAGGGGGGCGACCGTCCTTCCGCGCTCGTGACGGGCGGGCCACTCGCTGTAGCGGATCTCGCCGATCAGACCGGTCCCGCCGATTACCACGATCTTCATGACTGACCTTCCTGTTCGCCGGGGCGCCTCTTCGCCGACCGGTCGCCAGCTAAGACCGGGCGGCCTCCGGAGTTGTGACAGCCGCCGCGAAATTCTTTTCCGCCGGCGGTTGTCACCAAGCTTGGTGATCATGGTTGGACTCTGCTGACCTGCGGGAGAGCTGGACAGGCCGCCGGTCGCTACTCGACGAGCTTGCCGACGCTCGAGACCTCGCGCATGAGCCCCGCGATCTCGTCGGGGATCGGCGGGATCTCCTCCCGCGCCACGCTCCCGGGACCGGACCACACGAAGTTGACCCGCAGGGACGGGTCGAGCTCGGGATAGTCGGAACGGTTGTGGCAGCCGCGGGTCTCGCGACGCTCCCGTGCCGTCTCCATCGTCGCCCGCGCCGCCAGCACCGCCGACTTCAGGTCGAACGCGTGGGCCAGGTCCTGGAACCCGGCGATGTCCGGGTGCACGCCGACCTGCGCCAGGCGCTCCTCGACCGCGGCGAGCTCGTCGAGGCCCCGCTTCAGGCCGCTCTCATCCCGCACCACCCCGGCGTGCTCGGTCATGATGTCGCGGACGGCCCGCTGCAGCGCGCGTACGTTCTCCGGGCCGTCGGCCGCGAGCAGCCCGTCCACTTCCGCCCGTGCCGCGTCGAGCGCCTCGGCCGAGCGGCGCTGGGCGTCGAGGCCCGCGGAATAGTCGGCCGCCGCCTGCCCGACGATGCGGCCGAAGACGAGGAGTTCGATGAGCGAGTTGCCGCCCAGGCGGTTCGCCCCGTGCAGGCCGCTGGCCGCCTCCCCGATCGCCCACAGGCCGTCCACGTCCGTGCCGTGGTCCTCGGCGCGTACCCAGACGCCGCCCATCGAGTAGTGCGCGGTCGGTGCGATCTCGATCGGCTGCTTGGTGATGTCGAGCATCTGCAGCTCCAGGAGCGTCTGGTAGACGCGGGGGAGCTTGGTCATGATCGTCTGGCGTGGCAGGTGGGAGACGTCGAGCCACACGCCGCCGTCCGGCGTCCCGCGGCCTTCCTTGATCTCCGTGTAGGCGGCCAGCGAGACGCGGTCGCGCGTGGACAGCTCCATCCGCTCGGGATCGTACCGCTCCATGAACCGCTCGCCGAGCTGGTTGCGCAGGATCCCGCCCTCGCCCCTGGCCGCCTCGGAGACCAGGGTGCCCGCGGCGTTCTCGGGGGAGATGAGCCCGGACGGATGGAACTGCACCAGCTCGGGGTCGCGGACGCGGCAGCCGGCGAGCACGGCCAGGCGGAAGGAGTCACCCGTGTTCTCGTCCCGCCGGGAGGAGGTACGCCGCCAGATCCGGGTGTGGCCGCCGGCCGCCAGGATCACCGCGTCGGCGTGGATGACGTAACGGCTGCCGTCGGTCAGGTCGAAACCGTACGCGCCGAACACGGCGTTGTCGCGGACCAGGATGCGCGTGATGTACACGGTGTCGAGGATGGGGACGTCGAGCCGTGCGGCCCGGTCGATCAGGGCGCGCTGGATCTCCAGCCCGGTGTAGTCGCCGGCGTAGGCGGTGCGCCGGTAGGTGTGGGCGCCGAAGAAGCGCTGCGAGATCCGCCCGTCCTGCTCGCGGGCGAACGGCATGCCGTAGCGCACCAGGTCCTCGATGCCGCGCGCGGCCCCCTCGGTGACGATCCGCACGGTCTCGGGGTTGGCGAGCAGGTAGCTCTCTCTGAGGGTGTCGGCCGCGTGCTGCTGCCAGGTGTCCTCGGCGTCCATCGTGGCGAGCGCCGCGTTGATGCCGCCCGCGGCGAGCGAGGTGTGCGCGTCCGCCTTCGGTCGCTTGCCCACGGCGAGGACGTCGACCCGGCGTTCGGCCAGCTCGATGGCGGCCCGCAGGCCGGCCCCTCCCGTGCCGATGACCAGGACCGATGTGGCGATCCGATGTTCTGACGCGTGCATGGTGCTCCTTCGGCCGCGACTACGAGAACAACTCCCACTTAGAGATGACCGGGTAGCGGCCCGATTTGTGACGTCGGCGGGCGTGACATGATTTCGATCACAGCGAAGGCGGGGATGGCCTTGACCTGGGGAGGCGCCGAGATGACCGAAGGGCTCGCCGTGCGGCCGCTGGGCCGGGCCGGGTTGCCGGTGACGCCGGTGGGGATCGGGCTGGCCGCGCTGGGCCGGCCGGCCTACATCACGCTCGGCCGGGCCGAGGATCTCGGCGATGACCGCAGCGTCGCCGCGATGCGGGCACGGACCTGGGCGGTGCTGGATGCGGCGCTGGCGGCCGGCGTACGGTACTTCGACGTGGCCCGCTCCTACGGCAGGGCCGAGGAGTTCCTCGGCGGCTGGTTGCGGGCGCGCGCCATCGCGCCAGGGGCGGTGACCGTGGGCTCGAAGTGGGGGTACGCCTACGTCGGCGACTGGCGCCTGGACGCCGACCGGCACGAGGTCAAGGAGCTGTCCGCGACCCGGCTGCGCGACCAGCTCGGCCAGACCAGGGCGCTGCTCGGCGAGCACCTGTCGCTCTACCAGATCCATTCGGCCACCGTCGAGAGCGGCGTGCTCGACGACCAGGAGGTCCTGGCCGGGCTGCGCGAGCTGCGTGCCGCGGGCGTCGCGGTCGGCCTGTCCACGACCGGCCCGCGCCAGGCGGACACCATCGACCGGGCGGTCGAGGCCGGCCTGTTCGACACGGTCCAGGCCACCTGGAACCTGCTGACGCGATCCGCCGGTCCGGCCCTGGCCCGGGCCCACCGGGCCGGCCTGGGAGTGATCGTCAAGGAGGGCGTCGCCAACGGGCGGCTGACCGCCCACGCCGCCCCGCCCGCGCTGGCACGTGCCGCCAGGGAACGCGGCGTCGCGCCGGACGCCCTGGCCCTGGCCGCCGTCCTCGCCCAGCCATGGGCCGGCGTGGTGCTCAGCGGGGCCGCCTCGGTGGACCAGCTCCACAGCAACCTGTCCGCGGTCGGCACCGGCTGGGACGCCGAGCTGGACGAGCGCCTGAGCGGGCTGGCCGAGGAGCCCGAGGACTACTGGGCGACCCGGAGCTCGCTCAAGTGGCAGTGACCACCCCGCGCCGCGGCGGAGCGGGGCGGCGCCTACCTCGACGGCGCCATCCTGGCCGCCCCGCAGGCCATCGGCACGGCGGAGGCCGTCATCCGGTTCAGCGGGCCGCGCGGAGTGCGTCAGCCGTCCGCGCCGTTCCAGGCCCCGGCGAGTATCCGCGCCACGGCGGTGCTCAGCACGCGCACGCCGCGCGTGGTGCCGGGATCGATCCCGGTCAGCTCGCGTACCCGGCGCAGGCGGTAGTCGAGCGTGCGGGGGTGGATGTGCAGCGACGTCGCCGTACGTAGCCGGTTCATGTCGTTGCGGTAGTAGTCGTCGAGCGTCATGACGAGGTCGGGCCCGTCGGAGAGCCGCCGCGCCACCTCGCGCAGCCACCGGTCCACCTGCGGCGTGTGCGAGGCCCCGAGCTCGGCGAACACGTCGGCCAGCGCGTACGTCCGGCGCGGGACCCGCTCCACCGGCGCCACCCGGCTGACCTTCCGCGCGAGCACCGCGGCCTCGGCCAGGGCGCGGACCCGGCCCCGGGCGGTGCCGAGGGAGCACGGCCTGCCGACGGCCGCGGCGAAGTCGCGGCCCAGGGTGAGCCCGTGCACCTCGGCCGCGGCGGCGTCCTCGGGAGCGGGACTCCGGCACGGGACCAGCGCCGCGAACTCCTCCGGGTCGCACCAGCCGAGCGGCACCCGGTGCTGGTCCAGGAGCATCCGCGCGACCTGCTCCCGTGTCCCGTTCGACATGAGCGGCCGGGGCTCGGCGACCCTGATCACCGTCACCAGATAGTGGTCGGCCATCGGCATGGCCAGACTCCGGGCCAGATCCCCCGACATCGGGTCGTCCTGCAGCAGCATGGTGGCGAGCAGGCGGACCCGGGTGACGAGGGAAAGCCGGCGCTGCTGCCCCTTCAGGTGCCCGCGGGTGTGGGCCTGCTGCGCCACCGTGCCCTGCCGGGAGAGCCAGTCGAGCATGTGCATCGTGTCGCGGAGGTCGTTCGGCCCGGCCGCCTCCGACATCTCGCGGAAGGTGCTGGCGGCGTGCACGGCCAGGGCGTTGCGCTGGGACGCCGCCGACACGCCCTGCACCCCCCGCTGCTCGCCGATCGTTTCGATGTAGGTGAGGTCGGATTCGAGAAGTGGCTCGTCCGCGGCGGCGAGTTCGGCCGTGCGCCGGCGTACGGTGATCGCGAATTCGAGCATCGACTCGTAGGCCTCGGCAGCGATGGCCTGATAATCGGGTATTTCGCAGATGCACGCCTCGACGACCCGCTTGGCGTTGGCATCGATTTGGCGTTTGAACGTGCCGAAGAAGTCCCCCATGTTGGATCCCCCAGGAATGGCTGATGTTCGTGCCCCGTCACATCACGCGCATCCCGCTATTCGTCCCAGGGCGTACCCCGGATCAGAGGGAATCGGAGCGGCCGCCCCCCGCTCGCCGCCACAGGCCAGTCAGCCTCGGGGCAGGCGGCGCTCGGCGATAGCCGCGGCCGTGCCGAGCACCACCACCATGGCCAGGTTCATGGCGCCGAAATCGCGCAGCAAATGCTCGTTGTACGGCGGCAGGAAAGTCACCCACGGATGCCCGGGCGCCGGAAAGAGGTCATAGAACGAGCGGGGCAGGAACAGCGTCCAGACACCGAGGAGGAGATGATAGAGAACCAGGACGCCCAGGCCGGTCCGGACCCAGGCGCGTGCCGTCATGGTGGTCACCTCCCGGGCGCCGACTTGGTCCTCTTGACGTCCGGGGCGGCGAAGCGCTCGGCGAGAAACCGGTCGAACGTGGTCCGGCCGACCGCGTGCGCGGGCGCCAGTTGCCCGCCCCTCCGAAAGGCGGCGAAGGCCGCACCGGGGAACGGCACCGACAGCACGAGCCGCCGCCGGCGGACGGCCCGCAGGTAGGAATGCGCCAGCGAGCGGGTGCTGAGCACCTGGGGCCCGCCGATGTCGGGCACGTGCCCGCCGGGCGCCGCCAGGGCCAGCTCGGCGAGGCGGTCGGCCACCTCGCGGACGTCGATCGGCTGGAACGAGGTGGCGGCGGGCACCGGCATGACGGGGCCGCGGGCCAACATCCGGCAGGCGCTCAGGATGAGGTCATGGAACTGGGTGGAGCGCTGCACCGTCCACGGCAGCCCCGAGTCCCCGATCAGCCGCTCCACCGCCAGTGTGTCGCGGTAGTAGTGGTACGGGATTCGGTCGATGCCGACGATGGAGATGTAGATCAGGTGCGGGTGCCCGGCACGCCGGGCACCGGCGATCAGGTTCCGGGCCGCCTCCACGTCCCCGCGGCGGGCGCTGGCGCAGTGCACGATCGTGTCCACGCCGTCGGTCGCCCGCTCGGGCACCTTCCCGGCGAGCAGGTCGGCCTTCATCCAGGTGTACGCGCTCGGCTCGCCGTCCGCCGGGGCGTGCCGGCTCACGGCGCGTACCTCGTGCCCCTGGGCCGCCAGCCGGTCCGCCACCGCCCGGCCCAGCGGGCCGGTGCCGGTCACCAAGATCCGCTTCGCCACCGTCATCCCTCCCAGCGCATCGATGGCTCACCCCCTGCCCGGCGTGCGTATAGCCCGGGTAGAGGGGGCGGGGTGAGTCGGCAATGTCTGAAGCCCGGCCGGAGGCCGTCCAAGGACGGCTTTGCTGTTTGATCGGGGTATGTCGGGAAGCCGCCGTACAAGGGAGGACAGCGCTGTGGAGAACCGGGCAGTCGTGATCATCGGGGCCGGGTCCGGCATCGGCAGGCAGGCCGCGCTCGCCCTGCACGCCGCCGGATACCGGGTGGCGCTGGCCGGACGGCGGGAGGAGGCACTCGGGGAGACGGCCGCGGCCACCGGCGGCAGCGACGAGAGCGTGCTGGTGGCGCCCTGCGACGTGACCGAGCCGGAGTCCGTGCGGGAGCTGTTCGAGCGGTGTCTGGAGCGGTTCGGGCGGGTGGACGTGCTGGTCAACAACGCGGGTGTCTTCGGGGCGGCGGCGCCGTTCGACGAGATCTCCCACCAGCAGTGGTCCGAGGTCGTGAACACGAACCTGACCGGGGCGTTCCTGTGCGCGCAGGAGGCCTTCCGCCACATGAAGCAGGGCGGGGGCGGGCGGATCATCAACAACGGCTCCCTGTCGGCGCACACGCCGCGCCCGCACGCCGCCGCCTACACGGCCACCAAGCACGCGATCACCGGCCTGACCAAGGCGATCTCGCTCGAAGGCCGCGCGTACGGGATCGCCTGCGGGCAGATCGACGTGGGCAACGCCGCGACGGACATGACGGCGGCCATGAGCCACGGCGTGCTGCAGGCCGACGGCTCGGTCGCCGCCGAGCCGACCATGGACGTACGGAACGTCGCCGAGGCCGTCGTTTTCATGGCGGGCCTGCCACTCGACGCCAACGTACAGTTCATGACCGTCATGGCGACGACGATGCCGTTCATCGGACGAGGGTGACCCGGCGGACGTTTTCCCCCGTTCGTCCACAGGGTGTGCGTAGCCGTTTGTGGATGACGGGAAGGTGGCAAATCCTGCGAGAACTGCCTCCTTTCCGGGTCTGCGCCGGGTTCTTCCACGGGGCCTTTGTCCACAGGGCGAGCCGGTTATCCACAGGCGGTGGACAATGCGGGGGATCAGTCGCACCCGTGGCCCTGGGCCCGGCCAGAGCACCGCCGACGGCCCGGGTCTGTGAGTGGGCTCAGCCATCCCGGGTCTGTGAGTGGGCTCAGTTGGCGGCCTGGTCCAGCACTTTGACCAGAGCGGCGATGGAGGTCCTGGCCGAGCGGATGCGCGCGGTCTGCGCCTCGTCGGCCCAGCCCAGCCGCAGGCCGTCCGCCGCGAGCTCGTCGAACGCGACGAACGCGGCGAGCTTCTGCCGGAGGACCTTCGACCAGGCGTCATCCTCGATCTGGTAGTAGACGTTCCGCTCCCCGGGCTTGCGGAACTTGCGGATCAACCGGATGGACGTCAGGAGATGCATGTTGGTGGTCAGCGACGCGCGGCTCGCGCCGATGGCCTCCGCGATGTCGCTGGCGGTCTGTGCCGGCGGGTCGCATGCCATGAGCCAGCCCAGGACGCGGCCGGTGATGGGGGCGAGCCCCCACTCCGTGGAGACGAACGTCGCCACCCGCTCCACCCATTCGAGCACCTGCTCGTGGTCGGGGCCCTCCTGCGCTGCCATGCGATCATCCTAGCCGTCATCACCTATCTGGCCAGTAATTTCAGGCTGGACTGAATTTTGTGAGCATGGCCGCTTCCTCTCGGCGGCGGCGCCCACCGGCTTCTAGCGGCACTAGTGGGAGTGTCGATGATAGGTATACCTTCGGCAGGATGTCTAGCGTTGCTAGGATGTGGCCATGTCCGTCATCAAAGCGCGCCGTGAACGTGAACGCGCCCAACGCCATCAGCTGATCATCACAGCGGCCCGCGAACTCGCCGAGGCCGAAGGCTGGGAGGCGGTGACGACGCGAAGGCTCGCCGAGCGGGTCGAGTACAGCCAGCCCGTGCTCTACAGCCACTTCAGCGGCAAGGACGCCATCGTCCGCGCCGTCGCGATCGACGGGTTCGGCGAACTCGCCGCCCACCTGCGCCGTGCCCGGCTGGCCAACCCCGAGCTACGGCAGGCCCTGCACGCCGCCTGCCGCGCCTACCTGGACTTCGCCACCGAGCGGCCCGCCCTCTATCAGGCCATGTTCGTCATGCCGACCGACGTGAAGTTCGCGCACGCCGAGACGCCGCCCCCACTGCGCGCCTGCTTCGACGAGTTCGTCGGCTGTTTTCGCCCGGACAACGCGCGACGCGAACTGTTCGCCGAAGTCATCTGGAGCGCGTTGCACGGCATAGCCACCCTGTCGGCCAGCGGCCGTATTCCCCTGGACATTCAGGACGAGCGGCTCGACTTCCTCGTCACCCAGTTCATCGACGCCCCAAGCTGACCGGCCCCACGCCAGGAAAGCTGACCGGCCTCATGCCATGAACATGAAAGGGCCGTTGGACGGCCGAAGATCAGAGCCGAGCCACTAGCCGCGCAGCATGCGCCTGAGCTGGTGATCCCTGGCGGCCGCGTCCCCCGGAAGATCCCGCTCGGCCAGCTCGCCCGCGATCCTCTCCCGGAAGCTGACCGGCCGGTGGTCGTCATACTTGAACTTGGCCCGCACCCCCAGCACCTCCAGCCGCAACCCCCTGATCCCCGACAACCTCCGGTGGTACGGCCCCGAGTCGGCGGCCACCTCGCCGTGCCCCCCGTCCGGCTCGTGGTGGGCCAGTTGCCGTCGCAGGATCTCCGCCTTGCCCTCGGGGTCGTCCACGACGCTCGCCGCGCAGGTGAGCTGAACCGTGGCGTAGTAGCTGGTCGGCACGCCGTCCTCGGGCGAGTCCGAGCGCCATCCCGACGGAATGTAGGCGTGGTCGTCGTGCACGCTCACCACGGCCGTCGGATTGGCCTCCAGCGCCGCCCAGATCGGGTTGGGCCTGGCCAGGTGGAGCAGCACCTCCCCGTCGCCGTCGAACAGGAAGTGGGTCGGCACCACCACCGGCGGGCCGTCGTCCACGCCGTTCACCGCGATCTGCCCGAAGTCGCGCGTACGCAGCCAACTCCGCCATTCGTCGTTGTCTCTGGCCGAGTCCCAAGGATGAATGAGCACCCCGTACCTCTTTGTATTAGTACATAATGTTTTTTGTGCAAGAAAAATACCTGATCACGGGTGGGACGGCCAACGAAATAGCGGCCGCGGTCGAGGCGGCGGTGTCCGGGGGACGGCTGGCGCCGGGCACGACGCTCCCACCCGTGCGTGAGGTGGCCATTACGGCCGGGGTCAGCCCCAACACGGCGGCGGCCGCGTACCGGCTGCTGCGCGAGCGTGGCGTCGTCGAGACCGCCGGCCGCCGCGGCACCCGGATCAGGCCCCGCCCCGCCAGCACGTTCCGCGAGGACATCAGCATCGAGGCGCCCCCGGGAGCCCGCGACCTGTCCACCGGCAACCCCGACCCCGCCCTGCTCCCGCCCCTGCACGCGGCGCTCGCAGCGGCGGCCAGGGCGCACGCGGAACGGCCCGCCATGTACGGGACGGGCGACGACGAGGAGTTCCTCGCCCTGGCCGCGGAGGCGCTGCGCGCGGACGGCGTGCCGCCCGGCCCGCTGGCGGTCACCTCCGGCACCCTCGACGCCGTCGAACGCGTGCTGACCGCCCACCTCCGTCCCGGCGACCCGATCGCGGTGGAGGATCCCGGCTATACAGCCCTCCTCGACCTCGTCGGCGTTCTGGGGCTACGCGCCGTCCCGATGCGGGTCGACGACGACGGCCCCCTGCCGGACGATCTCGCCCGGGCGCTGCGGGCGGGGGCACGGGCCGTGGTGATCACTCCCCGCGCCCAGAACCCGACAGGCGCCTCCGTCCCCGCCGCCCGCGCCGGCGCGCTGCGTGACGTGCTGACGGCGTACCCGGGGGTGTTGCTGATCGAGGACGACCACGGCTCGGGCATGGTCGACACGCCGCTGCATGCCCTGGCGGGCGTCACGGACCGCTGGATCCTGACCCGCTCCACCGCCAAGGCGTTCGGCCCCGACCTCCGCCTCGCCCTGGTCACCGGCGACGCCGCCACCCTGGACCGGCTGCGCGGCCGTCAGCGCCTGGCCGCGGGCTGGGTCAGCCGCCTGCTGCAACGTACCGTGGCCCACCTCTGGCGGACCGGGGCGGTGGACCAGACGGCGGTGGCCGCCGCGTACGCCCGCCGCCGGAACGGCCTGGTGACGGCCCTGGCCGAGCGCGGCATCCAGGCCCACGGCCGCACCGGCCTCAACGTCTGGATCCCGGTGCCCGACGAGACGGTGGCCATCACCCGCCTGCTGTCCCGCGGTTGGGTTCCGGCGCCCGGCGCCCGCAACCGCCTCACCGCCCCACCGGCCCTCCGCCTCACCATCTCCTCTCTGCCTCCTGCCGCCATCCCGAGCCTCGCCACCGACATCGCCACTTCCCTCCACCCGCCCACCCCCGCCCACTGGGGCTGACTTTGCCCGGCTCTCCACTTCCATCTGTTACGCGCTGCCAGCCCCCACCACCCGCCGCACGTGGCTGATGGCCCTCCAGGAAACGGCCTCTGACCCTTCACCGGCTGAGCGCCGTTACGCGAGCCCAAACTTGCCCCACCACCGTGGTAACCCGGACACCACCCACCCCGGCACGCCGAACACCACCTCCGGCAAGCCCGAAACGCACCGCCTCCGACGAGCTCGGAAAGCATCACCCCCACGGCAACCCCGCCACAGCTCCCCGCCACAGCTTGTGCGTGCCGCTCACCACGGTTCCTGGGGTTTGGCTTGGGGTGTTGGCTTTTTCTGTGTTTGTTGGGTTTGTGGGGCAGAATTGGCGCCGATGCCGAAAATTCATGACCTGTCGGAATATGCGGCGGCGATCGGCCCGGTCATCGACGCGGCACACGTCAACGTGCACGCCTCCGCCCGGCGGGCGGCAGACGAGCTGGCCGAGGCGTCGGGGGTGACCCCCGGCATCCTGGCCGACCTGCGGTTCACGCTGCCCGTGCGGCCGCTCACCCGGCCGGACCTGAGCACGATCTACCGCTACGGCGACCTCGCCGGCCACGAGCCGGTCCTGGAGCAGCACCTCAGCGAAGGCACCCTCACCCAGGACGGCGACGGGACGCTGCGACTGACGGACAAGGGCCTGAAGTTCATTCACGGGCTGTACGACCTGCACGCCACCGCCACCCACCGGGTCTGGCCCGATCCGGGCCTGCCGGAGCTCGCCGAAATGGCGGGCCGGGTGCTCGACGGGGCCGAACGCCTGCCGGGTGGCGCCCTGGAGCTGACCGCCCCGCCGTACGAGCCGGTGGACGCGCCACCGGGGCTGTTGCTGTTCAACAGGATCGCCGTCCTGCGATACCACCGCGCCGACGCGCACGCCGAGGCGTGGCGGGCGGCGGGCCTGTCCGCCGAAGAGGTCGTCGGCATGCGGGACGGCCCGCTGCGGATCCTGATCGAGGCGGAGACGAACCGGCGGGCCGCCACGCCGTACCAGGTCCTCTCGGAGGACGAGCGGAAGGCCATGTACGACGGCCTGATGCGCCTCGTCTAGTACAGGCTCGCCTTGTACAGGGTCGTCCAGAACAGGGTCGTCCAGAACAGGGTCGTCCAGAACAGGGTCGTCCAGAACAGGGTCGTCCAGAACAGGGCCGTCCAGAACAGGGCCGCCACGCGGGGCGGGTCCGATCCTGGGCGGGATCGTGCCCGCGGCATCGTTCCAGCCAGCCGGCGCGGTCGACTTCCCGTAGCCTGTATTTGACACGAGCGAGGCCTGCGCGCAAACGCCCCGTCGAGCTCTCGGTCGAGGGTGGACGGGGCCGCGCCCGACCCTCGTGGCAATCCCGCATGCTATGCCCCGGTTTGCGGGGGACTCCAGAGTTCGCAAAGTGCCACCTCCCGGTAACCAGGGGGAAGGCGCACTATGGTCGTACTTCTCAAGCAGGAGGCACCGTGGAACAGGAACTGCCCGGCGGTGCGAGGCTGATCGTGGGGGTGGACGAGTCCCCGGCCTCGCGCTGGGCTCTCGCCTGGGCCATCGGCGCGGCCAGGCTGCACCGGATGGCCTTGGTGGTCGTACACGTCAGCCGTGCGCCCGTTCATCCCTTCCCCGAGGCGCTGCCCGTCCAGCACGCCGTCAGGGCCGGCGAGGAGGCGCGCTGCACCGAGGTGATCACGAGCGTGTTCGAGGACGTGGCGGGCGGGGTGCCGGAGGACCTCACGACGGTCATGGTCGGCCGGGTCGGCGACCCCGGTTACCACCTCGTGGACCTGGCCCGCGAGGGCGACCTGCTGGTGCTCGGGAGAGGGCGGCGCGGGCTGCTCAGCCGCATCTTCCTGCCCTCCACGAGCATGTACTGCGCCCGGCACGCCAAGACCACGGTCGTGATCGTGCAGCAGCCCTCGCCGCCCGACGACCCGGAGATGTCAGGGGAGCGGGCCAGACGGTTCTGGCTGCGTCGCCATCCTTAGCAGGCGCAGTCCCTCGGGGATGTCGTCTCTGGTGATCGCGCCGTAGCCGAGGACGAGGCCGGGCTGGGGCGGGGTCTCGCCGCAGTAATTCTCCAGGCGTTCGACTGCCACGTCCGGCGTCTCGCGTACGGACATTCCTGGGGGAATGCGGGCACACAGGTGCAGGCCCGCCGTGGCGGGGATCAGATCCAGGAAACCGGCGAGCGCTTCGGCGATCAGCGCGTGCCTGGCGGCGTACTCGCGGGTGGCCTTCCTGATGTGCCTGGCCAGCAGGCCCTCGTCGATGAAGCGGGCCAGAGCGGCCTGCGTGGGCAGCTCGCCGTGCCAGTCGGACAGGCGTTTGGCGGTACGCAGTGCGGGGGCCAGGGACGCCGGGGCGACGAGGAAGCCGAGCCTGAGCATGGGGAGCAGGGTCTTCGAGAACGAGCCCACGTAGATGACGCGGCCGGCGCGGTCGAGGCTCTGGAGGGGTTCGAGCGGGCGTTCGCCGAAGCGGAACTCGCTGTCGTAGTCGTCCTCGATCACCACGGCGCGGCGGCGCTCCGCCCAGGCCAGCAGGGCGGCGCGGCGGGCCGGCGACATGGGTGTGCCGAGCGGGAACTGGTGCGAAGGGGTGACGTGGACGATGCGGGCGGAGCCGGGTACGGCCTCGACGACCAGGCCCTCGGCATCCACCGGTACGCCGGTCACGCGGGCGCCCAGGGAGCGGAACAGCTGGCGGGCCGGGGCATAGCCGGGCTCCTCGACGGCCACGCAGGTGCCCGGCTCGATGAGGACGCGGCCGATGAGGTCGAGGGCCTGCTGGGCGCCGTTCGTGATGAGGACGTCGCCGGGGCCGGCGTGGACCGAGCGGCTGATACCGATGTGCCGGGAAATGGCCGCTCGCAAGGGTTCGTATCCGGAAGGATCGCCGTAGGCGGCGACGCCTACGCGCAGCTCGCGGGCCACCAGCCTGCGCCAGGTCTCCATGGGGAACAGGTGTGGGTCCGGAATGCCGGCGCGGAAGTCGTACCGGGCGGGTTGCGGCGGTTGTACGCCTTGGAGCTCTCTCCAGACCGGCTTCGGCTGCACCACTCCCTTGGGCGCCGCCCGGCCCCTGACCTGCTGCGCCGACACGAACGTGCCCGCCCCCGCCCGCCCCACCAGGAACCCGTCGGCGGCCAGGCGGTCGTAGGCGAGCGCGACGGTGTTCCTGGAGATCTCCAGGCGGCGTGCCAGCTCGCGGGTCGGGGGCAGCCGCTCGCCCGAGCGCAGCCGTCCGTCGAGGATGGCCTCCAGGAGCTGGCGGTAGACCTGTGCGGCCAGGTCACCACGGCCGCGGAGGCTGATGTGTACGTCCAACTTGGCCCAATCAACTTGCCGGAAAGTGGAGCTTATATCGGGACAAAATGGGCTCCAAGATGGGGGCATGACCGAACGCATGAAACTCGGGTCGCTGGCCCGCGAGGCGTATAGGGCGATGGCCGGACTGGACAGGTTCGTCGCGGACAGCACCCTCCCGCAGCCCATCGTGAACCTGGTGAACCTGCGCGCCAGCCAGATCAACGGCTGCGTCTACTGCGTGGACCTGCACAGCGCGGACGCCAAGAAGGCGGGGGAGAGCGACGCCCGCCTGCACGCCGTCGTCGTCTGGCAGGAGTCCCCCTTCTTCACCGAGCAGGAACGTGCCGCCCTGGCCTTCACGGAGGCCGCCACCAGGCTCTCCACCGACGACATCACGGACGAGATCTGGGGCCGGGCCGCCGCCGTCTTCGACGAACAGCAACTGGCCGCCCTGGTGGTGGCCGTGGCGTCCATCAACGCGTGGAACCGGGTGGGGGTGGCCACCCGGTTGACGCCGGAGTCGCACGCCTGATCTTCTGGGCGTCACGCGAAGCGGCGCAGGCGCAGGCTGTTACCCACGAAGACACTGGAGAACGCCATCGCGGCCCCCGCGATCATCGGGTTCAGCAGCCCCAGCGCCGCCAGCGGCAACGCCGCCACGTTGTAGGCGAAGGCCCAGAACAGGTTTCCCTTGATCGTGGCCAACTCCACGTTACGTGACCCGTGGTGCTGTCATGATCTCGGTGGCACCTCACCGATGGGATGCGCGATGTCCGCTCGCTCACTCGTGCTGCTGGCCGTCTCGCTCTGCGCGGGCGGCCTCGCGGCTCTGGCGTGCTTCCATAAATCCGACCTGGTGGTCCTGAGGGAGCATCTGAACCATCCGTTCGCGTTCGGTGCGCTGGCCTGTCTCCTGATGGCGTGGGCCGCCATCGGGCTGCGGTGGAGATGGCTACGCGTCCTGATCGGCGTCCTTGCCGGGCTGGGCGCGAGTGGCGCACTGTTGGCGGGGTTGGTCGCCGTTGCGCTCACCGCTACCGAGGAGGTCGGCTTCGTCGACGGGCCGGCCCCGTACAGGATCCGGCTCCAGGAGTCGGGCTTCGGGCTGGACACGGTGACGTGGCTCAGCCTCCGCAGGGACGGCGGGTTGCTCAGCAAGGAGTGGGTTTTCGGCTGCTTCAACGACGACGACACCAACGACGCCTTCGACTCGGTGAAGTGGACGGGGCAGAGTTCGGTTGAGATCCGGGTGGCCGACGGGCGAACGTTCCCCATAGCCTTGGACCCCGTCTCGGGCCGGCCCCAGACCACCGCCGCCCTCAATTGCTAAGCGGCGCGTCTGGGGAGGGTACGGCTCCTTCTGAGGCACCGAGCCGATCAGGCGATGAGTTCGTAGCCGTGCTGGCCGTGGACGCGCTGATGTTCTTGGCCGAGGTGATGGCGCCAGTATTCGGGCAGATCGTTGTTGGTGATGAGGGCGCGGAGCTTGAGGATGGCTTCGGCTCAGGCAAGACCCCAGCGGGCGCCGGTGATGTCGAGGCGGTCGGCGATGAGGTGGCGGTAGCGAAGGAGCTCTGCGTGGTCGGTCAGGTAGCGGATGCAGGTATCGAGACGACCGGTCCTCCTCGACCCCCAACCGCCCGGTCAACTCGCCGATCTGCTGTCGCAGCCCCTCGATCCGACGCCGAGCCGCAGCCTCCCGCCGAGCCAGCTCCTCCAGCAACGAGCCCTCGCCACCACCGCCTTGCCTCAGACGGTAGGACGTGATCCCTCATCCAACCAGGCCCGAACCACGAACCGCCAGCTCAGCCCCTCATAAGGAGCCGAACTCCTTCGACTTCTATGGCTTGTTGACTAAGTTGACTTGTTTGACTGGGTTAGTTGCCAAACCTGCCAGTACGCGTGCACTCGCAAAACTTGGCATGATCGGGATGTTGTCCAAGATGAGGATGGGTGATGACAATGAGCAACGAGAGCGGGTGATCGAACAGCCGGCGGACGAGAATCCGCGAAGAGAACGAGTACAGCGGGTCCAGCCCCTTACCTGGGGCTAAGCACTCGTTCTTCGCACATCCCGCACATCTGGCCCGTGCACGACACAGGGATCGCAGCCATCCCTTGCTAGGCTGCTTGTCAACCGTTGGGTCTCACCCCGGCAGGTGAGGCCGTCGAAGAAGTGGGGTCACACCGTGAAGAAGCTGCTTGTTCTGGCGCTGATCGCCCTTGGGGGGCTGCTGATCTGGCGTAAGGTGCAGGCCGACCGCGCAGAGCTCGATCTCTGGACCGAGGCGACCGGCAGCGAGAACTAACCCGACCGGCGAGGCGATGAGTGACGTCGTCCCCATCAAGCTGGCGTGCCTGGACCTGGCAGGCACCACAGTAGGTGACATCGCCATGGTCGAGCGCGCCTTTGCCGAGGCGATCGCGACCCAGGGCATAGTGCCCGGGACCGGAGCGTACGCGCGTGCCATGGTTCACGTGCACCGGTCCCGGGGCCGCTCCAAGATCGATGTCTTCCGTGGGATCTTCCCCGGCAACGAGGCCCAGGCCCAGGCGGCGAACCTGACGTTCGAGCGCTCCTACGAGGGTGCTCTGGAGCGAGCAGGTCTCGTTCCCGTGCCCGGAATCCTCGAAGTCCTCGACAAACTCCGCGGCACGGGCATCAAGCTCGCCCTGATCACCGGCTTCAGCCGCACCACCCTGAGCCGCGTGCTGAGTGTCCTCGGCTGGCACGACAAGATCGACCTCGCCATCACCCCCGAAGACGCCGGCGGCCGCGGTCGCCCCTGGCCGGACATGATCCTCCACGCCGTTCTCAGACTGGGCATCGAAGACGTACGCCAGGTGGCAGTCATCGGCGACTCGGAAAGCGACATGCTGTGCGGCAAACGAGCAGGCGCCTCGATCGTGGCAGGCCTGATGACGGGCGTCCACAGCAGAGAACGCCTTCTCAAGGGCGGCGCCACCCACATCCTGGACTCGATCGCGGATTTTCCGAGCTTGGTACTGAGCGACGACCTTGGGACGACGCAGGCGGCTTCGTCCGCCCGGTAAGCTATCTTCGTCGAAGGGGCCTTAGCTCAGTTGGCAGAGCGCCTGCTTTGCAAGCAGGAAGTCAGGAGTTCGAATCTCCTAGGCTCCACCAGCGAAAACACCCCGCCACTGATCTTGTGACGGGGTGTTCGTGCCATTAACGTGCCATTAGCCAGCGGGGACCAGTGCGCCCGCGCTGCCGTCGTCATCTCCCTTCTTGGGCTTCTTCGCCTTCTTCTGCTCGGCCTTGACACGGGCCGAGAGCGCGTCGGCGATCTTCTGATCGGCGTCTCGGGTGGCGTGCTGGTAGATGAGCGCGGCCCGGTCGCTGTCATGTCCCATGCGTGCCTTGAGATCGGCGAGGCTCGCTCCTGATTGGGCCGCCAGGGTGTTGCCGGTGTGTCGGAGGTCGTGAAAGTGCAGCCCTTGCACGCCCATCTCCTTCAGAGCGTCCGCCCACTTGGCCTCACGCCGGAAGTTGCTCCCCCGGAGGAACGCCCCGCGCTTACCGAGGAACACGAAGGCGTCTTCGGCCTCATCGACGTACGTCGTCAGGTGTTCGGCGAGGATTGGGATGATCACAGAGGGGATGCTGACGGTCCGTCGGCCAGCCTTCGACTTGAGTGGTCCAAGGCGCATCTCGCCGCCGTCGAGTTCGAGGAGCTGTTCCCGTACGGTGACGGTGCGGGTTTGCAGGTCGATGCTCGACCGGCGAAGTGCCGTCACCTCACCCCACCGCAGACTGGCGAAGGTGGTCAGCAGGACCATGGCCCTGAAGCGGCGGTCGGCCATCCGGTCGGCCAGCTCGAAGACCTGGGCCACGGTGAGCACCGGGCGTTCCGGGGTGTGCTCATTGCCCGCGCCCTTGATGCGGCACGGGTTACGGCTGAGCATCTTGTCCTCCTCAACCGCCGTCATCAGCACGGCGCGGAGCAGGCGGTATGCCTTCGCCGCAGTGGAGACGGAGACCCCACGGTCGAGAAGTCCGGCACGCCACGCACGGACCGTCTTCGCCGTCAGCTTGCCGACGGGCACCTTTCCCAGCGTCGGGACGATGTGACGCTCCAGCAGCCACCTGTACAGCTCCAGACTTTTGGGCCGAAGCCCCGGACGCTCCTTGATCCAGTCGCGTGCGTAGTCGGCCAACTCGACCTTGCCGCGCTCGGGGTCGGTCCATTCCCCCGAGATCATCTGAGCCTCGATGAGCGTCAGAGCCCGGTCGGCGTCCGTCCTGGTGCCGTAGGTCGTCGTACCTGTGTGGATCACGCCGTCTGGGCCGGGATAGCGAATCTGGAAGCGTCCGGAGGGGAGCTTGCGGATATTGCCGAAACGCCGGTGCCCATCCTTGTTGGCCATCAGGCGGCCCTTCCCGTGACGTTGCTGCGCGTGAGTGGCGTGACGGTGCCTGCGACGACGAAGGCGATCAGGGCCGATTCGCGGATGCGGACGTGTCGGCCGACCTTCACGAACTCGATGCGTCGCTCGGAGATCAGGCGACGGACGAAGCGAACCGAGGTGTGCAGCAGCTCGGCCGCTTCGTCGACGGTCAGTAGCTGGTCCATGTGTCTACCTCCCTTCACGCTGCCTGCGGAGTTGCCGAAAGATCTTGTCCGTCTGCTCTGGCCTGGAGTTCGGCCATGTGAGTGCGCCAGCGTTGCCGCTCGCGTACGGATCGAAGGAGCCGGACGGCCAGAGGGGCGACGTTGGCGTCACCGGCCGGGATAGGCCGCCAGACGTAGCGGTGCGGGTCTACGGGCTCGTCGGTCTTGCCGAGGGCTTCCAAGACCCAGGTGCGGCGGTCCTGCTTGTGCTCGGTCAGGGTCTTGTTCGACCACTTGCGGGAGACCAGGACGCGGCGGCCCGCGTAGCCGAGGTGTTCGGGCTTGTGGGCCTTGGAGCGGCATCGGCCGGGAGCCATTCCGGCTTTGGCGCCTTTGGGTTGGATGCCGTAGCGGAGCCAGTTCGGGCAGGTGGGCGAGCAGGGTTCGTAGCGCAGGGCCTCGACGAAGCGGGCCGCGTGCTCGTGCTGGGCCTGGTTGCCGAGTCCGTCGCCGAGGCTCTTGGTGAGGTACTTGGACAGGTAGCGGATGCACTGGTCGGCGTCCTTGGTGCCCGCGAGCACGCCCTTGACGTCCACCTGCTCACCGAAGCGGATCACATGCAGGGGTTCGGCGTCCTCGTCGGCGTCCAGCT
The DNA here is from genome assembly GCF_039871825.1 of Nonomuraea sp. B12E4. NCBI lineage: Bacteria > Bacillati > Actinomycetota > Actinomycetes > Streptosporangiales > Streptosporangiaceae > Nonomuraea > Nonomuraea sp. B12E4. The sequence goes on along the minus strand of NZ_JBDPME010000036.1, from coordinate 7,035 downwards.
CGTCGAGGGCTTCGTCCCAGGTGGGCAGGACCTCTCCGGTGTCGGGGTCGAGGTAGCCGGCCTCTTCCTGCCAGACGGGTAGGTGCTCGCCCTCGAAGACCACCTGGTCGACGGAGGGCCACCAGACTTGGTGGTAGGTGGCCGCCGTGATCTGTTTGATCTCTGCTCGTGGGAGCGTTCCACGGATGGCTATGTGCAGGTGCGGGGCGAGCCGCTTCTGAGGCTCCACGGTGGCGAAGTACTGCACGTCGAAGCCAGCCACGCGGCGCAGGTTCTGCACGAACCGGTCCACGAGCTTGGAGAAGTGCAGTGCGTCCCGGGCAGCGCGCGGGTAGTCGTAGGTGTCGGGATCGATCGGTACGCCGTCGCGGACCTTGCCGTACGAGGGCAAGGTGAGCGTGACGAACAGCGAAGGCCGGTAGGTCCTGCCGTCCGGGGCCTGGAAGGTCCGGCCCAGCGTGGTGTGCGCCATCTTGCGCTTGGGCAGGTCTGGTGTGTCCTGCCTGCGCTTGGTCGAGCGGGAGCGCTTGGACGCCGTCCGGCCGAGCACATTGCCCCGCATACCCGCCGCGTTGATCTCCTCGTCCAGGCCCTCGATGACCGCGTCCAAGTCGGCCGTGTCGCCACCGACCTGTTCGGCCTCGTCGCGCTGAGCTTGGATGTCGGCGCGGAACTCCACCAGCCAGCGCTGTTCCTCGTTCGGGTCGTCCGGGGTGATGGCGGGTTCCTCGTCGAGGTGCCATCCTTCCCGGCATTGGGCCTTGCGCAGTTGCTTGTTGCGCTTGGCACACGGCGGGCACTTGCTGTCCATCGGTGAGCCGCATGGAACGTCGATGATCTCCCACTGGCCGGTGTGGGTGTCGAGCCGCTTGAGCGGGACGGGCCGGATGCAGACGCCGTTCAGCTTGGCGACCTCTTCGACGACGTCGCGGGCCAGGGGCATGGCCAGTCGTACCGCTCGGGGTAGGGCGCGGTCGTGCGCATGGGTCATAGGGACCTCCCTTCGTCGGGGTCGGTGAGGATGAGCGCGGTCTGGCCGCACTCGCGGCACTCGACCAGGGCGCGGGCCAGGTCGAGCCAGAGGGCGTTGAGCGTGCCGCAGGAGGCGCAGCGCAGCCCGTCGAGGACGTGGGCGAGGTTCATGCGGCCTCCCCGAACTGGGCGACCATGGCGCGGATATCGGTGTCGGAGACGTAGGCGGCGCGGACGCGGATGGGTTCGGGTGAGGTCTCCAGGCGCATGTAGGCGACGCCGGCCCCTTGCTCGGGGATGGGTGAGATGTGGTCGGCGAGGGCGCCCCGGTCGCGTGCGCCGTCGCCGAGGACCATGTCCACCTGTTCGGACTCGTCGAGTCTTAGCGCGATCTTGTCGGGGAACAGGTTGCGGATGTTCATGACCTCCTTGCGCGGGTCCTGGAGAGCCGCCATCACGCCGACGCCGACCGAGCGGCCTTGGGTGGCGAGCGTGGCCAGCGCTGCGGAGATGCGTTGCCGGAGCTGCTTGTCGGGCTGGTAGGCGGTCAGGAACGCCACCTCATCAACGAGGACCAGGACGAACGGGTCCTCGATCGTCGGGATGTGGGAGCGCTGAAGACCGGCGAAGCGGGCCGCCCGCTTCTGCATGACGCTGACCGCCTCGTCGAGGAGATCGGCACAGTCGCCCGGATCGGCGGCGTACCGGCCCTGGAACAGTTCGCGTCCGAAGGACAGCTCTATCAGCTTGGGATCGAGCGCCCAGACTTGGGCCAGGCCCGCCCGGATGGCGGGGAGCAAGCCGCGGATGGTGTCCCACAGGAACGACCCCTTGCCCGCCCCGGTCGCGCCCGCGATCAGGACGTGGGTGCCGTGCACCTTGAGCTTGAGTGGTCGGCCGTCCTCCTGCTTGCCGATCTCGACCGGTCCCACGGTCGGTTCGTCGGGAACGGGTAGCGCGGGGATTGGCGTGGCCAAGGGGTCGCGGCGCGGGAAGATGAGCAGCAGTCTGCCGCCCTTGATGAGCGCCACCCGGCAGGACGTGACGCCGAAGCCGTGGGCGAGGTTTTCGATGCGGTCGGACCAGTCCTTGACCGCCTGGCCGCGCAGCATGCGCACGGTGATGCGGTCAGCCCAGCCATCGCACTGGACACGCACCAGCCGAGGCAGGTAGTGGCGTCCGTAGACGCGTTTGCCGAGGCCGGAGACGTCCATGACGGACTGCCAGTGACGGCGGTAGACCGACATGAGCCGCCACCAGGCCAGCAGTCGCCAGCCGACAAACCGAGCGAAAGACGGCCGGTCGATGAAGGCCCAGGAGACCAGGCTCAGCGCGACGACTCCGAACAGGGACGCCGCCAGCGGCCAGCCGTACTGGTACCAGGTGCAGCCGAGGGCAGCGGGTACGGCCGTCGCCACGGGGTGCCGCCAGATCGTCCGGACTAGGGCGACGAGGAAGCGGTAGAGGTAGATGACCAGGGTGATGATGGCGGGTGTGCGGACGACGGCCGGTTGGAAGACGACGGCGGTGTCCGGGGTGGTGGTGACCAGGTTGCGCGCCTCGTCACCGGGAAGCCTCTTGAACATTAGGCTGAAGACCTCTCGTGATTCGCGTCAGGGGAGATGAGGGGCCGCCGGAAGGACCAGTTCCAGCGGCCCCGCTTGCTTGTCAGGCCGCCGGGTCGGCTGCGTCCTGGGCCGACTGTTCGGCGTGCAGGCACTCGCAGTCGGCCAGGTAGCGGGCGGCGGCGTTGAAGATGTCGCGGGCGAGGTCCAGGTCGGCGTCGGTGACCGGCCCGGCCCCGGTGGTGGAGATGTGCACGTCGGCCTCCGAGGAGCGGAACTCCAGGTATGGGCGCGGGTTGCTGAGCAACATCCCGGCACTGACCTTCAGACGCGGCGTGTGGAAGGAGACCCCCACGTACGGCGTGGAGTCGGGCTTCATGGACAAGGTGACGTAGGTGTAGGGACGGTGCTCGCTCATGCGGCGGCCTCCTTGCTGTTGCTGGTGGACTTGACGTTGGTACGAGGTGCGAGCATCTGCCGCGCCTTGATCGAATAGGCGAGCCGCCCGGAACCGTTGACGTACGGGGTGACGGTCAGCCCGTCGAACTCCACCGGCGTGAACGGCAGCCCCGCGACGGGAGCCGGGGCGACCGGCTGCGTGGGGCTGAGGATCTTGACCGCCACGGTCTTCTGAGCCGCCTTGAGCGACGGGTCGGCGTCCATGACCGGGATCTGCCAGACGAGTTCGCTCGTCTGCTTGTCCCGCGCCTGAACGAACCTGCCGTTCGTGGAAGCCTCGAAGTCCTTGACCGGCTCGACCTCCCCGACCGTGTAGCAGCCGTGCGGGAAGACCTGGGCGAACGTCACGGGGATGGGTCCCTGTAGTGCCATGTTGAACCACTTCTCTTCTTGGGCGGTCAGCCATCTTGACTGACCAAGTTGTAAGCCCATTAAGCACGAAGCCCACTTGGCCAGTCAAGTGCACCAAGCGGACTTCGCGAGAGAAGTTGGAACTCCGACTACCGAATTGGGTAGGCATCCTCCAATTCGTGCCGGTCACCAGGCAGAACAGACTCTACGACCACCCACGGCTTGCTCGTCGCATCGCACGCCACGGCGTAGACGACGAGGAGTGCAGCCGAGCTCTTGACTCCCAGGAGTGAGCACTCCTCCTTGGTCGGATTGCGCGCGGTGACGTGCTCGATGATGTGATCCAGCGAAGCGCCGGCCACGCTCTCCACGTACCGGCGAACGCCCTGCTTCAACTCCTCCGACTCGGCCAGTGCCGTACCTTGCACCGCCTCAACCGGCAGCCAGGTCGAAGAGATCTCGGTCGGCTCGCCGTCGTGCTCGGTGAGCGATCGCCGCAGCATGACCGGCGACTTGGGCTTGAGCCCCAGATACGAGGCGATCCGATTGGGTGCCTCGACCTCTCCGGTCACCAGCAACCGGCTGGAGACCTGGGCTTCCTTGCGGTCGAGCAGTTCGCGTCCGGCCCGTGCCTGCTGACCGGTGGGGATGGCCGGGCGCCCGCGTACGAACCGGCCCTTGCCCTGGTGGGTGACGATCCAGCCCTGATCGCGCAGCACACCAAGGGCCTTGACGACGGTCGGGCGCGCCATCGCGAATTCGGCCATGAGCTGGTGTTCACTGGGCAGCGGGGAGCCGGGCGGGTATTCGCCCGAGTCGATGCGCCGCTCAAGTTCCGCGATCAGTTGCGCGTACTTCGGGGGCGTGTACTCAAATGACATCAGGGCTCCACATTCAACATGCCTGTCTAGCCAAGCAGGCTATCAGCGCATGCTGCTTAGGCAACCCCTTCTAGCGACAGATAGACGTACCCCAACGCGACGACGGCGCGGCCCCCACATCCAGGGAACCGCGCCGTCAAGTGGCACCTACACCGCCTGACCTTCCAGCAAGGTGGCCCAGACCTCGGCAGCCTTGTTGTACGACCACCGATGAGTCTCGTAGATCGTCTCCCTGCCCTTGTCGTCGTACTCTGTCCGCCGGATGTACGACTGACCACCCATACGACGCAGCTCGTACACGGTTGACCGGCAGCGGCACGACCAGGCCACCACCCGGGCACGATCCTCGGCCTTCGTCGGCTTGCGCCAGACCAACTGCATGTGCCCCTCCCGAACCTCGCTGACGTGCGGACTGAGGCAGCCCGTGATGATCTCCACTACGTGGCCCGCTTTCTGCCGACTCCGGAACACTCGAAGCAGGTCACCTGCACAAGCTCGACCGCCGTCCCGTCAAGACGGCGCAGCGCATCGGCACGGCTCTTGCGCACCCAACGCCACCCCTGGGCCCGACAGGCCCGGCACCTCTCACTTGTTGGTTGATCGCTCCGAGTCATGGGACAAGCGTCTTCACCTGCGGCAAGGCAACCCATCCCGAGCCGGAATCCTCGGACGGGATCAGCAATATCCCTTGACGGGATAACTCCGAACCGTGAGCGTGGAGTTACCGGCAGTCCAAGGACGCAAGGGGATACGGCACATGCCCGCAGACGGGGCCGAACCGGTCGTCATACCGGCCGACCTGTGGCAACGCCCCGAAATGCGCACCGCCCTCACAAATCGCGACATCGGCCACGTTTTCCGGCTCGTCCGCCAGTATGCGGGCATCAGCCAAACCCGCATCGGCGTCGCCGTGGGTTTCAGCCAGGGCAAAGTCAGCGAGTACATGCAAGGCAAGGCCCAAGTCACCGCACTCGATGTCTTCGAGCGCATCGCCGAGGGCCTGCATATGCCCGACCCCGCCCGCATGATCCTCGGCCTCGCCCCGCGCATCCTCACCGGCGTGCCACTCCCGCCGACACCCATCCCGACGCGGGATGGAACACCAGCAAGCAGCCTTCTTAGCGTGGAACAAGTAGTCATCGGCTCGCGCCAGCCGGACGACGCTTGCGACGTTGACGCGCTGACGCTGGCCTGGATCGTGGGAAGGCTGGACGCACACGTGAACCGCCGAACGATGCTCCTCATCGCAGCCGGACTGACCGCCGAGGCCGCCTCTCCCGTCACCGACCCCTGGGAACGCCTCACCCGAGCCCTTGCCGGCCCGCAAGTGCTCGACGAAGACACCGTCGAGCACCTCGAAACTCGGACCATTGGGTTCCACCGCTTGGAGTACGAACTTCCGGCCAGTGCCCTCTACCAAGGGCTGACCAGCCACCTCAACGAGCTGAGCAGCCTTCTCCATGGCGCGCCTGAGCGGTTCCGCAGGAGACTGGCCGCCACGGCCGGGGAGGCGGCAACGCTGGCTTCGTGGCTGGCCTGGGACCTCAAGCGGCCCGCGCAGTCGGCATCGTTCGACCGCGTCTCAGCACTCGCGGCCAAGGAGAGCGGGCACCCGATCATTCAGGCGTGCACTCACGCCTACCGCTCGTATGCGCGGGAAGGGCGTGCCGCGCTTGAGACGGTACGGCAGGCGCAGCAGTTCCTACCGGCCCACGGCGACGACGCCACAAGGGCCTGGCTGCTCTGCCTGGAGGCCGAACACCTCGCCACCATGGGGGACCGGCAAGCAGCCGAACGGCTACGACAGGCGGAAGAGGCGTTTGACCGCGCCCGCCCGCACCGTGAACGCGCCTGGACCCGTTTCCTGGACGCCGGGCGCATGGCCGCCTTCCAGCTCTCCGTTCATGTGCGGCTGAGTGACGAACAGCAGGTGAGTGCAGCCGGACAGCACGCTCTCAGCTCCGTTGATGAGGATGGCGACCACAAGCGCATCGCTGTCATCTACGCCGACGTCGCCCAGGCTCAGTTCCAGATCGGCGACATCTCGACCGGTGTCACCTACGCGCGCCGTGCTCTGGACGCAGCCCAGCGGACCGAGTCGACGTGGGGCCTGCAGCACCTGGGCAATGTAGAGAAGGCGCTCGCCAGTCAGCAGGACCCTGCCGCTCGCGAACTCCTCGGTGACCTGATCTTTACGCGTCGGACTCTGGGGTCGTCTCCCGCCTGATCCACTCCAGGTAGTCCGCCGTCCCGGCGACCAGCGGCACGGCGATGATCTGCGGCACTTCGTAGGGGTGCCGTTCCCGGATCGCAGCAGCCAACTCATCGAACCGCTCGGCGGTGGTCTTCATGAACAGCAACCATTCATCGGCCCGGTTGATCTCCCCACCCCACCAGAAGACAGAAGTGATCGGCGCGACGAGTTGCGCTGCGGCGGCCAGGCGTTGAGCCACCACCGCAGCGGCGATCCGCTCAGCGACATCACGATCCGGCACGGTCACATGAACCTCAACGAACTCGGCCATGCCGATCACACTGCCGAATTGTTCTTGTAGGTATCAAGCGGCGGCGCGGCGCGCCGCCGCACCCCCGGCCCTCCGCCCGCCCGCCGTCCGGGCGTGCGGCCTGGGGGCCGGTCCCGGACGGCGGCGGGACACCGGGCCGGCCACCGCGCGCCGGTCCCGCCGTACCAACCCGAACGCACCGACCGGGGTTGCCGCGCCGCCGCACAGACACAGCCCTACGATCGCCACTGCATGGCTGGACGCCGTACGTGCTTGGGGGCGATCGACGATCCAGGGTTCGTT